>NZ_CP189573.1:2746949-3433686 GCF_050157065.1 Carbonicoccus niuqiaonis
CTGCCCCGAGGCCGGCGCGATCCGTACGGCGTCTACGCCGAGCTCCGTTCCCGGGGGCCCATCGTGCCCACCCGGCTGGGCGTCAAGGTCTCCACCAGCCACCGCGTCTGCGGGGACGTGTTGCGCTCCCGCGCATTCGGCGTCGCCGCTGAGGGTGGGCAACCCGACATCGGGATCTCGTTGTCGCTGCTGGAGTTGGATCCGCCCGACCACACCCGGCTCCGCCGACTCGTGACACCTGCCTTCAGCCCGCGCCGGATCAAGGCGTTGGAGACCATGATCAGCACGACCGTGCACCGGCTGTTGGACCGGGCCGAGGCCGCCGGCGACTTCGACCTCGTCGCCGACTTCGCGGCACCGCTGCCGATCGAGGTGATCACCGCCCTGCTCGGCATCCCCGTCGAGGACCAGGCCGCGTTCCGCCGCCACGGTGACGCGATCGCCAGTGCCCTCGACGGGATCCGGTCGGTCCGCCACGCCCGCGCCCTCGACGAGGCAGACCGTGAACTCGGCCAGGTCTTCGGCCGCCTGCTCGAGCTTCGCCGGGTCGCCCCGCAGGAGGACCTGATCAGTGACCTCGCCGCAGCCCCGGAGGACGCGGCGACCACCCAGGAGCTGCTCGAGTTGTGTCGACTGCTGCTGGTGGCCGGCTTCGAGACCACGGTCAACCTGATCGGCAACACCGTGCTGGCGCTCCACCGCAGCGGCCAGTGGTCCATGCTGGCCGAGGATCCCGACCTCGCCGGGGCCGCCATCGAGGAGACGCTGCGGTACGACCCGCCGGTGCAGCTCACCGGACGCACCGCGACCGCTGACACCGAGGTCGGGGGCCACCCGGTCCGCGCCGGCGAGCACGTCGTCCCGCTGATCGGCGCCTCGGGCCGCGACCCGGAGGTGTTCAGCCGACCCGACACCTACGACCTGACCCGCACCAAGGAAGCCGACCACCTGGCCTTCTCCGCCGGCGCCCACTACTGCGTCGGCGCCCCGCTCGCGCGCCTCGAGGCCACCATCGCGATCCGCGAACTCGCCACCCGGTTCCCCCGCCTGGCCTCCACCGGCCGCGCCCCGATGCGGCAGACCACCGTGCTGCGCGGACCACGGCAGGTCCCGGTTCGCATCGTGGCCTGACCCAGGTCGGCGGCTACTTCTTCTCGGCGGGCTCGTTCGTCGACAGCGCCGCCACGAACGCCTCCTGCGGCACCTCCACACGGCCCACCATCTTCATCCGCTTCTTGCCCTCCTTCTGCTTCTCCAGCAGCTTGCGCTTACGGCTGATGTCGCCGCCGTAGCACTTCGCGAGGACGTCCTTGCGGATGGCGCGAATGGTCTCCCGGGCGATGACACGGCTGCCGATGGCGGCCTGCACCGGGACCTCGAACTGCTGCCGCGGGATGAGCTCCTTGAGCCGGCCCACCATCGCCAGTCCGTAGTTGTAGGCGTTGTCGGTGTGCACGATCGCGGAGAACGCGTCGACCGGTTCACCGTGCAGCAGGATGTCGACCTTCACCAGCTTGGACGCCTCCTCGCCGGCCTCCTCGTAGTCGAGGCTGGCGTACCCCTTGGTCCGTGACTTCAAGGCGTCGAAGAAGTCGAACACGATCTCGGCGAGGGGCAGCGTGTAGCGGATCTCCACCCGGTCCTCGGAGAGGTAGTCCAGCCCCTGCTGTACGCCGCGGCGGGCCTGGCACAGCTCCAGGATGGTGCCGATGTACTCCGCCGGGGCCAGCAGGGTGGCCTTCACGACCGGTTCGTACACCTCGGCGATCTTGCCGGTCGTCGGATACTCGCTGGGGTTGGTGACCACGTGTTCGGCACCGTCCTCCAGCACCACCCGGTACACCACGTTCGGCGCGGTGGAGATCAGGTCGAGGTTGAACTCGCGCTCCAGCCGTTCCCGGACGATCTCCATGTGCAGCAGGCCGAGGAAGCCGATCCGGAAGCCGAAGCCGAGTGCCCCGGAGGTCTCCGGTTCGTACGTCAGCGCCGCGTCGTTCAGTTGCAGCTTCTCCAACGCCTCCCGCAGTTCCGGATAGTCGGCGCCGTCGATCGGGAACAGGCCGGCGAACACCATCGGGTTCGGATGCCGGTAACCACCCAGCGCCTCGGTGGCCTGCCGACCCGAGGTGGTGATCGTGTCACCGACCCGCGACTGGCGAACGTCCTTCACCCCGGTGATCAGGTAGCCGACCTCACCCACGCCCAACGCCTGCGCCTTGGTCGGTTCCGGGGAGATCACCCCGACCTCCAAGGTCTCGTGACTCGCCCGGGTCGACATCATCAACACCCGGTCCCGGTGGCTCAGTTGGCCGTCGATCACGCGGACGTACGTCACGACGCCGCGATAGGTGTCGTAGACCGAGTCGAAGATCAACGCCCGGGCCGGCGCCTCGGCGTTCCCCACCGGCGGCGGGGTCTGCCGGACGATCTCGTCCAACAGCTCAGTCACGCCCATGCCGGTCTTGGCCGACACCTTCAACACGTCGTCGGGATCGCAGCCGATGATGTTGGCCAGCTCGAGTGCGTACTTCTCCGGCTGGGCACTGGGCAGGTCGATCTTGTTGAGCACCGGGATGATGTGCAGGTCCGCTTCCAACGCCAGGTAGAGGTTCGCCAGGGTCTGCGCCTCGATCCCCTGCGCCGCGTCGACCAGCAGCACCGCCGCTTCGCAGGCCGCCAGGGAGCGCGACACCTCGTAGGTGAAGTCGACGTGGCCGGGCGTGTCGATCATGTTCAGCACGTGGGTGGTGTCGCCGTCGGGGCCGGTGACCGTCCACGGCATCCGTACCGCCTGCGACTTGATCGTGATGCCGCGTTCGCGCTCGATGTCCATCCGGTCGAGGTACTGGGCACGCATCACCCGCTCGTCCACCACACCGGTCAACTGCAGCATCCGGTCGGCCAGGGTCGACTTGCCGTGGTCGATGTGGGCGATGATGCAGAAGTTCCGGATCACCGCCGGTTCGGTACGACCGGGTGCGGGTGCGCTCATGCCGCCTTCCATGGTTGACGGTGTTGACGTTGACGGGTGCTGGGGTGCCCGACGTCGCGGAGACCGGGCAGGACACACCATCTTCCCACGTGCGGCCCTCGATAACGAACTGTGTCGGAGCCGGGCGGCCTTGCTGCCACTGGCCGGGCCGGGCTGCCATCATGAGCCCATGAGTCGCAGCGGCGGAGACGTTCGCGAGCCGTGGGCGCCCTTCCCCGTACAGGACTGGAACTCCTACGCCGCCACCTCGTCCTGGCGGCGCAGTCGTGTGCCGCACCGGGTGGCCGTGGTCGTGGTCTGCGTGGTCACGGCCCTGGTGCTCGGCGTGATCGGCGCGGCCGAACTGGTCCCCCGTGGGGTGGCCAACACCGGCGGGGTGAACGGTTTCCTGCCGACCGACGGCGACGCCCTCACCCTGCACGCTGCCGACCGGGGCGGGTCCGGAGGTACGGGCGGCGATGCGGTCCACGTCGAGACCTCCCTCGGCCCCGGGCCGGCCACCAGTCAGGCCATGGGCTGGAAACTCGGCGGGCTCACCATCAGCAGCGTCGGCGAGGCCCTCGTCGGTGCCACGGTCTGGCGCCGGCTGATCACCCCAGCCAGCGGCGCCGGTGTCCCGGCCGACGGCGAACTGCAGCGGGACCAGCAGGTCGAGGGCTACCTGGTCGACGAGGCCATCGCCCTGATCGGCCGGTCGTACCCGGAGCCCCATGCCTTCCTCCCGCCGATCGTGCTGCTGCCCGCCGGTGCCGAGCCCGACCGGCAGTGGCAACAGACCGGCGTCACCACCGACGGGACGCCATGGCACGCCGAGCTCCGGTCCAGCGGGCTTGCCGACGACTGCGTGCGGGTGGCCGGTGAGGTGACCATCGGTCCCGACACCGAAGCAGTCGTCCGGGACTGGTGCCCCGGCCGCGGCATCGTCGCCGAGGCCGGACTGATCGACGGAGCTCCCCGTTCGGTCGGTGCATCGGTGCTGCCCCCGGTCGACACCGTGATCCGCACCCCCGACACCTCCCCCGACACGTGGCAGGAAACGCCGCTGGCGACGGTCGGCAACCCGATCGGCGAAAGGTTCGAACCCATGTGGGGTACGGCGCAGCCGCTCCCACCGCTGCCCACCCCCGACGGCGGCCTGATCCGCGTCTCGAACGCAGGCGACCTGGTCGTCTTCGCCCGGAACGGCGACACGTTGCGACCCCGGTTGTCCCTGCACCCCGGAGGCCGGGTGATGACGGCCACGATCTTCGGTGAGGTCGTGGTGGCGACGACCTCGCGGCGGCAGGTGGTGGCGTGGTCGACCCGGACCGGGCATCGGCTCTGGGTGAACGACCTGGCCGACGTCGTCGAGGCCGCCCCGCGCCGGCTCGACGACACCGCCATCGTGTTCGCCAACCTCGCCGGGACGGTGCTGGCGGTCGACCTCCGGACCGGCGCCGAACGCTGGCGCAGAGACCTGAGCAGTGGCTCCATCGCCACGCTCGCCGTCGGCGGGTCGTCGGTGGCCCTGATCGGCATGGACTTCTCGTTGACGCTGCTGGAGGCCGACACCGGGGCGTCCCGCTGGGACACGACCGTCTCCGACTACCGGTCCGACCTGCTGATCGCGGCCGGGGCCGTCTGGGTCGCCGACGGACAGGTACTGGCCCGTCACGACCTCGGCGACGGGAGCCGTACCGCCCAGCTGTTCCTGGACTCGGCCACCGATGCCCTGCTGTGGCACAACGACGAGGTGGTGTTGGCCACGGTTGGGGGGCTGTTGTTCGTCGACCCGGCCGGTCGGGTCGCCGGCACCGCTCCGTACCGTTGCCCCGACCTGACCCGGCACCGGGACGACCTGGTCTGTTGGAACGTCGGCGTCGCGCGGGTGATCGGAGCCGACCATCGGGAGCGCTCGAGCTTCGAGATCCCGTACGACTCCGTCTCGCTCGAGGTGTCGGGGTCGGACCACGAACCCTGGCTGGTGTGGGGTTCGGCCTGGAAGGCCATGACATGGCAGTCCTGAACGACGAGGTTGGCCTGGCCCGGGGAGCTGACCCGAGGGTGCGATCGGGACTGGGCCGGCTGGTCGGCGTCGGACACGGCCTGGTGAAGCGGATCGTGGTCGAACCCGTCGCCGAGGGGCGGCTCCGAGATTCGGGGTGGCCCCGGGGCGTCACCGCGGTGGTCACCGTCTGCTACGCCTTGATCGGGGTCGCGGCGGTGCTCGTCCTGTTCGCCGGGCCCCTGCGGGCACGCCTGACACTGATCGACACCTACCGCGACGGGGTGATCCCGCAGGACCTGGTGTGGTTGCTGTACGGGCTGAGCCTGGTCGTGATGACGCTCTTCCTGGTGGCGTGCATCCACGGCCGGTGGTGGCTCACCCTGATCGGGGTCACGACGGTCGTCGTGTGGTGCCTGTTCTCCGGGATCCTGCTGGCCATCTCCGGCCCGCTCCCGGCGTTGCTGCTGCTCGTCCTCATCGTGCTGCTGATCGTGCTCGCCGTCGTGTGGCACCGACGCCCGATGCGCTGGTGGGAGTTCCCGGTCATGTTGGTGGTGCTCGGCGCCATCGCCGTGGTGGCGATCAGCGGCAACCAACTCTCCCGTGCCCTCGGCTTCGAACCACTGGCACAGCAGCTGGCCGGAACCATCCAGATGTTCTCGATCCTCGCCTACCCGACCGCGTTCGCCGGTGGCGCCGCGGCGGCCGGGGTGACCGCCACCGTCGCCACCCGGGCCACCGGGGTGGTCGGGCGCTCGATGTCGGCACGCTGGGTCTGGGTGCTGCTCGGGTTGCTGGTCACCGGCCGGGTGGTGCAGTCGGTGCTGACCGTGCGCAACCTCGACCCCGTACGCAACACCTGGGCCAATTGGCTGGTCACGATCGGGTTCCTGGTGGCGTTCACCGGCGTGGCGTGGGGCATCGTCCGACTGGCCCGGACCCCGCCCGACCCCGACCAGGTCGCCGAGGACGCGGCCGATCTCGGCCTCCCCGTCGGGGTCGTGGTGCTGGCCGGAGCGGTGCCGGTGATGATCGGCGTCATCGGCATCACGTTCCTCCTGGCACTCTTCCCCGACCTGGCCGGCACCGGGCTGAGTACCGACTTCGTCACCACCGGCGACTTCGTGGGCGTGATCCGTGGACTGGCAGCGGTCGTGTTCGGTGTGGTGGCCGTCCGGCTCGCCCGGCGACGGCGGGTGATCCCCGCTCTGGTGCTGGCCGAGTCAGGGGTGATGCTGCTGGCCACCCCACTCGGTGTGCTGACCAGGCCGCGGTTCAGCGGCGCTCCCGACTTCGAGCTCCTCATCCTGCTCGCCACGGTCGCGGCACTGGTGCTGCTGGTGCTGCTGCTCGTACGGCGTCGCCTGACCACCCGGCGGGCGTTGACGCTGTCCGCCCTGCTGCTGTTGCTGGTGCTGTTCAACCACCGCACACTGCTCGGTGAACCGCTCGAGGAGCTTCTCGGCACCGCTGTCGGTGTGCTGGTGTGGGGCATCGTGTGGTCGCTGCTGACCGGCAGCTCGGGGGCCAACAACGGCAACCGCACCTTCCCCGTTGTGGTCCGAGCGCTGTCGTTGATGGCGCTCACCCTGCTGACGGTGCTGGTGATCGCCTACAACGCGCTGGCCCGACGGCCGGAGCTCGGTGGCCTCGACCTGGCCGCCGGCCTCGGCGACCAGGTGCTCGGCACCGCGATCCTGGTCGCCACCGCGGCCGGACTGGTCGCCGGGCTCCGAACCGTCCCGGGTGGCGCGGACGGTGCTCCGGACCTGACGGTGGGTCTGGGTCGGGCCGGCGATCCGAACCGGACGGGTGGTCCGGGCCGGGCTGGCGATCCGGACCGGCCGGGCGGGGTCGACGGCGCAGGTGGATTCCGCAAACCGACCGGGCAATCCGACGGGACCGGGCACCCCGCAGCGGCGTGGACGCCGATGCCCCCACTCGACCGGTCGGTCTGAGGAATCCGCGACGGCCGGTGGGCCCAGGGGCCTCGCCCAGGGGCATCGTGGCTGGGGCATCGTGGCTGGGGCAACGCGACAAGTTGGTCGGATCGGGGGCCTTTGGTAGAGTTGCTCGTCGCGTCGCCCGCGGGGTGCGAGGTGTCGCGATTTCATCATTCCCTGAAGACGAAGGCATGCCCTGTGGCGAACATCAAGTCCCAGCAGAAGCGGATCAAGACCAACGAGAAGGCACGGCAGCGCAACAAGGCTGTCCGCACGCGCCTGAAGAGCGCCGTCCGTAGCTTCCGTGAGGCCGCCGACGCCGGCGACACCGCCAAGGCGCAGGAGCTCGCCGTCCGGGCGAACCGGCTGCTCGACAAGGCCGCCACCAAGGGCGTCATCCACCAGAACCAGGCTGCGAACCGCAAGTCGGCCGTTGCCTCCCGCGCCGCCGCGCTCTGACCGACGCTTCCCCTGACCGAAGCACCCCTGACCGACGTCGGGCGCTGACCGACGGGTCGTCAGGCCAGCTGGTCGGCAGTCCTGCTGATCGCCGTCGGGCTCAGCTCCTCCGAGCCCGGACGATCTCCAGCACCGCTCGTTCCAGGGCATAGCCCGCGTCCTCGGCCGCACCCTTGATGTCGGCGTCGGTCCGCGCCACGACCGTCAACGCCGTCGCCAGCCCCCGCTGGTCCCACCCCCGAGCCTGGGCCCGCATCGTCTTCAGCTTCCACGCCGGCACGCCCACGTCCCTCGCCAGGTCGGCGTCCCGCTGGCCCCCGGCCGCGGTGACCAGTTTCCCCAGGCCACGCAGGTTCATCGCCAGCGCCGAGGTGATCAACACCGGCGCGGCGCCCGTGGCCAACGCCCACCGCAACTGCTCCAACGCCACATTGGTGCGCCCCGCCAACACGGCATCGGCCACCGCGAAGCTCGTCACCTCGCTGCGGCCACCGAAGTAGCGGCCGACCAGCTCGGCGGTGATGGCGCCCTCGGCGTCACTGTGGAGTTGCGCGATCGCCGCCGACAGGGAGCGCAGGTCGTGACCCACCGCCTGGACCAACGCCTGCCCGACCTCGTCGTCCACCCGATCGCCGTGACGTCGGAACTCCGCCTTGACGAACTGCGGCAGCTCCCACGCCTTCGGGGGCTGGCAGTCGACGACGTCGGCGCCGGCCTTCTTCAGTTTGTCGACGACACCCCTGCCCTTGTTGCCGCCACCGTGCACGAGCACCACCCCGATGTCGGGGTCGGGATCGGTGGCCAACGAAATCACCTGGTCGGACAGCTCGGCTGGTAGGTCGGCGAGCCGCCGGACGACCGCAACCCGGCGGCTCGCGAACAGCGATCCGCCGGTGATCTCCGCGAGCCGGCCTGCGTCGAGCGACTCGGCCTCGGCCTCGGTCGTCTCGACCTCCGGCGACTCGGTCCGCGCGCGCTCCAGCGCCGCCGCCACCGCACGATCGGCCAACAACGACTCGGGGCCGGTCACCAACAGCACCCGGCCGAAGACGGGCCCCTCGGGGTCGCCGGCCGCGGATCGGGAACTCGTACGGGACCGGGACGCTGCCATGGGCCCAAGCATGCCAGTCCGCTCGGACAGTCCCCGACGATGGCGGCGGCTCAGGCCGTACGGGCCAACGCCTCCTGCGTGGTCTCGCACTCCATCGGCTCACCGGCCAGGAAGCGACGCAGCTCGGCCACGCTGTGCTTGCCGATCCGCAGCTTGCCGTTGTTGGTGAGCCCCGCCAGGTGCGGCAGGCACACCACGTTGGGCAACGAGCGCAGCGGACTGTCGACGGCCGGCGGCTCGGGGTCGAAGGTGTCCAGGAAGGCCCACCGCAGGCCGCCGCCGGACACGTGGGCCGCAAGTGCCGCTTCGTCGATGATCGAACCGCGGGCGGTGTTGATCAACACCGCGTCCCGCTTCATCAACGCCAGCGTCTCGGCGTTGATCATGTGCCGGGTCTCGGGGATCGACGGGGCGTGGATCGACACCACGTCACAGGTCGACAACAGTTCGTCGAGCTCGACCTTGCGGGCGCCCAGCTCGGCGGCCCGCTCGGCCGACAGGAACGGGTCGTGGGTGACCAACTCGACGTCGAACGCCTGCATCAGCGACAGGTAGTGTCGGCCGGCCCACCCGGCGCCGATCGCGCCGACCCGCAGGTCGGACAGCTCGCGGATCCGGTCGTAGCCCTCCTTCCAACCGCCGTCGGCGACGACGCGGCTCACCTCGAAGAAGTTCTTCACCCCGGCGATCGTCAGACCCAACGCGGTCTCGGCGACGCCCTGTCCCAACGGCTTGGTGCAGGAGGTCACCCGGGCGCCACGGGCCCACAGCTCGTCCGACACCACCGGCTTGACCGAGCCCGCCGCGTGGATCAGCAGCTTGGCGTCGGTGGCGGCGAGCAACTCCCCCTCGAGCTTCGGCGACCCCCACGAGGTGATCACCACCTCGGCCCCGCGGGCGGCGGCCAGGTGGTCCCCGTCGGAGATGGTCACCTCTCCCAGGGTCGCCAGGTCGGCAAGGCTCTGCTCGGCGAACACGGCGGACAACTTCGCGGGGTCGACGAGTACGGCGATCTTCATGCGGAGGATCCCATCAGTAGTCGGTCAGGTAATGGTCGGTACGGGTGAACAGGTCGGTCGGTTCGCCGAGTCGGTCGACGAGCTCGTCCCACCGGGCGTAGTTCTGGGCGCCGTTGCTCTCCATCACCGCGACGTCGAGGCCGGGCAGCGCGGGCAGCCGGGCGGCGAACCAGGTGTTCCACTCCACCAGCAGTGGGGTGGCGGTCAGGTCGGCGACGAAACCGTGCAGGCCGAGCCGATGCGCCTCGGCGATCATGGCGCACGTGACCGACGGCGTCTTGCCGCTCGGCTTGAAGGCGACGGCACCGTACCCACGATCGGCCAACTGGCGCAGGTGGTCGGGGCCGTGTGCCGATTCGTCGGCGGCCACCAGCACACCCAGACCCGAGACGTCGGCGAGGTTCGTCTCGTCGAGCGGCTCCTCCAGCAGGACCACCCGCTCCCCCGCTCCGGCGGCCGCGATGCCCTCGAGCAGCTGTCGTACCTCCGAGAGGCTGTCGTACTGGCCGTTCAGGTCGAGGTAGTACTGCACCGGTCGGTCACCGACCACCTCATGCAGGTCCGCCATCCGGCCGATGTCCCAGGCGAGTCGGGCGAGCGGGTTGCCGTCCCCGTGCGGGTCGGCCCCCAACTTGATCTTGAACACCGCGGAGCTGTCGGCCAACCGGTCGATCTCGGCGTCGTCGGTGCCGTACGCGATCGCCGGCATCAGCTCGACCGGGTGCGGTTCGGTCGCGAGTACCGCCTTCGTCTCGTCGGGGACGACGTCGGCGGGGTCGGTGGTGCCCAGCCGACGGGCCCACCGCTGCCACAGCGCGACGTCGAGCGGGACCAGGGCGTTGAGCACGAACGTCTCCCGCAACGCCGGCGTCCCCGCCAGCTCGCGGGCCCGTTCGGCCAGCTTCGGCAGGATCGCCGCGAGCACCGCGTCGGGTGCGGCCACCGGCTCGGCATCGGCCAGCTCGACCGCGGCCCGGGTGATGGCCAACATCACCTCATTGGCACCGTCGATGCCGTGCCGGTCCGCCACCGCGGCATCGGACCAGATCGGGCTCTGCACGCCGATCCCCTGCCCGGCGAACCCATGATCATCTCCGGCCAGGCGAACCACGACCTGCCACAGCTCCTCGACCTGACGACCCTTGAAGCCGAACGGGGCGCCCAGTCGTTCACGAACCAGCTGGACCTGAGTTGTCACGTCAACCCACTCATCATGAAATGCATTACGAACATTGGGTTCCGGACTCTAGCGTCTCCCGGTCGGCGACCCGGCGTAGGGTCGTCCCATGAAGATCTCCGATGCTCGGGTGGTGGTCAGCAGCCCCGGTCGCAACTACGTCACACTGGTGATCGAGACCGGCGACGGCGTGATCGGTGTCGGTGACGCCACCCTCAACGGCCGCGAACTGGCGGTGGCGGCCTACCTGCGCGACCACGTCTGTCCGTTGTTGATCGACCGGGACGCCCGACGGATCACCGACACCTGGGAGTACCTGTACCGCGGCGCCTACTGGCGGCGAGGCCCGGTGACCATGACTGCCATCGCGGCGGTCGACATGGCGCTGTGGGACATCGTGGGCAAGTCTGCCGGGCTGCCCGTGCACCAACTGCTCGGTGGTGCGGTCCGGGACGGCGTGATGGTGTACGGCCATGCCAGCGGCACCGACCTCGACGCCTTGGAGGCCGACTTCTCCGCCCACGTCGACCAGGGCTACCTTGCGGTCCGGGCGCAGTGCGCGATCCCCGGGCTCGACTCGACCTATGGGGTCAGCAAGTCCGGTGCGTACGAACCGGCCGGTGGCTCCCTCCCCGCCCAGGACGTGTGGGACACCGGGCTGTACCTCGACTTCGCGCCGAAGATGATGGCGCGGATCCGGGACAGCTTCGGCGACCGGGTGCACCTTTTGCACGACGTGCACCACCGGCTCAGCCCGATCGAGGCAGCCCGGTTGGGTCGGTCCTTGGAGCCGTATCGGATGTTCTGGATGGAGGACCCGACACCGGCCGAGGACCAGTCGGCGTTCAAGATCATCCGCGAGGCCACCACGACACCGATCGCCGTCGGCGAGGTGTTCAACTCGATCTGGGACTGCCAGGAGTTGATCACCAACCGTTGGATCGACTACATCCGGACGTCGGTGACCCATGCCGGCGGCATCACCCATCTGCGTCGCATCTTCTCGCTGGCGGAGCTGTACGGCGTCCGCACCGGTTCGCACGGACCGTCCGACCTCTCCCCGATCGCGTTCGCCGCAGCACTGCACCTCGACCTGACGGTGCCCAACTTCGGCATCCAGGAACACATGAACCACCCGGCAGGGGCCGAGCAGGTGTTCGACACCTCGGCCGAGTTCCGCGACGGCTACTTCCACCCGGGTGACGAACCCGGCCTGGGGGTCACCTTCGACGAGGAGGCCGCCGCGCGGTTCCCGTACAACCGCAAGTACCTTCCGGTGAACCGACGGTTGGACGGTTCGGTCCACGACTGGTGAGTCCGGCCCGTCGCCTCTTGACGAGCTCGAGGGGCGTGTCGGACGAGCTCGAGGGACGTGTCGGGTCGGCCTACCACCCGAAGCTACCGACGGGTAACATAGGGTCATGAGTGATCTGACAGCCGACGACATCAGCACCTTCACCGATGGGCGCTGGGCCGAGATCCGCGAGCGCGCCCGCACCACGATCCTCAAGGACGACCGGTTCCACCCGGCGTACGGCCTCACCACCGAGGAGAACCGTGCCCGTACGACCGAACAACTGGCCGCACTGCCCGAGGTCGAATACCCCGGACTCGGCTTCCCCGAGGAGTTCGGTGGCCGGGCCGACACCGGAGCCGCTTCGGTGGCCTTCGAGATGCTCGCCTTCGGCGACCTCTCGCTGCTGGTGAAGGCCGGCGTGCAGTGGGGGCTGTTCGGCGGCGCCATCCTCAACCTCGGCACGCGACACCACCACGAGACCTACCTGCCCGGGGTGCTCGACCTGTCCACCCCCGGATGCTTCGCGATGACCGAGACCGGCCACGGCTCCGACGTCCAGGGGCTGCGGACCACGGCGGTGTTCGATCCGGAGACCGACGAGTTCGTGATCAACACCCCCGAACCCGAAGCGCGCAAGGAGTTCATCGGCAATGCAGCCCGCGACGGCAAGCTGGCCGCCGTGTTCGCACAGCTGCACACGGCCGACCATGCCGACACGTCCGGTGAGAGCCTGGGCGTCCACTGTCTGCTGGTGCCGATCCGCGGCGAGGACGGCAACCCGATGCCCGGCGTCACGATCAGCGACTCGGGCCGCAAGGCGGGACTGAACGGCGTCGACAACGGTCGCCTGGTGTTCGACCAGGTCCGGGTACCTCGTACGGCCCTGCTCGACCGGTACGCGTCCGTGGCCCGCGACGGCAGCTACAGCAGTCCGATCGAGAGCCGGTCCCGCCGCTTCTTCACCATGCTCGGCACCCTCATCCAGGGTCGGGTCAGCGTCTCGGGTGGCGCGCTGTCGGCATCGAAGACCGCCTTGACGATCGCTGTCCGCTACGCCGAACGGCGTCGCCAGTTCGCTCCCCGCGACAGCGAGACCGAGACCAAGCTGCTCGACTACGCGACCCACCAGCGGCGGCTGCTGATCCCCCTCGCCCACACGTACGCACTCGGGTTCGCCCAGGAGGAGTTGGTCAACGAACTGCACGAGGTGTTCACCGCCCGCCAGCGTGGGGAGCAGGTGGATCCGCACCGCCAACGCCTGCTGGAGAACTGGGCCGCCGGGACGAAGGCGGTGTCGACCTGGCATGCCACCGCCACGATCCAGGCCTGCCGCGAGGCCTGCGGCGGCGCCGGCTACCTGTCGGCCAACCGGCTGCCCTCGCTGAAGGCCGACACCGATGTGTTCACCACCTTCGAGGGCGACAACGTCGTCCTGCTGCAGCTGTTGGGTCGTGGCCTGCTCACCAACTACCGCGACCACTTCGGTGACCTCGACAGCCTCGGCATGGTGAAGTTCGTCGCCGGCTCGGCTATGGACACGGTGATCGAGCGGACCACCGCCCGCGGTCTGGTGCAACGACTGATCGATGCGATGCCGCGTACCGGCAATGATCAGATCCTGCGCCATCGCGGCTGGCACCTGCAGCTGATGGAGTCCCGGGAGAAGCACACGCTCGACACCTTGGCGCGTCGGATGCGCTCGGCCAGCTCCCAGGGCATGGATCCGGAACAGATTGCGAACGCCGTGGCCCACCACCTGCTCCGGGCCGCCGAGGTGCACATGGATCGGGTCGTGCTGGAGGCGTTCGTCGCCGCGATCGATCGGGCGAGCCACTCCGACGACGGTGCCGCCCAGGTCGAGGGATCGCTGCCCTGGTTGCTGTCCAAGGTCTGCGACCTCCACGTGTTGTCGACCATCGAGGCCGACCGGGCGTGGTTCCTGGAGCATGATCAACTCAGCCCGGGTCGGTCGAAGGCGATCATCGCCGAGGTGGACGAACTGTGTCGCGAGCTCCGCCCGTACGCCCGCCTGTTGGTCGACGGCTTCGCCATCCCCGAGGAGATCCTCGGCGCCGAGCTGCTCTCGGACGCGCAACCGTGAAGCTGCCCAAGCTGCCCAGTTGGAAGTCGATGGGCGGCAATGCGACGGTGGTACGGCGGTTCCTGAACGTCTGGCCGCCGTTCCTGTTCAGCGGGATCGTCGTGGAGCAGTTGAGCGACGACTTCCGCCGTGCCCGGGTTGCCCTCCACCTGCGGCCGTTGAGCCGGAACTACGTCGGCACACTGTTCGGCGGCTCACTGTTCTCGATGACCGATCCGTTCTGGATGGTGATGGTGCTGCGCAATCTCGGTGACGACTACGTGGTGTGGGACAGGGCCGGCGAGATCGAGTTCGTCGCACCGGGCCGGGAGACCGTGCGGGCCAGCTTCGAGGTCACCGACGACCTGCTCGACGAGTTGCGCACGGCGGCCGCCGACAACTCGAAGGTGCTGCGCTGGTTGGAGACCGACGTGGTGACCGATGACGGCACGGTCGTCGCCCGGGTGCGCAAACAGCTGTACGTCCGTCGGAAGAAGCCGCGCGTCGCACCCGCCTGAACGCCATCAGTCGTCGAACGCCGCCTGCAGCACGCGTTCCATCGTCTCGATCACACTGAGCGTCTCGTCCAGTGGCATCAGGTCGGACTCCCGCCGGCCTTCACTCACCAGGTCGGCGAAGTGGGCGAACTGGTACGCCAAGCCTTCCCGGCCGACGAGCTCCGGGACGGGTGACAACTCGGGCTCACCGTTCCGCGGGATCCAGCGAACTCGGTTCGGCATGTAGAAGATCGTGTCGAGGTGCACCGCGCCCGCTGATCCGCTGATCGAGGCGGTGCTCGGGGTCTGCGCCGCCAGGGTCGTGTTGAGCAGGCCGTGCGCCTGTGGGTGATCGGGGTGTCGGTCCAGCAGCATCGACACCTGCCGATCGACCCCGGTGCCGACGCGGGTGCCGAGCGCCCGGACGCGGCCCGGCGTCCCCAGGACGAAGGAGGCGAACTGCACGGTGTAGACACCGAGGTCGAGCATCGCCCCACCCGCCAGCTCGGGATTGAACAGCCGATGCTCCGGTTCGTACGCGAAATGCATGCCGAGGTCGGCGATCACCGATTCGATCTCGCCGAGCACCCCGTCGGCCAACAGCTGACGCAACACGTCCAGGTGCGGCAGGCAGCGGGCCCACATCGCTTCCATCACGGTGACATCGGCGGCCCGGGCGGCATCAATGATGCGGCGCGCCTCCGCCGACGTCGGCGTGAACGGCTTCTGCACCATGACGTGCTTGCCCGCCTCGATCGCCAACATCGCCTGCTCGGCGTGGTGACTGTGCGGTGAGGCCACCAGGATCGCGTCCACGGCGTCGTCGGCGACCAACTGTTCGTACGACCCGTAGCTCCGCGGGATCTCGAACCTGGCGGCGAACTCGGCGGCCCGGTCGGTGGATCGGGACCCGACGGCAACGATGTCTTGTCGGGTGTTGGCCCGCATCGTCGTGGCGATGGCGGTGGCGATGCCACCGGGCGCGAGTATTCCCCAGCGGATCGCCGGCGCCTCGGACGGATGGGCGATGCGGGTGCTCGGGAGTGTCATGGACCCAACCTACGACCAGCGGGGCTTGGGCGCAGCCCCCGCGACGTCTGTCTGGTCAGCACCTGTCAGCATCTGTCAGGACCTGTCCGGGTCGTCAGCTGTTCACCTTGATCACCTCGAGCTGGTAGGGCGCGATGACGGAGCCCGAGACCTGCAGGTCCAGCAAAAGGAACCGGCGGTCGGTCGGAGGGGTGGCCGCCCAGGCCGCGAGTCGATCGAGGTCGTCGAGGGTGCGGACCCGGACCCCCTCGGCCCCGACAGCCTCGGCCAGCTTGGCGAAGTCGACGTCGGGGATCATCATCGGCCCCATCGCAAGCCCCTGCACCCCGTACAGGTTGACCTCTGCCCCGTACGCGCGATCGTTCCACACCACGGCCAGACCACACCCACCGGCCACGCGGACCGCGGACTCCAGGTCGGCGAGCGCCATCAGGCCACCACCGTCGCCGGTGGTTAGCACGATCGTGGAGTCGGGCTTGGCCAGGGCGGCACCTGGCACCGACGCGAAGCCGAGACCGATCGACTGGTAGGCCGTCCCGACCATGATCATCCGGTCCGGTGTCGCGACCGGCCAGTACATGTTGGCCCAGCCGATGAAGTGCCCGCCGTCGGAGACCACCACCCGGTCCGCGGGCAACAGTTCGCCGATCCGCACCGCCGCCGACCGCGGATCCAACCTGCCGTCCGAGGCCAGAGTCTCGCCCGGATCCTGCTCGCCCAGTGCTGCGGCGTCGACGCGGTCGCGCCAGCCGGACGGTGTCGCGTTGAGCTTGGCCAGGGCGGCGACCAGCGCCTCGGCCGCCAGCGCCGCATCGGCTCGAAGAAAGCCACCGACGTGGGGATGCGTCGCGGCGGGAGCGGTGTCGACCTGGACGACGTGCGTCCCGGGCGCGAACAGGTCTCCGAACCGCATCGTGAACTGGTTGAGTGAAGCCCCGAACACCACCGCCACGTCGGCGGATCGAATCAACTCCATCGCCCGGGCCGCCCCGAAGCCGCCGGTGACACCGAGGTCGTACTCGGAGCGTGGGAACACCCCGCGTCCCAGTGCGGTCGATGCCGTGACCGCGCCGGTCGCATCAGCCAGACGGCCCAGTGGGTCGGTTGCACCGGAGAGCCATGCGCCACGCCCTGCCAGCAGGAACGGGCGCTCCGCCACCGCGAGTGTCCGGGCCAGGTCGTCCACGGCAGCAGCCGCGAAGGGACCCATCGGCGCTCGCGGTGACGGCAGTCGGGGTTCGGGCAGTTCGGGAACCGGACCGACCTCGAGCCTGGCCACGTCGTACGGGATGGCCAGCACCGTCGGCACCCGGTAGGTCAGCGCATGCTCGATCGCGATGACGGTGGTCGCCGCGGCATCGGCCCGGCCCACGGTGTACGTCCGCGCACCCACCGCCGAGGCCATGGCGATCTGGTCGACGTCCCACGGCCGCGGTCCCGACGTCGGCTCGTCGCCGACCACCAGCACCAGTGGGCTGTGTGCCTGTACGGCTTCGGCAAGCGCGGTCAGGGTGTTGGTGAACCCAGCGCCGTACGTCGTGGTGGCGACGGCCAGTCCCCCGCCGGCTCGGTAGTGCGCATCGGCGGCAACCACCGCCCCCGCCTCGTGCCGCACCGCGGTGTAGGTGACGTGGGTGGCACGTTCAAGGCTGTCGAGGAAGTGGGCATTGCCGTTGCCCATGACACCGAACACATGGTCGACGTGAGCAGCAATGGCGCGTGTGACGTGATCGGAAACGGTGGACATGGGCGAAGCCCTTCGCGAGAAACGGGTGATGAGGCCGTATGTGTCTCGCGCGCCCGGCTCCTGACCGGAGCGGCTGCGTGCCCATTTTTCGAGCACCGACGTGGGTCCGTCGGACATGGTGAGCATACGCCCGTGACCGTCAGTTGCCGCTCCCCAGCCGTAAGACTCGACGCCAGGCCCTGTTGGTCGTCTGGCCGGTTCTGGGCAGGCCGGAGGCCCCGGCACGCGGGGGTGTGTCGGGGTGACGACTGGCGGTGTCGGGGTGGTGGGCTGGCGGGGTCGGGTCAGGCGGCGTGGCGGATGCGGGTGTTGGTGATCGGGGTTTGGGTGGGGTCGATGTAGGCGGGTGGGGTCCATTCGGGGATGCCGTCGTTGTTGAGGTGGCAGGTCCAGGCGAGGCGTTCGAAGTTGTGGTGGTGGTAGCGACACAGCAGGGTCATGTTGTCCAGGTTGGTCTCCCCGTCGCGGTGCCAGGGGTGGATGTGGTGTCGTTCGCACCATTGGGGGGTGACGTGGCAGCCGGGGAACGAGCAGCCCTTGTCCCGGGCATACAGGGCATGGGTGAGGTGTTTTGTCGCGATCCGTTGGGACCGGCCGAGGTGGAGGACTTGGCCTTCGCTGGTGAGGACGACGGGCAGGATGTCGGCCTGGGCGGCCATCTTGAGCAGGGTGTCGGTGGCGATGGGGGTGCCGTCGGTGAAGGTGCCGTGGCCGGTTTCGTCGAGCAGGTCTTGGTAGTTGATCGTGACGAACACCGTGGTCGGGGTGCCGCCGAACTCGGGCAGCCCGGGACCACGGAGGATCCGGGAGAGGAGCATCTCGAGTGCGTCGTGGGTCCGTTGGGGCTGGTCGCGGACGTCGGGGCCGTCGGGTCCGTCCTGGGGCAGCGTGAGTGGGTCGAACACGGCATTCAGCTGGTGTGCCAGGGCGGGGGTGATCCGGCCCTCGATCCGCCACGACCCGTCGCGGGTTTCCCACCAGTTCAGGCCGCGGCGGCCTTCGTGGTCCCGGTCGTCGGGCAGGACCCCGTCGGGGTCGATCACGTCGACGAGTTTGTCGGCGAACACCTGGAACTGTCGCGGGGTCAGCACCGGCGCGTGGCTGGCCAAATCTTGTTCGGCCTGCTCGACCTGTTCGGCGGTGGTGTGGGCGACCTTGCCGATCTTGCTGAGGGCGCGTAACGCGATCTGGGTGTGGGTGGGGGTGACGCGTCCGGTCGCGACCGCCGCGGCCAGATGCGGCCGCCGCGGCTCGACCGGCTCCCCAGTCATCGACACGCTCGGGCGGAGTTCTCGGGTGGTGGCGACCCGGCCGGCGGCCTCAGCGGTGCGGATCAACACGGTCCCGGCGAGGAGCTGGGTGGTCGTGGCGAACGCCTGCCGGTCCGCCAACCGGTTGATGGTGCTGGCGTGGACGAGCTGATGGTCGATCTGGACCATCCGGTTCCGGATCGATTCGAACCCCTTGATCACCCCCAACAACTCATCAGCGGCCAGCCCCGTCCACGCGGCCTCCGCCAGGCCGAGCAGCCCGACCAGCCCGGCCTCGAACACCGCCAACGCCGCCACCGGCCCCGACACACCGTCATCGGTGTCGGCAGGCAGCCCCGCAGTCGGGTCGGCTGCGGTGCCGGCTGTCACGTCGCGGTGCGGGGTGTCGCGGTCAGCGGGACCGTCCGGACCGAGTGCGTCCGGTGCCGGCTGGGGTGGCTCCAGCGGGTCGGGGCCGCTGCCGTCGGGCCGGTGGGGGGCGTCGTTGCTCATACCCCAATTCTAGATTCGTACACCTGTTCGATCAAGGGGTCGGGGGCAACTTTTTCGACGAGTTTTCCTTACAGGCAACAGATCCCGGCCGATCCGACCACCCAACCCGCACCTGCCCACCCCATTCTCCCACCCACCACTGACACCCCATCCGAACGGCCCGTCAGCACTCTCCTGAACCGAGATGAGCCGCCGATGAGCACTCGGGCCAGCCCCCGGTGAGGGGATCGATTCATCGAGCAACTGTGGAACTCTGTCGAGCTGGTGGTACCTCGGTGCCCTCGGGCAGCAGCCAACATGGGTTGCTCATGCCGATGAGCATCCCGTCCTCGGCGTACACCTCCACGCGCAGATATGCTCCCACTCCGCGATCCATCGTGATCGGGAACGGCCCACCGGTGAAGGCACTCGCCGGGTGTTCCACTCGATCCACCGAGGGTGCGTCACCCAGACCGTCACTGACTCCGCGGATGACCGTCACCGTGGCGTTGCTGGGCACGTTGTCCACGGTCACGACGATCTCGGCCTCCGAGGCCGTGAGCACCTTGCCCATCACCGGAACGCCGTCGCTGGTCAGGTTGATGCGACCGTCCCGCCAATGCTGCAGATGGTGCAGCCAGGCCTGCCCGGATGCCAACGCCGACAGCAGATCCGGTAGATCGGTCGACGCGGCCCAGACCGAGGTGAGGCAGTTCAGCCGGAACCACAACCAGTTCACGCCGGTGTGGTCATCACTGGTTCCGGTCGCGGTCATGAAGATGCGATGGCGGCAGGCGACATCGAACAAGCTGATTCGATCGGCCAGGAGCTGCTCATCCCCGCCGGGTGCATTCCAGACTTCCAGCAGGTCTGCGCCGAAGGCCCGGGTCTCGATCAGCTCGGCGGCATCGACCGGTGGGTGGTTGTACTGCACGAGTGCGCCTCGCTGCTGGTACCACGACACCATCGCCCGGCAGGCTTCGGCTGATCCGTCCAACACCGGGGCCACGCCCTGATCCGGATAGGGAAACAGCTCGAAGTCGGCATGAAGACGTTGAGGTGGCGGACCATGGACACCTCGCTGGCGAGGTGCTGTCGAACGGTGGGGTATCGAGGAGCCAACTCATCCATCAGTGCCCGTTGGGTCAGCACCGGCCATTCCAGCTGGTCCCGGGTGCGGTGAAACTGGGCTCGGTCGAATGAGGCGACGGCCCGGCTCCGATTGCGCGCACGGACCCCGAACCAGATCCGACTGATGACGGAGTCCTCGGCGACCAGATCCGGCCAGAAGGACTTGATGTCGGCAAGGGGGTTCAGGCTCAGGGTCTGCCAGCGGCGGGTGCTCCGCGTGGTGACCACACCGACCAGCGGCTCCGCCAACTCGCGACCCGCTGTTGCTCCGAGCCGGTACTGCAGGACGTACTCGCCCGCCGGGCGCCCGGCCGTGGCCGGCCGGTAGGAGGTACCGACCTCGATGACCGCCTCGGCGTCCTCCCCCAGTTGATCACCCTGCACATCGACACTGATCGTGGTGTCGCTGAGATTGGTCGTGTAGAAGCTGTTCCCGCCCTTGGGCCACAAGAAGTACGAACCCCAGTCGGCTCCGGCAGCGGTCGCTTCGACGCGTAGGGCAGCGTCGCGCTGGTGCGGTCCACGATGTCGAACCGAGAACTCGTGCCGTGGATCCACCACCGATTCCGGCTCACGGGGATTCCAGCGGACGCCCATGTCCTCGTTCGTCCCGTTCAACGACATCCCGGGGTAGTAGCCGTACGCCTGCGCACGCCAGTCATGATCGGTCCACCAGATGACATCCACGCCGTGCTTGGCCGCCTCAGCCAGCTGGGCCATCATGCTCCCGCCACCACCCGCGGCGGCGTAGCTACCGCCCTCGGAGAAGCTGGAATGAATGTGCATGGCCATGCTGACGGGCATGGTGGCGCGTCGCGGCGCGAGCTGTACTGACCGCCCCCAGCCCTGATTGGGCAGCCAATCCAGCGGCCACGGCGGCACCGAGTTCGAGGACCTGACGACGATTGACCTGAAGAGACATGGGAGCGAACCTTTCGGCTGGCGCAGGGACCGTCCTCATCGTCGAGGCGGCCGGCAACCGGGCCGTGAACACCAATCGGGACCCAGATGAACTCCACAGCGGCCTGCTGGGACGAGCGTGTGGATCCGGTGGTACGGGCACGACAGGCATCTGCTGGATCGAGACGTGGTCTCGAGCACATCGAGGGGCAGCCGACGCCGTCACGGCTGCGGGATCGATCGTTCATGAGGCCAGATGAGAAGGGTGCCACCCCAGATGAGGAACGTCTCACACAACTCTCCTGACCACCTCATTCACGTCACGTTGAATGATTGACATGAAGAAGACAACCAAGTGGACCATCATCGGCGGCGCAGCAGCATTCGTCCTCGCCCCCGTCGCAACCTTCGCCGCCATGCCGGGCGCCGACGCAGACGTGCCGGGCAGCGGCATCGCCGTCACCGCGACCCAGTCGACCACGGCCAACCCGCAGCCGCCGGTCTCGCCGGTCAGTGCGACCAACTCGCCCAGCGCCTCGGCCACCTCCGCAGCCGCCCCGTCGGCCAGCGCCACCAGCCCGGCCAGCGCCACCCAGCAGGCACCCCAGGCCAGCCCGGCCTCCCCGCTGTCGGCCAAGTCCCCGGTCAGCCCGAAGTCGCCGGTCTCGGCACAGTCACCGGCCAGCCCGGTCTCGCCCCAGAGCCCCGCTTCACCGGTCAGCCCGAAGTCACCGGTCAGCGCCCAGAGCCCGGTCAGCCCGAAGTCGCCCGTCAGCGCCCAGAGCCCGGCCTCCCCGGTCAGCGCCCAGAGCCCGGCCTCCCCGGTCAGCCCGCAGTCACCCCAGTCGCCGGAGTCGCCGCAGTCACCCAACTCCGCCGACTGAACACCCACCGCCCGAGCGGTCCACCCGGCCCCACAGGACGGGGGCCTTGGCCATGCCAGCCGAGATCGACCAGCCCTGCGAGCAACCCCTGGATCGTTCCGATGTGGCCCGATCGTTCCGATGTGGCCCGATCGTTCCGATGTGCCCCGGCGGGCTCCACACCTACCGCGGGTGGTCCGGGACCGTCACCGCCACGCGGAGACGCTGATGCTGCCACCGTCCATCAGATCGAACGGGGCGGGCCCCTGGTCGAGCCGAACCGGGATGCTGCCGATTCCCGGGGCGTGCAGCGTGAGCGCCTGGGGTGTCTCGAGGTCAGCCTGGTTCCGGTAACCGTCCCAACGGAGCAGCACGCTGACCGCACCGCCGGGGTCGACCTGTCGACGGTGTGGCTGTTCGACGGTGCCGGGACGCTCCGCCGAGACATGGTCAACGGCCAGCTCGAGCGGAGTGCGGCCCTGCAGGATCGACACCGTGGGCAGGCCGTCGACCGCACAGGGGGTGCCGGACCGATTCGTCACCACGACGGTGACCCAGGTCTCGAACATCGCCGAGTCCCAGCCCTGGGTGCGTGCGTCCAACTCCGCCACCGAGCACGGCCGCAGGTCCGCCGCGGCCGTACCCGCCGGCGGTGGTGGTGTCACCGGTGGCGGCGGCGCAACGGTCGGGCGATCGACCACGGTGGGCCGCGGTTGCGTGGTGATGGGGCTGGGCCCGGGCGAGCTCCCCCCCGGCGGGCCGTACGTCAGCGCCAGTGATGCAGCCACGACCGCCACCGCCGCACCGATGCCGATCATGGTCCGGAAGCGTTGGGGTACGCCATCGCGCCACCCGGCCACCACGGCCAGCATCGCGCCGAGCACCCCGATCCACGCCACGACGACGGCGGCCGCCAGTGGTGCCGCGATCCGGTTCCCCCACCCGACCACGGGCAGGGCGAAGGCCGCCGACACCAGCGCGACGGGGGTTCCGACGACGAGTCGCCCCATGATCACCTCGGCCGTGGGTCGGCCGTCATCACGACTCAGGCCTCGCAACAGGTCGACGACCTCGGCCACGAGCACGCACATCGATGCGGTGAACGGTGCCCACGCGAGATGTCCCGGAAGCGGTGGGGCGATCCCGGAGACGAGCAGCAGGATCGCCACCACCACGGCGATCCTGACCGCCGCGCGACTCCACGCCGGCCGATCACGCAGGCGCGACGACACGAGTCGTGCGACCGACCAACAGCCGATGGCCCCCACCAGCAGCCAGCCGACATCGATGACCGAGAACCGCGAGCCCAGCGCCAGCCGCAGCACCGGTAGGTGGCCCACCATGATCGCCGGAAGCTCGGTCCACTGCAGCAACTCCACTGACAGGGCGGCTCCGCCGGCAGCCAGGGCCACGATCGCGGGGCCGAGGGAGGGTCGTACGGCCATGATCAACAAGCCGACGGCCACGACGTACAGCACGGTGCCGAGTGGGTCGCTCCATTCGTACTGCCGGTGGCGCTGGATGACCAGGCCGCAGCCGATCACCACGACCAGCAACGCGATCGCGAGGTTGCGTACGGCACTCATGCCAGGAACTCCTTGATCAACGGGGCCGCGTCACCCGAACCCGACTGGCCGTCATGGATCATCACCGCGACGGCCAGGTCGTCGTCGGTGTACGCGATCATCCACGCGTGGGTGCGCGGCGGGTTCTCCGTGCCGTACTCCGCAGTGCCGGACTTGGCACCGACGGCCACCGATGACAGGGTCCGCCCGGTACCCGACGTCACGACCGCACGCATCATGGACTGCAGCGCCGCAGCCTCCCCTGCCGTCAACGGCTTGCCCGACGGGGTCGGCTTCTCGGCCGACTCGACCAGCCACGGCACGACCGTACGCCCGGCCGCGACGGAGGCCGTCAGTCCGGCCATCGCCATCGGTGACGCCTCCACCGTGCCCTGTCCGATCCCGGCTGCCGCGAGCCCGACCAGGTCGACGGGGTCGGGGACCGAGCCGTAGAAGGCCGGGAAGCCCGAATCATGATCAACACCGACGCCGAGGCTCGCCGCGGCCTCGCGGAGCTGCGGTCCGTCGAGCCTGGCGTGCTGCGAGATCAAGGCCGTGTTGCAGGAGGTGGCGATCGCGTCGCGCAGGGTCATCGTGCCCAACCGGTCGCGGGGGAAGTCGGTGTAGTTCTTGAAGCGGCGACCGTGCACGGTGATGAACTCGGTGCACTCCAACGCCGTCTCCGCCGTCATCCCGGCACGCAACAGTGCCAGCGCGGTGGCCACCTTGAAGGTGGAGCCGGGTGGGAACCGGCCGGTGTTGGCCAGCGCCTGGCCCTCCGCAGCGGGGTTGGTGGCCAACACCAGGACCGCACCGGTGGACGGTTGCACCACAGCCATCGCCGTGGCCGAGGGATGCTCGGCGATCACCGCCTCGGCCCGGTCCTGCAGCACGGCGTCCAAGGACACCACGAGATCCGTACCGGGCCGGGGATCCACCAGGACCAGGGGGCGAGGCTCGGTGCTCGTCGACGGGGACGCCTCCGGTGCACTCGGGGACGGGCTCGCACCCGGGGTGTTCGCGGGGCCTCGTGAGGCCAGCGAGACGGTGTGTCCCGCGACGCCGCGCAGTTGTTCGTCGTACCGCAGTTGCAATCCGGTCAGTCCGACACGGTCGCCCCCGACGATCCGTCCCTCGGACTCCGCCACCCGCTCGGCCGTCGCGTCGCCGACCGTGCCGATGACGGCCTCCGCCCGACCGCGCCGGGTCGACAGCACCCATTCGTCGCGGAGCAGCAGGGCACCGGGGATGTCGTAGAACTCGTCGGGGACACCCTCTCCCCGGCCACGGAGCACGATGGCTTCGACGAAGGCCTTCTCACCCGCGGCGCGGACCCGTGCCACGTACCGCTCCACGTCCAGGTCCAGCGTCTGGGCAAGGCGTGCAGCCGACGCGGTGGACGCATCGGCGTCCATCCGGGACTTGTCGATCCCGAGCCGGACGACGGGCAGCAGGTCGGCCAGCGGGATGTTGTCGGCACCGAGGATTCGCCCACGCTTCGCCGCCTCACGCTGGTGGACCAGCCGCGTGGTGGCAGTCAGTTCGGGGTGCAGCACCGTCGGGTCCCAGCGCAGCACCCACGCCCCGTCCTGCGGCTGGAAGGTCGCCACGGTGTCGTAGGTCCACTGCTGGGTGCCCAACTGCCACACCAGGTGCAGGGGTACGTCGACCATCTCCCCCGCCGGACGGGCCTGGCCGGCGGTGACCTCGGGGCGTAGCCCGTCCATCCCCCGCAGGATCTCGGTCAGCCCGGCCGCGGCGCGTTCGGGATCGTCGACCGGTACGTCGGCCAGACTGCCTTCGGTGAGAGCCGCCGCGAGGGCCTGACCCAGCGGAGCCACCGGCTCGGTCGGCCGCTGCGGACCGGGTGGCTGCGGACTCCCCGTACATGCCCCGAGCAATGCCAGCACGACCGCCGCCACGACCGCCACCACCCGTACCTGCCCCACACGATCACGCATGGCCTCAGGGTGGTCGACACACAGACACTGTGTCCAATAGCGTGAAAGGTCCAGACTCATATCAAAATGGTGAAATGTTGATCGGCCCGCCGACGCGAGACGCGGATGCCGATTGTCAGGAAGCGACGAGCGTCAGGAAGCAATGACCGGGAGAGAAGCGATGGACGAGAGGAAGCGATGGACCTGCTGAAGCACCTGCGCTACTTCGTGACGGTCGCCGAGGAGGGGCACTTCGGCCGAGCCGCCGAGGTCCTCGGCATGTCACAGCCGCCGTTGAGCCAACGGATCAAGGCACTGGAGGGCGAGCTCGGGGCCACCCTGTTCGATCGGAGCAGGCGACAGATCCGGCTGACCGACGCCGGCCGGGCACTGCTGCCCGAGGCGCGATTGCTGGTGACCCGTGCCGACGGGCTCGCGCAACGCCTTGCCGAGACCGCCACCGCGGCGCAGGTGCTGCACTTCGCCCTGCCCGAGACCCTGACGACGGAGCGGGTCATCACCATGATCACGCAGGCCGAGCTGTGGTTCGGACGACCGGTGGTGCCTGCCCTGTGTGGACCCGCCGCGCGGGACGCGGGGGTCCGTGACGGTACGTACACCGCAGGCCTGGTGCCGGTGACCGCCCGTGACGCGTCGATCAGTCAGGAGCTCGGCGTGGGTGTCCGGTCGGACCACCCGCTGACCCGGATGCCGGCCGTTCACCCCTCCGACCTCGCCGGCATCCCCCTGTTGCTGTTGTCCGAGGACGCCCCGGCCGAGCCGGCGACCCGAGTCCTGTTGGAGCGACACGGACTGTCGGGCGGACTGCTGGAGTCCGGGGTCGACCCGGTCGCCGCCCTGGCCCGGGCAGGAACCGGCGACTGCACCTGCCTGACCGATGCGGCCCATGCCGAGGAGGCGGGCCTGGCGTGGATCCCGCTGGTGAACCAGGACCTGCGCCGCCACTGGCAGCTGCGGTGGCACTCAGGCGCCGAGCCGGACCAGCACGACACCCTGGTGGCGTTGTGCGCCGAAGTGCTCGGCGGGACGAGCGGCCGGGCCGGGACCCGACCATGATCGGCGAGTTGCTCCGGCGGGTGGGTGCGGTCGGCTCGGTCCGGGTCACAGCCCTCGATTCCGGCGACAGCATCGACCACCAACCACACCTTGAACTGCCCCTGGCATCAGTGATCAAGGTTCCGATCGTGGTCGCGATGGCACGCCGGGCGGATCGCGGTGAGGTCGATCCGGCGTCGATGATGGAGCTGGTCCCGGATCGCCGAAGTGTCGGCACCACAGGGATCTCGGCGATGCGGGACCCGGTCACCCTGTCGCTTCGCGATGCCGCGTACCTGGCCCTGACCATCAGCGACAACGCGGCGGCGGACGGCCTGTGCGAGGCGATCGGCGGGCCGGCCGGGGTGACCGAGGAACTCGCCGCACTGGACGTCCCGATCACGATGACCGAGCCACTGTGCGAGATGTACGACCGCGCCACGGCCACCCCGGAGCTCAGCGCCGACGGTGCCAGCACCGGGTCGGCCGCGGCCTGCGTACGGCTGCTGGAACTGGTGTGGCGTGACGAGGCGGCGAGTCCGGCCTGGTGCAGCCACATCCGTGACCTGATGGCCCGGCAGGTGTGGCAGCACCGACTCGGATCCGGTTTCCCCGCACCTGACGTCGTGGTGGCCGGCAAGACCGGCACGATGGCTCGGTGGCGCCACGAGATCGGCGTCGTGAGCTTCCCCGGTGACCAGCTGTACGCGGTCGCCGTGCTGACGCGGCAGGACGATCCGATCGCTCATCCTGATCATGACCGGACGATCGGCGAGATCGCCAGAGCCGGAGTCCTCGCCCTCCGCCGCGGCTCGCTCGTTCCATGATCAAATTCATCTGGCGGAGTGCCACCGTCCTTGATCAGGACCACCCCGGTCGCCCTGCGTCTCGTCACGGTGATCGATTCCGGACCATGATCAACAATGGTCGTGCGGTCGCCAAGGCGAACGACACAGCACCGTCAGCGGTGATCACATGATCACCCGTCGGGCACACATCGAACCACAGGTTTGGGCGCCCGACCAACAAAAGTGACCACAGGTTTCAGCCAATTCGCAGCGACACGACGGGGCCGTGAACAATGTCCCAACTCGACCGCTTACGCCTTGATGGGTGACTCTGCCACGTGGTGCCAAGATGGTCGCCGTCCATCAGGACAAGGGATCCGGGTCGCTGTGGTTCGGGACTGACGGCACGAATCTGGAGGGGTTCATGGCTTCCGAGGTCGATCGGCTCAGTCACGAACTGGACCGGGCCCGGCAGGAGCAGCCCGTCGAGGCCCCCGGGTGAGATCAATCCGCAGGCGGTGGCGCTGTTCACCCAGGCACAACAGATCGTCGACCAACTGATCGACGAGGCGGTCGAGCGTGCCCAGGACCTGATGACGGCGGCCCGCCGCCAGCAGAAGGAAATCCTCGACCAGGCGCGGGAGGCCGCAGCTCGCGCTCCTCGCGGTTCCGACCCGATCGAGGTGGGCGCGGCAGCCCTGGGCGCGGCAACCGGCGTGGCCTACGACCGACCGATCACCGAGGTGGAGTACGTCCGGACCTTCGCCCAGGTCGCCCAGGTGCAGTTGCGCTCGGTGCTGGACGCGCTGACCGAACAGGTCGATCGACTCGGCACGGTGCCGGACCTCGCCGGCACTCGGGCACAACCGTCGGCCGCGTGGGCCGACCCGGCCCCACCCCACATCGCACCCGTGCTGGAGGAACTCCCGGCGGTGTCGGACCAACGCCCATGGCGGCTGGAGGCCGCGGTGTCGACCCCGGCTGACCATGAGCACTGACGACGACACCAACTGACGCCGGCCCGGCCCGGCCCCGGCCCCGGGAGACGACCCCGGCTGACCACGACCCCGTTCCCGGACGACGACCTCTCAGCGCTGGGTGGTGGTACGCCATCCTGAGCCGGTCGCGGCAATGGCCACGCCTCCCTGACGATCGGTCCGCAACACGCGCATGCCGTTGCGTTGCAACAGGGCCACGGTCGCTGCCGCCGGGTGGCCGTACGAGTTCCCCTCGCCGGAGGACGTCACGGCGAGCGTCGCACCGGTCGCGGCTATGAACCGGGCATCCTGGCGTCGTGACCCGTGGTGCGGCACCTTCAGCACGTCACTGCGCAGGTCGAAGCCGGCTCGGAGCAGCTCGGCCTGCCCGGTCGGCTCGATGTCTCCGGTGAACAGCACGGACACCTCGTCGACGGTGAGTCGACCGACGACCGACGTGTCGTTCTCCATCGCCGACTCGCCGCCGTCGGCCGGTTGCCCCTGGCCGACCGCCAGGAACCGGTCGACGGCGGCCGGGGTCGGCCAGAACGTCTCCCACCGGACCCCACCGACCATGATCAGCTCACCGGCCACGGTACGGCGCAGTTCAGTGCCCTGACCGATGACCATGGCGTCCACCGCCGCGGCGGTGTCGGCGGGAAGCGGGGCCGCCGTGGTCAGCACGAGTCCGACCCGACGCCCCTGCCACAAGCCGGCAACGCCGCCGACATGGTCGGCGTGGTAGTGGGTGAGCACCACCAGCGGCACCTCGCGCACCCCCAGTTGATCAAGGCAACGGTCGAGCGCCGCCGGGTCGGGGCCGGTGTCGACGACGACTGCTGCGCCGCGCCCGAGGTTGACCACACCCGCGTCGCCCTGCCCGACGTCACACATCGTCAGCGCCCAGTCCTTGGGCGGCCAACCCGGCTGCACCGGCGCCCGGAGCAGCAGCACCACGATCGCGAGCGCGACCGCCAGGCACACCCAGCCCGAGGTGATCAGTTTCGGGATCCACCAGATCGACAGCAGACAGGCCGCGCCGAGCACGACCAACGCGACCGGGGTGGCCGGCCAGGTGGTGGCCGCCCCGGGCAGTCGTGCCAGGGTCGTACCGATCAGGATGATGCCGTGGGCCGGGAGTGCGGCGACCCAGCCGGCGACGGCGGCCGGCACCGGGTGGAGCACCGACAACCCTGCAGCGGCGAACCCGGCCACGGTGGCCGGGCCCACCAGCGGCCCGGCCAGGGCGTTGGCCAACAACCCGACGAGGCTGAGCTGCCCGGACAGGCCGGTCACCACCGGCTGGGTGGCGACCTGCGCCGCGAGCGGGACCGCGATCGCCTCCCCCACGACCCGGGGTGCCCACCGCATCCGATCGGCCCAGGCCCCCGCCCACGCGATGATCCCAGCGGTCGCCAGCGTGGACAGCGCGAACCCGACCGACCGGCCCAACCACGGATCGACCATCAGCAACCCGATCACGGCCACGCACAGGTGACGTACCCCGCGGGTACCGCGACTGCCGCGTCCCACCGCGGCCAGGGCGACCAGCCCCATCGCGGTCGCCCGCAGCACGCTGGGCTCGGTACGGCACAACGCGACGAACACCGCCACCGCGAGCAGGCCGACCACGGTCAGGCCCCGACCCCGGACCCCGAGCCATCGCGCCAGCACCATCAAGAACCCCAGCAGGAGTGTCAGGTTGGCACCCGAGACCGCGGTCAGGTGGGTCAGCCCGGTCGTCACGAAGTCGGCGTGCAGTTCTGGCGACATCGCGCCGGTGTCCCCCAGCACCAGCGCGGGGACCAGCGCGCGGGGGCCTGCCGGCCGGTCCTGCACGGCCTCCCGGAGGCCACCGCGAACGTGCTCGACCGCCCGCCAGCCCGCGTTCGGCTCGGCGATCCGGTGGGCCGCGGTGACCCGGACCACGGCAGCCAGCTCGGAGCCGGGGTCGGGTCGCTCGAGGAGTCCGGTGACCTGCCACCGTGATCCGACCAGCGCGTGGTGCAGCGCCGGCCCTCCTGGGCCGGCCGGGTCCGCGCGACCGGACATGATCAACAGCACCGGCACCGACGTCGACGTCGTCCGGCCCCGACCCTCGACCTGCCCGACGTCGGCCCGCAGGATCACGCTGGCCGTCGTACCGGCTCCGACCTCGCGCGGATCGGCGGTCGTGCTGACCTCCAGCACGGCCAATGCCCCCGCGTCGGCCAGTTCGGCGACGGCACCGGAGTGCAGGGCGGCACTGCGGACCCAGCCGAGCCCACCGAGCACGACGACGACCAGCAGGGTCGCGACCAGTGCGTACGAGCGACGTCGCCAGGCCACGGCACCGAGTGCCACGCATCCGGCAGCGGTCAGCCCGAGTGGCCACCACAGCTGGCTGGTGACCGCCCACGAGGTCGCCCACGCCCCGACCGCCACCGGCGCCAGTCGCCAGTCCACCGGGGCGGCCGGGGATGCGTCTGGCGGCTGCGGGGTGTCGGCCCCATCGGCCCCATCGGCCCCATCGGCCCCGTCGGCCCCGTCGACCGCGCCCGTCATGTCAGTGCTGCCCGTGGTGTCCCCGGCGCAGTGGTCGAGGTGCGACGCCGCGTCAGACGCGGACGTGCGGGGCGATGCGGGCATAGGTCTTGGGGCCGATCCCATCGATCTCCTGCAGTTCCTCGATCCGGCTGAAGCGACCGTGCTCCTCCCGCCAGCTCATGATCGCCTGGGCGGTCACCGGGCCCACGCCCGGCAGCGCCTCCAGCTGCGCCAGCGTTGCGGTGTTGAGGTCGACCTTCGCGGTGGTCGCACCTCCCGGGCCGCCACCCGCACCGCCACCGCCCGCGCCACCACCCCCGGCCGAGCCAGCCCGGACCTCGCTCTCCTCCCCCGGTTCGTCGGCGACGAAGACCTGGTCGCCGTCGGCGACGAGCTGGGCGAGGTTGAGCCGTCCCGGCCGGGCGGCCTCGGTCAGGCCACCGGCCCGGTCGATCACGTCACCGACCCGGGCCCCCTCGGCCACCGTGACCACGCCCGGCTCTCGGACCGCCCCGGTGACGTGGACCTTGATCATGGCCGGCGAGGGTGAGATGCCCGGCCCACCGGTGGCGCCACCCGACGGGCCGGCCGTCCCCGGCCGGCCCGACACCGAGGGTTCTGACACCGAGGGACCCGACACCGACGGCGCCGACGGACGAGGGGTGGCACCGATCGCCTCGTCCCGGGCCCGGAGCAGCATCCACCCGGCGATGACCACCGCGACCGTGAGCACCGCGACCACGACCCACAGGTGGCGCCGGTCGAACCGGGGCACCGGGGTGACCGGCCGTGCGCGCGTCCCCGGCACGTCACCGACCACCTCCGGTGCGGCAGCCCCGACAGCGTCGGGAAGGTCGGCGTCCGGGGCGCGTAGCACCGTCTGGATCAACGACTCGTCGACCCGAGCGGTACGGACAGGGCCGGTGGCGGCCCGTCGTGCCGGCTGGGCGCGTTGGGGAACCGCCTCCCCCGAAGGACGACCCAGGGCGTGCTCGAGACGGCGTCGGAGGTGTTCGCTGAGCTGCGGATCCGGACGGGCCATGCCAACACAGTGGGACGCCGCCACCTGGCTACGTCACCTGATCCGGTCTGCTGTGGACAGTGCTCGGGGTCGGTCACCCGGTTGGGGACAACTCGTCTCCCCGGCCATACCGCGGAGGCAGGGCCATACGGTGGACACGTGCCCGACCCCGCCGACCCGACAGCCGTCCCTGACAGATCTCGGACGATCGCCGGCACGGTGCTGCGGCAACGCCGGCACGGTGCTGCGGCAACGCCGGCACCTGCGGTTCCTGTACTCGATGCAGGCGTCGCCGCCACGGGCCGTGATCGCGGTCAAGGCTGCCGTCGCGATGGGCATCCCGCTGACACTGGCGGTCGCCCTGGGACAGGAACAGCTCGGCTTCCTCGCCAGTCTCGGTGCGTTCACCATCCTGTACGGCCCGGCCACCGCCTGGCGCCGCTGGATCCGGATGATGCTGGTCGTGGGCGGCAGCCTGACCGGCTCGGCCCTGCTCGGGGCACTCACCGCCTGGCAACCGGTCCTCCACCTCGTCGTCCTGGTGCTGTCGGCGATGGTGGCGGTGTTCTTGTGTCTCGCGCTGCGCACCGGCCCACCCAACGCCTTCTTCTTCGTGCTGGCCCAAGGCGTCGCCGGCCTGGCGGTCTCCGGCGGTGCCCCGGCCGTACCGCTGGTCCTCAGCGTCGCCGGCGGCGCAGCGATCGCGGTCGTCGTCGGCATGAGCGACCTGGTGTTCGACCCGCGGCGACCGGAACGGGTCGCGATCGAGCATGCCGGAGTGGCCGTCGACGCCTACGAGTCGGCCCGCGGCCGGGACGACATCACCGCCACCCACCACGGCGGCGCCACCGCCCTCCACACGGCCTGGACGACGGTCGCCGACGGCGGCTCACACTCGGCCATGGTGCAGCGGCTGGCCTCCGTCCAGGCCCGCTACTCGGTCCGACTCGCCGGCGACACCGCATCGGTGACGAACTGGACCGTCGCCCTCCCCACCGATGAACCGTCCGCAACGATGCCCGAGGGCTCCGACGCCGAGGACCGGACTTCCGCGCTGGCGGTCGAGGCCGAACAGTTCCGCGACACCGCCCTGGGTCGCCGACGCCGGCCACCTGATCCGCAGCGCCGCCCACTGGCCGTCGGAGGTGCTGCACGCCGTCAACCGGGTCGGACCCGCCGCACTGCTCGCCGGCGCCGTCGCGTTGGCCCTGGCGAACGGGCACGTCTACTGGGCGGTGGCGTTCTCACTGCTGATCCTCAATCAGGGCGGCACCCGGCTCGCCCAGACCCACCGTGCTGTGCAACGACTCCTGGGCACCCTGCTCGGACTGGTGGCGTACGGCTTCGTCCTCCGACTGCAGCCGGACGCCTGGGTGGTCGTGATGGTCGTGGTGGTGTTGCAGTTCGCCGTCGAGATGATGGTGACCCGCAACTACGGGGTCGCGGTGATCTTCCTGACCCCGCTGGCGCTGACCGTCGCCACCGCCGCCGCCCCCGGCGCACCGGTCGACACCCTTGTCGCCGACCGTGCCCTCGACACCGTGATCGCGGTGGCGTCGGCACTGCTGGTGCTGTGGCTCACCGGCCGGGTCCGGCCCGAGTTGCAGTTGCGGGCCCACGCCCGACAGGTCGTCCTCGCCCTGCAAGCCGTGCTCGACGACCTCGCGACCGGACAGGTCGACGGGCCGGTCGCGCTGTTCCACCGGCGGCGGCTGCACCACGAGCTGCTCGAGTCACGAACGGTGGCACAACGCTCCGCCGCCGATGCGCCCGCCCGGGTCGGCCCGTACCTGCAGCTGGAACGGGACCTCACTCGGATGGGACACCTCGTGCTGGGAGCCTGCTGGCACCCGGACCTGCGCCGGTCCGGGGAACGATTCGCCGCGGCATCGAAGCAGCTGGCACCCATCACCGAACACCCCGTCGCCCGGCACCGGAGCGCGGCCGAGCTGAGCGCACAACTCCGGGCCGTGGAAGCGGCGCTGACCGGTGCCGGCCAGCCATAGGGTTGCGCCCATGAGCCTGTTTGCCGTCACCTACACCTACACCGACGACGCCGCCGCCCTCGACCGCCACCGCCCGGACCATCGCGGCTTCCTCGGCGCACTGGCCGACCGCGGCACGCTGCGTGCCGCCGGACCGTTCAGCGACGACGCCGGCGCCGGTGCGCTGCTGCTCATCCGCGCCGACGGCGCCGAGGAGGTCCGTACGATTCTGGCCGGCGACCCGTTCGCGGCGGCCGACCTGATCGTCGACACCGCCGTCCGGGAGTGGAACGTGGTGCTGGGCGCGAACCGGGACGACCTCACCGGCTGACCTCACCGACTGACCTCGATCGCCGAGCCTCGACGGCGACGGGTTGGTCACGAACCGTCGAAGGAGGGGCCAGCGGTCCGATTCGGACACCTGCGGGGACACGGCCGGGTGGGGGATGCCCCTCCCCACCCGGCCGGTACTCGCCACAAGGTCCTGCAGGCGATTGTTGCCGACCGGGGGGTCATGGGTGCGTGCACCGGCTGGCCCGTCACGGGGTAGATTCTCCGTCGTGCGAAGGCGGGTGTTCAGGAGTGCGGCGGCGACTCGGATCTTCGCCGCGCTGGTGATCCTGGGCGGCATCGCCGCGATTGCCGGTCTGGGACTGCTCTGGTACCGACAACTCGGCAGCCCCGCGATCATCATCACGTTGATGGTGCTGGCGCTGCTCGGGATCTTGTACCTGTGGCGGTTCGCGCTGCACCCGAAGGTCGTGTTCGACCGCCACCTGTGGGTCCACAACCCGATGCGGACCCATGTCCTCGACGCCGACGAGGTGCACGACATCGTGCCCGGCCGCAACGGCCTGCAGATCCGGCACGACGACGGTGTCGTCGAGGCGTGGTGTGTGCAGAAGTCGGACCGCGCCATCCACCGGCACAAGCGCACCCGCGCCGACAAGGTGACCGAGACCCTGCTGGTGCTGCTGGACGAGGCGACCACCAAGGCCCCCGCCAAGTCGCGGGAGCGCAACCGGGTCCGCCGGACCGACCGTGACGCCGAGCCGACCACGGCGTTCACCACGCGCCACGACGCCGCGGCCTTCGACGCCGACCGGGACCACCCACTGCGCGGCCCGGTGCCCGACGACGCGCCGACGGACATGACGGTACGTCGGGACGCGGACGAGGTGGCGATGGAGGTCGACGACACGATCCGGGTCGAGTCCGAGCGGGCGGACCGGGTCGACTCCGACCACCCGGCGTCCCCCGTCCCGACCGCCTCCGCCGTCCCGGCCGACTCACCCGTCCCGGCCGACTCCGCCGTCCCCGCCGCCTCACCCATCCCGCCCGTCTCCGCCGTGTCGGCCTCGCCGGCAGCACCGCCCCCGGCCCCGCTCCCGATCGACGGGCTCGACGACGCCACCCGCCCCCAGACCGCGGGATCGGCTGCCGCCGGGTCGGACCACGACGAGGACGACGACCTGATCATCCGGCGGGCCAACGCCGACGACCTGGCCACGCTGGTCCGGTTGGAGCAGCAGGTCAACGGGGCCGCCCTCTCCCACGTGCTCGGGCCCGAGCCGTTCCCGACCGGCAGCCTCTCCCAGACCTGGCGTGATGTCCTCGCCGACCGGCGGGTGAAGGTCCGGGTGGCCGAGCTCGACGGGCATCCGGTCGGCTACCTGGCGTTCGACAAGGTCCGGATCCGGCACCTCGGCATCCTGCCGGAGCGGGCACGGTGGACGCACAGCCGCGAGCTGATGTCGTACGCGACCGATCAGATCTTCGCCCACGGCAGCCCGCGGGCCAGCCTGAACGTGCTCGAGGACAACACCGGCGCCCGTGAGCACTACCGGATGCTGGGCTGGCGGGAGACCGGGGAGCGCACCACGTGCCCGCACCCGCCGCACCCGCCCGAGCTGACGATGGTGCTCGACCAGCCGCTCGACTGACCGACCGACGTCCCTTCGCTGCTCGACCGACCGACGTCGTGGGCAGGTCAGGCGGGGACGATGCTGACCAGCTTGGGCGCCTTCACGATCACCTTGCGGACCGCCCGGCCGTCCAATGCGCGGATCACGTTCTCCTCGGCCAACGCCAGCCGCTCCAGCTCGGCGGGGTCGATGTCGGGGGCCACCTCCAGCCGGCCACGAACCTTGCCCTTCACCTGCACCACACAGGTCACCGACTCCGCGACCAACAGCGACTCGTCGACGGTCGGCCAGTTCGCCCGGGCGACCGACGGCTGGTGCCCCAGCTTCTCCCACATCTCCTCGGTGACGTACGGGGCGAACAGGCTCAACATCACCGCGACGGCCTCGGCGGCCTCCCGGGCGGCCGGATCGGCCGCACCGCCCGAACCTGAGGCGCCCACACCCGAATCGCCAGCACCTGCATCGATCGTCTTGCGCGCGGCGTTGACCAGCTCCATGATCCGGGCGACGGCGACGTTGAACTTCTGTTCCTCGATCAGCTGGGTGACCTCGTGCACCGTCTTGTGCGTGACCCGCCGCAGCGCGACGTCGCCGGTGCTCGGGTCCGCCCCGACCTCCGCGGTGACGTCGTCGGCCAGCCGCCATGCGCGCTGCAGGAACTTCAGCGTCGCGCCCGGGGACACGTCGGCCCAGTCGATGTCGTCCTCCGGCGGCCCGGCGAACACCACGGTGGTGCGGATCGCGTCCACCCCGAACTCGTCGATCTGCGCCCCCAGGTCGACCCCGTTGCCCAGCGACTTGCTCATCGCCTTGCCCTCGTTGATCACCTGGCCCTGGTTCAGCAGCCGGCGCATCGGCTCGACGAAGTCGACCAGGCCCATGTCGTACAGCACCTTGGTGAAGAACCGCATGTACAGCAGGTGCAGGATGGCGTGCTCGACACCACCGACGTACTGGTCGACCGGCATCCACCGGCGCACGTCCTCGGGGTCGAACGGCCCGCCGTCGTGGCCGGGCGAGCAGTACCGGAAGAAGTACCACGACGAGTCGACGAAGGTGTCCATCGTGTCGGTGTCCCGCGTCGCCGGTCCGCCACAGGACGGGCAGTCGACGTTCACCCAGTCGGTGGCCGAGGCCAGCGGCGAGGTGCCCTTGGGCTGCAGGTCGGCACCTCGCAGGTCGGGCAGCTCCACCGGCAGTTGGTCGTCCGGCACCGGCACCTCACCGCACGAGCCGCAGTGGATGATCGGGATCGGGCAGCCCCAGAAGCGCTGTCGGCTCAACAGCCAGTCACGCAGCCGGTACGTCGTCGCCGGCTCGCCGGTGCCGCGCTCGGCCAGCAGCTCGACGATCCGGGCCACGCCGGCCTCGGTGCCGGTGATGCCGTCCAGCACCTCGGAGTTGACGTAAGTTCCGTCGCCGGCGGTGGCGACACCGCTGGTCGCCGGATCCTCCTCGCCGGTGTCGACGACCATCCGGACCGGCAGGTCGAAGGCGCGGGCGAAGTCCAGGTCACGCTGGTCGTGGGCCGGCACCGCCATCAGCGCACCGGTGCCGTAGTCGGCCAGCACGTAGTCGGCGGCGAACACCGGGATCTGCTCGCCGTTGACCGGGTTGGTCGCGCGGACCCCCAGGTCGACCCCGGTCTTGGGCCGGTCGGTGCTCTGCCGTTCGATCTCGGTGGCCTGCTTGGTCGACTCCAGGTAGGCCTCGAACGCCGCCCGCTGTTCGGGGGCGCAGATCTCGTCGGCCAGGTCGGACTCCGGGGCGACCACGAAGAAGGTGGCCCCGTACAACGTGTCGGGACGGGTGGTGAACACGGTCACCGGCTCGTCGCGGCCCTCGATCTCGAACTGCACGTGGGCACCGGTCGACCTGCCGATCCAGTTGCGTTGCATCGCCAGCACCCGCGGCGGCCAGCCGTCGGCCAGGTCGTCCATGTCGGCCAGCAGTCGGTCGGCGTACTCGGTGATCTTGAAGTACCACTGGTTCAGCTTGCGCTTGGTGACCGCCGCTCCGCAGCGCTCACAGGCGCCGGCCACGACCTGCTCGTTGGCCAGCACGGTCTGGTCGACCGGGCACCAGTTGACGAACGAGTCGCGGCGATAGGCCAGGCCGCGGTCGCGGAACCGCAGGAACAGCCACTGGGTCCAGCGGTAGTAGTCGGCGTCGGAGGTGTGCAGCCGCCGGTTCCAGTCCAGGCTCAACCCGTACCGCTTGAACGAGGTCGCCTGGGTCTCGATGTTGGCGTACGTCCAGTCGGCCGGGTGGGAGTTGTGCTTGATCGCGGCGTTCTCGGCGGGCAGGCCGAAGGAGTCCCAGCCGATCGGGTGCATCACGTCGTACCCGCGCAGCAGCCAGTAGCGGGCGATCACGTCGCCCATCACGAACGCCTCCGCGTGGCCCATGTGCAGGTCGCCGGACGGGTACGGGAACATGTCCAGCACGTAGCGGCGCTCGGCCGACCCGTCGTCGAGCGGGGTGAACGTCGCGTGCTCGGCCCAGTACTGCTGCCAGCGCTCCTGGGCAGCCTTGACGTCATGGCCTCGTCGTTCACTCGCCTGTGTCACTGTCGTTCGCCCTTCCGGCTCATCCTTGTTCCGACTCATCGTCTGCCGACTCATCGTCACTCTTGCGACTCAATCGTCACTCCTGCGACTCAATCGTCGTTGCGCCCTCGCCCGTCCCCTGCCTGCCCGCCCGGCGGCCGGTGGGTGGGGCTCCGGACTGCCGTGACATGAAAAAGCCCCTCACCCTGCGTGGGCATGAGGGGCAGCCGCGTCGGTGTCAGCTCACCGGCGCGGCTCGGCAAGGAGCTCGCGAGTCATGGCGGCAGTGTACTGCGCCGGGTGCACGTCCGTCGACCGGGTTCGCGCGGCGCAGGTTCGGAACCGCACCGGTCACTCGGCCAGCAGGCGGTCCACCTCGGTGGCGGTCGGCGGCTGGGCACCGCGGCGCGACACCACGAGGGCCGAGGCGGCGATCCCCCGCTGCAGGGCCACGGTCAACCCGGCCTCGTCGACGGCGGGGGCGTCGGCGTACACGTCGAGGAACCCGGCGGTGAAGGTGTCGCCGGCACCGACGGTGTCGACCACCTCGCGGGTACGGCCCGGCGCGTCGACCCAGCCGGTCGTACGGGTGAACGCCTCGGCGCCGTCGGGCCCGCGGGTGACCACCCCGCAGCCGACCCCAGAGGTGTCGACGAGTTGGGCGACCAGCTCTCGCCCCGACGCCAGTCCGGCCCCGGCGGCCAGGAAGTCGAAGTCCTCGTCACTGCCCTTCAACAGCCCACCCCGCTCCCCCAACAGCTGGACCCATGGCTCGAGTCGCCGCCAGTACTCGGCCGGATCCGACAGCATCGCCGGACGGACGTTCACGTCGATCGACAGCCGGGTCGGCTGGGCCGTCGCCCAGGCCCGTGCGGTGTCGGCTCCGGGCCGGACGACCAGCGCCAGGCTGGCGACGTGCAGCCAGTCGTCGGTCGTCAGCACCGGCAGGGACTCCGCCGTCAGGTCGAAGGTGGCGGTGTCGGTGGTGTGGAAGTGGTACGAGGCCTTGCCGGCCCGGTCGAGCGACACCACGGCGAGGGCGGTCGGTGCCGCCACCGTCGGCGCCAGCTCCGCCCCGACCCCGGCGGCCAGCAGGTGGCTCCGCATCTGCCGGCCGAAGGCGTCGGTCGACAGTGGCCCGCAGAACTCGACCGTCCGGCCGAGCCGCGCGAGTGCGATCGCGGTGTTGAGTGGACCGCCGGCGGTCTGTGCCTGCCAGGGACTGCTGAACGTGTCCGGCACTCCCGGCGCCGGCACCAGGTCGATCAGCGCCTCACCCCACACCACGAACCGTGACAACCGCGCCACCTCCTGCGCCGGAGACTAGCCTCACCCGGCCAGGTCGGTCAGCCCGGGCGGCTCGGTGGCGACCATGTCGGCCCACGCCTGCGGCGGTGTCGCCGACTCGACCAGGTCGAACACCAACTGCGCCATCGTGTACCCGGGGTGTTCGTCCATCGCCCGCTCGGCGCAGCACAGCGCCGTCGCCCCGTCGCCGCTCAGCCAGGCCGCCATCCCGAACAAGCAGACCGGGGCCGCCGACAGGTCCATCGGCGACCGGCGGGCCACCTCACCCCACAGCTTGAGGTGGTCCTTCGCGTTGTCCGGGCGCATCAGGAACCAGGCCACGTCACGGACCTCGAGGTCGATGGCCAACAGCGCCAGCCGGGCACAGTCGTCGGGACCGGGCGGCTCGTCACGGCGCAACAGCGTCTCGACGTGACAGACCATCTCCAGTCGGCGATCGGCCAACAGCCAGGGCAGTCGGACGGTGTCGGCAGCGTCGGCGACCGCTCGGATCGCCGCCGGGTCACCCGGTGCCGTGAGCGCCGCCAGGGACTCCCGGTCCGGCAGCAGCCGCATCCCGTGGTAGACCGCCGTCGCGGCGGTCGCCGTACCCGCCGGGTCGAACGCGGTGCTCGGACCGGCCTCACCCGCCACCACGACGCGGAAGCTGTCGCCGGTGCAGACCAGCGAGGTGAAGACCAGCTCGCCGAGCTCGGCCTCCACCTCGGTCACCACCTCGACCGCCCACGGCTCGTCGGCGGAGAACACCGCCAGCACCGCCCCGTCGGCGCCACTGTGCTGGGCGACGCCACGGAAGTGGTCGGCGATCGCGAACACGTCCCGCCGTCCTTCGGGGCGCGGTAGGTCGACCCGCGCGGTCAGTTGCACCCGGTTGCCACCCAGCAGCACGACGACCAACGAGTCGTGTGGTTGGAAGCCGAGCAGGTACGGGATCAGCGCCAGCATGTCGGCGGTACTGCTGACGCGGACCCGGGTCTGGTCGGGGTCGGACTGGTCGGCGGTGTGGTCACGCCGCGGTTCATGGACGGTCATGTGGGAAAGGTGCTGCGCCGGGCCCGCCGTCGTTCACCGAGTATGTCTCCCTGTGGACAGCACTGCGGACAGGGAAGCCGGTTGTGGACGGTGTCACGCCCCGCCGGTCCGTGCCCGGGACCGGGCCCGTCGGCAGGTACCGTTGTGGGGTGAGCAGCAACTGGGGGCCCGAGTCGACACCGGGTCGGGCATCCGGGCAGGGCCAGCCGTCCGGGCCCGGCTTCGACCACCAAGGAGCCGCCCCCCAGGGCGGCCATCCCGGCACCGGCCAGCCTCCGTACGGACGGCCGCCGCAGGCGTACGGGCAACAGGGGTACGGGCAGTACCAACAGCCGAGCCAGGGGCAGCAGTCGTACGGGCAGTACGGCCAGTACGGCCAGTACGGCCAGCAACCGGGCCAGGGCCAACCGGGCTACGGGCAGCAGGGCTACGGGCAGCAACAGCAGGCGGCGTCGCACTGGGGTCCGGCGGACCTCGGCTCGGGCAGCCGCGGGGACGGGCCGGATCCGACCGCGCCGATCGGCTCCTCCCGGGACGCTCGTGTCCCGATCACCCAGCCGGCCCCGCCGCCCCCCTCGAAGGCCCCCGTCATCGTGATCGTCGGTGTCATCGTGGCCGCCGTCCTCGCGCTGACGATCGGCGGCATCACCGCGTACCGCAACGACCTGGCCGAGCGCAATGCGACCGCCTCCCCCGAGGCGCCACCCACGGGTAGCCCGCTGCCGGCGAACATGCGCCCCTTCACCACCGACGACTGTGATGCCGGGGTGTTCGAGGTGGTGCAGCACGAACGCGAGGGTTCGACGCTCTACATCGAGGTGAAGATCACCTGCGAGGAGGGGCGGTACGCGGTGAGCGACGACTTCATCGCGATCTTCGACAAGGACGCCGTCGACTACCGCAACGTCCCTCCCCATGACCGCGAGACGATCGGTCAGACCGTCGTCAGCCCCGGCAGCCCTGTTCAGGGCTGGACCCGATTCAGCGGGGTACCGACCGGAGAGGTTACGGTGCTGCTGCTCGGGTACGGTCACACCACGACTGCGGTGCCGATCGAGACCTGAGCCCGCCGACCCCCGCCTGACGCGACGAGAGCACCCATGACCGAGTCTGATCCCTTGATCGAAGCGAGCCCCCAGACCATCGGGTCCGAGGTGACCACCGGGTCCGAGGTGACCACTGAGCCCGAGGTGACCACCGAGCCCGAGGTGACCTCGTCCCCGGCCCCCGATGACGTCGACGTCGCCGCGGCGTTGGCCGATGACGGCACCCGCCGGTTGCTCGGCACCGACCTGCAGCTCGACTACCTCCCGGGCCGTGGCGGCACGATCGTCGGGCTGTCGCGCCGCTCCGACGACCTGCAGCTGTTGTGGCGGGCTCCTTGGGGCATCCTGCCGATCGGCACCTCGCGGCCGCCGTCGACCGCGTCGGTCCGCGCGACCGAACAGTGGCCGGGTGGCTGGCGCACGCTGTTCCCCAACTCGGGCCGCTCGGTGAGTCTGTACGGCGCCGACTGGGGCACCGACGGCGAGGCCGCCGTCGCCGCCTACGCCGAGGAGCCCGTCCCCGGTGGGGTCGAGCTGACCACCCGGTTGCTGCGGCTCCCGGTCCGCCTCACCCGCCGGATCACGCTGACCGGCGCGACGCTGCGGGTCGAGGAGACCGCCACCAACGAGGGCGGCCAGGACGTCGAGATCATGTGGGGACACGAGATCGCCTTCGGTCCGCCGCTGCTCGGCAAGGGTGCGGTGATCGACACCGGGGCCTCGGTGGTCCGTCCCGAACCCGACGTGACCCGCTCGGTCTCCTACGACGACGTGATGCCGTGGCCGCGCACCCAGGGCACCTCGTCCGCGGTCAACCTGCGCCGGGCCCCCGAGGCAGGCGCCGGCAGCACGTGGCAGGCCTACCTGAGCGACTTCGCGACCCACCAGGCGTCGATCACCAACGCGGCCGCCGGGGTCCGGGTGGAGCTCAGCTGGGACGCCGAGACCATGCCGTTCCTGTGGTACGAGTTGGAGGCCGGAGGCAGCAAGGACTTCCCCCACTTCTCGAACGGCTACTTCCTGGCCCTGACCCCCAGCACGTCGTGGCCCCGCCAAGGGGTGAACGACGCCCGTCGCGTGTCGTCCACCTCGAAGTGGATCCCGGCCGGGACGTCGTTGTCCACCTGGGTGGAGCTCAGCGTCACCGAACCGCCTGCTCAGCGCTCCCCGGCCGGCACCCGGTCGGCGTCGGCGCGGGGCAGGGCCGCCGGGACGCCCGAGTCGAACCCTTCCGCCGAGTCGACCCCTTCCGCCGAGTCGCCCGGGTCGGCCACGTCCACCGGGACGCCCGACTCGCCGGTCACCACCGACAGCGGGACGCCCAACACCTCGGCGTAGATCTCGGCGAAGCGGTCCAACGTCGTGGCGAACGAGTGCTTGCTGACGATGTCGTGGCTCGCCCGGCCGTACCGTTCCCGCAGCTCAGGGTCACCCACCAAGGTGGCCAGGTGGTCGCGCAGCTCGGTGATGTTGCCCGGGGTGAACAGGTAGCCGTTCTCCCCCGGGTGGACCAGGTGCGGCAACGCCATCGCGTCGGCCGCGACCACCGGTTTGCCGGCCGCCATCGCCTCCAGGGTGACCAGGCTCTGCAACTCGGCGATCCCCGGCATGCAGAAGACGTCGCAGCGGCCGTACGCGGCCAACAGGTCCTCCTCGGAGATGTAACCGTGGAAGGTCACCCGATCGGCGATCCCGAGGTCGGCGACCAACTTCTTCCACTCGTCGCGGCAGGATCCGTCGCCGACCAGGTCGAGGTGGGCCGGCCGGTCGGCCGGGAGCTGGGCGAACGCCTTGATCAGCTCGTCCACCTTCTTCTCCCCGTCCAGTCGTCCGACGAACAGGATCGACGGTACGGCGGGGTCGTGGGTGGCCGCGGCTGCCGCGTCCTCGTAGCTGTGCGCATCGATGCCGTTGGACAGCGGCTCGCCGGTCAGCGTGGTCCGTTGCTCCAGCAGCTCGATCGCCCGCGGTGTGGGGGCGGTGATCGCCGCGGCGCGGCCGTACACCCGCTGCAGGTCCTTCCACGCCAGGGTGCGTGCCAGGTCCTCCATCCACTGCGGGGTCTTGGCGTGCATGAACAGGTTCTCGGGCATGAAGTGGTTGGTCGCGACCAGCGGGAACCCCTGCTGGTGGGCGGCGTAGGTGACGTAGCGTCCGACGATGAAGTGGGCCTGGACGTGCACCACGTCCGGCTGCACCCGTCGGACGATCTCGGCACAGGCGGGACGGGCGGTCCACGGCAGGCTCACCCGGTACCACTCGTGGAACGGCCAGCGGTAGGACACCACCCGGTGCACGGTCACGTCGCCGTGCATCTCGATCCCTTCAGGACCGTCGTACGAGGGTGCGGCGACGTGCACCTCGTGGCCGCGGGCGGTCAGCCCGTTGGCCAACCGTTCGGTGAAGCGGGCGGCCCCGTTCACGTCGGGCGGGTAGGTGTCAACGGCCAGCAGGATTCTCACCGCTCGTCCTCTCGTTGGTGCTCGGCCACGCCCGGGCGGCTTCCCGGGTCGTCGTTCAGGTCTGCCCCGTACGGGGTGTCGCCGTACGCGGGGGTGTCTGGTCCGTGCTGCGTCAGGGCGGGCCGTCCGGCGACCACCGCCTCGTGCGGGTCGGCCACCTCGTCGTGTTCTTCGGTCACCCGCACCACGTCGGGGTGGTAGCGCGACAACATGCCGACCCCGAGCACGGCGACGACCGCGCAGCCCACCATGCCCATGGTGACCACGGGGGTCAGCTGGCTGGTCTCGCCGAGCAGGAAGGCACCGAGCAGCACCGCCAGCATCGGGTCGGTGACGGTCAGGCCACCGACCACGACCGCCGGCGACCCCGACACGAACGCGTGCTGCAGCATGTAGGCCGCGGCCGGGTAGGTCAGCAGCAGCACGATGCCGGGCAGCCAGATGGTCGGGGCGCTCAACGGGACCCCGTGGTCCAGCTGGACGAAGATCGTCTTCATGTAGCCGGCCGCCAGCCCGTACGCCGACGCGGCTCCGCCGGTCCAGGCCAGACTGTGCACCCAGTCGGGGCCACGCTGGCCGAGCAGGACCAACACCGTGATCAAGGCTGCGATGGCGAGGCCGGCGATGATGATGTGCGAGGTGGCGGGCAGCTCCGAGGCCGTGTTGCGGGCCGCCAGCCACACGAAGATCGACACCCCGGCCATGGCTGCTGCGACACCGCCCCAGACCGCGCCGTTGGGACGGCGGTGGCTGCGCCACATGCCGATCAGCACGGCCAGCGGGACACTCAGCACCGCGATCGGCTGGACCACCGCAACCGGGGCGCCGCGCAGCGCGGCCAGGTGCAGCAGGGCTCCCAGCCCCGACATCGAGAAGCCGATCAACCACCGGGGTCGGCGGAGCAGGTCCCGGAAGAACGCCAGGCCCAGGTGGCGACGCTGCCGGCGGTCGTCGTGGGAGTCACCGGAGCCGCCCCGGCCGTTGCCGTGGTCCTCCATCTGGTGCCCGACGGCCTCGTGTTGCAGGACGGCGGCGACCGCGAACGCCAGCGCCGCGATGACCGACAACGCGATGGCGTGTCCGATGGTCACCTGGTCTCACCTTCGTCCGTGTCGTCGGGGCAGTCGCCGAACGAGACTGCACAGGTCCGGATCAGTCGTGCGATCCGGACCCGTCCAGTACACCACGCAGCAGCCGCTCAGCCACCGCTCGGCGCGGTGCGACCAGGCACTCTCAGGTGGGACCCCGAGGCACTCACCAGTGGACGACGACCCGATCCCCGACCCGTACCTGGTCGAACAGCCATTCGACGCCGGCCCGGTCGCGGATGTTGACGCAGCCGTGGGAGCCACCGCCGTTGTAGCCGTTGGCCGCGAAGTCGGGCGAGTAGTGCACCGCCTGACCACCGGAGAAGAACAGCGCGAACGGCATCCAGGTGTGGTAGATCGTCGAGGTGTGGTTGCGCGACTTCCAGCCGACCTGGAAGACGCCCTCCCGGGTCTCCATGCCCTTGGCGCCGAACCTGGCGTCCATCGCCTTGATCACCTTGCCGTCCTTCATCCAGTGCAAGGTGTTGGTCGACTTCGAGATGCAGATCACGCGACCGGTCATGCAGCGCGGGTCGAGGTCGTAGCCGCCACCGTTGCTGCCCTCTTCGGCCGGCGGCGGCGCCTCGCCCAGCTCGACCTTCGTCGGCTGGCGGGTCATCGCGGCCAGTCGGTCCCAGGTGCGTTGGTCGACCTCACCGGTCACCGGGATCTGCCGCTTCTCCTGGAAGCCCTTCACCGATGCCGTCGTGACGGGGCCGTAGAAGCCGGTCACCTCGTCGGAGAACCAGCCGATCTGGGCCAACCGGGCCTGCAGTTCCTTGATCTTGTCGCTCTCCTGGCCCGCCTTCATCAGGGCGGGGCCCGGGGTGAGGATGTTGTGCTTCTGTTCGTGGGTGGGGGTCTGGGTCATCCCGACCAGCAGGGCCCACGTCTTCTGGTCCACCTCACCGGTCGCCGCGACACCGCGCTTGGCCTGGAACCCTCGGACGGCCTCGACCGTGGCCTCGTCGTACGTGCCGGTGATGGTGCCGCTCAGCCACGAGATCGACCGCAACCGCACCTGCAGCTCACGGACCTGCTCACCCTTGGCGCCCGACTTCATCATCGCCGGTTCCTTCCTGGGCTCCGGTTCCTTGGTCGGCTCGGGCTCCTTGGTCGGCTCGGGCGTGGAGGTCTGCGGAGTGCTCGGCGACGCGGTGGTCGGCGCGGTGGTCGGTTCGGTCGTGCTGGACTGGCCGGCGGCCGGGGCCGGACTGGCCTGTCCACCCGGCTCGGCCGGGCTCTGCGGTGCGGCGGGTGAACCACATCCGGCGACGGCGATCAGTGCGAGGCCGGCGACACCGCTCGCCGCAGCACGGAACAGGCGGTGGGCGGTCCGGGTCGGGCCGGGGGTTCGGTGCGTGGTCACAAGTTCTCCTCGTGTGCGGCGGAGCGACGATTCACAGGTGACTACGTCCCCGGATCCGGTTCGGTTGCATGTGTTTGTTCGCTCCCGCGCGGAATCTACCGGTCCGCAGTGTGCCCGCGCACCCCCCCGTGATCATCCCGTGACGTGCCCTGACGTGATCATCCCGTGGCGCCGGATCGGTCGATCCGTCGCGCGACGAGCCGCCAACCGATGCCGACGAGGAAGACTGCGGTACCCGCCACGACGGCCTGCCAGGGCAACGTCGCCACCAGGACGACGCAGCCGGCCGTACCCAGCACCTGCCAGGCCCGGCCGAAGCGTCGGTGGCTGCCGGACTGGGTGAACGCGGACAGGTTCGCCACCAGGTAGTACAGCAGCACCCCGAACGAGGAGAAGCCGATCGCCCCCCGCAGGTCCACCAGCAGCACCAACACGCACATCAGCCCGGCGAAGGTCAGTTCCGCCCGGTGAGGCACCCGGAACCGCGGATGCACCGCGTCCAACCAGCGCGGCAGGTCGCCCTCCCGGGCCATCGCCAACCCGGTCCGGCCGATCCCGGCGACCAGGGCCAGCAGGGCACCGAGCGCGGCCACCGCCGCCGCAGCACGTGCGGCCGGCGCCAGCCAGGGCCAGTGGCCGACCGCGACCGCCTCGGCGATGGGCGCCACCGTGGCGGCGATGCCGGAGGGGCCGAGCACCAGCAGCAACGCCACGGCGACGAACACGTACAACCCGGCGGTCAGCAGCAGCGAGATCGTGATCGCCCGTGGAATGGTGCGCGCCGGGTCGATCACCTCCTCCCCCAGGGTGGCGATCCGGGCGTAGCCGGCGAAGGCGAAGAACAGCAACCCGGCCGACTGCAGGATCCCGTACGGCCCGGCCGACAGCACCGATCCCCAACCGGCGGTGTCGAACCCGACCCGGTGTCCGGCCAGGGCGGCGACCAGCGAGACCGCCAGCAGGACGAGCACGACCGTGACGATGATGCGAGCCGCACCGGCGGTCCGGGTGATGCCCCGGTAGTTGATCATGGCCAGGGTGAGGATCGCCAGGGCGGCCACCGGACGGGTCCACGGCTCCGGTACGAGGTTCGCCGCGAAGGTGAGCGCCATGGCCGCACCGGAGGCGGTCTTGCCGACCATGAATCCCCACCCGGCAAGGAATCCCGGCCACTCACCGAGTCGCTCACGGCCGTACACGTACGTGCCGCCCGAGGCCGGGTACTGGGCGGCCAGTTGGGCCGAGGAGGTCGCATTGCACCAGGCGATCAGGCAGGCGACGCCAAGGCCGATCAACAGCCCGGAGCCGGCTGCGGCGGCGGCCGGGGCGAAGGCGGCGAACAGTCCGGCGCCGATCATCGAACCGAGGCCGATCACCACGGCGTCGGTGGTGCGGAGCCGGCGTGCGAGGTCAGTCACGCGCGCAGTGTAGAGCGGCCCGGTGACCGGCCGGTGTCCATCAGGTGTCGTGGGCGGTCGACCCGCGGGTCGACGTCCGGGACCGACGGGTCAGGGCGCCTCGGCGGTCTCGGTCTCGAGTCCGGCGCGCATCCGCCACATCGCCAGCGCGCGTTGCCAGGCCCCGGCCTCCTCGTACTTGGTCGCGGCGTCGAGCAGGGCCTTGCGGGCGCCGACGAGGTCCCCCAGGGCGACCAGGGCCCGGTGCTGCAGCTCGAACACCTCGGCCCGGGACTGTGGTGACAGCGGGGTGGGTTCGTTCAGCACGCCCTGACACAGCAGGATCGCTTCCTCGGGCCGGTGCTCGGCCAAGGCGTGGGCGGCCCGGGCCATCTCCAGGTTGGCGAGGTCGCCCGGATTGCCGACCAGGCTCAGCGCCAGCGCGGCGGCATCGATCAGGTCGGCCACCCCCTCGGGGTGGCCGGCCTCCAGCCGGAACCGGGCCGACGCCTGCCGCAGCCGGGCCCACATGTTGAGGTCGACCTCGGGCTTGAGCAGTTCCAGTGCGGTGGCGTGTTCGCGTTCACCGAGCTCGGTCTCCCCGGCCACGAAGGCCAGGTTGCCGAGCACCCACGCCACCTGCCCGAGCACCTGTGCGCCGATCACCTCGGACCGGATCTCGCGCAGCTGGGCCATCGGCGTGGTGACGGCCGAGGCCTGTCCGATGTCCATCATGGTGGAGATCTGGGACATCAACGCCTCGGCCCGCACGTTGGGAGTGACCCCGGGCTCGGTCGACAGCTCGACGGCCCGCTCGGCGAGGTCGGAGGCCTGCACCAGCTGACCACGGGCACGGCGGGACCGTGCCATGTGACTCAGGATCTCCACCTGCAGCCGGGCCGACCCCTGGGTGATCGGGTGGCGTAGCAGTTCGTCACCCAACTCACCCGCGGCGGCGAACTCGCCCATCGCGGCCCGGGCGTGCATCTGGCACCGCACCGCGTGCCACCAGATGTCGGCACGCTGGGACTTGGCGGCCATCGCCGAGGCGACTTCGGCGCGGGCGTTCAGCTCGGCGGGGTCACCGTTGCGCTCGGCCTCGCGTACGGCGGCGTCGGCCTCCAGCAGGGACAGGTCGGTGGACCCGACCGCGTAGCTCCGTCGATCTGCACCGAACAGCTCGTCGTCCTTCACACCCAGTCGGTCGGCCAGGTAACGGATGACGTCGTCGTTGGGGAGCCGACGACCGCTCTCCAGGTGGGAGATGTAACTGCCCGAGTAGCGCTCGCCCCCGGCCTCGGACTGGGACAGCCGCGCGCGCAGCCGCAGGTCCTTCAACCGGCTGCCGAACGTGTCCACCTGGGTGTCGACCGACATTGCTCTCCTGCCTCGTCTTGGGCGAGCCCGGATCCGTGTCGCCCGATCGGGTGTCGGAAGGGGGCTGCGCAACTTCGGCTTTGACAATCCTGTCAAGTGTGTTGACAGGCAATGTCACTGTGTCATAGCGTGGCGTCAACGTCAACGAGCGGAACCCAGGCAGGGGGCCGCATGATCGCAGGGGGAAGTTCATGAAGTTGAAGAAGTTCATCGCAGGCGTTGGCATCGTGCTGCTCACCGTTCTCGGTGGCGCCAGCGTCTCGCAGGCCGCCAACGCTGCCCCGGCCTCGTTCTCGACCCAGGACATCAAGCCCGGTGACGGGGACACCGGCGTCTGGCCCTGATCGCCAGAGCTGACTTCAACCGGTCAGGTCGAGCCCCCCGGCCAGCCTGACCCACAGACCATTTGATCAGTGCCTCCCTCCTCCACACTGATCATTCCTCCCCCCGATGCCAGCCGTCGACTCCGACACCAGCGTCCTGTGACACCCACGCCCCTCCCCCAGGGCGACAGGACCCGGAGTCGGCGGCTGGCAACATCTTGCCGAGGAGGAACCGGCGGGTCCCGATCAACGATCTGATCCGGTTCGCCACGCGTCAACTGCCCGCACCCCATCGGGCGAGGGCCCTCCCACTGCCGGGGTTCCCGCCCGATCCACACCTTGCGACCTCCCGCCACCGCGGGGGGGTCGTTCGGCATTCCCGGGCGCGGGCGCACGACCGGGGATCCCGGGGACGCATGAGACCCGGGTCAGGCGCGCAGCCGGGTCCGCATCACCTGGGAGGCCAACAGCACCTGCGCGACCAGGTAGGTGACCATGATCAGCAGGCCGTGCATGGGGAGCCGGACCGGGCTGAACTGCTGCACACCCAACAGCGTGTCGGACACCAGGAACAACCCACCACCCACCGCGGCGATCGGGCCGAGCCCGCCGGCCAGCAGCGCCATCAGGCCGAGCGCGACGCCGTACGCCACGACGGCCGGTGCCAACGACCCGGCCATCGGGAGCAGCATGGCCACGACGACGACCACGACCACCGCGTACGCCGCGATCCGGAGCCGCCGTCGAGGGATCTGCCGCCACAGCGGCAGGAACGCCACGATGTAGCAGAGCTGTGCCACCAGGAAGAAGCCGATCTTGACCGTCAGGCTGATCGAGCCGACTCCGTCACCGAGCCAGGAGAAGCCGAGCCCCAGTACGGTGAACCGAGCGGTGGTGTCCCACCGTCGGACGGCGGCCACGAAGCAGACCAACAAGGCGAACACGGGCACGAAGATGGTGACGTTGATCCAGAACGGGTCGCCGGTGACCTGCGCCGCCAGGTGGAGGACGCTCGACACGACGAAGACCACCGCCGCCAGGACCGCCACGATTCGCCTCACCGTTCAAGGGTAGCCAGCAGGGGTCGCCCGTCGGACCGCGGACGCCACCGGCCACGACAGCGCCGACAATGGCAGCACCGACACTGGCAGCGGAGCATCGACCCGCGTGAGCATCGACCCACGGCACCGGGATCCGGACGTCCCCATCAGCGAACGAGGAGACCAGGTGAGCAGACCTGCAGCTGCCCTGCTTGGCATCGTGTTGGTGGCGAGCTGCCTGCGACCGCCGATCACCGGGGTGGGCCCGCTGATCCCGATGCTCGGCAACGACCTGGGGCTGGACAACACGGCCCTGGGCGTGCTGGGCGCACTGCCACTGCTCGGCTTCGCCGTGACGTCGATGTTCGTCCACCTGCTCGCCGCCCGACTCGGGGTCAACCGCGCGGTCGCGTTGGCACTGGTCGGCCTGGCGCTGGGGATGCTGTTGCGGTCCGGGCCACTGCCGGCCGGGTTGTGGATCGGCACCGTGGTCATCGGCGGCACCATCGCGATCGGGAACGTCCTGCTGCCGGCGATCGTGAAGCGGGACTACGCCTCCCACCTGTCGCTCGCCACCGGGGTGTACACCTCGGTGATGTCGGGGATGGCCGGGGTGGGTGCCGGGTTGGCGGTCCCGATCACCGCGGCGCTGGACGGCAACTGGCGGCTCACGCTGGCGGTGTGGGTGGCGCTGTGCGTCGCAGCCCTGCTGGCCTGGCTCCCCCGGCTGCGACGCTCGCAGCAGCCTCCGGTCGCCCGGGCGGTTGGCCGGGCCGACCCGCCGGTGACGCCGACCTCGCCTCCCGAGGGATCGGGCCGAGGCATGTGGCGCTCGCCACTGGCGTGGTTGGTCACCGGGTTCATGGCCCTGCAGTCGACGGTGTTCTACCTGGTGCTGACCTGGCTGGTCACGATGGAAGGGGTGCTCGGCATCCCGCCGGCGGAGGCCGGCTGGCACCTGTTCGGTGTGCAGGCCGTCGCCATCCCGTCGGGGCTGGTCGTCTCGGCGGTGATGCACCGCCTGCCGGACCAGCGGGCCCTCGCCGCGGGGTGCGGTGCCGCGATCGGCATCGCCACCTTGGGTGGCCTGTTCGCACCACAGCTGTTGCTGCTGTGGTTGGCCCTGCTGGGAGTCGGAACGGGCTCCTCCTTCGTGGTCGCGATGTCGTTGGTGGCCATGCGGACCCGCACCGCCGCCCAGACCGCTCAACTGGCCGGGATGGCGCAGTCGGTCGGCTACCTGTTGGCCTGCATCGGCCCGGTGCTGGCCGGCTGGTTGAGCGAGGTGACCGGGTCCTGGGGACCCGTGCTGGTGCTGCTGGCGGCCCTGGCGGCCGGCCAGGGCGTGATCGGGTTTGCTGCGGGTCGCCCCCGATTCATCTCCTGACCGCCGATCGCACGACCGCCGGGCCGAAGTTCATCAGGCGAGCTGTTGAAGACCACCGGCGGCACCATCGGGCCATCGCGTACCCGATCACGGCGTTCACCACGCCGTACGCCTGACCATTTGACGCCATACCCCCCTAGGGTATGGTGGAGTCATGAACCAGACCCGCCCGAACACTCCCCCCGACCGGCACCCCGCCCACGAGGAGCACGTCGGGAACGCTGAGCACTCCGCACACCAGCACCACGACACGCATGCCGGACACGACACGCATGCCGGACACGACGCGCATGCCGGACACGACGCGCATGCCGGACACGACGCGCATGCCGGACACGGCGCGCATGCCGGACACGGCGGGCACGGGGAGCATGCCGGACACGACGGGCATGCCGGACACGACGCGCATGCCGGACACGGCGGGCACGGGGAGCATGCCGCCCAGTTCCGCCGGCTGTTCTGGATCATGTTGGTGCTCGCGGTACCGACCGTGCTGGCCAACGACATGTTCGCCCACCTGCTCGGCCACACGTTGCCCGACTGGCCGTGGCTGCGGTTCGTGTCACCGGTGCTGGGCACCGTCATGTACGCCTGGGGTGGCCGTCCGTTCCTGACCGGGGCGGTCTCGGAGATCCGCGACCGCAAGCCGGGCATGATGCTGCTGGTCTCACTCGGCATCACGGTCGCCTTCGTGGCCTCGCTGCTGGCGACCCTGGGGATCCTTCCCGCCCACCTCGACTTCTGGTGGGAGCTTGCGCTGCTCGTCGTGATCATGTTGCTCGGCCACTGGCTGGAGATGCGGTCGCTGGCCCAGACCACGTCAGCCCTGGACTCCTTGGCGACCCTGCTCCCCGACGAGGCCCACCGCCTCGAGGGTGAGGAGTTGGTGACGGTCGCCCCGGGCGACCTCCGCGTCGGCGACGTGGTGGTCGTACGGCCCGGAGCCCGCGTGCCGGCGGACGGTCGGATCGAGTCCGGGTCGGCGAGCCTCGACGAGTCGATGATCACCGGGGAGTCCCGGCCGGTCGAGCGCGGGCCGGGCGATGACGTGGTGGCCGGCACCGTGGTCACCGACTCCGGGCTCCGGGTGGAGGTGACCGCCGTCGGTGACGACACGGCACTGGCGGGGATCAGTCGGCTCGTCGCCCAGGCGCAGAACTCGAGTTCCCGTGCCCAGCGGATCGCCGACACCGCGGCCGGCTGGCTGTTCTGGTTCGCCCTCGGGGCCGCGCTGATCACCGTGATCGCCTGGAGCATCGCCGGCCACCCGGACCAGTCGCTGTTCCGCGCCATCACCGTGCTGGTGATCGCCTGTCCGCACGCCCTCGGACTCGCGATCCCGCTGGTGGTGTCGATCGCGACCGAGCGGGCCGCCCGGGCCGGCGTGCTCGTCTCCGATCGACTCGCCCTGGAGGAGATGCGCAACGTCGACACCGTGCTGTTCGACAAGACCGGGACGCTGACCCGCGGCGAACCCACCGTCACCGCGATCGAGACCGCCGCCACAGGTCCCGACGATGATCAACTCGACGATGCCCTACTCGACGATGACCGACTCCTGGCGCTGGCGGCCGCGGCGGAGTCGTACTCCGAGCACCCGCTGGCCCGGGCCATCGTGGGCGCTGCCACCGAGCGCGACCTCGACGTCCCGTCGGCCACCGACTTCAGCTCCTCACCCGCGGTCGGGGTGACCGCGACGGTCGACGGTCACCGGGTGGCGGTGGGCGGGCCGTACCTGCTGACCGAACACGGCCTCGACGAGTTGCCGGTGGCCGAGACCTGGCGCGAGCAGGGCTCGATCATCCTGCACGTGTTGGTCGACGACCGGGTCGCCGGTGCGCTGGCACTGGCCGACGAGGTACGAGCCGAGTCCCGCCGGGCCGTCGAGGCACTCCACGAACGCGGCGTCCAGGTCGTCATGATCACCGGCGACGCACAGGCGGTGGCCGAGACGGTGGCCGCCGAGCTCGGCATCGACCGGGTGTTCGCCGGTGTCCGACCCGAGGACAAGGCCGAGCAGGTCACCACCTTGCAGGCCGAGGGCCGGACGGTGGCGATGGTCGGCGACGGCGTCAACGACGCACCCGCCCTGGCGACCGCCGACGTCGGCATCGCCATCGGCGCCGGTACGGACGTGGCGATCGCCTCGGCCGGGGTGATCCTGGCCGGGAACGACCCGCGGCTGGTGCTGTCGGTGATCGACCTGTCCCGCGCGGTCTACCGGAAGATGACGCAGAACCTGTGGTGGGCGGCCGGCTACAACCTGCTGTCGGTGCCGCTGGCCGCAGGCGTGCTGGCCCCGATCGGCTTCGTGCTGCCGATGTCGGTCGGTGCGGTGCTGATGTCGCTGTCGACGATCGTGGTGGCGCTGAACGCGCAGCTGCTGCGTCGACTCGAGCTCGACCCGGCCACCAAGTGACCGCCCGCCGGCTCCGACCGGCGCCCGGCTCCGGCTGATGCCCAGCTCGGACTGATGCCGGGGCGTCGGCTCAGGAGACCGACTTCGACACCGTCAGCAGCACCACGGCGTCGGTGACGGCCTCGAGGGCGTGCCGGGTCGGCGGGATCACCAACAGGTCACCCGCCGTACCGTCGAGGGCCTCGTCGCCGGCGGTCAGCCGTACCGACCCCTGCAACACCTGCAGGGTCGCGTCACCGGGGCTGTCGTGTTCGGCCAGTCCCTGCCCGGCGAGCAGCGCCAGCACGGTCTGTCGCAGCTGGTGGCCACTGCCGCCGTGGACGGTGTCGGCCGAGCGGCCCGAGGACGCCGTTCGCGCCGTCGCGAGGTGTTCCTCGGCGAGTTGGGTCAGCGAAAACTGTGTCATGGGAACTCCTTGCGTTGACCGGTGCTGACCTCCATGCTGGCACACACAAATTCAGCGAGCACCCAGTCCGACCTCGACCCGCCAGGCGTCGTGACGGGCGGTGAGTTCGGCCACCAGATCAGGCCGCTCGGCGCTGCGGTCCTGTTGCTCCGACGGATCGGTCGACAGGTCCGCCAGGAACTGGCCCCGACCCATCGGGGCGTGCTCGTGGGCCATCAGGTTCTTGACCTGCTTGGCATCCGGGTCGGCCCAGCTCAGCTTCCAGCCACCGGCGCGGACCGCCCACTGGAAGCCACACTCCCAGTGCAGGGCTTCGTGGCCCCGCTCGAGTGGTCCGGCGAGTACGTCCCGCCCGTCCACGGGGCCGAGGTCGGCCGGATCGACCCCGGCTGCAGCCAGTGCGGTCGGGTAGATGTCGGTGGTGGACACCAGCGCATCGGTGGTCGACCCGGGCTCGATCCGCGCCGGCCAGCGCAGCAGCATCGGCACCCGGATGCCGCCCTCCCACAGGGTGTACTTGGTGCCGCGCAACGGGGTGTTGTCGCCGAAGTTGCAGGTGGAGCCACCGTTGTCGGTGGTGTAGATGATCAAGGTGTTGGCCAGTTGGCCGGAGGCTTCGAGTTGATCAAGGAGCCGTCCGACCTCGGCATCCATCAGCTCGAGCTGGGCGAGGTAGTACTCGCGGCCGTGCGGCAGGTTGGGCACGATCGCGTCGTCGTACCACTCCCCGTAACCGGTGCCGGAGTTGGGATCCCAGTCGCGGTAGGGGGGCAGCCCGCGCTTGGCGAGCTCGTCCTCGGGCAGCTGCCAGCAGAAGTTGTGGACGGCGTTGAACGCCACCATCGCGAAGAACGGCCGGTCGTCGGGCGCGGCGAGGAAGTCACCGGCCCGTCGGCCGATCAGCTCGGTCAGGAAGCCCTCGTGCTCCACCGGTTCGTCGCCGCTGAGCAGTGGCTGCACCGCCATCGGTACGGCGGCCTCACCGTAGTCCGCCTGCGCCCGGCGCGAGTGGTGCAGGTAGTTCAGGCGGCCGATCGACTGGCCGGCGAGGCCGTACAGCGTGGTCTCGAAGCCGTGGTGTGGCGGGCAGGCCCGGTCACCGACGTCCTCGGTCCCGTAGTGCACCTTGCCGAAGTAGCCAGTCCGGTAGCCGCGGGCGGCGAATGCCTCGGCGATCGTGGGCTCGTCGCCGGGTGGGAACCGGGCGCTGTCGAACCACAGCCCACCCCAGCGCTGCTGCTGCCGACCGGAGATGATCGCCGCACGTGACGGGCTGCAGATCGGCGCGGTCACGTACGCGTCGGTGCAGGTGAGGCCCTCGGCGGCAAGGCGGTCCAGGTTCGGCGTCGCCACGTCGTCGTTGATGCCCAGGGCACTGCGGTCGCCGTACCCGTGGTCGTCGGACACGATGAGCAGCACGTTGGGCCGGTCGGGCCGGGGCGGTGGGACGGACATCGGACCTCCTTGAACGGCGGGCCTCCATCCTAAGGGAAACTCGCGCCGCTCAGCCCTTGACGGCTCCGCTGACTCAGACCGGCGGTCCAGCGGAGGGATGCCGGGGTTCCATCTCACGACGTATGGCGTTATCATCGCTCTGTGACGATGAAATCGATGGCGGGCGTACCTGAGCCGACGGAGACCGCTGTGTCGGTCGCGGCCGTGGAACCACCCGACCTGGCGGAGCCCTTCGAGGTTGTCGCCCTCGCCTCGGCCGCGGTGATGTTCAAGAGCTTGGGCGATCCGACCCGGCTCGCCATCGTGCAGCACCTGGCGTTGGGCGAGCACCGGGTCGTCGACCTGACCGACCACCTCGGCCTGGCCCAGTCCACGGTGTCGGCCCATCTGGCCTGCCTGCGCGACTGTGACCTGGTGACCTCCCGTCCGGTCGGCCGGGCGTCGATGTGGAGCCTCCGCCACCCGGAACTGCTCGACCTTCTCGGGGCCGCCGAACGACTGCTCGAGGTCACCGGCGACGCCGTCACGCTGTGCCCCGGCTCGGCCCCGCGACCCGACCCGACGAACGGAACCGTTCGACAGTCCGACGGACGAACGGAACCGTTCGATGACCACCACCGCCACGGGTGAGGCCGCCAGCCGCGACCGCCGCGCCACCTTGGTGCGGCGGGCCCAACTATTGGCCGGTTTCTCCGTGGTCTACAACGTGATCGAGGCCGTCGTCGCGATCTCCGCCGGCCGGCTGACGGGGTCAGCGGCCCTGGTGGGCTTCGGCCTCGACTCGGCCATCGAGCTCGCCTCGGGGCTGATCATCCTGTGGCAGTTCCGACACCGTCTGCCCGAGTCCCGCGAGGCGCTGGCGCTCAAGCTGATGGCGATCGCGTTCTTCGCCCTGGCGGCGTACGTGACGTTCGAGGCGGTACGGGGCCTGGCCGGCTTCGGGGAGGCCGACCCGTCACGGCTCGGCATCGGCATCGCCGCGGTGTCCCTGGTCGTGATGCCGTTCCTGTCGTGGGCCCAACGGCGCACCGGCCGCGAGTTGGGCTCGGCATCGGTGGTCACCGACTCCAAGCAGACGCTGTTGTGCACCTACCTGTCGGCGGTGTTGCTGGTGGGGCTGCTGCTCAACGCCACCCTCGGCTGGTGGTGGGCCGACCCGATCGCAGGACTCGTGATCGCCGGACTGGCGGTCCGCGAGGGTGTCCTGGCCTGGCGCGGCGAAGCCTGCGGCTGCGCCGTCGCGCCGGCCGCCGACACCACCACGGCCGGTCGTGGCACCGGCGGCGGGGGCGCGTGCACCCACGCGACCTCGGTCCACGCGACGTGCACCGATGACACGAGGACGGCCACGCCGGCGCACCGGCACCACCAGCACAGCTGACCGACACGCAAGGATGGGACCTCACAACCGACCCCACTACCGCGACTACTCGGTGATGAAGATGAAGCAGCCGTACGACTCAGCGGTCACCACCCACGGTGCCACCGTGTTGCGGGTGTGCCGCGCCGTCCTCGGGCCCGGGGCGGATGCCGACGACGCGTGGTCGGAGACGTTCCTGGCCGCGCTGCGGGCGTGGCCCGACCTCGACGACGACACGAACGTGGAGGCCTGGCTGGTCCGGGTGGCCCACCGCAAGGCGGTCGACGTGATCCGCGGTCGGCAGCGGCGCCCCGTGCCGACCGAACACCTGCCGGAGACCACCTCACCCCTCGGCCGGCCAGAAGACGTCGAGCTCGACCTGTGGGCGGCGGTCGCCGCGCTGCCGGAGCGGCAACGACTCGCGGTGGCGTACCACTGGTTCGGCGGCCTCCCCCACACCGAGACCGCCGAGCTGATCGGTGGCACCCCGGCGGCCGTCCGACGAGCCGCCGCCGACGGCATCGCCTCACTCCGCCGCACCCTCACCGTCCGGGAAGGAGCCCGATCATGATCAACGACAACACCCACCGCGAGTCGACCTCGCCCGGCCGGCCCGACACCTCACCCTCACCGGCAACCGTGTCGGAGGGCGAACCCTTGGCAGCAGCCCGGTTCGACGCCTCGTCGGACGACCTGCGCCTCCTGCAGCAACGGCTCGCCGCCCGCGCGGCGGCCGACGACCTGCTCGACGTCGCCTACCGCACCGTCGACTCCCCCGTCGGCACCCTGCTGCTGGCCGCCACACCACGCGGGCTGGTGCGCGTGGCGTACGCCACCGAGGACTTCGACGTCGTGCTGCAGGCGCTGGCCACCCGATTGAGCCCCCGGGTCCTGCGGGCACCGGACCGGCTCGACGTCGCCGCGGCAGAGCTCGACGAGTACTTCGCAGGCCGACGGACCGCGTTCGACCTGCCGCTGGACCACACCCTGTCGACCGGGCAGTTCCGACGCCTCGTCCATCAGCACCTGCCGCGGATCGGCTACGGGCACACGGAGTCGTACGGCGACGTCGCGCGCCTGTTGGGTCGGCCGACGGCGGTCCGTGCCGTCGGGTCGGCCTGTGCCACCAACCCACTGCCGGTGGTGGTGCCCTGTCACCGGGTGCTGCGGAGCGACGGAACCCTCGGCGGCTACGTGGGTGGACTGCCGGCCAAGTCGACGCTGCTGGAGTTGGAGCGCACCCGCGGATGAGGTCGGGGCGTTGGCGGAGCGGGCGTTGGCGGTCCGGGCGTTGGCGGTGGGGGCGTCGCCGGTCCATCATGGACGGGGCACCCGCCCCCGACCCCGCCCCGGATCGGAACCGGCACAAGAACACGGCGCTGATGATCATGGAGGTTCCACGATGGGCAACGGCTTGGTGATCGGCGACGACGGCCTGGCCCGGCCCCGCTGGGCGGCCACCGACCCGTTGCTCCGCGACTACTACGACACCGAATGGGGTATGCCCGTCACCGACGAGCGCGGCCTGTTCGAGCGGATCAGCCTGGAGGCCTTCCAGTCCGGGTTGTCGTGGGCCACCATCCTCCGCAAACGGCCACGGTTCCGGGAGGCCTTCGCCCACTTCGATCCCGACGTCGTCGCCGCCTTCGGCACCGCGGACGTCGACCGGTTGCTCGGCGACGCCGGCATCGTACGAAACCGGGCCAAGATCAACGCGACCATCGGCAACGCCGCGGCGACCGTCCGGTTGCGCGACGGGGTCGGGCTGGTCGAGTTCGTCTGGTCGTTCCGGCCGGACGAGACGCCGCGGCCGACCTCGTACGCCGAGGTCCCGACGTCGTCACCGGAGTCACTGGCGCTGTCCAAGGCGCTGCGCAAGCAGGGATTCTCGTTCGTCGGGCCGACCACGATGTACGCGTTGATGGAGGCCATCGGGATGGTCGACACGCACCTGGTCGGATCACATCGTCGCGGCAGTTCGGGTGTCTGGCCGACCGAACCGGTCCGTGGTGGGTGACGACGCATCGGGCCGAGCCCTCTCGACGGGTGCTGGCCGCCGACCCTGGTGACCGGGTACTGGCGCAGTCACTCCACGGGTTGCCGGAAGGCACTGTGCAGCGTGCGGCGGATCAGCTCCGGGGCCTCCTCGGGGTCCAGCCGGTCCGCCTCGATCTCGTCCGCCGCGCCGTGCATGATCATGTGGGTCGTCGCGAGCAGCCACGGCATCGGCAGGTCGGTCCGGAAGGCACCCTCGCGCTGCCCACGCTCCAACAGGCGACGAACCTTGGCGTCGGAGGGCACCCGCAGGTCCCGCAGCGTCCGGACGCCTTCCTGCTGAGCCGCCGACAACAGCACGCGCAGCTGGTTCACCAGGTCCCAGCAGGAGTCGATGACGCGGGCGAAGGCGTCGCACACGTCTCCCTCCAGGTCGATCTTGTCCAACTGCTCGTCGCCACGGTCGAGGGTGTCGCAGATGGCGGCGTCCAACAGTTCGGCTCGCGTCGGGAAGTGTCCGTACAGGGTCATCCGGCCCACGCCGGCGGCAGCCGCGATGTCGGCCATCGAGCTGTCCGGGTCGTCGCGCAACACCGAGGCCGTCACTCGGAGGATCTCGGTCCGGTTGCGCGCCGCGTCAGCCCTCAGGTTGGCGGCGCGATTCCTTGCACCGGTCCGTGTGGTGTCGTACTGCGTCGTCACTGGCCCTCCCATGTGATGTCTCAGCAGGTCATTGGCACGGGCAGACTTGGTCGCTCGTCCCACATGATATCGAAGTCGACATATGGCGGACCGAGGGGACGCGCGGCCAGCGGCCAACCGGCTGCTCGAGGGCACCTCGCCGGCACACCGGACGGTGTACGTCCGGAATGTGCGGCACGCTGGTGCCGTGGACATCGAGATCGCTCGTTGGCGACTGCGCAACCAGTACCTCACCTCCCCGCACGCAGGGTCGGCCGCCGCGGTGGTGCACCACCTGTTGGCCGTCCAGGCGGAGAATCCGGGCCAGTCGGCGTGGGCCGTGGGGACGCGGACCCGGGCCGCCGACCCGACGGATCTCGCCGGCCTGTTGGCGTCCGGGGAGGTGCTGCGGACCCATGTGTTGCGGCCCACCTGGCACTACGTCGGTCGGGACGACCTGGACTGGTTGCTGGCGCTCACCGGACCTCGGGTGCGACGCGGTCCGGTGGCCGCACTCCGCGACCAGCACGGTCTCGGCGCGTCCGAACAGGAGCAACTCACCGTCGCCGTCACCGAGTTCCTGACCCACGAGCCGGACCGCACCCGGACCGAGGTTGCCGACCACGTGCGGGAACGGTTCCCCGCCATGGCGGAACGGCTCACCAGCCACGTGATGATGCTCGTGATGGCCGATGCGGAACTGGACCGGTGGGTGTGCAGTGGCACCCCCCGCGAGGGCGAGCACACCTATGCCGACTTCGTCACCCGGGTGGGCCTCCGGACACCACCGGACCAGTTCGACCGGGACGAGGCCCTGGGGCGACTCGCCTTGCGCTACTACACCGGCCACGGTCCCGCGACGGTGGACGACCTGGCCTACTGGGCAACCCTCACCCTCACCGATGCCCGCCGAGCTGTGCAGGCCGTACGTGATCGACTCGAGTCGTTCGAGTACGACGGGCGGCCCTGGTTCCACGCCACGGGAAGTCCGCCGGACCATGATCAACAGCTGGCGGCGCACCTGTTGCAGGTCCTCGACGAGATGTATCGGGGTTACCACCTGAACACGCGCTGGGTGCTGGACGCCGCGGGCCAGGTGCCGCGCGGTCGGGAGCAGGCCATCGGCATGGCGTTGCTCGACGGACAGTTGGTCGCCGGCATGAAGCGCCAACTCACCGCCACGACAGCAAGGTTCACCCTGCTGCCGCACCGGAAGCTCAGCCGCCACGAGGTGGTGGCGTTGACCGCCGCCGCAGACCGCTACGGCGCCTTCCTCGGCCTGCCGGCCGAACTCATGATCACCTGACCCGCCCCCCGAGCTGGTCGAGGGGGGCCCGGGACGTCGGGGCTCAGAAGAGTTGGCGCCAGTTCGCCTTCGCCAGGTCGAGCAGCTGGTCGCCTCGTCCCGACATCACGGTGCGGATGGCGTACAACGTGAATCCCTTCACCTGTTGGGCGGTGATCGCGGGCGGCATCGACAGCTCATGCCGTTCGGTGACCACGTCGAGCAGGGCGGGACCGTCGTGAGCCATCACCTCGGCGACCGCACCCGGCAGATCGGCCGACCGTTCGACCCGACGGGCGAAGATCCCCAACGCGGTGGCGACGTCGGCGAAGTTGGGGTTGGCCAGATCTGTGGCGTAGGTGACGAACCCGGCCGCCTTCATCTCGAGCTCGACGAAGTTCAGCGACGAGTTGTTCAGCACGATCGTCTTCACCGGCAGGTCGTTCTGGGTGAGCGTGATCAACTCACCCAACATCATGGCCAGGCCACCGTCGCCTGCCAGTGCGACGACCTGTCGGTCAGGATGGGCGACCTGGGCACCGATCCCGTGCAGCAGGGCGTTGGCCATCGACCCGTGGCTGAACGACCCGATCAACCTGCGTCGTCCGTTCATCGTGAAGTAGCGGGCCGCCCACACCACCGGGGAGCCGACATCGGCGGTGAACACAGCGTCCTCGGCGGCCGCCTGGTCGATCAGGCGGGCCAGGTACTGCGGGTGGATCGGCTGCTTGCCCCGCGACGGCACGGCAAGCTCGTCGAGGGCGGCCCGGGTCTTGCCGTAGTGCTTGACGGAGTCCTCGAGATGGGTCCGCCGCTTCTTGGGCTTCACCCGTTCAGCCAGCGCGGCCGCGGTCGCCTTCACGTCCCCCACCAGACCGAGGTCGACCGGGTGACGGCGCCCCAGCTGTGAACCACGGATGTCGACCTGGATGGTCGTCGCGTGGTCGGGATAGAACTGTTGGTACGGGAAGTCGGTCCCCAACATCAACAGGGTGTCAGCGGCGTCCATCGCCCGGTAGCCGGACGCGAAGCCGAGCAGCCCGGTCATGCCGACGTCGAACGGGTTGTCGTGCTCGATGAACTCCTTGCCCCGCAGGGCGTGCACGATCGGAGCCCCCAGGCGATCAGCCAGGTCGATCACCTCGGCGTGGGCGCCCTGTACCCCGGCGCCGGCCAGGATCGTCACCTTCTTCGCCTTGTCCAGCAGGGATGTGGCACGGTCGAGTTCATCATCGTTGGGCCTGATCACCGGACGGGTGCGCTCGATCGCGTGCACCGCGTCGGTGGTCGAGTCGGCCAGTGCCACGTCGCCGGGGATGACCAGCACGGCGACGCCCTGCTCCTCGATCGCGGTCCGCAGCGCGATGTGCAGCAGCCTCGGCAACTGCTGCGGCTGCGCGACGTACTCGCAGTAGACACTGGACTCGGCGAACAGCTCCTGCGGATGGGTCTCCTGGAAGTAGTTGCTGCCGATCTCCTCGGTCGGGATGTGGGCCGCGATGGCCAGCACCGGCACCCGGGAGCGGTTGGCGTCGTACAGTCCGTTGATCAGGTGGAGGTTGCCCGGCCCGCAGGACCCGGCCACCACCGCCAACTCCCCGGTCGTCGCGGCATCAGCGGCGGCGGCGAAGGCGGCGGCCTCCTCGTGTCGGACGTGGACCCAACGAATCGAACCGTCCTTGCGGAGCGCATCGGTGAATCCGTTCAGCGAGTCGCCGGGGATTCCGTAGACCCGGGAGACGCCGTTGGCCTTCAGCGTGGCAACGATGTGTTCGGCGACGGTGGCCATGGGAGCCCTCCTGTCAGGCGGTGGTTGCCACGCTAGTCCACCAACTCCACCGCCCCACCGCCGGAGCGGACACTCACCACCCCCCGAGCGCGTCGATGCTCACTCGAGGGCGGCGTTGATCAGTTCCACCGCCCGGACGGCACGGAGTCCGTCGGCCCCGGTGATCGGCATCGGCGCACCGGTCCGTACGGCGTCGAGGAAGGCGGCATCCTGGCGACGCAACGATCCACCCTGGACGCCCGGGTCGTGGGTCCAGTTCCGGCTGTCGACGAACTTCGTACGCGGCTCGTCGTCGGTGGTCAGCTGCAGTTCGTCGGTGGAGAGGTCGACCAGCGCGGTGCCGCGGTCTCCGAACAGCTCGACCCCGGCCAGGCAGCCGCGGGCGCTCGCCCGGTGGATCAGCCAGTGGTTCTCCAGCTGGGCGAGGGTGCCGCCCGACAGCGTGAGCCCGGCGGTGACCACGTCCCAGTTGTCGGTGAACACCCGGCGGGCGTTGGCGGTCACGCCGGTGACGACCTGCCCGGTCAACCACAACAGCAGGTCGAGGTCGTGAACGCCCAAGAACTCCAGCACCGAGGCTCGGGCCCCGATCCGCTCCCCCGATGCGACCGAGTTCGAGCGGTGGATCCGGACGTAGCGCAGCTCGCCGAGGACCCCGGCGTCGAGCCTCCGCTTGAGCTCACGCAGCCGCTCGTCGAAGCGCAGCACATGGCCGACCATCAGTCGGCCTGCTTCGTCGGCGGCCAGGATCCGTTGCCCGTCCGCCGAGCTGGTGGCCAGCGGCTTCTCCACCAGGACAGGCTTCCCGGCGGCCAACGCCGTGATCGTGGCGTCCACGTGCAGGTGATCCGGCAGCGCGACCACGACCGCGTCGCAGCGATCGAGAGCCGCGGCCACGGTGTCGACCACCTCGATGCCCAGCTCATGGGCCGCTGCTGCGGCCGCCGTCGGATCGACCTCGACCCCGATCACCGTCACATCGGGCAGCCCCGACAACGTCCGGGCGTGCAACATGCCCATCCAGCCCAGTCCGACAACGGCGAGACGCATCTGTCCTCCTGTGGGTACGGGCAGCCGGGCACCGCCTACGATGCAGCGTAGGCAGCGTCGAGGCATCCGTGAAGGGGTGGCAACCGTGGTGGAACAGTCGCAACGGATCGGCGTCGGCATCATCGGTGCCGGCATCATGGGCACCAGCCACGCCGCATCGTTGGCCGACGACCCCCGCGCCCGACTGGTCGGCGTGGCCGCACTGCCGCAGGCGTCGGCGGCCGAGCTCGCCGACCGCTACCGTGCCCACCATGATCAGGCGGCGGAGGCGCCACGGGCCACCGACGACTACCACGACCTGCTCGCCGATCCGGCCGTCGACCTGGTGACGGTGGCGACGCCGGACGACCGGCATCACGAGATCTGCCTGGCCGCGCTGGCCGCCGGCAAGCACGTCTTCGTGGAGAAGCCGCTGACCACGTCGTTGGCCGAGGCCGACGAACTGGTGACCGCGGTGGAGCAGGCCGACACCACGCTGATGACCTGCTTCAACCACCGGTGGATGCCGCCGTACGCCCGGGCCAGGGCCGAGATCGCGGCCGGCAACATCGGGCGGCCAAGAATGGCGTACGCCCGCAAGAACGACCGCATCTTCGTCCCCACCGAGATGTTGTCGTGGGCCGCCGACACGACCTGCGCCTGGTTCCTGTCGAGCCACGACATCGACCTGGTCAACTGGTTCTTCGACGACCGGCCGGTCTCGGTGTACGCCAACTCCGTCAGCGGGGTCCTGACCGGACGGGGCATCGACACCCCCGACGCGATCCAGGCCCAGGTCACCTACGAGGGCGGCGGCGTCGCCACGTTCGAGTCGTGCTGGATCTACCCCAACACCTATCCCACGATGACCGACTCCTGGATCCAGGTGACCGGCGAACGGGGCGTCCTGCAGTTGCCCCGCATCGACGACCAGGTGTGGCTCACCACCGAGGAGTCGTACGAGTTCCCGCGGCAGTCGGTCGGCAGCGACATCCACGGGCGACGCTCCGGTGCGGTGACCGCTGCGCTGCACCACATGATCAGCTGCATCCTCGACGGCACCGAACCGTTGATCACGATCCGGTCGTCGCGCGACGTGACGGCGGTGCTGGACGCCCTGCACCGTTCGCTCGAAAGCCACCGGGTCGAACCGATCACCTGATCCCGGCGACTGATCACTTGGCTGCGGTGGCCTTCTTCTTGCGGGCCTCGACACGCTTGCGCTTCTCCTTGGCCTTCTCCTCGGCCGCGGTGATCTCCGACTGATGGCTCGCCTTCTCCAGCCAGCCGGCGAAACCACCACCGGCATTGGCCGCCAGGTCACCGGGGTACCGGATCCGCGCGAACACGACCGGCAGCCGGCGTTCCAGGTAGCCGACGGTCATCCGGCCGAGCAGGACGCTCCCCAGCACGCCGTTCACGATCCCGACCCCGACACCGATCCAGGTGATCAGTTCGACACCGGTGGCAAGTCCGGCTGCCAACACGGCGGCCGTGGGGACGATCAACAGCGCCACGCCCCAGAAGGCGACCTGGCCCTGCAGGGTCAGGTCGCCACCGGCATCGTTGGGGCCCACGCGTCGGCGGGGGTCCACACCGGGCGACACGCCGCCGGCCGAGACGAGCACGGCCATGCCGGCCGACACCCCGAGCAGCGCGGCCAGGCCGCCGAGCAGGACCGGGATCGACCACCACGCCCGGGACAACAGCACGAGGCCTCCCGACACGATCACCGCCGGCGGGGCGAACAGCAGGAGCAGTGCGATCTGTCGGCCCCAGACCTCGGCCCGTACGGTGTCGGCCCGCTGGCCGACGATGCTCAGCCAGGCTGCCGACCCGTCCTGGCCGTACAGGTTGCAGCCCCCCATGGAGACCATCCAGGCGATCACCAGGCCGGACAGGGGTGCCACGACCGCGTAGTCCCCGGACACGTAGGCGAACAGCCCGACGAACAACCCCGCGTACACCGACGATCGCAGTTCCAGCTTGCGCCACGGGTCACGCCACCACTGCCGCAACTCCTTGCCGACGACAGCCCCCAGGGCCGTGTCCGGCAACAGCGGCCGCCCTGTCAGCACCCGGCTGCCGGCCGGACGGCGCTGCCGGCCCGAGGTCGAGCTGCTGCCGAGATCGGGGCGCAACAGCTGGGCGGCGAGCAGCAACAGCACCGCGGCCAGGCCGAGCAGCCCGGCCAGCCATCCCACCGCCCCGACCAGATTGCCGGCCGCCGCGGCCTCGACGGCCTGCAGGGGCCACGACGTGGGAAACCAACCCAGTCCGGCGTTGATGCTGTCGGGCAGGCCCGTGGCCAGGAATCCCGGCACGTCAGGGATCGCCGCGGTCACCACCATCCAGCCGGTGAACAGCGAGGCAATGAGGAAGCCGAACTGGATGCCGGAGATCTCGATCCCCAGCCAGGTCTGCATCGCCGCCCCCAGCACCCCGTACACCACCCGGGACAGCGCGATCGTGATCACCCACAGCAACGGCACCGCCACCAGCACGACCAGCAGGGTGGCCGGGGACAGGACGACAGCATGGACGCCGACCGCGGCGAAGGCCAGCAACAGGTAGCCGCTGGCGACACCCGGGAAGGTGGCACCCAGCAACCCGAGCGCCAGACGCCGACGGTCGATCGGCAGCAGGGTGAAGTAGTCGGCCCGCAGCACGCCGGCCCCCGACACGGTGACCGGGCCGAACACCGCGCCGATCCCCCAGATCGCGGAGGCGAGCATCAACACACTCGGCCGGGCCTCGTCGGACGCGGCGATGCCGGCCCCCAGGTCATGATCAGTGCCACGATCCCGAGCAGCCAGCCGATCAACCGCATGCCCTGCGACGAGTGCCCGAGCATGGCGAACTTCATCGAGGTCAGGATCCCAACCACGACAGCTCCTCCCCCTCGAGCTCCCGGTCGCCGACGAGCTCGACGAACCGGTCCTCCAACGTCCTGGAGCCGCGCACCTCGTCCAAGGTGCCGTCGGCCAACACCTTGCCGCGGGCCATGATCGCCACCCGGTCACACAACGTCTCCACCAGCGACATCACGTGGCTGGAGATGATGATGGTGCCACCGGCAGCGACGAACCGCCGCAGGATCGCGGTCAACACCCGCGCCGACACCGGGTCGACGGCTTCGTACGGCTCGTCGAGCACCAACAGCCTGGGCGAGTGCAGCAGGGCGGTCGCCAGTCCGATCTTCTTCCGCATACCGGTGGAGTACTCCAGCACCGTGGTGCCGAGTTCTTCGGCCTCGGCCAGCTCCAGCACCCGCAACAGCTCGGCGGTACGGGTGTTGATCACCTCCCGCTCCATGCCGCGCAGCCGCCCCCAGTAGGTCAGGAGCTCGGCCCCGGTGAGGCGTTCGGGCAGCGCGAGCCCGTCCGGCAGCACACCCAGATGGGTCTTCGCCTCGACCGGGTCGGCCCACATGTCGACGCCGAGGATCCGTGCGGTGCCCGATGAGGGTCGCAGCAGCCCGACCGCCATCGACAGGGCCGTCGTCTTGCCCGCCCCGTTCGGGCCGACGAGCCCGCAGAACGACCCCCGCGGCACCTGCCAGGACACACCGTCCACCGCGGCCTTGTCACCGAAGTTCTTCGTCAGGGCGTGCAGTTCGAGGGCAGGAGATCCGTCGTCATCGGTGCTGTCGGGAGCGATGGGGTCAGCGGTCGGGTGGTCCGGCGTGGCCGGGACGTGGTCACGTTCCATGCACGACAGTCTCTCGTGACGAACCCCGGCGTGGCAGGGATGTGCACGTCGAGCAGCGGGTTCACGGGGCTGGTGACACCTCGAAGACACCTGCGGCACCGCGTTCGGCGTCGGCCATCACGTGGGTGATCGCCGGGTAGTGTCCGGGCTCGGGAAACGTCAGTTCCACGAACCCGCCCTGCGCCGGTTGCAGGGCCAACACCTGGGCACCGCCGCTGGTGGTCCCGAAGGCGTCGGCACCTCCTCGGAGCAGGTAGGCGCCCTCGGCGAACACGGTGTCGAACTGGCCACCGACCACGTGGAAACTGGTGGCCCGGTTGGGTCCCGCGTCCAACACCCACACCCGCACGCGTTCGCCGACCCGGGCCGTCAGTGGTCGCTGCTGGTACTGCCCGGCGATGCCGTTGAACACCACGAAGTCGGGCTCGAGGGCCCGCATCGCCGCCGGTACGTCCACGTCCCGCGCGTCGGCCGGGCTGGTTCCGCCATCGGCGGACAGGTGCACCTCCGACTGGACCAGGAGGTACTCATGATCAACCGGAGGCAGGTCGGGCGGGTCGATGATCACCGCACCGTGCAGCCCTGCGGCAATATGGGCACTCATCGGCGCGGTTCCGCAGTGGTACAGCCAGATGCCGGCGCGGCGGGCGGTGAACGCGTACACCAAGGACTCGCCCGGCGCGATCGTCCGCATCGGGCCGTCCGGCGCCAACGCACTGGCGTGGAAGTCGATCGAGTGGCCCATCGTTCCGTCGTTGACCAAGGTCACCTCGAAGGTGTCGCCCACCTTGCCGCGCAGCGTCGGGCCGACCCCGTGGCCGCCGAAGGTCCAGCGGCGTTGCCACACCCCGGGCGCCACCTCCAGCGGCACCTCGGTGAGACGCAGTTCAACCCGGTGCGCCCGGCCCTCGGGGGCTGGATCCAGCACCGGGTCGATGATGCTCTGCAGCGGCTCCGTCCCGACCCGGTGCGGCTGGTGGCCGACGCCCTGACCGTCGCCACCTCGTTCGTTGCCGCCTGCGTCGACGGGTTGGTCGTCGACCAGCACGGCGAACGTCATGCCCATGGCGCGGTGCCCCACGACGGTGCACCAGCCCTCGATCGACGCACCGATCGAGTCGATCACCAGCTCGGTCTGCTCCCCCGGTCCCACCCGCTCGGAGGTGCTGTCGCCGAGCTGCAGGTCGTGCACGTTCGTCGGGTCACGATTGACCAGGGTGATGACCAGCCGGTCACCCCGCCCGACCGCGACCCGGTCAGGTACGAACCGCATGTCGTGGGCCTCGACGGTGACCGCGACCGTACGCCCCGACGGCTCGGCCTCGACGACCTGCGGTGTGGTGCCCGGTTCCAGACCGGCGCCGATCGCGGCGACCACCGTCAGCGCCACCACCCCGGCGATCCAGCCGTTGGCGGTCAGCACCGGCACCGATCCCGGGGCTCCCGGTTGCCGGTCCGCAGGTTCCTTTGCGGTGGTTCGTGAGTCCGGACGCGCACGGTCCTCCGCGAGCCGGCGTTTGGTGCGGACCGCCGTGCGGATGCCCACGATCATGATCGGCAGGAAGGACACCAGCGCGACCAGCACCAGCGATGACGTGGTGACCCGCACCCAGCCCGACACCCCGGGCAGCAGGAAGATCAGCAGGCCACCGTTGATCACCACCAGCCGGGTTGCGGCCGCGATGTTGAAGCGTGCCGACGAGGCACGGACCACCACCGGTCCGCCGCCGATCATGGCCGGCAACAGGTGGGACAACGCGCCGGTGACCAACTGCAACGCGAAACCGACCGCCCACATCGCGGCGAGCGTCGGGTAGAGCTCGGCCAGATCGGCGTCCGAGAGCGTGGCGACCGCCACCCCCGTTGCGGTGATGGCCGCCAGGAACCACAGTGCGGCGACCATGATCGAGAAGCCGGCGAACTCCCGTGGTGGCCGGCGACGCAGCGGCCCCAGCAGTCCGCGCCCCACCCAGCCGAGCCCGACGACGTACCCCAGCAGGCCGAGCAGGGTGACCGGGACGAGCGCGGCGACGGCCCCGGTGATCACGACGGCGATGGCGCCGACCAGCACCGGCAACGCCTGTCTGGCCAGCGTTTCGGTGCGGTCGTCCATCCTGGTGCGCAGCACGGTCGGCCAGAAGGTGATCAGGGTTCCGGTGACCGTGAGTCCGAGCCAGCCGAGCAGCATCGTCAGGGAGTGCGCGACCAGGAGACGACCGTGCCATGTCTCGGACAGGCCCCGGGCCAACAGCACACCGAACACGGCACCGACCGGTAGCGCGGCGGACGCGGCGACGTAGTGGTGCACCGTGACCCGGAACCTGCCCGGCAGGGCGCGCCGCAGCGCCCGCCACAGCGCAATGCCGTGCCACACCACGGCCATCGCGACCACCGCAGCCCCGACGACCGTCAGCGGCCACCACGTCGTCGGAACCCCGACGAGGACGGCCGCGGCGCCCAGCAGCAACAGCAACAGGCGGACGCTCTCGGCCCGGCGGGCGACCGGGTCCTCCGGGGCACGCAGCAGGGTGCGCGCGAAGTGCGCACTCCACACCATCACGGCGTGGCTCATCGCACCCAACAGCACCAGATGGATCATCAACCAGGTCGCCTCCGGCACCCATCGGTGCACCAGCGCCACCACCGCTGCGGCGACCAGCCACAGCAACAACGGATGGTCCCGCAACGGCTGCCGGCCACCTCTCATGCCGAATCCCCCCGACCCCTCGTCGTCACCTGCGTGTCCGTCACCGTGGTGTCTGCCGCTGCCCCCGGTCGTGCGACCAGCACCACTCCGGTCACGACGAAGATCACCAACGCCGCGACCGTGAGCACCCCGCCCAGCTGCCACCCGGCGGCGAGCGACGCCGCGGCCGCCACCACCCGTACGGCCAACGCAACCTGCAGCACCAGCAACGGCAGCCACAGCACACTTCGGTACGGGAACCGGCGTCCGAGCACGGCGGGCAGGATCGTCGGTGCGTGCGCCATCACCATCGACATGGCGAAGCCGAGAAAGACCGTGTGGACGGCGATGTCGAGCTGTTCGGTCGATTCCGGGAAGCCCCAGATCACCCAGCCGGCACCGCCGATGCCGAGCCAGGTCGTACCGGCGAGCAGGGCCACCGCGACGAACCGCGGCTGACCGGCCGTACGCACCGTCCGTCGCCCGACGTCATCGGCCAGCAGCCACGCGGCGGCGCCGACCAGACCGATCCCCAGCAGCCTGCCGCCCAGTTCCTCGACGGTCAACGCCAGCACGGCGCCGAGGGAGATCGTCGTCGCCCAGCCCACGAGATGCGGAACGGCTCGCTCCCCCATCGACAGCTGCGCGAGCTCGGCACGTTCAGCCACGACGGTGATCACCACGAAGGCGATGAGCAGCGGCACCACGTCGGTCACCGGTCGAACGACCAGCAGGGCGGCGGCCACGGTTGCCAGCCCCGCCGCGAGCACCTGCGCCATGATCACCGGCGCCCACGAACGCCGCCACAGCGCCGACAACACCGCTGCCAGCAGGGCCGCGCCGAGCAGCATCATGAGCTGCCCACTGCGCACCGGCAGCCCGATGATCAACCAGACCGACCCACCGCCCAGCAACGCCGGAGCAGCCAACGCCCAGGTCCGACGCAGGGCCTGGGCGCGCTCGAGTGCGATCACCGTTCCCAAGAAGCCGAGCACCATCGTCACGCCGTGCAGATCCGCGAGTCGATCACTGTCGACCGGGGCCCACACCGCGAGCCGGACCAGTCCCGCGTCGAGGCCGGCGAGCAGACTCATCCCGCCGAGCAGCAGCACCAGCAGCCGCCAGCGGACGCCCGCACCGCGACGGCGGGCGACCACGGGCTGCCGGCGACCGCCCGATGTCGGTGCCGGGCCGTTCCGGGTCAGGGACGGCTCAGGCCGGGTCAGCGACGGGTCAGGCGGAGCTTCCATGCTTCGGGCCCCTGCTCCACGTACTCGACCCCGATCTCGTCGCCGTGGCGCTGGCGCAACTGTGCGAGCAACGGCAGCGGGTCGTGGGGTGCGACCAGGATGAACGAGGCTCCCGAGGACAGCGAGTCGGCCACACCGAGCACCGCCGCATGTCGGATCGCATGCGGGATGGTTCGGGCGTCCAGCTCGGGAGTGGCACGGTCGGTCAGCGGGAGGTCAGCCATGCCCCCAGTTTCCTACGGGCTAACATGTAAATATTCATCGATGGTCCGGCCGTCCACTTCGGAGGTGTGCCCCACATGCCGCGCTCCAGTTCCTCGCACCCCACGTCGCCGCGCCCGAGGGCGTCCGGGAGGGGGTCGACCGATCGGGCCGGCCGTACGGGACCGGCATCACCTGCGGCCCGTACCCCGCTGAGTCCGACGCGTCGCCACGTCCTGCAGCGGGTGGCGGACTTCGGCGGACGACAGGTGAGCCTCTCGGCGGTCCACGGTGATCAACCGGGCCACCGCAACACCACCCGACAGGTGCTGGGCACCCTCACCTCGATGGGGCTGTTGAGCGTGGCACCACTACCACCCACCGGCCGAGGACGGCCCGCCCACGGGTGGTCACTGACCGCCGCCGGCCGGTCTGCCGTCGACGGCACCGATGAGGCGAGCACCGTGGTCGGGGTGCTGGCCTCCTACGTCGTCGAACACGGCGACCCCGACACCGCCCGGAAACTCGGGGTGCAGTGGTCGGAGCGGCACGCCGAGATGGTCTCCGATGCATCGCCCGACGTGCGGGGCCTCGTGGACGTGCTCGGCGCCCTGGGCTTCGACCCGGTGCGCAGCCAGGCCGACACCTCCGAGACGATCCTGCTCCGCTCCTGCCCGCTGCTGGGCCCGGCGACGCAGCACCCCGAGGTGATGTGCGCGATGCACCAGGGCATGTTGGACGGTGTGGTGCAGAAGCTCGGCGCCCATCAGGGGGTCGAGCTGGTGCCATTCGCCGATCCGCAGGGCTGTCGGGTCGACGTCGGCGAACCCCCGGCCTAGCCCGACCGGCCCGCCTCCTACAGTGAGGGCGGCAAGATTGCGGAGCGCACGGCTCCGACCCGGATCAGGAAGAGCTCCATGTTGACGTCCCAGCCAGGACACGACTCCCCCACCACGTCGTCGACACGGGTGGGTCTGGTCGGTGCCGGCGGCATCGCCCCCTCCCATGTCACCGCGTGGCGCGACCTCGGGATCGAGGTGATCAACTTCGCCGAGCAGGGGTCAGCCGAGTTGTGTGAACGCTTCGGCCTGACGTCGGTCGGCAGTCTCGACGAGCTGCTGGCCCAGGTCGACGTGGTCGACGTGTCCACGCCGACCCCCTCGCACCATCCGATCGCCATGGCGGCCTTCGCGGCCGGCAAGCACGTGGTCACCGAGAAGCCGTTGGCGCGCACCAGTGAGCAGGCCCGCGAGATGATCACCGCGGCGCGAGCCGCGGGAGTCCAGCTGCACGTCACCCACGTGGTCCGCTACTTCCCGGCGTACGCGAGCGCCGAGCAGGCGATCCGGGCCGGCCAGCTCGGGCAGATCGCGGTCCAACGGCACATGCGGTGCGGGAACCGTCCCGACCGTGGCTGGTTCGCCGATGCCGTCGCCAGCGGCGGCATCGTGATGGACCTGATGATCCACGACATCGACTTCGCCCGGTGGACCGCCGGCGAGGTGGTCCAGGTGTTCGCCCGGGAGACCGACAGCCTGGCCGATCCGCAGGCCGCCGCCCATGCCCACGTGGTGCTCACCCACGCCTCCGGTGCGGTCAGCGAGTGCACCGCCAACTGGCGACGCGGCGCCAGGTTCGGCACCCAGTTCACCATCGCCGGTGCCGGCGGCACCCTCAGCCACCACAGCCTGGCCGACCCGCCGTTCGTGCTCGACGAACTGCCGACCGAGGACGGGAGCGGCAGGTTCGCGCCGTCGACACCCATGGCGGCGGTGCCGCACGCCCAGGCGATCGCCGAGATCCACACGTCGCTGACCGGTGGCCCCGAGCCCCGGGTGACCGCGGCGGACGGACTGGCCGCGTTGCTGATCTCCGAGGCCGCCGCCGAATCCGTCCGTACCGGTGCCCCGATTGCGGTGCCCAGCATCGAGGAGGTCGTGGCATGAAGGTCGCCGTGCTGTCTTTCGCCCACACCCATGCCACGTCCTACATCGTCGCGCTGCGCGACCGGGACGACATCGAGCTGTTGACCAGCGACCCGGACCGGGACGCCCGCCCCGAGCACGAGACCGGGGGCCGCAGCTTCGCCGACGACCTCGGCGTGGCCTACGTGGACACCTGGGAGGAGGTCGCGGCCTGGCAGCCGGACGCGGTGATCGTCTGCTCGGAGAACGCCCGTCACCGCACCGACACCGAGCGGGCCGCCGCGATCGGGGCGCACGTGTTGTGTGAGAAGCCGATCGCCACCTCGCTGGCCGACGCCGAAGCCATGATCAACGCCTGCGACGCGGCCGGGGTACAGCTGATGATCGCCTACCCGGTCCGCTACTCGCCGACCTTCACCGCCGTGCTCGAGGCGCACCGCGCCGGCAGGCTCGGCACCCTGCGTGGCCTGCACGGCGCCAACAACGGCAAGATCCCGGCGGGCCAGCGGGCATGGTTCGTCGATCCCGCATGGGCCGGCGGAGGTGCGTTGATCGACCACGTGGTGCACCTGGCCGACCTGTACGACGAACTGCTCGACCACGTACCGGCCGAGAGCGTGTACGCCAGCACCAACACGCTGTTGCCCGGTGCCGACACCGGTGTCGAGACGGCTGCACAGGTGTCGATCCGCTACCCCGGTGGGGTGATCGCGTCGATCGACGCGTCGTGGCTGGTGCCCCAGGGCTCGCACCTGTGGGGCGGTCTGACCATGGAGGCATTCGGCGACCGCGGGATGGCGGCCATGGACGCCTTCGGCCAGCGCGTCGACGGCTACAGCGCGGTGACCGGCGGGCCGCTCGGGCTCACGTACGGACCTGACCTCGACGCGATCATGCTCGCCACCTTCTTGGACGTCGTCCGCAACGGCACCCCGCCACCGGTGGACGGCCGCGGCGGCTACCGCTCGCTGGCGGTTGCCCTTGCCGCGCTGGAGTCGGCCCGTACCGGGAAGGCTGTCGACCTGGCGCCGCTGCCCTGGTGATCACCATCGCGTGATCACCATCGCGTGATCACCATCGCGTGATCACCATCGCGTGATCCCATCCTGTGATCACCATCGCGTGACCGCTCGTCGGCGGGGGTGTTCAGCTGATCAAGATCAGCAGGGCACCCCCGCTGACCACGAGTGCCACGACCTTGATCACCTCGGTGGCCACGTACGCATGGTGGGCGCTCGACCGTGGCACCTGGGCGCCGGCCAGTACCGCATCGGTCCGCGGGTTGAGTCGCGGCCGGATGCCGATCAGTTGCGCCGCCAGCAGCAGCACCGCGAGGCCGAGGGCCACCGTGGGCACCGGACCCGGACGAGCGATCACCAAGCCGGCGCAGACCGGACGACGGCGAACAGCAGCTCGGCGACGTTCAGGGCCCGGAACACGATTCGGCCGATCCCCAGTCCGATGGGCACGGTCACCCCGGGTGCCCGGAACCTCAACGGGGCTTCGATGAATGAGATCGCGAGGACCATACCCAGCCACAAGAAGGTGGCGGCGATGGTGAGGGCGTGCATGGTCACGAGTCCGACCATACGCCGCGGTATGTGGGCTGCGAGATTTGGTAGAGTGCCCTGTGGAACCCGGCGATCGGGTTCGCGGACGAGGGAGCAGTACCCGCCACACGACAAGACTGACTCGGAAGGGTTCGGCATGTCGTGGTTCATTCTGATCGCGTCAGGGATGCTGGAGGCCGTCTGGGCCGCAGCACTGTCCGCGTCCGACGGTTTCAAGCGGTGGCGACCCATCGTGGTCTTCGCCGTTTCGATGACGCTCAGCATGGTCGGTCTCGCATGGGCGATGCGGGAGATCCCCACCGGCACGGCCTACGCCGTCTGGGTCGGGATCGGTGCCACGCTGACCGTGTTGTGGGGTTTCGTCACCAAGCAGGAACGACCGACCATCGCACGCATCCTGTTGCTGGTGCTGTTGGTCGGGTCGGTCGTCGGCCTGAAGGTGGTGAGCTGACGTGGCATGGCTCATCTTGATCATCAGCGCTGGGTTCGAGGCCGTCTGGGCGACCGCGCTCGGCATGTCCGACGGCTTCGCCCGTCCCGTGCCCACGATCGTGTTCCTGGTCGCGGGGGCAATCAGCATGATCGGCTTGGCCCGGGCCCTCAAGGAGATCCCGATCGGCACCGCGTACGCGGTGTGGACCGGCATCGGCACAGCATTGACCGTGACGTACGCCATGGTCACCGGCACCGAGGCGGTGTCGGCCGCCAAGATCGTCTGCCTGGTCGGCATCATCGGCGCGGTCATCGGGTTGAAGCTCGTCCCCTCGCGCCGCGGGATCGAACCGGACCAGGCGGAGCCATGATCCGGCCGCGCGACCTGTCCCCCGCGACACACCACATGCTTCACCTCGCAGCTGCACGTGCGTGAAGCCGGGGCGGAGCGCAGGAGCCGGGGCGTCGTGACGGGCGCGGCTGGTTCGGCCCCCGGAGGGCTGCCGGTTCGGAGGGAGTTCGTGCGCCTCGCGGGGATCAGCACTAGCATGAGTCGATGGCGCCGGTCCGGGTCGTCACGTCGATTCTGCCCGGCTGCTGCCACCTGATCAGATGCCACAAGGGGGCCTTCCAATGACGCAACGCCGTGATTTCCTCAAAGCAGCCGTCGCGGTGGCGGCGGTGTCGGGGCCACTGGCCCTGGCTGCCTGTTCCGACACCGGTGGCGGACCCGGGGGCCAGAGCATCAAGGTGGGCATCAGCCAGTTCGTCCAGCACCCGGCACTCGACGCGGCGACCGCCGGGTTCAAGGAGGCGCTGGCAGCCGCCGGCTACACCGAGGGCGAGAACCTCACCTACGACGAGCAGAATGCCCAGGGCGAGGTGCCGAACGCCAACACCATCGCGACCACGTTCGCCACCGGTGGCTTCGACCTGGTACTCGCTGTGGCCACCCCGTCGGCCCAGGCGGCCGCGCAGGCGATTACCGACATCCCGGTGCTGTTCACCGCCGTCACCGACCCGGTCGCGGCCGGACTGGTCAGCTCCAACGAGGCGCCGGGCGCCAACATCACCGGCACCAGCGACATCAACCCGGTGGCCGAACAGCTCGAGTTGCTGACCGAGATCGCCCCCGAGGCCAAGCGCGTCGGCATCGTCTACAGCTCAGGCGAGGTGAACTCCGAGGTGCAGGTCGAGCTGGCCAAGGAGGCCGCCGGCGAGCTCGGGCTGGAGATCGTCGAGGCCACCGTGTCCAACGCCTCCGACATCCAACAGGCGACCACCTCACTCGGCGACGTCGACGCGATCTACGTCCCGACCGACAACGTCGTGGTGGCCGGGCTCGCCGCACTGGTCCAGATCGCCGAGCAGCGCGACATCCTCGTGGTCGGCGCTGAGGCCGGCACGGTCGAGAGCGGAGCCGTCGCCACCGTCGGCATCGACTACGGCCTGCTCGGTCAGCAGACCGGCGAGATGGCGGTACGGATCCTCAAGGACGGCGCGGATCCGGCCACGACGCCGGTCGAGACGTCGAAGGAGTTCGAGCTGGTGATCAACCCCGGCGCGGCCGAACGGATGGGCGTCGAGATTCCCCAGTCGGTCGTGGATCGGGCCGACCGGACCATCGAGTAGCCGACACCCATGATCGGATCGATCGAGCTGGGCCTGCTGTACGGGGTGGTCGCACTCGGGGTCTTCCTGACCTTCCGCGTGCTCAACTTTCCCGACCTCACCGTTGACGGCAGCTTCACCACCGGTGCCGCCGTCGCGGCCGCCATGATCGTCAACGGACAGAGCCCGGTGTTGGCCACCGTGGCGGGAGGTGGCGCGGGGCTGGTCGCCGGCATCGTGACCGGCATCCTGCACACCAAGGGCCGGATCGACGGCCTGCTCGCGGGCATCTTGACCATGATCGCGCTGTGGTCGGTGAACCTGCGCATCATGGGCAGCTCGAACGTGTCGTTGCTGCGGGAGGACACCCTGTTCACCCCGCTGCGGGAGGCACAGTGGCTCGGCCGCACCTGGTGGGCCGTGCTGCTGCTGTTGGGTTTCCTGCTGGTGCTCACGCTGCTGGTCGACTGGTTCCTGTCCACCGATCTGGGGTTGGCGATCCAGGCGACCGGCAACAACGCGCAGATGATCCGCAGCCTCGGAGTGAACACCGACAACACCAAGATCCTCACCTTGGCACTGTCGAACGGACTGGTCGGGCTCGGCGGCGCCATGGTCGCCCAGTACCAGGGCTTCTCCGACATCAGCATGGGGATCGGCCTGATCCTGGTCGGGCTGGCCTCGGTCATCCTCGGGCAGGCGATCGTCGGCCAGCGTTTCCTGTTCCAGGCCACCATCGCGGTCGTCGTCGGCGCGGTGCTCTACCGGCTGATCGTCTTCGGCGCCCTGCGGGCCGGCCTGGATCCCAACGACATGAAGGCCATCACCGCCATCTTGGTCGTGGCCGCCCTGCTGTTGCCACGCTGGGGATTCCTCAAGCGAGTACCGAGCCTGCGCACCCGCGGTGGCCGGGTGCCCCCACGGGAACCGGCACCGGACCCCGTATCAGAAATCGACGCCGAGGCGAACGCGACAGCCGTGCCCGCCGACCCGCCGGCTGCCGCGGCGACCCCGCCGACGAAGGCAGGTGGCTGATCATGCTCACCGTCGAAGGCATCGACAAGACGTTCTTCGCGGGTTCGGTCAACGAACGACGGGCCCTGGTCGACCTCAGCCTCGATCTCGCCGAGGGCGACTTCGTCACCGTCATCGGCTCCAACGGTGCCGGGAAGTCGACGCTGCTGAACGCGATCGCCGGACGCCTTGGAGTGGACGCGGGCACGATCCGGATCGACGGCACGGTGGTCAACCGGCTCCCCGAGCACCGCCGGGCCCGCTTCGTCGGCCGGGTCTTCCAGGATCCGATGGCCGGGACGGCCCCTGACCTCACCATCGAGCAGAACCTGTCGCTGGCGCTGCAGCGGGGCAAGGGCCGGGGCCTGGGCTGGGGCGTCACCCGCTCGCGTCGGGTGCGGTTCGCCACCGAACTGGAGTTGCTCGAACTGGGCCTGGAGCACCGACTGAAGGCGAAGGTCGGGCTGCTGTCCGGTGGCCAGCGACAGGCGCTGTCCCTGCTGATGGCCGGCTTCACCCAGCCCCGCATCCTGCTGCTGGACGAACACACCGCGGCGTTGGATCCGCAGCGCGCCCAACTCGTCACCGAGCTGACCGACCGCATCGTCTCCTCCGGCGGGCTGACCACCTTGATGGTGACACACAACATGGAGCAGGCGCTGCGCCTGGGCAACCGGTTGGTGATGATGCACGAGGGACGCATCGTGTTCACCGCCGACGCCGAGCAGAAGCAGCGGCTGACCGTGAAGGATCTGCTGACCGAGTTCGGCAAGGTCAAGGGGGCGACCTTCGACGACCGGGCGATGCTCAGCTGACGCCCTCCCCTCCCTCCCGTCCCCTCCCTCCGCAGCGACACCCCATAGCGCAATCGACATCCCTTGTAGGGGGTGTCGATTGCGCTACGGGGTGTCGCTGCGGGGAGGGATGAGGGATCAGCGGTCGTAGCCGCCGGCGGGTGGCACCATCTCACCGCGCACGCCGAGCAGCCGGATCGGCCGATCGTCGTCGAGTCGGGCCAGTAGGTCCAACGCCGTCGCGGTGATCACATCCGGCTCGTACGTGGGCTCGGGAAGCTTGCGGATGCGGGTGACGGTCCAAAACGGAGCGAACCGGACCTTGAGGTGGACCCGCAGACAGGGACGGCCCTCAGCGCGGAGGTCGGCGACGACCTGGTCGGCCAGCGCCCGCATCGCTGCAGCGACTTCGTCGGGGCTGGTGAGGTCGTGCTGGTAGGTCTGCTCGTGACCATGGGCCCGGAGGATCCACGGGGTGTCGTCGACGGTCGTCCGGCCCAGCCCGCGGCCGAGGTTCCCCAAGTGCGGTCCGGTGCTCGGTCCGAACTCCCGAGCCAGGCCATCATCGGGTGCTCTTGCCAGCTCGCCGACGGTGTGGATTCCGAGTGCGGCCAGGCGCAGCGAGATCCGTCGGCCGACACCCCACAGCGCCTGCGTCGGCCGATCCCCCATCACCTCCAGCCAGTTGTCCGCAGTGAGTACGAACAGCCCGCGAGGCTTGCCGAAGTCGGTGGCGATCTTCGCCCGGACCAGGCTGTCGCCGATGCCGACCGAGCAGTGCAACTCGGTAGCCGCCAACACCGCGGCCTGCAGACCGCGCGCCGTCGGTACCGGGTCGTCGGCATCGATCCCGACGAACGCCTCGTCCCAACCGAGCACCTCGACGACCGTGTCCGGGTAGGCCCGCAACGCATCCATCACCGCAGCCGACTTCTCTTCGTACACGGGGAAATCGACCGGCAGGAACACGGCATCGGGACACTTGCGGATGGCGGTCTTCAGCGGCATTCCCGAGCGGACACCGTACGCACGGGCCTCGTACGATGCCGTGGCCACGACCGCCCGCTCGGTCGGATCACCACGACCGCCGACCACCACGGGACGGCCTGCCAGTTCGGGCCGGCGGAGAACCTCGACGGCCGCGAGGAACTGATCCATGTCGACGTGCAGCACCCAGCTCGCCATGGGCCCATCCTGCCGCGAGCTGACTCTCCTCGTAGCGACACCCCGTAGTGCAATCGACGCCCCTTGTAGGGGGTGTCGATTGCGCTATGGGGTGTCGCTGCGTGGAAGGGCGGGGGGCCACTGGATAGCTAGCCGGTCGGCAAGTAACCTTGTTGACATGAGGCTTCGAGTGTTGATCTCCGGGGCGGGCATCGCCGGCCCCGTCCTCGCCCACTGGTTGGCCCGCAACGGTGCCACTCCCACGATCGTGGAGCGCCGGGCCGGTCCGATGCGAACCGGTGGCCACGCCGTCGACATCGCCGGGGTGTCGAGCGAAGTGATCCAGCGGATGGGCCTGTGGGACAAGGTCCAGGACGCCAGGGTGCAGCGCGGCCGCATGACCTTCCGCCGACGACGCGGCCGCCCCCTCACCATGTCCCGGCTGAGCGACCGGATCGCTGACGACCATGTCGAGATCCAACGCGACGCCTTGATCAACATCCTCCAGGATGAGACGTACGACGATGTGGAGTACCTGTTCGGAGATGAGGTGACCGCGCTACGCGACCACACCACTGGCCCTGGCATCCGTCCCGGGAACGACAGTTCCGACCCCCAAGCCTGTCGCGGGGTCCTGGTGTCCTTCCAGCATGGGGCCGACCGCGTATTCGACCTGGTGGTCGGCGCGGACGGCCTCCACTCCGGCGTCCGGCGACTGACCTTCGGGCCCGAGGAACGGTTCCGACATGACCTGGGCGCCTTCTTGGCGGTCTTCACCCATCCGAACTCCGCACGGCTCGACCCCGACACGGTGGTGGGGTATGCCGAGCGGGATCGCGCCTCGTTCGCCTACAGCGTCGACGACGGGACCGATGCCCGCGCGCTGATGATCTTCCGGGACCCGGAGGCCCCGAGCATCCCTCATCGCGACACCGCACGGCAGGTCGAGTTCGTCCAGGATGCCTACCGGGATGTGGATCCCGCGCTGTTGCCGTTCCCGCTGGCCGCTGCCGCGACGGCCGACGACTTCTACTTCGACCCGATCAGCCAGATCAGGATGAACACCTGGTCACACGGTCGCGTCACCCTGATCGGCGATGCAGCATACTCCCCCGGACCGGCTGTCGGCGGCGGCACGGCCCTGGCGATCGTCGGGGCGTACGTCCTGGCGAACGAGTTGGCGCTGGCCGATGGTTATCACGTCAGCGCGTTCGCCAACACCGAGCGTGTGATGGGCCCATCGATCAGGCAGTCCCGCAAGGTCGGTCCGAGCACCCTGCAGCAGTTGGTGCCGCAGAGCGCTGCAGCGGCATGGGCCATGCCCCGGGTGCTGCGATTGTTCACCAAGCTCCCGCCCAAGGCCGTGATCGCCCTGTTCTCCTTGCAGGGGGCCGACACCACGCGGCTGGACGATCTCACCTCACAGAATCCGGAGTACGCGATCGCCTGAGGGCCGCACCGTCATCGGCCGCTGGCCAGGGCAGCCATCGCCGACTCCAGGCCGACCCGACGGATGGTGGCGACGTCGACGTCGTCGACCAGGAGCGCCCTGATCAGGCCACCCAGGGCCACCCCCACCCGTACGCGATCGTCCGGGGACGGTTCCTGGCCGATCAGGATGTCCGACATCCGCTGGATCCAGCGCCGGCCGACCTCTCCCAGATCGACATCACTCACCGCCCCGGGATCTCGTGCCATCGCGGCGAACACCTGCCGGTGCGGGATCATGGTGTCCAAGTAGCGGGCCATGGCATCGCGGGGCCCGGGCGGATTGTCGTCGAAGGCGTCGAACATCGCGTCCACGTCGGCGATGAACGGGCCGAAGATGCTGTGGGCCAGGTCTGCCTTGGCCGGGAAGTGGTAGTAGACGGCCGCCTTCGTGACGCCGAGTTCGTCCGCAATGTCCTTCAGGCTGGTGCCGCCGTAACCCCTTGTGGTGAACAGGTCCAGCGCGGTGGCCTGAATGCGTTGGCGGGTGTCGGTCGTTCGTCGGTCGCGGCGAACACCGTTCCCTGACCCGGTGTCGCGCACCGGGGCAGCACCCTCGGCATCGGTCTCCCCCACACCACTGAGCCTACGTGATCAATTCGCGCGTGGGCCGGTCATCCGGTGATCCCGAGGGCAGGCGGCCACTTCGAGTCGCCCATCACCGCGTGGGCAGGAAGTGCTGGCCTGATCCCCCCCGCCCGCCTCCTGGGCGCTCGCGATCGGTGGATCCGCACCACACAAAGTGTCAGCGCTTTCCCCTAGGGTCATTCTCATGAGCACGGAGCTTGCGAGTTGGGTGCTGGACAGGTTGGTCGCCGACGAGATCGCCGAGGACGTCATCGACGTCGTGCTCGCCGCGCTGACCGGCGACGATGATCTCGATCGCCTCCTCGGTGGCGGCACTGCGACCGCCCGACCGGAGCCACGCCGTGAGGACTCCGCGGTCCGTGCGCCGGGTGGCACCTTCCTTACCGAGATCACCGTGGAGGGGTTCCGCGGCATCGGTCCCAGCACCACCCTGCCGTTGTCCCCGCGGCCGGGGCTGACCATCGTCGCCGGCCGGAACGGTTCGGGGAAGTCAAGCCTGTCCGAGGCACTCGAGTTCGCGACGACCCGCACCACCTACCGATGGAAGAAGGGGTCGAAGCTGTGGCAGGAGCACTGGCGCAACCTGCACCACAAACCGGCCAGGATCCGCATCGGGCTGGTCGAGGAGGTCCTCGGCCGCTTCACCATCTCCCACCGCTGGGACGACGACGCCACCGAGCTGGGCGATCCCCACCCCGAGCTCCAGTTCCGCGGCCAGAAGAAGCAAACGGGGTTGGCGGCGCTCGGCTGGGCCGAAGCCCTCGAACAGTTGCGGCCGATCCTGTCGTACGACGAACTCGGCGGCATGCTCACCGGCACCCCGTCCGAGCTCCATGACGCGATCAGCCGGGTGCTGGGGCTCGGGGAGATCGCCGCTGCGATCAAGGGGATCGATGAGCGCCTCGGCGAGCTCAAGAAGCCTGCCCGTTCTCTCGCGGCACGGCGTAGGGAGCTCCAGGAGCAGGCCAAGGGGCTCCCCGACGACCTACGCGCCGTGCAGGCAGCGAAGCTGTTGCGCAAGCAGGATCCCGACGTCACGGCACTCCGTGATCTCGTCACCGGTGCCGCTGCCCCGGCCACCGATCCCCTTGTGCCGATTCGGGAGCTCTCCCGGCTGACGCTTCCCTTCACCGCCGACGACGCCCGAGCCGCCTCGGCAGCACTGCGGACGGCGGTGAGCAGGTTGGCCGATGCCGGCAGTGATGCCGCTCGACGGGCCGCCCGGTTGTCGGTGCTGCAGCAGGCAATTCGCCTTCATCGCGACCACGGCGACATGCCTTGCCCCGTGTGCGCCGGCGGCGAACTCGACGCAACGTGGGCAGACGAACAGCACGAGCACGTCGCTGCCGAGCAGGCGGCACTGGCCGAGCTGACGGAGTCGCAGCAGGCCCTGGACCGGGCGCGTGCCCGGGCCGCGGAGCTGTTGGTGCCGATGCCAGGCCTGCTGGCCGAAGGCGAGCCGCTGATCGCAGCCGAACTCACCGCAGCCAAGCAGGCGTGGGCGGCTTGGCGCGACGCCCCGACCGCAGGTGGCTCGACCGGCGCCTTGGCGCGTGCCAACCACCTGGAGCAGAGGGTCGACGACCTGCACGCTGCTGTCGACGCACTCCGGACGGCAGCCATCGAGCGGCTCACCGAGCTGGACGATCAGTGGCAGCCGCTGGGCACCAGGATCGCCGCCTGGTTGGGCGAATGGGACGATGCCCTGCGGGACCGCCCCGCGATCACCAAGCTCGAAGCCGCGTTGACCTGGCTGCGCAGCAACGACAAGGAACTGAAGGAGCAGCGACTGGCGCCGATCCGGGAGGGCGCCAAGCGTGCCTGGACGAAGTTGCGGCAGGAGAGCAACGTCGACATCGGCGACATCACCTTGGAGGGCAGGAAAACCAGCCGACACCTTGTCATCCCCTCGATGGTGGACGGAGTCGAGGCCGGCAGCCTCGCCGTCCTCAGTCAGGGTGAGCTGCATGCACTGGCGCTGGCGTTGTTCCTGCCCCGCGCAACAATGGCCGACTCTCCTTTCCGGTTCCTGGTGCTGGACGATCCCGTCCAGGCGATGGATCCGGCCAAGGTCGACGGCCTGGTCGAGCTGCTGGCGGAGTTCGCTGAGCACCGCCAGGTGATCGTCTTCTCCCACGACGACCGGCTACCCGCCGCGGTCCGTCGGTCGGGCAAGGGCGCCACCATCTTGACCGTCGAGCGTGGCGCTGACTCACACGTCACCGTGACCCAGAACACCGATCCGGCCACCCGGTACCTCGCCGACGCGTTCGCCATGATCACCGAGCATCAGCACGAGAAGCTGACCGAGGACGCCCTTCGCCGCACACTCCCCGGCATGCTGCGCTTCGCGGTCGAAGCGGCCGCGAAGGACCGCTTCTTCGGCGAGCGACTCGGATCGGGAGCGTCCCTGCTCGACCTGGAGCAGACATGGAACGACACCCAGACCACCAGGCAGCGGGTCGAGCTGGCCATCTACGGCGAGCCGCAACCGTCGCACGTGATGGGTGACTGGACCCGACCGCCGTACCGCAAGGCAGGGCTGGGCGTGGCCGGATCCGCCATGCATGCTGGCCTCAAGGTCGGCACCGACCCGTTGGGCGCCGCCCGCGACGTCGAACGGCTCGTCGACGATGTACGTCAGGGGCGGCAATGAGTCTTCTCGGGCAGGCCCGCGAACGGCTGGAGGCGCAACGGCCGCACAGCAACCGGGTTGCCTGCTGGCTCGGTCGGGCCGCACTCGAGGACCGGATCACCGAACTCCTTGCCAGGAAGGGCGTCCAGCCGGGCCCGTGGGCCTCCATCCGGAGTCAGCTGTCCTGCTTGGAAGTCGCCTACGCGGACGAGCCCTCGGTGGCGACCACGGCGCAGTACGCGTGGACGCGACTGTCCGAGGGATGTCACCAGCATGCGTACGCGATGTCGCCCACCTACGCCGAAGTACGCCACCTGCTCGACCGCGTGGCGTCTCTGGAGTCCCAATCGGAAGGAGCGAGCTGATGGCCAGCACCATTGCCTGGTTGGACGTGTCGGTAGAAGAGCAGAAGCGGGCCCGTGAGCTGATCAGCCTGTTCATCCAGCCGGAGAGTCGCGACGAACTGGGCATCGGCCAGTTGCGGGACGCTTTCTCCGACGCTCTGTTCCCCGGCACGTCGGTACTGCAGACACGGGCGCGCTACTTCCTCATCGTGCCGTGGCTGTATGCACTCGGCCAGCGTCGAGGGCGCAGTGGTGACCGGCTCAACGAGTGGGTCGACAACCGGGAACGCCGACTGATCGAGGCGATGCGCAAGGCCAAGGACGACGAGGACATCGACGGCCTCATCGGCAAGGTCGCCGGGGCGGCGGTCAAGACCCTGCCGTCCACGATCTACTGGAACGGCATGCGGGAGTACAAGATCCTGCGCCAAGACGTGGCCGGGGACCAGCTCTCGCGGAACGATCTGCGGCGAGTGCTCCACGAGGCTGAGGAACTCGTCGCCCGGGACACCGGTGACTGGCACGGCTCCATCCCGAACCCACCCGAAGGCTTCCCCGACGAGCTCAGGGGCGGTTTCACGATGCGGCGCGCCGAGGCCGTGTGGCTGGCGGAACGAATCGCGCTCACCACCCCGGGCTCCCTGCTTGCACACCTGGTGCAGGGAAGCGCCCGGACGATCAACAACAGCCGCGGCCCGTGGGATGACCCGGCATGCCTCACCACCGTCGGGACCACGCGAGACATGATCAAGCACGCCGAGTTGTTCAGCCTGTGCATGCAGGGGGCCTCCCTACTCTACAACCTGTTGGTCGCCGAACGGTACGAGGGCCAAGGGCTGACAAGGATCGAGGGCAAGTCGGAGGAGTTCCGAGAGCGGCTGGTCAACTGGGCGCATGACTGCGACGCCGCGACTGTGGACCTGCGCCTGTGGGACAGACGCGCGATGTGGCGAATCCTCATGGCAGAAGGTGGGTCACGGGCCGCGACTGCTACCAGAGAGTTTGTCAGTACGTGGCTCGAGGCCGTCGTTGACCGGAGATTCGACGGCGCCGCGGACGACATAGACCTCCGCCGAATCGTGACGTCTCGGGAGCGGCGACGCGGTTCCCAGTCACGGCTCCGCAACGATCGGCTGCTGCAGATGTGGTCGGGCGCCTCAGGTGCCGGCCGGCTGGCGTTCAGATGGCCCAACGTGCGCAGCATCGTGCGCGACATCCACGCTGGTATCGATCGCGAGAGTGAGTGACAGACGATGCTTGCTCCCGATGCGCGTTCGGTGCTGCTCGACCAGCTGAGGGCCCCACTCGGCTACCAGCTCGACGCTGCCGTGGCCACCACCTTCGTCCTCGACCTGACCGCCGCCCTGGTGCCACCACTGGCGTTCGCGTCCCACAAGCGAGGAATCGCCGGGGATCCCATGGCCGCCCTCGAAGCCGTCCGTTCCACCGCTGATCGGATCGACGTCTTCTGCCAGCTCGGGCACATCCAGGTACCAACAGCGGCTGCCGACCTCATGGCCTTCCTCGAGCCGATGCTGCACGAGGTGAGTGTTCGCCGCCCCGGCCATCTGTTCCACCCCAAGTTGTGGTTCATGCGCTACGTGAGGACGGACGATCCCAGCGACACATCGCACCGCCTGCTGGTCCTCACGCGCAACCTCACCCATGACCACTCCTGGGACATCTCGCTGTGCCTGGACGGGCAGCGCGCCAGCGGTCGCAAGGCCAGCAACCGCCCCCTCGCCGACCTCATCCGGGCCCTGCCCGGAATGTCCCGCACGCCCCTTCCCGCCGATCGTCAGGCACGAATCGAGGGGCTGTCCGAGGACGTCCGTCGGATCGAGTGGGAGCTGCCCGAGGACGTCTCGGAGATGGCCTTCCACACCTTCGGGATCACGAACAGCTCCGGCCCCGACTTCAGCGGGCGCCGGCACCTGGTGGTGTCGCCGTTCGTCACCGATGACGGCCTCGCCCACGTCACCGTAGGGTCGAGCGATGTGAGCGTGGTCTCACGGATCGAAGCCATGGACCGACTGTCGCCGGCCGCGGTTGAGCCGGCCAGGACCTACCAGCTGAGCGGTCTTGCCGGGCTGACCCGCGACGACGAGGTTGCCCCCACAGCCCATGACAGGCCCGCGCCGAACCAACACAGTCACCTCTCCGGGTTGCATGCGAAGCTCTACGTTGTCGAGCGCAATCGCCGTGCCCACATGTTCATCGGCTCTGCGAACGCCACGGGTCCGGCGTTCGGAGGCAATGTCGAGATCTTGGTCGAGCTGATCGGCAGACAGAGCAAGCTCGGGGTGGAGACCTTGGTCGGGCCGGATGCCCCCTTCTTGACGATGCTGGAGGAGTACCCAGCCGAAGGCGGGGTCATACCCTCACCGGAGGAGGATGCCGAACGCGATCTGGAGCGTGTTCTACGTGCTCTGGCGACGATGACACACACCGTCACCGTCGCACCCGGCGGAGCACCCCACACGGTCACCATCAGAACGGACGGCAAGCCGCCGCTGCCCACTGGCTTCACCGCAACCGTGGAGCTGTTGACCTTGGCCGGCCGGGCCCATCACGTACGCGACGCCTCGCAGTGCCTGGTCGCAACCCTCAGCAACGTGGAACCAGCAGACGTCACGCCCTTCGTGGTGTGGCGGGTGAAGAGCCCGGACCTGCCGCAGCCACTGGGCACCGTGGTCAGGGCACGGCTGGTCAACGACCCCAAGGGTCGACTCGACGAAGTGCTGGCGCGCCAGGTGAATACCCCCGAGAAGTTCTTCCAGTTCTTGGCCCTGCTCCTCAGTATCGATGACAGCTCCGTCCAAGCACCCTTCGTAGACGTGGGCGGCGGGAGCTCCTTCGGAGGCGCCGGATCAGGTGCCCTCGAGATGGTGCTGCGAGCGATGGCCGAGCGACCGTCGGCGGTGGACGACCTCGATCAGCTCGTCAGCAAGTTGGCCAGAACGCCCAATGGGCGTGCCGTGATGGGTGAGGACTTCCTCGACTTCTGGAGTGTCATCGAGCAGGCAAGGGGCCGGCAGCGATCCGGAGGTGTCCGGCCATGAGCAGATTCGATGCCTCAGCGGTCCTCGCCAATCTTCGCGCCTTCCAGCGCGACACTGCTGAACACGCCACGAGGCAGCTGTTCGCCCCAGACTCATCCAGACGGTTCCTGGTCGCCGACGAAACCGGCTTGGGCAAGAGCATGGTGGCCCGTGGTGTGATCGCACGCACCATTGAACGACTGCAGGACGACCCTGCCGTGCAGCGGATCGACATTGTCTACATCTGCTCCAATCAGGACATCGCTCGGCAGAACCTGCAACGGCTGAATGTCCTCGGGGCTTCCATGCACGAATCGACCAGCCGTCTCACGCTGTTGGCGAAGCACTCCCGCGCTCTCGATCGTCTCGCTGTGGACGCGGGCAAGCCAGTGAACTTGATCTCGTTCACCCCCGGCACGTCGTTCAACCGCGGTTCACACCTGGGCACCGCGGAGGAGCGGGCTCTGCTGTTCCTCATGTTGGAGGATCGGCTGCGCCTGACGAACCTCTGGGAGCGCAAGGCAGCCCAACGCATCCTGCAGGGCAGGCTCGCCTCAGTAGCCGCGTTCGACGCTTGGGTGAGGTGGCTGGCCAAGGAACTGGACCACCGCCCCGATCCGACCATCACCAAGAGTTTCCTGCGATCGGTCGGGCACACGCTGATCCCACGATTCCGCCGCCTGATCGAAGACATCGGACGGCGTCAACACCTGTCACCCGCGCAGGACTCGGAGGCGCAGGACCTCGTCAGCGCGCTCCGCACAGCCCTCGCCCGGGCAGGAGTGGAGACGCTGGAGCCCGATCTGGTGATCTTGGACGAGTTCCAGCGGTTCCGTGATCTCTTGAGTCGTGAGACTGACGCCGGCGAGCTGGCCCACGAGTTGTACGAGTACGAGGGCACGGCAAAGGTGTTGTTGCTCTCGGCGACACCGTACAAGCCGTACAGCTTGGCCGAGGAGGTCGAGGATGATCACCATCGCGACTTCATGCTCACCCTCGACTTCCTCAGCAACGGCAGTGACGACGTCGACCCGGAGGGCATCGCCACCACCTTCGAGCAGTACCGCCGAGCCGCCACCACCGGGCGGCCCACGACCGAGATCACCCGGGCGTTGCAGGACGCCCTGACCAAGGTGATGTCGCGTAACGAGCGAACCGACCACAGCGCCAGCCAGCGGCTCACCGAAGTAACGGCCAAGAGTCCCCTCGAACCAGACGATGTCCTCGGCTACCTGGCGTTGCGAAAGTTGGCCGATGAGCTGGAAGCGCCGATGACGGTCGAGTACTGGAAGTCGGCTCCGTACTTCATCAACTTCTGTGACAGCTACCGCATCGGAGAACGATTGAAGAGCGCACTCGCCAATCCCCAACGACGGCGGGAGCTTGCCCCATTCCTCCGAACAACGCAGCGCATCGATCGCGAGGCCATCGTTCACCGGCGCCCTGTCGAGTACGGTAATGCGCGACTGCGTGCCCTCGCCGAGGCGACGGTCGACGCCGGTTGGTGGCAACTGCTGTGGGTGCCGCCTTCGCTGCCCTATCTCGTCCCGCGCGGGCCCTTCGCCGAGCCGTATGCCCATGGGATGACGAAGCGACTCGTGTTCTCGTCGTGGTCAGCCACCCCAACGGCGGTCGCGGCCTTGCTGAGTCATGCGGCCGAGAGCCATCTCTTCGCCGATGTCGACGAGCCCACGCGACGGATGGCGCAGCGACTGCGCTACCGAGTGGAGCACGAGCAGGCGCAGACGATGAGCACCTTGGCTTTGTTCTGGCCGATGCCGGGGTTGGCAGAGCTCGGCGATCCGCTGGCAGCTGCTCGTGGGGCTCGCGGTGTTGTCGACCCGACGATGCTGTACGAGCACGTGCGGCAGGTACTGGCCTCGGAGCTCCCTACGGGCCCACCACAGCAAGGCACCGCAAGCGAGGTCTGGTACTGGATGGCTGCGCTGCGTCGGCCAGACTCCCTGCCCGATGACGTGGACGACCCTGGGCTGCACTTGGGTTCGACAAATCCGAGTGAGACCGACGACGAGGGGCATGCGGTGCGGGCGCATGTCCATCGGGCGCTGGAGACGCGAACTGGTGCCACCGCGCGGTCGGCAGCGCAGCCACCCCCACCCCCGGACCTCGCCGACATGCTGGCCAGGATCGCGGTCCACTCCCCGGCCAACATCGCCTGGCGCGCACTGGGTCGGGTGGTGGCCGGCCATGAGGGGGTCACGCGGGCCGGTCACTGGCACGCCGCCGCAGCCCTGGCCGAGGGGTTGCGCAGCCTGTTCAACCGGCCTGAATCGATGCTGCTGCTTGATCAACTCACTGCGGGCTCGACGTCCTACTACTGGCAGGCTGTTCTGGAGTACTGCGGTTGGGGCAACCTGCAGTCGGTGCTCGATGAACACATCAACCATCTGTACAGCGACATGGGAATGCCGGCACTCACCGATGAGCTGTTGCTCGACGCCGCCAAGCGGGTGGCAGGTTCCGCCAGCATGCGCCCCTCTCGGTACACCGCCTTGGACCCGCTCGATCCAGAACAGCCGATAGCCTTCACGTCCCGTTTCGCCCTGCGGTACGGCAATAAGCGCGACGCGACGGACGATGCCCGCATGCCGGAGGTTCGCGAGGCTTTCAACAGCCCGTTCTGGCCGTTCGTTCTCGCGTCGACGAGCGTTGGACAGGAGGGAATCGACTTCCATCGGTGGAGCCACGCGGTTGTCCACTGGAACACCCCGGCGAATCCGGTGGACTTCGAGCAGCGTGAGGGACGCATCGACCGGTACGCCGGGCACGCGACCCGACGCAACATCGCAGCCCGCCACGCGACTGGCATCTTCACGGGCACTGACCCCAACCCGTGGCAGACCGCGTTCCGATTGGCCTTGGATGAGCAGAGCAACTTCGGTGAGTTTGCTCCGTGGTGGGTATACCCGGGTGAGGCGAAGATCCGTCGTGTAGTGATGCCCTACGCCATGAGCATCGACGTGCCACGGTTGGCTCAGCTCAAGGAGGAGGTCACGCTCTACCGCTTGGCATTCGGACAGCCACGCCAGCAGGACATGCTGGAGCTGCTGAGCCAAAACGGCGCGGCAGCCGACGTCGAACTCCGACGCGAGATGCTGCTCGACCTTCGCCCACCACCGGCCGAGTGATCAGCGCATCCAGCAGACTGATGGCCATCTCGTCATCGGCGCGGTTCAATGGGAGCCATGGCTCACGGCGTCCCGTTCCTGCACGACCTCGTGACATGCGTCGCGGCGCCAACGGTGTCACTGTCGGCAGCCGACGGCGACCAGCACCACGACGCCGGTACGGCGTCTGCGCAAGGGCTGTGGCACGGCGACCTGCGCGTTCTGGCGACGTGCGAGCTGTCCGTCGACGGCTCGCCCGTGACGAACCTCAACACCGGGCTCGAACCGGGTGGGGCCACGTTCACCGGGGTGGTGCCGCAGGGCGATGAGTCGCCGGCCTCTGTCGTACGGGTGGAGCGCCGACGGCGGATCTCACCGGGCCGGCTGACCGAGACGATCCAGCTGGTGACGAGCTCCGAGAGGGCCAGCGAACCGGCCGTGACCCTGCGCCTGGGGTCGGACTTCACCGACATCGCCGTCCCTCGCCATGGCGCGACTTCGCCGTTGGTGCCATGGCGCCCCGAGCCCGGGGACGGGGGCGCCACCGTCAGGCATCCTCCGCTGACCCTGCACATCACAGCCGCCGAGGCTTCGTTCATGATCGACGGCGACTTCCTGGTACTGCGCTGGGCACCGAAACTCGGCACGCGCCGGCCCGTCGAGATCAGTTGGAGCGTGGGCATCACCGATGCCCACGCGATCATGACCACGCCGACGTCGCCGGGACCGGAACCGGATGTGGTGACCGACACGTTGCTGCCCCCCGGAGCCGACCGCTGGGCCCGAACCTGGCTGCGGCAATCGTTGGCCGATCTGCGCGGGTTGCGGTTGGCACGGCTGGAGGAGCCCGGCGACGCATTCGCCGCTGCCGGTGCGCCGTGGTACCTCACCCTGTTCGGTCGCGATTCGCTGATCACCGCGCTGTTCCTGGCCGACGTCGATCATGAGCTGGCACTCGGCACGCTGCGAACCCTGGCCAGGCTGCAGGGACGTGAAGTGGACCCCGACGCGGCCGAGGCACCGGGCAAGATCATCCACGAACTGCGTCGCGCCGACGTCCAGCACGGCGACATGCTGCTCAAGGCCCGCTATTACGGCACCATCGACGCCACATCGCTGTGGGTGTTGCTGTTCCATCGAGTGTGGCGGACCGCGGCAGTGCCGATCGAGCGATTGCAGGAACTGCTGCCGACCCTTCGAGCGGCGCTGGCGTGGATCACCGGCAGCGGCCCCATCGGAGCCGATGCCGATGGTGACGGGTTCGCGGAATACCTCGACCCGTTGGGAACGGGGTTGGCCAACCAGGGGTGGAAGGACAGTCCGGACGCCGTCCGCTTCGCCGACGGCCGGATCGCCACCGGGGCGATCGCGCTGTGCGAGGTGCAGGGCTACCACCACGCCGCGGCGATCGCCGCGGCGGAGGTGCTCGACGGACTGGGCGAGCCGGACCCAGCGCTGCGACCGTGGGCGGCTGCGCTGAAGGACCGGTTCGCCGACGCGTTCTGGGCGCGCGACGGAGCAGAGACATACCCGGCACTGGCGCTGGACGGCGACAAGAACCGCGTCGATGCCGTCACCTCCAACATCGGCCACCTGCTCGGCACCGGCCTGCTCGAGCCGGAGCAGGAACGCCAGATCGCTGACCGGCTGCTGCGGCCCGACATGTTCACCGGGCTTGGCATCCGGACGATGTCGGCCGAGGCAGGAGGCTATGACCCGCTGTCCTACCACTGTGGCTCAGTGTGGCCCCACGACACGGCCATGATCATCGATGGCATGCTCCGCGCCGGGCTGGATGATCATGCTCGGACCCTCGCCGAGGGACTGCTCCGTGCGGGGGTGCTGTTCGACAATCGGCTGCCCGAGCTGTGGTCCGGCGACGAGGTGCCTGATGGGAGCCGCCCGACGCCGTACCCGTTGACCTGCCGACCGCAAGCGTGGTCGGCAGCGGCCGCCGTGGTGGCGGCTCGGGCCCTCGGTGGCCGCCGGTGATCTCAGGCGACCTCGACGCCGATCCCGAGCAACTCGTCGACCGACCAGTGGTCATTGGCGTGAACGCCATAGTGGGCGGCCAGCAGGCGCCCGTCCGGTGCGATCAGGAAGTCACCCGGCAGCATCAGCCAGGTCTCCCCGCGGCCGAAGCGTCCCAACCGGTTGAGTTCGGCACGTTCGCGGAGCCCCACCTGCCAGGCGTACGGATTCAGCGGCCCGGTCCAGGCGCGTGGATCCAGCACGGCCCGCGCGGAGGTGTGGAGGCCGAACTCGTCGTAAAGCACGCGTGCGGGATCGGAGACCACGGCGAAGGGCAGGTCGCCCTGGTGCACCTGCATCGCGTCGACCTCGGAATGGAAGACGGCCAGCTCCACGATGCCGGCACTGCGGATCTCGTCGTAACGGCGGGCCACATCTCGCAGATGCACACAGCACAAGGGACATCCGGCGAACCGCCGGAACTGCAGGTGGATGACCCGGTCAGGGTCGGGAAGGGAGACCACCTCCCCGTGGATGGTCTCCAGTTGGCGATGTTCCACGATGTGTCCGGGTTCGAGGTGCATGGCTGCCTCCGTTCGCTGGGGGTGCTCGACGGACGTCTCGACAAGCTCGACGGCGTTTGGTCATGCTCCCCGAGCCTGCCGAGGGGTAGGCCCCGCTATCATACGTTTTACAGATGATATGGAAACCATACGATAGGAGCTGGTGGTGGGCAAGACCAAGCGATCGTTGATCGTCGAGATCAAGGCCACGTTGCGTGACGTTCGCACCCAGCTCGCGCTGCTCAACCGCAACGTCAGCTCCCACCTGGCGCTGCGGGAGATCGATCTCGACTGCCTGGACGTGATCGGGCGGCACGGGCCGCTGACACCACGTTCCCTCGCGGTCAGGGTCGGCCTGCATCCGGCCACGCTGACCGGCATCCTCGACCGGCTGGAACGCGCAGGCTGGATCATCCGGGAACGTGACCCGGCCGGTGCCGACCGACGGGCGGTGCATGTTCGCGCGCTGCCGGACCGCAATGGTGAGCTGTACCAGCGGTTGGCACCCATGAACGAGGCGATGGACGGAGTCTGTGCCGAGTTCACCGACGCCGAGCTGGCCACCGTCGCACGCTTCCTCCGACGTACGGCCGAGGCCGGCGAGAGCGCGAACTCGGAGGTCAGCAGTTGATCATGATGTGCAGCTGATCAACGGCTGGCTGCCGCCATCAGCCTCGGCGTCAATCGCTCGGCCATCACTCGGTAGCCGGGGCCATCGGGGTGCAGCCCATCGGGCAACATCGCGACGTCCCCGGGGCCGAAGACGTCGAGTCCATTGATCAACTCGAGCCCGGTGTCCCCTGCCCCCTGCAGGTCGGCGGCCACCGTGGTGACCATCCCCCTGATCTCGCCCAGAGTGAGTCCCGCCTGGTTCACGGCCTCTTCCCGGTCGGGCGACAGGATCGGCGAGATCAACACCAGCGGCACCTCCGGGTGGGCCGCCCGAGCCGAGCGGACGAAGCCGGCAAGCCGGCCCGGCAGCGAGCGTTCGTTGAACGACGAGCTGCCGTAGATGTTGATGCCCAGGCACATCGACACGACATCGACCTCGAGCGCTGCGATCGTCCGTTCGGCGGCCGGGTCGAGGTGACACTGGCCACCGAATCCGAGACAGGTCAGGTCCCAGTCGAGGGCTCGTGCCACCAGCGCGGGCCACGTCTCCGACGGTCCGGGGCTGGCACCGCAGTGCGTGATCGAGCTGCCGTACGTGACCCATCGGGTCCGAGCCGGCACCGGCTCGATCGACGTGTCGTGGTGCACCGACAGACTGGCCAACCTGACCTCGCCGACATGTGGCAACCACACCTCGAGCCGGTGCACCCCCGACGGCAGGTCGGCGGCGACGCTCGTTCGGCCGGAGACCTCCTGCCGGAGCAGCAGCTCACCGTCGACCACGATGTCGACCGGCTTGGGATCCTGGTCGCGACCCTCCAGGTCGACTTCCACCCGGTCGGCCTCGACGTCGGCCACGAAGCGCACCCCCGCGGCCGATCGGGCATGGCTGTACAGGGTGGGCGCGTACGCGAACGGCTCCTCCTCGGGCAGCAGTCGCCACGGCTGCCACAGATCACCGACCCGGGTCCAACACACCGCTCCTTGCCACAGCTCCGGACGTGTCCCGGGGTCACACTGCTGCACCGACATCCTCCTCGATCGCCTGATGGGCGCGGGCAGTCTATCCAGCCATGGCGGCTTGAGGGTTGCGCCGTCATCCAGCGGTTCACAGCGGGCCGCCCCGTCGTGCCCATCACGGCGCGCTCGATGTCGGAGCCACCTGTCCGCACTCTCATCTCGATATCCAAGTTGGAACGATTCGTCATCAGCTATACTTACGTGTATACGCTTCGTCCCGCTGGGGAGGTGACAGCAATGTCGACGTTGAGACCAGGCACGGCTGAACGGGCTGGCCTGTCGCGCAGTGGGCTGTACCGTGCGGCGCGCGAGGGGCGGCTGGAGCGGATCGCGCGGGGGATCTACCTGCCCGCAGATGCTCCCGCGGCCGACTGGGACTGGATCGAGGCCGCCACCCGTCGCCCGCAGGCGACGATCTGCTTGGCGTCGGCGCTCGCTCACCATGATCTGACCGATGCGATCCCCGCAGCGTTGCATGTCGCGATCCCGCGCGGATCGCGCACGCCGGCGAGCACGGGTGCGATCGCGTGGCATCAGTTCGACCCGGCCACATTCGATATCGGAAGAGACGAGATCCCGATTCCGGGCACGGATCAGGCAATCAAGATCTACTCGCCCGAGCGGTCGATCGCGGACGCGTTCCGGCTGCGTGGCGAGGTCGGGTACGAGCTGGCGCGGGAGTCGTTGAAGGAATGGCTGCGCCGCGGCGGCAAGCCTGCTCGGCTGATGAAGATCGCCTCTCGGCTTCCCCGGGCGAAGACTCCGGTCCTGCGCGCATTGGAGGCGTTGGCATGACCACGGGAGATGAGGTGTTCCGCCGTCTCCAGTCCGCGGCACGCTCCGCAGGCACGAAGGCGGGGACGGGTTCGCCTACGCAGGAGTACCTGATCCGGCACACGCTGGAGTCGTTCCTGGATCGGCTCACTCGCACCGCCCATGCCGATAAGTTCGTGCTCAAGGGCGGGATCCTGCTGGCCGCCTACGGCGTACGGCGGCCAACGAGGGACGCCGATGTGAACGCCATCGGGGCGGACGTCACTGCCGATCACCTCATCGCGGTCGTTCACGACATCGCCACCGTCAGGACCGGGGACGGGGTGGTCTTCGATCTCGACTCAATCAACGTGCAGGAGATCCGCGAGAACACCGACTACCCCGGATTCCGGGTGCGAGTCGGCGTGTCGATCGGACCGTGGGCGGGCGCCGCCGCATGCGATGTCTCCACCGGAGATCCGATCGTGCCCGCTCCCCGCCAAGTGCACATCGACCGCGTCCTGGGCGAACCGATCGCACTGCTCGGCTACGCGCCTGAGACCACCATCGCCGAGAAGGGCGTCACCATCCTGGAGCGAGGGATCACGAGCACTCGGTGGCGCGACTACGTCGACATCGTCCAGCTCGCCCGGCAAGGCATCGATGCTGACGGGCTGCTCCGTTCCGCGCGAGCCGTGGCCGGCTACCGCGGCGTCACCCTCGAGCCCATCGCACCGCTTGTGGTCGGCTACGGACGGATCGGTCAGGCCAAGTGGGCTGCCTGGCGTCGCAAGGAACGGCTGGAGGCGGTCTGTGAAGCAGACCTCGACCAGCAGATGGCGCTGTTGGCCTCCTACCTGGATCCCGTGTTCAGCCACGGTGACACCCCGCCACCTCGCACATAGCGCGCGGCTGGGCCCCGAAGCGTTGGTCCGTGACTGTTACAACCACAGAGAGTCCGTTGTTCCCGCTTCGGGCCGTGCCCTATGTCCGCGTCTCCACCTCGATCAGACATGACGGGGTTCTTAGCCCGAGGGGGTTGTCGATCCCTGTGCAGCGGGAGTCGAACCGGTGACGCGCGCTGGAATGGGGTCGCTCGTCGTCGGAAGTCCGTCGAGCGCGGCCGCTCCGGCACATCGATCGAGCGATCCGAGCTTCAGGGATGCTGAAGTACATCCCTGGAGCCTCCGGTGGTCCTCGTCTTCGTGCACAAGATCGACCGCCTCAGGCGCAACCGGGCCGACGACTCGGCGATCACGAAGGCGCTCTCGAGCGTCAGATGCACTTGACAAAGAGCGACTGGGTGGAGCTAAGGGGATTCGAACCCCTGACCTCTTCCATGCCATGGAAGCGCGCTACCAACTGCGCCATAGCCCCGTACGGACTGCTGCCCGTGGGCGTCGCCGGGCCCCACAGGGCTTTCGGCAACCCGGAGAGTTTAGCCCGAACCCTCTGCCGATGTGAAATCGCCTGCCGCCGGGTCGGTCATCCCGGCCAGCGGCAACTCCAAGGTGACCACCGTACCCTCGCCCATGACCGACTCGAGACCGACCGATCCGCCGTGGGCCTCGATCACCGATTTCACGATCACCAGTCCGAGCCCGGTGCCGCTGACCTGCTCGCTCTGGGCGTTCGACGCCCGGACGAACCGTTCGAACAGCTTGGGCACGTCGTCGGCGGGGATCCCCATCCCGGTGTCTCGACACGTCACCCGCACCACTCCCTCGTCGGGGAGGGCCCGTACCGACAGCAGGACCCGGCCCCCGTGCGGGGTGAACTTGATCGCATTGCTGACCACGTTGACCAAGGAGCGCTCCACCTGCTCCTGATCACCGTCGACCATGATCGACTCGTCACCGTTGTCGATGGTCAGGGTCACCGCAGCAGCGTCGGCAGCTGGCGCGAACAGATCCGCCAGTGATCCCACCACGGCGGCAAGATCGAACAGCGCCCGGCTGCCCAGCGTGCGGCCGGAGTCGTATCGGTTGATGAACAGCAGGTCCTCGATCAGGGTGCGCAGTCGTGCGACGTTGCGCTCCACCACCCCGAGCGCGGCGACCGCCCGATCGGGCACCGGCCCGTAGTCGCCGTCGCTGATCATCTCCAGGTAGCCGGCGATGGAGGTGAGCGGTGTCCGCAGTTCGTGGTTCGTTGTCGAGAGGAAGTCGGTCTTCTGTTGATCAAGCTCGGCTCGGCTGCGCAGGTAGCCGTCCAGGGTCAACGCCCGGCTCGCCTGGTTGCCGACGCGTTCCATCGACTCCACCTCGTCGACGGACCAGTCGCGCTGGGTGGCCGAGCCCACGGTCAGCACACACCACTCGTCGTGCGGCATCGCCAGTGGCACCACGACGGCCGACTGTGCCCCACCGGCCCGGGCCGCGCGGGCCAGGGCAGACGGGAACTGGTCGAACTGGTCCGGTACGCGGGCCACCCACGTGGCCGAGTCCGGGCCCAACAGGTCACACGCCTCGGCCGGCGGCACCTCCTCGATCCCGGTCTCGCGCAGCGGAGCAGCCGGGTCGCGCCACATGCCCAGGACCGTGATCGTCTCCCCCTGCAGCCGCAGCACCGCCACCCGCGACACCGCCAACCCTTCGCCCAGCATCCGGCACGCGCTCGCCCACCGCTCGTCGTCCCCGTCGGCGTTGGCCAGCACCGGTGCCGTCCGCGCGGTCAACGCGTACAGCTCGATGCTGCGCACCCGTTGCTCCTCCACGGCCTGTTCGACATCGCCGTACGCGAACAGCGTGAGGGCAAGGTCGGTCACCTCCCTGACCCCACCGCGGGGCATCGGCCAGTCCCGCCGGACACCCGCCTGATGACTCACCACCACGTGCCGCAGATAGCCCAGCGGCTGGACCAGTCGGCGCTGGACGGCGGCGGCCACCAGCACGGTGATCAGCACGGCGAGCACGGTCGCGACGATCCCGGTCGTCCACGCCGTGGCGATCGCCGACCGGGTCTCCGCCAGCCGGCGGTCGCCGGCGTCTCGCACCTGCTCCTCGAACTGGGTGAGCTGCCGACTCGCCGCCGCGAACGATTCGGCTGACTCGGCCAGCGACACCTGCTCGCCACGGGCACGTCGCTCGAGCTGCCGGGCCGCGTCGCCGTACCAGGTGTCGAGCGCTACCCCCAGGGCGTCCACCTCCGCGGGGTCGAGGGACTCCACGTCCTCGGCCCGGACCCGCAACTGCTCCAGCTGGCCGGCCAGCACCTGCCGCCGATCCTGGAATCTCGCCAGCATCTCCGGACTCCCGCCGAGCAGGTGACCTCGATAGTTGGTCTGCGCATCCAGCATCCCGGCCCGGATGGCCTGGACGGACCGGGTGACCGGCACGATCTGTTCGTGGTAGGCGTGCTCCTCCGCCTCGATCGTGCGAAGGCTCAGCAGTGAGGTACCCGCGACAGCCGCGACCGAGGCACACACGATGATCAACATCACCAGCAGCAGCTCCCCGGCGGTCATCTGGCGACCGGTCGGCGCCTTCGGCGACGTGATCGGGGTGTGCGCCACCTCAACCAGGGGCTCGCTGCGCTGTGCCGACTCGCTCATGACGTGCCGCCAGGCTGACCGGATCCTTCGTCCAGGTCAAATCCGGTACGGGTCATCGTCCCCCACTCCTGCTTGCGTCGGGCGAGGCTGGCGATCCAGCCCTGCATGCGCCAGACGGCCGTGAGTTGGCGGTAGCCGAGGTTCTCCACGACGGCCGCGGTGATCGTTCCCACCAGGTCGCGCCACCGGCCGTACTTGTGGAATGTCAACTCCTCCACCGTCATCGCGGCCAACGTGACCAGGGCGGCATAGCCGTACGCGACCAGCATGAACAGCGCGAAGTAGCCGGGCTCGACCACCCCGAACGCCAACCCCAGCACCACCAACAGCAGCCCGGCCAGTTCCAGCAGGGGTGCGATCAGCTCGAACACCCAGTAGAACGGCAGGGCGACGAACCCGACCCGCCCGTACCGCGGGTTGAACAGCATGCCGCGGTAGGCCCACAGCGTCTCCCACAGTCCCCGGTGCCAGCGGGATCGCTGCCTGCGCAGCACCTTCAGCGTGCTCGGCACCTCGGTCCAGCAGATCGGCTCGGTCAGGAAGGTGATCCGGTAGGGGCGACGCTCGCGTCGCATCCGGCGGTGGACCCGCATCACCAACTCGAAGTCCTCGCCGATGCTGTCCGGGTCCAGGCCACCCACCTCGACGAGCACGTCGCGGCGGAAGACGCCGAACGCCCCACTGATCAGGATCAGCGCGTTCATCGCCGCCCACCCGGCCCGGCCGAGGTGGAAGGCGCGCAGGTACTCCACGACCTGAATCCTCGGCAACAGCTTCTTGGACAGGCGGATGTCGACCACGCGTCCGTTGCGGACCCGGGAGCCGTTGACCGCCCGGATCACGCCGCCGGCGGCGACCATGCGGTCGGGGTCGTCGGCGAACGGTTTGGCGACCGACAGCAGGGCGTCCGGGTCGAGGATCGAGTCGGAGTCGACGAACACCACCAGGTCTTCCCGGGCCAGGTTGATGCCGACGTTGATCGAGTCGGAGCGTCCCGAGTTGGCCTTGCGCACCACCGTCAACCGGGTCCGGCCGTTGCGGGGGACGTGGATCGACGTGGCCGGCTCCCGGACCGGCACCCCGGTCGGCATCTGCCGGTCCACCGGCACCAGGTCGAACGCCTGCTGCAGGACGGCGAAGCCGTCGTCGGAGCTGCCGTCGTCGACCACGATCACCTCGTGGCTCGGGTAGTGCAGGGCGAGCATCGACTCGACCGAGGTGCGGATCCCGGCCGCCTCGTTGAACATCGGCGTCACCACGCTGACCCCCGGCGGCACGGCGGCCCCGATGAGTTCGTGCCGCCCGGCGAACGCGACCCGCCGGGTCTGGCGCCAGAACTGGGTGGTCGCGGTGAGCACCAGCACCAGGTACGACGAGTTGATCAACAAGAAGTACACCAGCACGGGAATCGCGATCACGGCGAAGATCGAGTCCAACCCGAATCGGACCGCCTCGGTCGCCTCATCCACTGACGGCCTCCCCACCAGTGCGCAGCATGCCCATCGTCAGCGCGTACGACACCACCCGGCCGACGCGGGCATCATGATCAGCCCCACCGTGATCAGTTCCCGCCGGTCCGGCTGAGCGGAGCGCCCTCAGTCGGGCGGTGCCGGCCGGGCCGAGCCGCGCCATCGCGAGACCTGCGGCCTCGGCGACCACGACTCGGGAGTCAGCGAGCCACGCCGCCAGGTGGTCGATGCCGGCGACCTCGCCCAAGGTGCCCAACGCCTCGATCGCGGCCACCCGTACGGCGTCGTCGGTCTGCTCGGACGCCAACCGGGCCAGTACGGCCACGTCGTCCGCCCGGCCGATCTCGCCCAGCGCGGTGGCGAGGGCGGCCAGCGCGGCGGGGTCGTCCTCGACGGCCAAGCGTTCCCGGACGGCTCGAGCGCCGGCCATCACCGGGACGTGGCCGATCACGGTGGCGGCCACCGTCCGCGGTTCCGGATCGCTGTCGCGCAAGGCTTCGGTGAGCTCGTCGGCCGCCAGGCTGCCGACCGGAGCCAGGGCCTCGACCGCCGCCCAGCTCGGCAGTCGGCGGCCACGCTGGTCCGGACAGACCGAGGCGAGCACCGCCCCGGCCTGGGCCGGGTCGGCGATCAGACCCAGGGCCCGCGCTGCGGTGATCCGTACCTCGACCGACCGGTCGGCCAACAGTCTTGCGATGGCAGGCGCGCGGGTGCCGTCTCGCATCAGCCCCAGGGTCCAGGCCGCCCGGGCACGGCGCACAGACGACAGCGACCGGAGCCGCGCATCGGCCAGGTCGGTCACCCCGTGCGACCGCAGGACGCCGACGAGCGCTCGAGCCGGCGGACCGGCGATCTTGGACAACAGGCCCACGATCGCGTCGTCGAGGGGGCGTCGGGAGCGGGCCGGGGCGGTGACCAGGTCACGTTGCGCCGTGCTGTCGTCGTCCTCCCCGGCGGCGACGGCCAGCAGCTGGGGCCGCAACGGTGCGACCAGCCGGGCGATCTGCCGCTGGCGGACGTAACGGGTGACGCGGGCGACGACGATCACCAGCACCATCACGACGGCCGAACTGGCCAGCACGGCCAGCGTCGCCTGCAGCAACCACGCCGGGACGACGACCACGGTTCAGGGCCGCCCGACGAGAGCCGCCACGCGATGCACCAGCTCACGCGGGCTGAAGGGTTTGACCAGGTAGTCGTCGGCGCCGGTGGAGAACCCGGCATCCACGTCGACGTCGGAGGACCGGGCGGTCAACAGCAACACCTTGGTGTCGGCCAGCGACTCGTCGGTACGGATCCGCCGCAGCACGTCCAGCCCGGACATCCCCGGCATCATCACGTCCAGCACCGCCAGCCCGAACGTGTCCGCGGCGAGGCTGTCCACCGCAGCCGAACCGTCGGGGACCTCGGTTACCTCGTAGCCGGCCTGGGTCAGTTTGAACGACACCAGCTGACGGATGTCGTCATCGTCGTCGGCAACGAGGACCTTGCGGGGCGACATGATTCTCCTGTGGCGGCGGGGGGACGCACTCGACACTTCCGGGCGTACGGTCCACCCGGTAGGCCCCGATCCTACTGGAATGCCTCCGGCCTCCGCACGAGCTCAGGCCGCCGGCATCACTCACGGCGCGGGCGCCACCGGTGAGCGGGAACGTCGGGCACCGACCAGGGTCCCGCCGACGAAGGCGACCACCGCACCCACCAGCACCAGCAGGATCGGCACCCCGGGCAGGTGTACGCCGAGCACGTCGTGCAGCCCCAGCGACAGCACACCCGGCACCGTCAGCAGGCCCGCAGCCAGCGCACCGACGGCCGCTCCGATCCGGACCCCGGGGAAGCGGCGGCTGATCATGACGAGCAGCCCGGCCAGGCCCAGGATCACCACGACCTCGCACACGACGGCGACGAACACCACCACCGCTGAGCGGGTCAGACCGAACATGGCCGGCAGGGTCTGGAGCGGCTCGGCCAAGCCGATCAACGCCGCGCCGACGACACCCAGCACCGCACCCCCGGACGGGCCGGCGGGGCCGGGGTCGGCGCGGCGGGTCAGCACCAGCACCGCGGCGATACCGGTGCACACCAGTCCCCCGACCAGCGCCAGCGCGGAGCCGACCTCGACGGCGGTCGGCAAGCGGGCCAGGCCGACCAGACCCACGACCACGGCGAGCAGGAGTCCGACCAGAAAGGCGCCGCCGATCACCGGACCGGCCGTACGACGCTGCTGCCTCGGGGTCACCAGCACGCCGACGGCCACCGGCAGCGACAGCGGGATCCCCAGCGCCACCACCGTCAACAGGGCGGCCAGCAACTCCACGATCAGCGATGTCCCCGACTCAACCACGAGCCGACAGTATCCGCTCACCGGGTCGCACCGGCCGCTCTCCGTCCGGCATCCCGGTGGGCCCGACGTTCCAGCCGGCGATCCGCCAGGCCCCGCTGGGGCCTCGTTGCAGGTCGACCCAGTGACAGTTCGACAGCGGTCCCAGCAGCTTCCACTGCTCGTACGGCATTCCCAACAGGGCGGCCGATCCGGCGTAGGCGGCGTGGCCGTGGATGCCGACCAGGACGGTCGAGCCGTCCGGCTCCGCGGCGGCGATCTCGCGGAGCCGGGCCGCGACCCGGGTGCCGACCTCACCGGAGGTCTCCCCCGTCGGTGAGCGACGCACGTCCTCACCGCGGGCGTACCGCTCACCGTACGACGGATCCAACTCGGCGACCTCGGCCGAGGTCATCCCCTCCCAGCTGCCGACGTGGATCTCACGCAGCTGCCGGTCGGTCCGGACGGGGAGGCCGTGCCGCTCGCCGACCGCCAGCGCGGTCGCGTGGGCCCGCACCAGGTCGGAGGCCCAGATGGTGTCGATCCGCTCGTCGACCAACACGTCGGCCGCCGCCTGCGCCTGCTGCTCGCCCACGTCGTCCAAGGGGATGTCGGCCTGCCCCTGGAAGCGGCCGGCCGCGTTCCATGCCGTCCGGCCGTGTCGCAGCAGGATGAAGCGGGTCGCTCCCGTACGGCTGTCCGGCCGCGGGTCGGTGCCGGCCGTGGTCGAGTGATCACTCATCGGCGCTCGTCCACCCCAAGATCAATGCGTGGGCAGTCGCCCCAGATCCGTTCCAGGGCGTACAAGGTGCGCTCCTCGGCATGCTGCACGTGCACCACCACGTCGAGGTAGTCCAGCAGCACCCACCGCTGCTCGCGGGCCCCTTCTCGCCTGGCTGGTTTGGCGTCCAACGCACGCAGCGCCTCCTCGACGCCGTCGACGACCGCCTCGACCTGGCGTTCGTTCGCGGCCGTCAGCACGAGGAAGACGTCGGTGATCGCCAACTGCTCGGAGACGTCGTAGGCGATCGGGTCGGTGGCGAGCTTCTCGACGCCGGCCGCGGCGGCGGCACGGGTGAGTTCGAGGGCTCGCGGGGTTGCTGCCATGGGTGTGTCCTTCCGGCCTACGCGTCGTAGAGGCCGCGCTTGGCGATGTACTGGACGATGCCGTCCGGCACGAGGTACCAGATGGGGTCCTGGGCCTGGCTCCGTTGCCGACAGTCGGTCGACGAGATCGCCAGGGCCGGCACCTCCATCAAGGTGATCCGATCCTTCGGGAGGTGCTCGATCGAGGACGGGTCGAGCTCGCTGCCCGGCCGGGTCACGCCGACGAAGTGGGCCAGCTCGAAGACCTCCTCGACGCCCCGCCAGGTCAGGATCTGCGCCAAGGCATCGGCGCCGGTGATGAAGAAGAAGTCGACGTCGTCGCCCCGTTCGGCGCGCAGGTCGTGCAGCGTGTCGACGGTGTACGTGGGCCCGTCCCGGTCGATGTCGACCCGGCTGGTGGTGAACCGCGGGTTGGAGGCGGTCGCGATGACCGTCATCAGGTAACGGTCCTCGGCCGCCGACACCTCACGATCGGCCTTCTGCCACGGTTGCCCGGTCGGCACGAAGACCACCTCGTCCAGCTCGAACGCCCCGGCGACCTCGCTGGCCGCGACGAGGTGGCCGTGGTGGATCGGATCGAAGGTGCCACCCATCACCCCGAGGCGGTAGCGCCGGGTCGGGTGACCGTTCTCGCGTCGTGCCAGTCCAGCGGGTGTCGTCATGCGATCAGCTGTGCGGGCGACCCTTGCCGAAGAGCAGGACGGCCGCCAGGCACGCGACGAGAATGCCGAACGGGATCAGGAAGTATCCGATGAGCGGGATCGGCAGCTCAGCGGCGGTCTCCAGCGCGAGGATCGGGAACGACATGCCGGTCACCCTACCGGATCTGACCGTTGCCGGTGACGAGGTATTTCGTCGTGGTCATCTCGGGCAGCCCCATCGGACCTCGGGCGTGCAGCTTCTGGGTCGAGATGCCGATCTCGGCCCCGAACCCGAACTCTCCCCCGTCGACGAAGCGGCTGGATGCGTTGACCAGCACCGCCGCTGCGTCGACCTCAGCGGCGAACCGGTCGGCACTGGCCAGCGAACCGGTCACGATGGTCTCGCTGTGCCCCGAACTGTGGCGCCGGATGTGGTCGAGGGCGGTGTCGAGGTCGTCGACCACCCCCACCGACAGATCCAGTGACAGGTACTCGGTGTCCCAGTCCTCCGGTGTCGCCGGCACCACCGTGTCGTCGCCCGGGCCGTACGTGATCGCCCGCTCGTCGGCGTGGCTGGTGACGCCCTCGCCGGCGAGCATCGCGTACGCCTTCGGCAGGAACGCCTCAGCCGCGTCGGCGTGGACCAGCAGCGTCTCGACCGCGTTGCACACCGAGCAGCGCTGCACCTTCGCGTTCTGCAGGATCTCCAGCGCCATCGCGTGGTCGGCGGTCGCGTCGACGTACAGGTGGCAGTTGCCGGTGCCCGTCTCGATCACCGGCACCTGCGATCCGGTGACGACGGCCTCGATCAGGCCCGCCCCGCCGCGCGGGATCAGCACGTCGACCAGCCCGCGGGCCTGCATCAGCTCGGTGGTGACCTCCCGCGGACCGGGCACCAGTTGTACGGCGTCGGGCGCGATCGGGGTGTCGGCCAGGCCGGCCCGGAGTGCCGCCACGACGGCGGCGTTGGAGTCGGCGGCCGACGACGAGCCGCGCAGCAGCACCGCGTTGCCCGACTTGAGGCAGATGCCGGCGGCGTCGGCGGTCACGTTGGGACGGGCCTCGTAGATGATGCCGACGACCCCGAACGGCGCCCGGACCTGCCGGACCTGCACCCCGTTCGGGTTGGTCCAGCCGCGTACGACATCACCCACCGGGTCGGGCAGTCCGGCCAGCTGCCGCAGCCCGTCCACCATGCCGGCGATCCGGTCCGGCGTCAGCCGCAGTCGGTCGATGATCGCCTCGCTGGTGCCGTTCTCGCCCGCCCGGGCGACGTCGCGTTCGTTGGCGGCGAGCACCGGCGCCTCGGCCGCCGCCAACGCATCGGCCATCGCGTGCAGGGCGCCGTCCTTCACCCCCCGCGTCGCGGTCGCCAGCCCGTGCGAGGCCGCACGCGCCCGTACGGCACGGTCACGGAAATCGGTTCGGTTCTCGGTCATCACGCCTCCAACGGTCCAGCCTAGTTGTCGGTGTCACCATGCCGTCGTACGGCTCGTGGGCAGGGCACCTGTTGACAGTTTCCGGTGTTGGTGTTCTGGTGTGGGCGCCCATGAGCTTTCCGGAAACTTTCGACCGGTGTGAACTTCGACTTGGAGGTGGCGTCGATGACGACCAAACGCCAGGCCGACGAGGCCAAGCAGAGCCTGGTCGTGGAGTTGAGCGCCGCCATCGCTCGCGGGGAGCTCCGCCCCGGCGACCCGATCACGTCGGTGGGAGTGCTGGCCCGACGGTACGGGGTGTCCCGGCCGACGGTCCGCAAGGCATTGCGTCCGCTGTTCGACGACGGCGTCCTGGTGTCGGTGCCGTCGGTCGGGGTGTTCGTCGGCCACACCGAGTCGACGCGGTCCGGGTGCTACGTGGCGCTGGTGGATCCGAGCCACGTGGGCCGCTTCGTCGCGACCAGCCCGACCATCCACTCCTTCGAGGAACGCATCAGCACGCACGGCGGCCGCTCGCTGGTGCTCGGCAACGACGCCTTCCTGGACGAGGACCTGCGCTCGTCCATCCCCGGGTCGGTGCTGGGGGTGTTCGTCTTCACCGGTGGTCGGGTCGGTGAGGTGGCCGACGCCGTGGCCGAATCGGTGCCCGTCGTCAGTTACCTGGCCGGGTCCGCACCCCCGCGCGAGCTCCGCGGCTCGCGGGTCACCCACGTCGAGATCGACAACGTCACCGGCGGGACCCTGGCCACCACCGAACTGCTGCGCGACGGGCACCGCGACGTGGCGTTCCTGGGGATCCACGCCGACGACGGTCCCGACGACCCGTTCCCGTGGTCGGCACAGCGGGCAGCCGGCTGGCGGCAGGCCCTGCGCCGACACCTGCCCCGGGTGACGCCACGATGCTTCCAACCGTCGGAGCGAATCCATGATCATCACGCGGCCTCGGAGCACATCGCGGCGACGGCGGCCGATGCGGTGTTGGAGCAGTCGGCCTGCGTCGGGGCCGACGACCTGGTGCTGCTCTCGCTCGTCCGGGCCTGGCAGCGCGCCGGCGTACCGCAGTCGCAATGGCCAACCCTGGTTGGCTTCGAAGGCCTCGCCGAGGCCGAACAACTGCTCGCCTCGTCGGTACGACCGCGCTGGGACGAACTCGGTGTCAAGGCCGCCGATCACCTGTTCGACGGCTCACGGGGGCGGCCACGTCGGGCAGGCAGCATCGATCACGCCGGGATGATCCTGATCAGCCGCCCGCTGGTCACGCACGGCGGATCGTCGGCCCGGTCCGGGAATGTGTGACGACCCCGGGTTGTTGCGTCAACCATGAAGAAGATCGGGTTCCTGTCCTTCGGCCACTGGTCCGACGTCCCCGGGTCCCAGGCCCGCACCGCGGCAGACGTCCTGCAGCAGTCGATCGACCTTGCCGTGGCAGCCGAGGAGTTGGGTGCCGACGGCGCCTACTTCCGGGTGCACCACTTCGCTCGCCAGCTCGGGACCCCGTACCCGCTGCTGGCGGCCATCGGGTCACGCACCAGCACGATCGAGATCGGCACCGGCGTGATCGACATGCGGTACGAGAATCCGTACGCGATGGCCGAACATGCCGGGGCCGCGGACCTGATCGCGGGTGGCCGACTCCAGCTCGGCATCTCACGGGGCTCCCCCGAGCAGGTGATCGACGGTTGGCGGCACTTCGGGATGGCCCCCGGCGAAGGTGAATCGGACGCCGACATGGCCCGACGCCAGACCACGGTGCTGCTGGAACTCCTGCAGGGCAAGGGATTCGCCGAACCGAATCCTCGACCGATGTTCCCGAACCCGCCGGGCCTCTTGCGCCTGGAGCCGTACTCCGAGGGCCTTCGTGACCGCATCTGGTGGGGTGCCGGCTCCAACGGCACGGCCGTCTGGGCCGCAGAGCTCGGCATGAACCTGATGAGCTCCACGCTCAAGGAGGACGAGAGCGGCAAGCCGTTCCACGTCCAGCAGGCCGAGCAGATCGAGTTGTTCCGTACGGCATGGCGGGAGGCCGGCTGGGAGCGGGAACCGCGGGTGTCGGTGAGTCGCTCCATCTTCGCGCTGACCAACGACCTGGACCACGCCTACTTCGGCGGGGCCCGGTCCGATCGCGACCAGATCGGCCAGCTCGACGACTACCGGGCCATCTTCGGCCGGTCGTACGCCGCCGAGCCCGACGAACTCGTGGAGCAGTTGCGGGCCGACGAGGCGATCGCCGCGGCCGACACCGTGTTGTTGACCGTGCCCAACCAGCTCGGGGTGGACTACAACGCCCACGTGCTGGAGTCGATCCTGACCCACGTCGCCCCCGAGCTCGGCTGGCGGTGACCCGCGGCAGCAGCGAGGTGGACCTCGGGATCACCGCTTCGCGGCGGTGACCCTGACGGCCATCTCGTCCACGTTCGGCAGATGCCGCTTGACCGAGGCCTCGGCGTCCTGCGCCAGGCGCTCGGCGGTTGCCAGGCTGGTCGCCGTCGTACGGACGACGGCGTCACCGTGGAGGCGATGGCCGACCCAGCGCAGCCGCACCCGCTCGACCGATTCGATGTCGCTGAGATGGGTCAGGGCGTGCTCGGCGCGGTCGAGCAACTCGGGTTCGATCCCGTCCATGAGGCGACGTCCGACCGAGCGGACGGTACCGACCAGGAGCACCGCGATCATCGCCGAGATCACCAGTCCGACGATCGGATCCGCCAGCGGGAAGCCCAGCAGCACACCGATCCCGCCGATGACGACCGCCAGCGAGGTGAACCCGTCGGTCCGGGCATGCACCCCGTCGGCGACCAGCGCGGCGGAGCCGATCCGCCTGCCCACCCGGATCCGGTACACGGCCACGACCTCGTTGCCGAGGAAGCCGACCACGCCCGCGGCGATCACCCAGCCGACGTTCTCCAGCGGCCTCGGGTTGATCATGCGATCGATCGCCTGGTGGGCCGCAACGATCGCGGACAGGGCGATCATCGAGACGATGAACAGGCCGGCCAGGTCCTCGGCCCGGTTGAACCCGTAGGTGTAGCGCCGCGTCGCGACCCGGCGGGACAGCACGAATGCGATCCACAACGGGACTGCGGTCAGCGCATCGGAGAGGTTGTGAACCGTGTCGGCCAGCAGGGCGACCGACCCGGAGAACGCCACGATCACCGCCTGCACCAGCGTCGTGGCCAGCATCAGCACCAGACTGAACTTCAGGGCACGAATTCCCTCCGAGTGCGCCGCCATCGCGTCGTCGATGGCATCGGCGGGATCGTGGGAGTGCGGGACGAAGATCCCGTGCAGGAGTCCCGCGAACCCCGTCGGGTGGGAGTGCCCGTGGTCATGGCCGTGCACGTGGTCATGGTCGTGGTCATGGCCGTGCACGTGGTGATGGCCGTGGCCGCGCTGGGTCATGCCCGTTCCGCGTGGTGATGTGGGAGCCGATCGTCGGCGACGGCGTGCTCGGCCTGGAAGATCGCGTCGGACACCAACTGCGAGGCGTGCTCGTTCGTCAGCCGGTAGAACACCCGCTGGCCGTCCTGTCGGGTGGACACGATCCGCGCCATCCGCAGCTTCGCCAGGTGCTGCGACACCGCTGCCGGCGACTTGGCGACGATGTCGGCCAAGTGGTTCACCGACAGTTCGTCGTTCTCGCGCAACGCCAGGATGATCCGGACCCGGGTCGCATCGGCGAGCAGACCGAAGACCTCGACGGCCAGCTCCACGAACTCACTGCTCTGGTCCAGACCACACATCTGCTTGTCTGCGTCCATACGCAGATCATTGCACATCTTCGGGGCGTGCAGTCCGGGTCCACTCCCAGCAGCTGGGTAGCGTGGGATGGGACCGCAGCCGCGGCCGCACTCTGGACCCTGAGGACGCATCGATGACGGAGTCACCAGCCGAGCTCGCGGAATGCCCACCGGCCCCCACGGCCCGGGTGGTGCAGACCAGCGTGTCCGTCGACGGAATCTGGCTCCAGACGACCACGGCCACCCCGGTCGCGGTGACCGACAGCTCACCGCTGGTGGTCACGCTCGGCATCCTGGCCACGCTCGACCGCTTCGAGGTGCAACGGTTCCAGATGTTGGCCGACCTGCTGGGCCGTCCGGTCGTGGCACTCGACACCCCCGGCTGGTCGATGGGGCAGGCCGCCTTGCCGAGGCGGGTCCGCGAGCAGTTGTCGACCGGCGGGTTCGCTTGGCTGGCACGACTGCAGGCCGACGCCCTGTGCGGCGCCCACCCCAGGTCGTGCGAACAGCGACCCAGCGTCCTCGGCTACTCGCTGGGGGCGTCGTCGGGCAGCGCGTTGGCCGTCGAGCTGGCCGACCGGTCGGCCGAGTTGCGGGGCCTCACCCTGGTCGAACCCGTGGCCCTGCAGCGGCAGAACCTGGCCGAGCTCGGGTGGCGCAATGTGTCCGACGCTCGCCACAGCGGCCGCTACGCCGCGCAGAGCAAGGGGATCGACTGGGCGGTCGCCCCGACCCCGCCTCGGACCGTGCCGTGGATCGGACTCGGCCACATGGTGTGGGCGATCAGTCGCGGCGGACTACCGGCCACCCTGTCCACATTGCCCCGCGAGGTGCCGATCGAGCTGATCTCGGGCGGCGCGAGTTCGCTCTCTCCGCCCGACCGGGTGGCCGAACTGGCAAGGGACCTGCGCAAGGACGGTCACACCATCGCCACCCATCTGGTGCCCGACGCCCACCACGCCCTGTGGAACTCCCTGCCCCACGTCGCCGCGGTCGCGAAGCACATCCTGTAGCGGCGGAGCGCGTCCCGAAACGCCGTGGCCGAGCGGCCTCCGGACACCACGGCAAGGCGACGTCTCGCCGGATGACACACCACGACGACGGGTATTGTCCGGAATCGGCTCGTCTGCTTGGCTGAGCCCACCATCCCGTGTCACAGGAGCCACGCATGAACGCCATTCCCAGCCTGCCCCGACGTAGCCTCTTCCAGCTCGGCGGTGGTGCCGCCCTCGGCGCCGCCACCGTCTCCCTCACCGGGCCGGTGTCCGCCCACGCCGCCCGCAACGCCACCTTGGTCTCCCGGGGTCAGGCCACCTCGGTGATCCTGCTCCCGGCCGACCCGGACCCCCAGTTGCCCGCCGCCGCCGACGAACTCGTACGGGTGATCAACCGCGCCTCCGGGGCCACCCTCGAGGTGCGCACCGTCACCGACCAAGATCAACAGCCGTCGCCCGACGGCACCGTCCGGATCTGCATCGGATTCACCCTGCCGGGTTCCGACCCGACGATCCCGGCCAAGCTCGACGGCCTCGACCCCGACGGACTGGTGATCGCCCCGTACGGGGACACGCTCACCCTGATCGGCCCGACGCCGTACGGCAGCCGTCACGCGGTGCTGGAGCTGTGCGAGAGCCAACTCGGGGTGCGCTGGCTGCAGCCGACCGAGCTGGGCGAGGACGTCCCGGCGCTGGAGTCGATCAAGGTCCCGGCCCGCGCCACCGTCCAGGCCCCGTCGATGACCTCGCGGGTGATGTACCCGACGCCGAGCGAGGGCATGAGCTGGCGCAAGCCGACCAGTGCGCTGAGCCGATGGGGAGACAACCAGCGGACCCACTGGCGGGTGCAGTTCCACCACGAGCTGTGGAAGATGTTCGACTCCCGCAAGTTCGGCGACCCGAACAAGCCCGAGGACTACCACCCGGAGTGGTACCCGATCATCAAGGGCGAGACCAAGATCCCGACCCCGGGCCTGACCAACGGCTGGCACCCACGGCTGACCGAGCCGAGCCTGGCGGTGGAGGCGGCCCGGCAGCTCGTCGAGTACTTCGACGCCAACCCGGACGCCCCGTCGCACTCCCTCGGTCTGTCCGACGGACCGGGCTTCAGTGAGGATGAGTTGGAGGGTCGCGGCACGAGCCGTACCGGCAACATCGACATGTCCCCGGTCTACTGGGACTTCGTCAACCGGGTCGTCGACCTGATGCTGGAGCAGCGGCCGCAGTACTCCGACAAGCTGATCGGCGGGTTGGCCTACACGTACTCGGAGATGCCGCCCCCGTTCGAGTTGCGGCCACAGGTGGTGCCGTTCCTCACCGGCGACCGCTACAAGTGGGCCGACCCGCAGGCGGCCGTCGAGGATCAACAGTTCACCCTCGACTGGATGAAGGTCGCCAAGCAGGTCGGCTGGTACGACTACGTCTACGGCAATCCGTACTGCATCCCCCGGGTCCCGTTGAAGCTGTACGACACGATCACCAACTGGGGCGTCCAGAACGGTGTGATCGGCCAGATGGCCGAGCTCTCCCACAACTGGGGCGAGGGCCCGAAGCCGTGGGCGTACGGCAAGAAGATGTGGGACGCCCGCAGGTCGATGCCGACGCTCGCGCAGGAGTGGTACGAACGGCTCGCCGGCCGGGAGGCGCGGCCCCACCTGGCGACGTACTACCGCATCTGGGAACAGCTCTGGACCGACCGGATCCCTTCCTCCATGCAGTTCCGGGCGGGACGCCACCTCCCCTACTTCCCGTTCGACGACATGTCGTACGTGGAGGTCGTGCCCCGCGAGGACGTCGACCGGGCCGAGGCCGCGCTCAACCGGGCACTGGCCGCGACGACCAACGAGACCCAGGCTGCCCGGGTGCAGGTGCTGATCGACGAGTTCGCGTACTACCGGGCCTCGGCACTGAGCTATCCGAAGGACCTGCCGGCACCCACCACCGCCGAGGAAGCCCTTGCCCTGTTGGAGGAGATGGCCGGCACCGTGGATGAGACGGTCGCCCTGGTCGGCGAACGACACCGGGTGTGGGACGAACTCGCCGGCGATCAGGACCTGCACTACCGGCGCACCAAGTTCGACCGGTACGGCGCCGACTGGTCGGGCTGGAACACCAAGGTCATGATCACCTTGGCCGACCACGTCCGGGCCGACGGCCCCGGTGCGGCAGCCGTCACCGCCCGCGCAACCGAACTGCGCGACAACGGATCGTCGGCGGACGTGCGTGGCTGGTGCGACCACCTGCTGCGCATGATCAACGACGAGGGCGTGCACTACGGCACGAACCTCGGCTTCGAGGACGGCGACACCACCGGCTGGTCGTTCACCCCGAACCAACCGATCCCGACCGCCCCGGGGGTGGTCAGCGACGTCACCCACTCCGGGGACCACGCCGTCAAGATCAGCGGCGGCTTCCTGACCATGGGGATGAACCAGTCACAGCGACGGCACCGGGCAGGTCCCGGCGTGTGGGTGACCCGCTTCCGCTACCTGGTACCCGAGGGTTCCCAGGCACAAGGCGTGTTCGTCCCGGGCGTGATCGCCCACGACTGGACCGGCGGCAACATCGCCTACAAGCAGGACCACTACATCCCGATGGCCGACAGTGCCGGCGAGTGGGTCGAGGCCCGCTTCGTCGACAAACTGCCGCCCGGCACGAACGAAGTCACCTCGGTGGGGGTCGCCGCCTACATGGGGTTGGGGTCGGAGCTGTATTTGGACGACTTCGAGTACACCTACTACGGCGAATTCGGCGACGGCACCCCGTCCGAGGACACCATCACCGTCGAGCAGGACGGCCTGTACCTCAGCCCGAGCTCGACCGAGAGCGTCGATGACCCGGACGCGTTGGACGGCAAGGCCGCCCGACTGGACGGCGACCGCGGCACCTGGGGGGTGCAGTACCACCTGGGGTGGATGCCGGAGACCGGGACGTTCCGGGTGGTGGCCCGGGTGAAGCTGGACCTCAAGCCCGGCGCCGACCCGAACGCGATCGGTTTCGCCATCGGGTCGTACCGGCATGAGCCGCGAGAGGCCACCAGCCAGACCCACAAGAACTCCGAGTTCACCGACGGGGTGTACAAGTGGGTCTCGGTGAACGGCACGTTCAGCCACGACTCGCAGGGGAAGTACATCTACTTCACCGGACTGGGGAACGACGATCGCGGCGTCGAGGACATCTACATCGATCGGCTGTACCTGATCCCGGCCTGACCGTCCCCGCATCACCGTTCCCGGCCGCGGGGCAAGTGGTCGGCGACTGGTGGTGGACGGCAACACATGTGGTCGAGCGTCGGGGCATGGTCCCGGCGCTCGGCCATCCCCCTGGGGTGAGATTCCACAAACCGACCGGTCGACCGGCTCGAGACGCCGCCACGGTCCCGCCCCAGCCCGTCGACGGGTCGGTTTTCCGAATCCGCCTCGGTAGCCGCCCCAGCCGGCTGGAGCTGACAGAAATCGCGCGGTCGATCAGAGACGACCAGGGCGTCGCGCGGTCGATCAGAGGACGACGAGGGCGTCGCGGTGCACCACGGCGCGGTCGTAGCCCGGTCCGAACTCGGCCGACAGGTCACTGGTGCGGCGGCCGATCAGGGTGGGCAACTCGGCGGCGTCGAAGCCGGCCAGGCCGCGGGCGATGACCGTGCCGTCGGGTGCCCGCAGGTTCACCGGGTCCCCGACGGAGAACTCGCCGGTCACCTTGGTGATGCCGGCTGCCAGCAACGAGGCCTTGCGGTTGACCACGGCCCGTACGGCTCCGTCGTCGAGCCACAGCCCACCGCGGGCCTCGGTGGCGTGGGCCAGCCAGAGCAGTCGGGTGGGCCGACGCTTGCCGGTGGCGTGGAAGAAGGTCCCCACGGGCTCGCCGATCAACGCCCGACCGGCCTGCTCGGCGGAGGTGAGGATCGTCGGGATCCCTGCCGAGGTGGCGATCCGGGCCGCCTCCAGCTTGGTGACCATGCCGCCGGTCCCGACCCCGCTGCCCTCAGCGGTGACGATGATGTCGGTGACGTCCTGCTGGCCGGTGACCTCGGTGATCCGTTCCGCCCCCGGTGTCCCCGGCGGTGCGGTGTGCAGCGCGTCGACGTCGGAGAGCAGTACCAGCAGGTCGGCGTGTACGAGGTGGGCGACCAGCGCGGCCAGCCGGTCGTTGTCGCCGAACCTGATCTCCTGGGTGGCCACGGTGTCGTTCTCGTTGATCACCGGCACCACCCCGAGCTCGAGCAGCTTGCCCAGGGTCCGGTAGGCGTTGCGGTAGTGGCCTCGCCGGGTGACGTCGTCCACGGTCAGCAACACCTGTCCGACCGTCAGTCCGTGATCGGCGAAGCGGGCGGTGTAGTGCGCGAGCAGCAGGCCCTGCCCCACCGAGGCGGCGGCCTGTTGGGTGGCGAGGTCGGTGGGACGGTGGGTCAGGCCGAGCGGTGCGATGCCGGCCGCGATCGCACCCGAGGACACCAGGACCACGTCGTGGCCGCGCCGGGCCGCACCGGCCACCACGGTCACGAGTTGATCAACCGCTGCTCGATCGAGGCCGCCGTCGGAGGAGGCGAGTGAACTCGAGCCCACCTTGACCACGATGCGCCGGCTGCCGGCGACCAGCTCCCGCCGGTCCGGGCTGTCAGTCATCGTCCTGCTCATCCTCCCAGTCACCGCCGAACTCCCCGTCCCCGTCGTACCCGGTCCCGTCGCCGTCGACCTCGTCAGCCTCGGCGGCCTCCCGGGCCGCGTTGCGCTCCCGGCGTCGTTGGGCGGCAGGGCGCAACTCGTCGAACCGGTGGTCCTCGCCACGTCGGCTCAGGATCTCGGCACCGACCTCGAGCTGCGGCTTGAAGTCGAAAACCACCGGCTCCGGGTCGGGACCGATCGCGACCGCGTCGCCCTCCTCGGCGCCCAGCTTCGCCAGCGACGTCTCCACACCCAGCCGGGCGAACCGGTCGGCCAGGTAGCCGACCGCCTCGGCGTTTCCGAAGTCGGTCTGCCGGACCCACCGGTCGGGCTTGTCACCACGGACGCGCCACACGTGGCCGCCGGCGCCGTCGCCGATCCGCTTGATCGTGAACTCGGCACCGTTGTCGACCGCCGGCGGCCGGATGACGATCCGCGTCGGCTCCGGGGCCGGAGCCTCGGCCCGCCGCCTCCGGACCAGCTCTGCCATCGCGAACGTCAACGCCTGCAGTCCCTCGCCGGTCTTGGTGCTGATCCGGAACACCGGGATCCCGCCGGCGGACAACTCCTCGGCAGCCAGGTCGGCAAGCCCCGCGCCGTCCGGTACGTCGACCTTGTTGAGCGCGATCAGCCGCGGCCGGTCCTCGAGCCCACCGTGCGCGGCCAGCTCGGCCTCGATCACCCCGAGGTCGGACACCGGGTCTCGATTCGGTTCGAAGGTGGCGCAGTCGACGACGTGCACCAGGGCGGCACACCGCTCGACGTGGCGCAGGAAGTCGTGGCCCAGGCCGCGGCCCTCGCTGGCCCCCTCTATCAGGCCCGGCACGTCGGCGACGGTGAACGTGGTGTCCCCGGCCACGACCACGCCGAGGTGCGGCACCAACGTGGTGAACGGGTAGTCGGCGACCTCCGGCCGGGCGCGTGAGATCGCGGCCACCAACGACGACTTGCCGGCACTGGGATAGCCGACCAGGCCGACGTCGGCGACCACCTTCAACTCGAGCACGATCTGTCGTTCCTCGCCCTCCTCCCCCAACAGGGCGAAGCCGGGCGCCTTGCGAGCCGACGACGCGAGGGCCGCGTTGCCGAGCCCACCCTTGCCACCGCGGGCGATGACGACCTCGGCACCGTCACCGGTCAGGTCGGCCAACACGTCCCCGGTCCTGGCATCGCTGACCACGGTCCCGTCCGGCACGACGAGGGTCACGTCCTTGCCGCGGGCGCCGTTCTGGTTGTCCCCCTTGCCGGGTTGGCCGTTCTGGGCGCGACGGGTCGACTGGCGGTGGTAGTCGACCAGCGTGGTCAGGCCACCGTCGACCCGGAACACCACCGACCCACCGTCGCCACCGTTGCCGCCGTCCGGGCCACCCAGCGGCTTGAACTTCTCCCGGTACACCGAGGCGCACCCGTGCCCGCCCTTGCCGGCCGCGACGGTCAACGTCACGCGGTCGACGAAACTCGGAATGGCCATCAGTCGGTCCCTTCGTCATCGGTGTGGGCCAGCACCCAGTCATCCATACCGGCCCGGCCGAACACGACGACGCCGCGTTCGGGCTTGGCTACGGTGCCGCGCTGCTTGAGCTCGTCGACCGCCCAGGAGATCTCACTGCTCGACTCACGACCGACGGCCGCGGCGAGGTCCCGCATCCGGAGCCGGCCACCGGCCCGGGCGAGTGCCACCAGACACTCCCTGCCCAACGGCGGTGCCGCCTGCCAGGCACCCTCGAAGTAGGCGTCGATCTGTGGGACGGCGGCCTTGATGCCGGCCTCAGCGACCGCCAGATCGAGCACCGGGGCGCCGTCGGCGCCGTCACGCCGCAGCTCCCAGATGGCGCTGCCGTACTCCTGGATGAACGCCGGGTAGCCGCCGCTGGCGTCCACCGTGCGGTCCAGCGCATCCTCGGTCCAGCGGCCACCGGCGTGCTGCACCGGCAGCTGCAGGGCGTCACGCGCGGCTGACCGGTCCAGGTAGCCCAGGTCGATCCGCCGGTACACCCGCTCGGCGTGGCTGGACGACCGGCCGACCTTGCCCACGGTGTCGTCCGGCAGTCCGGCGAAGGTGACGAAGAGGGGCGGCCGGTCCCCGTCGCGCTCACCGATCAACGAGACCAGCTCGGAGATGTTCACCAGACTGGGCTGGTCGGCGTACTGCGTTTCGTCGATCAGCAGCGCGAGCCCGATCCCGCCACGCTCGACGATGGTGCCGACGGTGTCGAGCAGTGTGCGCATGAATGCGGTGTCGACCAGTGGGTTGGCCTGTGAGGTGACCTCTCGGGCGAGCTCCAGCCCACCGACCGGGGTGTGCACCCCGACCATGGTCAACGGGCCACGGTGCTTGGCCGGGCGCTGTTGGAGCGCTTCGTCGACGGCTGCGGTGATGCGGTCCATCAAGGTCTCGCGACCGATGGTCTGGCACCGTACCCGGACGGCCAGACAGCCGGCCTGCAACGCCTCGTCGGCGAACACCTTGAGCAGCGAGGTCTTGCCGACGCCGCGTACCCCTTGAATGATCAGGTGCCGCGCCTGACTGCGTCCGAACATGTCGAAGTCGGCCATGACGCGCTGCCACAGCCGAATCTCGGTCTCGCGTCCCTCGAGCCGGAACGGGCTCGTACCGGCGCCGGGGAAGAAGGGGCCATCCACGACCACCACTGTACCTACAATCCCTCAAACAGCACTTGTTTTAGGTATTTCGTGTTGCCTGGCAGAGTCGGTCAAGGGCGCCTCCGACAAGCCCGAGGAACGGACCTCTCGACAAGCTCGAGGAACGACACGCTCGGGAAACGAAACGAGGGCGACTCCCCAGCCGGGGAACCGCCCTGTCGTTTCGTACGGTGCCGTCACTCGGCGGCGACAGCAACCTCGGCCGTGTCGATGTTGACGACGCGGCGCCCGCGACGGGTGCCGAACTCCACCTTGCCCGCGACGAGCGCGAACAGGGTGTCGTCGCCACCGCGACCGACGCCGTCGCCCGGGTGGAAGTGGGTACCGCGCTGGCGGACCAGGATCTCCCCGGCATTGACCTGCTGGCCGCCGAAGCGCTTGACGCCGAGCCGCTGGGCGTTGGAGTCGCGACCGTTACGGCTCGACGAGCCTGCCTTCTTGTGTGCCATCTGTCTGCCTCAGTTCTGCTTCGTGTCCGGGGGCGCTCAGGCGCCGATACCGGTGACCTTGACCTGGGTGTAGTGCTGCCGGTGACCCTGGCGCTTGCGGTAGCCGGTCTTGTTCTTGTACTTCAGGATCTTGATCTTGGGGCCCTTGGTGGCACCGAGAACCTCGGCGGTCACGTTGACCTTGCCGAGCTCGTCCTTCGACGAGGTCACCGAGTCGCCGTCGACGACCAGGATCGGCTGCAGCTCGACGGTCGCACCGGACTCACCGTCGACCTTGTCGACCTCAATGACGTCACCGACGGCAACCTTGTGCTGTCGGCCGCCACTGCGCACGATCGCGTACACGACTGACCTACTCTCTTCGCTGTCCTTGGATTGGGCGCGACCACCCAAGCAGGGGTCTGCGCACCGAGGGTCAACAATACGTGGCCGGGAGGCAGCGGGTCAAACCCTCGCATCGACCAACCCGCGTCGACTCATCCCGACATGCCCGCCCACGAACCGCCGGACGTGTCGAACACCACATGTCATACGTCAGCGCTCGGGTTGCGCCTTAGGTAAGCCTGACCTAAGTTTAGTTCCGTGAATCATCCGCAGGAGGGAATGACCACGCCGGACGCCGAGGCGTCGGCTCTCGCAGCCCACAGCGCCGGCCTACGGTACGGCAGCACCGCCGTGGTGCACGAGTGCAGTGTGCGACTCGCCCCGAACCGGGTCACCGCGCTGGTCGGACCGAACGGCAGCGGCAAGTCGACCCTGCTGCGCGCGATGGCCGGGCTGCACCCTGTCGCCGATGGCGAGATCGGCCTGGGCGACCGGCTGATCTGCGACTTCGCCCCGAAGGAACTCGCGCGGCGGCTCACCATGTTGGCCCAGCACCGCCCCACCCCGGGCGGGCTGACCGTCGCCGACGTCGTCGCCTTCGGACGCCACCCGCACCGTGGCCGCTGGCGGGCCAACGACCCACACGGTCCCGCCGCGGTCGACCGCGCCATGGCGCTGACCGAACTGCACGAGCTGGCCGACCGACCCGTTGACGCCCTGTCCGGCGGGCAGATCCAGCGCGTCTGGCTGGCCTCCTGCCTGGCGCAGGACACGTCGGTGGTGCTGCTCGACGAGCCCACGAACCACCTCGACCTGCACCACCAGGTGGAGTTGCTGCGACTGGTCCGCCAGCTGGCCGACACCGAGGGCGTGACCGTCGGGGTCGTGCTGCACGACCTGGCCCAGGCCGGGGTCGTGGCCGACCACCTGGTGCTGCTCGACCACGGGCGCGTGGTGGCCGAGGGCACCGCGGAGGACGTGCTGCGCCCCGACCTGCTCAGCCAGGTGTACGGCGTCGACGTCGCGGTGGACCGTGACCCGGCGACCGGTCTGCTTCGGGTGAACGCCCTGGGCAGCCTTCGTCGTCCGGCCATGGTGTCCACGATGCCGCTGTCCGCCTGACCACACGAACGGGCCATGAGCACAACGGCCATGATCAACACCGCATGATCAACACGACACTGATCAAAACAGCATGATCAACTTGAAAGGAACCATCGTGTCCGCAACTCCCCGTACGCCCTTCAGCCGGCGTGCGTTCACCGGAGCCCTCCTGGCCGCTCCGCTGGCGTTGGCCGCCTGCGGTACCACCGAGCCGGCCCAGTCGGGTGGCGGTGGCGCAGCCGGCGGGAAGGCCTCCGGTGGCGCCGAGGAGATCGTCGTCACCGATGTCACCGGCAAGGAGATCACCCTTCCGGCCCCGGCCAGCAAGGTCGTCGCGCTGGAGTGGATGAACGTCGAGGACTGCCTCGTCGCCGGGGTCGAGCCGATCGGCGTGTCCGACCTCGAGGGCTACAACTCCTGGGTCAAGTCGGCCCCGCTGGCCACCGAACCGACCGACGTCGGGATGCGTACCGAACCCAGCGTCGAGCGGGTGGCCGAGTTGGAGCCCGACCTGATCCTCGGCATCGCCGGCTCCGTCCCGGAGGCCGCCCAGACCCAGATGGCCAAGATCGCCCCGATCGTGCTGCTCAACCCGGCGGATGCTTCCGACCCGCTGGGCCGCATGCGTGAGAACACCGTGACCACCGGCAAGCTGCTGGGCCACGAGGCGGACTCACAGGCGGCCGTCGACGCCTTCGATGCGCACATGGCGACGGCGAAGGAGAAGCTGGCGGCCTCGGGTGGGGCCGACGCGCCCTTCGTGTTCGTCTACATCTACCTCGCCGGCAACGACGTGTCGGTACGGATGCACGGGCCACGCTCGCTGCCCGGTGCGGTGGCCGCCGAGATCGGCCTGAAGAACGCCTGGGAGGATCCGGGCGACGACGCGTACGGCCTCAGCACCACCGACCTGGAGGGCCTGCTCGCGCTGCCCGCGGACACCCGGATGGTCTACTGGGCGAACACCGGCGAAGGCGACCCGACCGAGCAACTCGCCGACAACGCCGTGTGGCAACGGATCCCACCGGTGCAGTCCAAGCAGGTCTCCCCCATCGCTGACGGCGTGTGGATGTACGGCGGTCCGCTGTCGATGACCGCGTGGACCGACGCGTTGGTCGAAGCCCTGGGCTGACCGTGGCCACCATGGCCGAACCACGCACCGCCGAGTCGGACCCGGCAGGGTCCGGGACCCCGGGCGCGGTGTCCTCAGGAGCGCCCGCAGCGGCACCACCGGCCGCGGCCCATGACCGGCTCGGCCCCGTGCTGCTGTCCGGCGGGCTCCTGCTGCTGATCACCGTGCTCGCGGTGGTCCACCTCGGGCAGGGCACCTCCGACATGGACCTGTCCGGGGTGTGGGCAGTGATCACCGGCACCGGTACCGACGTGCAACGAGCGGTCCTGCTGGACGGCCGGCTCCCCCGCACCTTGGCCGCGATGCTGGTCGGGTTGGCCGTCGGCGTCAGTGGTGCGGCCCTGCAGTCGGTGGCCCGCAACCGGCTCGCGTCCCCCGACACGTTGGCGATCAACGCCGGCGCCTGGCTGGTGCTGACCATCGCGGCCGCCGCAGGGCTCAGCCTCGGTGTCTGGGGCGGTACGGCTGCCGCCTTCGTCGGCGGGCTGGCCGCCGCCGGGATCGCGCTGGCCATCTCGGCGGGCGGGTCGTCCCCGGTCCGGCTCGTGCTGGCGGGCTCGGTGCTGGCCCTCGCCCTGCACTCGCTGACGTCCATGGTGATCATGATGAACAGCGAGACCACCGAGGGGCTGTTCGCCTGGGGCTCGGGATCGCTGGGCCAGAACGGCATGGACGCCGTCGTCCGGGCCGCCCCCCTGATCGCCGTGGTGGTCGCGTTGGCCCTCTTCTTCGCATCCCGGCTCGACCTGCTGCAGCTGGGAGACGACGCCGCCCGGTCGCTGGGGCTGCACGTCACCTCCAGCAAGGTGATCATGGTCGTGCTGGCCGTCCTGCTGGCGGCCGCTGCGGTGTCAGTCGCCGGTCCCCTCGGCTTCGTGGGACTCGTCGCCCCGGCAGGGATGTACCTGTGCCGGACCAGGATGCGCGGACTCCGGCACCACCGATGGCTGCTGCTCGGCAGCGGACTCACTGGCGCCGCCGTCGTCCTGCTCGCCGACGTCGTCCTGCGCAGTGTCTTCACCGGTTCCGATGCGGTCGAGGTGCCGACCGGGGTGATCACCACCCTGCTCGGCGCGATCGTGTTGATCATCTTGTCGCAGGGACTACGGACGGGCCGCAACGACCCGTCGCCTGCGCTGGCCAGTGCCTCGGAGTTCGGCCGGCGACACCCGGTGTTGATCACCGTCTGCTGCACCGCGGTGTTGCTGGGTGCCCTGCTGGCCGGCATCCTGCTGGGCGACGTCAAACTCCTGTCCGGCGACGTGATCAACTGGCTCGGCCAGGTCGCCTCGCCCCGGATCGAGATCGTGCTCGACGCCCGCTGGCCGCGGGTCCTCGCCGCCGGGGCGGCCGGCGCCTGCCTCGCGCTGGCCGGACTGCTGGTCCAGGCCGTGACCCGCAACCCACTGGCCGATCCGGGCCTGCTCGGGGTGTCGAGTGGTGCCGGCGTCGGCGCCCTGGCGTCGTTGGTCCTGATCCCCGCCCTGGGCTGGTCCGGTGTCGTCGTCGGCGCCCTGGTCGGCGCGTCGGTGATCACCGTGATCGTCTTTGCCTTGGCCTCGCGCGGTGGTCTGGACGAGGTCCGGCTGGTCCTCGTCGGCCTCGGCGCGGGCGCCGCGGCCCAGGCCCTGACCACCGTACTGATCGTGCGCACCGACCCGTGGAACCAGGCGAAGGCGCTGACCTGGTTGGGCGGATCGACATACGGTGCCGCCCCCGACCGGGTGCTGTGGGCCACCGCCGCCCTCGCCGTCGGCCTGGTGATCGCCATCGGGCTGCGCTCCGAGCTCGACCTGCTGCAACTGGACCGCACCACCCCACAGGTGGTCGGGGTGCTCGGCGGCCGGGTCAGGCTGATCGCCTTGGTCGCGGCCGTCCTGCTGACGGTCGCGGCGACCACCGCGATCGGGGTGATCGCCTTCGTCGGCCTGGTGGCACCCCACGCCGCCCGGCTGTTCGTCGGCTCGCGGCATCGTCACCTGGTCGTGTTGGCACCCCTGCTCGGCGCCACCCTGGTCGTGGTGGCCGACACGGTGGGCCGTACGGTCATCGCCCCGGCCCAGGTGCCGGCCGGCATGGTGACCGCCCTGATCGGCACCCCGTACTTCATCTGGCTGTTGTGGAACCTACGAGGAGATCGATGACCGAGCCGCGTCCGTACCTGCCGTTCCGTGCCCGGTTGGCCCGACGGGCGCGGATCACCCCGCACCTGCTCCGGCTGACCTTCGCAGGCGAGGAACTGCGCAACTGCGACTCCCCCGGCCTGGACCAGCGGATCAAGATCGTGATCGGCAACCTGGCGGCCCTCGACGGCGCCACCGCCGACGACTGGTACACCCGCTGTCGCGAGGCGGACCCGGCGCCGGTGATCAGGACCTACACCGTACGAGAGGCGCGCCCCGACGACGCCGAACTCGACGTGGACGTGGTCGACCACGGGCCGGTCGGTCCGCTGTCGCGGTTCGCGCTGTCGGCCGATCTCGGCACCGAAGTGGTGCTGGTGGCCCCCAACCGGGCCGTTCCCGGGTACGAGGAGGTCGGGGTGGCCTGGCAGCCCGGGGCGGACCGGGTGCTGCTGGTGGCCGACGAGACGGCCCTGCCGGCGGTGATCAACATCCTCGGCTCGCTGCCGGCAACGGTGACCGGCGCGGCTCACGTGGAGGTGCCGACCGCCGCCGACGCGATCACCGACGCCCCTCACCCGGCCGGCGTCACCGTGCACTGGCACCCCCGTGACGACGCTCCTCCGGGGAGCGCACTCCTGCCCGAACTGTCCCGTGCGCTGACGGGCACCGACGGGCCCGGCAGGTGCAACGGATTCGCCGACAGGGGATCCGACGACGGGGCCGACGAGTCGGATGAGGCCGTGCTGTGGGAGGAGGCCGCCGATCCCGGGCAGGTTCGGGCCTGGGTCGCCGGCGAGGCCGGCATGGTCAAGCAGTGCCGACCGCTCCTGGCGGCCGCCGGGATCGATCGGAGCCAGGCGTCCTACATGGGTTACTGGAAGGTGGGTCGGGCCGCCGTCGGCTGACGGGCTGCGATTGACATCAGGCCCGCCTCGGCCACGCACGGAACTTGGCCTCGCGTGGGAGAACTCACTTGAGCAGGGTGGCCAACTCGGCAGCATTCTGTGGTCGCTGGGACTTCACGCTGATCGCCGCCTTGATGGCGGCCCGTAGCTTGGGCGCGCCAACCGTGTACCGATTGATCGTAGGTTTCCGTACCCCTTTGGTGACCTCGTGCCCCGCAGCAAGGCTGGCCATCAGTAGTCCAACCTGATACACGTCATCCGCGGGCCGCCACCATCTACCCATGTCGGTAGGGGCAAAGTCGGGGTTCATCGCGTCCGCGTCCACTCCCGAGGGCTTCAGCTGGGCCTTGGTGATGCCGAAATCGCCCAGCTTCAGCACCTTGCGATTGCCGATGAAGACGTTCGGTGGCGTGATGTCCCGGTGCGAGACACCCATCTCGTGCAACAGCGCCAACGGTTTGAGCAGCAGCCTGACCCGCTTCAGAATCTGAGCCTCACTCCATGGGTCGCCCCCCTTTTGGAGGTGATCACGCACTGTCCCCTCGGAGACCAACTCCATGTTGATCGCGAAGATCGTCCGCTTCTTGCCTCGGTAAGTGATCGTGGTGGGGAAGGCTGACTTCAGCTGTACGACGTGTCCGTCATTGCGGAGCAGGTTCCCGAAGTACACCTCACCGTGCCAGGCTTCGGCATGCAGTGACAGCTTGAGACAGGTCTCCGTACCGCTTCTCCGCCGACCGTTGGCGGTCAGTTCCACGGCCCGGTAGGCGGCTCCGAATCCGCCGTCGCCGAGGGTTCCCACCAGTTGATAGGTGACGCCGTTCACGTCATCGGACAGCTCTGTTCCCAGTGGTAGCTTCATCTCGCCCCCTGATCCGTTCGTGGCCAATGGCCCAGTCATGCAGAGTTTGGCGCACGTTCGGGCCAAGCGAAACTCCACCCCCACTTCGACCCGAAGGACGTACCGGTTGGGACCGGGCAGACCTTGGGGCAACCGGGTGCGAGAGGTGGCCGACCCTGCCACGCTTGAGGGTGGGCGGGGCTGCGCTCGGGGCGACCGATGCCCCGACCGACTCCCCGCCGGATCGGACCTGCGATGAACGCCTCGAGGCCCTTCGAGCTGACCGTCGACCTCAGCGTGCCCGAGGTCCGGGTCAAGCCCGGCGGTCAGGCGAAGGTGGCCATCAGCATCCGCAACATCGGCCAGGTCGTCCAGCACTACCGGGCCAGCCTGCTCGGCCTGCCCGCCGACGAACTGTGGGCCACCGATGTCGACGTGATCAAGCTGCGACCCGGTGAGACCGGAGTGATCAACCTCGAGTTGCGGATCCCGCAGCCCGGCCAGGCGGTGAACGGCCGGGTGCTGGCCGGTTCGTACCTGCTCGGGGTGCTGGTGCAGTCGCCGTACCAGCCGGAGGTCTCCCGCTCGGCCGAACTGTCGCTCGAGGTGGAGACGATCGCCGGGGTGCACATGAGTGTGCAGCCCGAGGTGGTCGAGGCCCGCACCGAAGGGCATGTCGTCGCGAGCCTGCAGAACCAGGGCAACAGCGGCATGCACCTGAAGGTCGTGCCCACCGACGACCAGGGGCGGGCCGAGTTCATCACCAACCCACCGCAACTGTGGTTGCCGGCCGGCGGCACCAGCCACGTCCAGGTGTCGTGGAAGGTGCCGGGATTCTTCACCGGGCAGCCGAAGACGTCGGCCGTCACGCTCGCGGCCCACTCCCCTGAGGGGGTGCAGCAGGAATCGCGGATCAGCTTCGTACAACGCCCAACCGTGCCGACCGCCGTGCTCACCTCACTCGGGGTGGTGCTGGCCGTGCTGGTGGTCGCCGGCGCGATCCTGGCCAGCAGTGTGTTGGGGCCCATCCTGAACCCACCGGCGACGCCGGAGGTGACCCAACCGCCGACGACGCAGGGGCCGGTGGAGGAACCGCCGTCGTCGAGTGGCCCCACCGAGGCCGAGACCAGCGCCTCCGGGGCCGAACCGCCCGGCCCACCGCAGTTGATGATGACCCCGGCGGCACCGATCGTGGGCACCGACCTGACGGTCACCGCGGAGACCACCGAGCAGGTCACCGCGTGGGACTGGAAGGTGACCGACGGCGGCAACAACGTGGTCGCCAACGCGACGACACCCCAGACGTTCACCTGGCGACCGGAGACCGCCGGCGCGTTCACCCTCACCGTCATGATCACCACCGAAGGAGGCACCAGCACCTCCACCCTCGACCTGACCGTCACCCTGCCGCCGGTTGCCTCGGTCGCCGAGGAGGTCGATCTGCCCAGCGGGCTCAGCAGCCACGAGGTCAGTTGTGCTGACGGGTCAACAGCACTGAACGGCGGGGCCGACTTCCCCACCGCTGTCGGTCAGGTGGGGCTGGTCGAGAGTGGCCCGAAGGGCAACGGCTGGATCTTCAGCTTCACCAACCTCACCGGGCCGACCAAGGCCAACCTGGTGGTGATCTGCGTGACCCCGATTCCGGGGATGGAGGTGGTCCGGGAGCAGGTGGCCGTGGCTGCCAACACCGGCAAGGTGCTTGAGGCACGCTGTCCGGACGGCAGGGTCGTTCTCGGCGGTGGCGCCGGCATCGTGCTCGAGGGGGTGTCGGCCGATCCCGGCATCGTGATGGAGTCGTGGCCGGATCGGGACAGTGCCGAGACACCATGGCGCTACTGGCGAGCAGTCATCAGCGCCGAGGAGGACATCGACGCCCAGGTCTGGGCACTGTGTGCACCGTCTCCGCCCGGTCACGCCGTGGAGATCCATGGCCGCGCCGTCCAAGGGGAGGACGCCATCGAGGACTTCAAGGTCACCTGTGAACAGGGCGTGCTGGTCGGCGCCGGCCTCGCCCTCGACCGGCACAATCCCCCGCCCGGGGCGGACCCGAAGGCGATCATCCTCGCCTCCAGGCCGACGATCGGCGCACCCGACGGCGCGCCCACCGAGTGGACCATGGTCGCCCTCTACACGCTCGCGGAGGAGCACCACGTGAACGCGTTCTCCATCTGCCTCGGCAACAGCGCCTGACCGCGTCTCGACATGCTCGACGGGCGTACCGGAGGGCGTGATCAGGAGAGGGCGTGGAAGACGACCTCGGTGATCGCCACGTCGCGATACCGGGAGCCGTCGTACACCTCGTCGATGGTGAAGGTCAGCTTCGTCGTCGGTGCGCCGAAGTCGAACACCAGTTGCTGGACGTCCTGGGTGTCCTTGACCTCGAACGTGTGCGTGGCCCCACCCTCGGTCTCCACCGTCAGCGTCTTCACCCGGCAGTTCCGCTCGAACACCCCGTCGTTCTTGCTGAACCCGTTCGACAGGTCGATGCGACCCACCCGCACCGGTTCGGCGAAGGTGAACGTCAACGTCACCCCGGTGTTGTCGTCGGCCTCACTGCCATTGCTGTTCCACGCGGTCTCCGGGTCGCCGTCGAGCAGGTTGCCCGCCTCGTACGACTCCGGGTCGGGCGGCAGCGTCGAGGACGCCGTCACCGTGATCGTCGACGGGTCGACCCCGGACAGGGTCGTCGGCGACGGCTCGGCAGGCGTGCTGGCCGGTGCCGACGGCGGTGTGGCTGACTCGCCGCCACCAGCCGGCGGGGAGAACGGTCGTACCTGCACCAACAGCACGATCGTGGTGATCACCAGCAAGACGATCAGGGCCGGGAGCACGATCATCCACCAGGCGATGCCCCGCTGCTGCTGCCGCGGCGGTGGGGGTGGTGGCGGCGGGGTCGGCACCGGGACCTCGCGGGTCGGGCTGGCGCACCGCTCACAGCGCTGCCGGTCCACCGCGTTCCGCCAGCCGCACACCGGACACGGCTTGGTCGGCACCTCCGGCGCCACCGGTGGTGGTGGACTGACGTGGACCATCGGCACCAGCCGGGTGCCCTCCTCGTCAACCTTGTCATTGGTGGGCCGTTGCAGTTCGCCGGCCATCCCGCGGTGGGTGCGGTCCGGTGCCGCCAGCAGCAGCGGGTACTGACACGACGGACACAGCGTCGGGCGTGGCTGCGGTAGCGGCACCTGGCACTGCGGACATGTCTGGGGCGGGCCGTTCATCAGTTGCGCGGCCCCCGTTCGGTCAGCTCCAGTGTCACCCCGACGGGGACTTCGCGCGCCAGAATGGCGCGCAGCCGATCGGCGCCCATGGGCCCCATCGTCGACACCTCCACCCGTACCACCATGCCGTCGGTGACGTCCGGGGGCGGCGTCTGGCGTGGGCCGACGACGTACCCGGACTCGACGACCCGCACCGGACCGCCGGTGAGCAATTCTGCCAACTCCTGCAACGCGTCTCGCGTGCCCCTCCGCAGCACGATCGGTCCGAGCCGGGCGACGAGCCGACGGAGCAGTTCCTCGTCGTCGTCCAGGTCGAGGGTGAACCCGAACCAGGCGGCCATGTACGACAACATCGCCGGTGTCGCGGTGCGCGGGTCGACCTGCGCGTCGAACGCGTTCATCTGGTGCCGCAGCGAGTCCGCGACGTCCTGTCCGGCGGTCACGATCGCGGCGACGACCCGCTCGTCACGCAACGACTGCGGCAGCTGTTCGACCAACCACGCGCGACTCATCTCACCACCACCTGGTGTCGGTGCGACATCAGCAGCGCGTCGGGCGGCAGGGCGATCTGCTGGAACTGTTGGTCGTTGACCGCGCCGGAGCGCAGGTCGGCCTGGAAGAAGTAGACCTGGTTGACGCTGGCGACGCCGGGCAACGTCCGCAGCAGGGCGTGGATGTCGGAGTCGTCGATCGTACGGCCGAACGGCCAGCCAGTGCCGTCCGGCCCACCCACCAGCGGATTCACGTAACCGAACAGGGCGTCCAGCGAGGCCTCGCGGACCGCCTCGACCCGTACCCCCGGAACGGCACTGACCTGGGCCACCACCATCAGGCCCTGGTAGAGCGGTTCGTCGACCCGGACCCGGCTGGTGACCAGCCGCCGGTCGTCGAGGTACTCCGCAATCCTGGTGGTCTGCTCCTCGTCCAGCACCAGGTCGTCCAGTTCGAGCGCGCGCGGAGTCACCACCGACCGCGGCACCACCAGCACCTTGATCGGCTCGGCGGCGTCCTCGACCAGGCACAACGCCCGTGCCACCGTCGGATCGGCCTGCAGGGTGAGTCGTTCGTAGTCCTCCGCGGTGACCGCCCGATCCCCACTGCGCAACGACATCGGGCCACGCAGCTTGGCGTTCTCGATCGTCTCGGCGTCCACCCCGCCGGTGGCCGGCACCATGTTGGTCACCGAGGCGACGAACGGGATCGCGGTCCGCAGCACCGTCAACCGCCGAGCCGCCACGTTTCCCTCCCGGCCACCACCGTGCCGGTACCCGGTGACAGCGACCCGCGCGTCGGTCGGCGGGACCGCACCGTGCTGCAACACCCGTCCGGTGGCATCGCGGATCTGCGGCCCGAACCGGATCTCCCCGCTCGACTCGTGCCAGGTGAACACCTTGTCGTCCGGCCCCGAGGTGCCGAAGTGCTGCACCTCCCGCCACAGTTCCGGCTCCGCCGGGCGACCCTCGGCAGCCGGTGCCTGGATCCGTACGGTCTCCCCGTCGCGACGCGGCAGCACCGGCGTCCGGGAGACGGTGAACGACTGGCCCGGCTCGCCGGTGCTGACGCCGAGCGTCTCGGTCGGGGCCAGCTCGGCGTGGCGGGCCATCACCGCCCCGCCGGTGCTCAACACCGACAGCGAACTGATCACCGGCGACTTGCGGTACGTGGGGACGCCCTCGGGCGGTTGGATCAGACGGCATCGGATCCAGTAGGCGCGGGTCTGCCCCACCGCCACCGGTTCATGATCAGGTCCCAGCAGCAGCGTGACCTCGCCACCGTCGACGGCGTTCAACGCGTTGGTGGTGTCGGACAGCACCACCGCGGTCCGCCACGACTGGCCGGTCCAGGTCTGCCATCGCAGGGGCGGCTCGTCCGGGTCGATGCCGGCACCCTCGGCGCCGGTGACCATCCGGATCCGGACGATGTTCGCGGCCAGGGTGTTGCTGAAGCCGAGGTAGAAGGCGTCGCTGGGAGTGAGGCTGCCGAAGCAGACCATCGGGTTGGTCTGCAGGCGCAGGTCCTCGGTCACGTCGACGTACCGGTTCTGGCTGCGCGTCACCACCTGCACCAGTTGTGGCGGGTTCACCACGAGCTCGCGGTCGGTCATGAAGACGACCTGTTCCTCGTCGCCGACCCGGTCGGACGCGACCTGGGTGCCCTCGGGGATCCGCACCGGCAACGGCTGGGGTGCGGTCAGGTTGAACATCAACAACGTCGACGCGGCGGCCGTCCCGTGCAGCTCGACGCCCAGCAGCTCGAGGAACTTGACGTACATCCGGTCGGGGACCTGGTTGAGCCGGTACAACATCATCTCGGTCATCCACGCGAACAGTTCGATCACCGCGACGCCCGGGTCGGACACGTTGTGGTCGCTCCACTCGGGGCACAACCGTTGCAACCGTCGCTTGGCCTCGTCGACGATGTCCTGGAACTGCCGGTCGTCCAGGTTGGGTGTGGGCAGGCTCATGATCCGACCTCCCGGGGAATCGTGTAGAACGGGAACACCAGGTTGCGGTGGTCGTTGGTCGCCTTGACCAGGTAGTCGATCATGAGCAGCACCTCGCCGTCGGCATCGCCGGGTGAGGCGGTCAACGAGGTGACCTCGATCCGGGGTTCCCAACGTGCCAAGGCTTCCCGAGCGGCCTGCTCGACCAGCCCGAGTGTGCGCGGCACGATCGGTTCGAACAGGTGGTCCCAGATGTGGCAGCCGAACTCAGGGCGCATCACCCGCTCCCCCGGCCGGGTCTGCAGGATCATCCGGATCGCACCGTTCAGTTCGGCCCCACCACCGGCCAGCAGTACCGCGCCAGTGGCGGTCAGCCCCGTCGGGTACGCCCAGCCGACCCCGACCAGGTCCCACGCCTTGGCCGGGCTCATGCCACGACCACGTTCGGGGAGCCGGCCGCGATGGCGCTGGTCGGAGCGTCGGCGGGATCGTTGCACGTCATCACCTGGTCGCCCAACCGAGCCAGCGGCTTGCCGTTCACCAGCACGGTGGGCGACCCCATCATGACGGTGCCCTGTCCGGTCGGAGGCCGCAGGAACGAAGGCCCGCCGATCGGGAGGTGCGGACTGGTGAGGCGGGCCACCGAACCCTGCACCGCCGCCCCCATGCCGTTGATCAACACGTCGGTCGAGCACTGGGACTGCAGGGTCCCGACGAACGGGTGCGGGGTCGGGGTCGGCACCGGGCCACCGGGCGACGGCACCATCACGACGTGGATGTCGGTGCCGACCACCTGGTCGGTCTGCCGGGCAGCGGGTTGGGGCATGGCGCTCTCCTCAGTTCAGGTTGATCGGGGTGCCGGAGACGGACACGTCGGCGCCGGCGGAGATCTCGACCCGCCCGCCGGCCGACAGCTTCAGGTTCTGGTCCGCACTGATCGTCACGTTCGCGGCCTTGATCTCCACGTCCTGCTGGCCCTCCCAGACCGACGACGCGGCCAGCTGCAACGAGGTCGACGTGCCGCCGACGCTGATGGTGATCATGGACTCCTGGTCGTCCAGCACGATCAGGTTCGCCCCGGCGGTCGCCATCCCACGACGCTTGGTCTCCTCGCCCTGGGCCACGATGTCGGCCGGCGGCTTCTTCGTCTGGCTCCACATCCCGCCCAACACCAGCGGCCGGGTGGTGTCGCCCAGCTCGAACGCCACCACCACCTCGTCGTTGATCTCGGGGATCCAGCCCAGGCCCGTCTCGGGTCCGGCTCCGGCCAGCACCACCCGCGCCCAGTTGCTCTCGGCCTGCGCCTCCAGCGACGGCAGCTTCACCCGGACCCGCCCCAGGCCTTCCGGATCGGCGGTGTCGGTCACCACCCCGATCATCAACCCGTTCGTCGGGGCCGGCTTGAGCACACTCGCCGCCGACGTCCGCCCCCCGACCAGATCGGCGAACCCGGAAGGCTCCAGACCACCGCAGACGAACTTGGTACGGAAGGGGCTGCCCGCCCCGTACAGGTGGGTCACACTGGTCACCCGGTAGTCGTCGGCCAGCCGCTGCCCGACGCCGGCCAACGTCACCGTGGCGCCGGCCGCCAGCCACGGGTTGCCGGCGGTCTCGCCGCGCAGCACGACGGTCTCGGCCAACGCCCGGGTGTGCATCGCCTCGGCGACGGTGGTCGCGACCCCGGAGTCGGGCACCTCCACCCAGGTGGAGGTGCGGCTGGTCGAACCGAACGCCTGCTTGGCCTGACCGGCGATGTCTCTGGCGGCCTGGCCCGGAGGTCGTGCGTTGGTCGACTGCGCCACGATTTCCTCACTGCGCAAGGCGTCCCAGGCCTGCACCACCACTTCGTCGACGGTCTGCGAGGCCGACAGCCGGACGCTGAAGGAGGCCAGGTCGGCACCCCAGGTGAGGGTCACCGTACGGCCACCGCTGTCGTCACGCGGCTCGACGTGCAAGGTGTCCTCGGTGACCCAGACGTCGGCACCGTTGCGGGCGGCCAGTCGGGTCAGGAACGCCAGGTCGGTCTCGTTGGCCTGCAGGACGTAGTCGTTGCGCACCCCACCTGACCGCAGGTTCACCTGGCCACGCAGGGAATGCTCCGAGGCGATCTGGGAGGCGATGTCGGCATCGGTCATCGCCTGGAAGGTGCGTCGGCTGGTGCGCCGCGCGAGCCGGTGGGTCAGGTCGTACCCGGTGATCACCAACTCGTGGCGCCCGGTGATGCCCTGCTCGACGGTCAGCGCCAGCACCTCACCAGAAGTGATCACCACCGGCTCCCCGCTGACCTGCATCCCGATCTCGACCTTCGCGCCGACGGTGAACCGGCCGCCGTCGAACAGCTCGAAGTGGGGGTCGTCGAAGTGCAGTGTGAACCGGTCCGGCAGCTGGATCGACTCCTCCACCCGCAACTGCAACAGGGCGGAGTGGAGCTGCGGGGCCAGTTCTCGTCCGTCGACACTGACCACCGGCACGTCGATGCGGGTGTCAGCCACGGCGACGCACCGGCAGCTCGGGGATCACGACGGGCTGGCCGACCGGGAGGCGCAGCGGGTCCACGATGCCGTTGGCCTCGGCGATGAGCCGCCAGCGGGTCGCATCGCGGAAGTAGCGGGCGGCCAGCTTGTCCAGCGTCTCGCCGGGGATGAGGCGGTGGACGCGATGGGTTCGTGGGGTGTGGGAGGTCGGGTTCTGCAGCGGGTACTGGTCGTCGTCCTCCCACTGCTTCAAGGTGATGTCGGCCTTGGCCCGCAACGGAACCCCGGCCGAGGAGAAGTAGGTGTAACGCAACGCCAACCGCTCCAGCACGGCCTTGAAACTCGCCGTCTGGCCCCACCGCAGCTGCACCCACGGTGGTCGTGCCGAATTGCTGCTCTGGTCGGCACCCGGCAACGCCGGGTCCACCTTGAGCAGGGCCAACAGCTTGCTGGTGTGGGTGGTGACGTCCTCACCGGTGGTCGAGGTGTCCATGATCAAGGAAAGGGTGAGGGTGGCCGACTGGCCGCCTTGGAACCGCAACTGCGGGGCGTTGCCGCCCTTGCTCTCGGGGGGCGCCTGCCACGTGTTCGACTTCGACACCGTGATCTCGGCCGGGTTGAACATGCACACGATCACCGTCCCCGACTCCGAATGCAGCTCCGCCTTGGCGAGCGCCATGATCAGAACACCCCCTCGAACCGGCTGCCGCGACGCTCCAGGTCACGCAGCAGACGAACCTCCAGCGCGTCGACCAGCGCATCGACGTCCAACGGCGCACTCTCCGCCGTACCCACCGCGACCCCGGGCTCCGGGGCCTCGGGGTCGACCGCGGTGGTCTCGACCTCCTCGACCCCGACGCGCCTGGCGACCAGGGGCGGTGCGGTCGCCGCGGCCACGGCCCGGGTCACCTCGCCCTGCACTGCCCGGGCGGCACCGGCCAGCCCGGTGACCGGGAGGTCGGACACCGCACGGGCCGCCCGGGTCGAGCCGAGGCCGGCCGGAGTCGGACTGCTCATCGTGTGGGACCGAACATGATCATGGACGGCCGGCGCGGCCGGCATCGCCCGGCTCGGCTCCGGGGACCGACCTGCCGGTACCGGCGGTGCGAGTGCTGCGGTGGCCGTGGTGACCGCCCGATGCTCCTCGCTGTCGGCGGCCGCGCCGGCACCGGGCCGCAGGAACCGCGGTCGGCCGACCGTCGTTCGCAGGTGGGCCAGTTCGTGGCTGAGCACTGCGGTGTCGGCCGTGGTCGGACGCCGCGGCAGGTGGACCACCGACCCGGTGGTCGCGCCGACGGCGCCGGCGGCCGCCAGGGCGGTCCTGGTGGCCACCCCGGTGGTGAACCGGGTACCGGCCCGCCCGGTCAGTCGACGAGCCAGCGGCTCGAACGCAGCCGGCAGCGGCTGCGGAGTCTCCAACGGTCGGGCCAGCACACTTTTGCGCCAGGCCTGCTCGGCGGCACGGGTGGTCATGGGCGGTGCGGGTGGCACCGGCGGTACGCCCTGGCCGGTCCCTCCCCCACCTGCGTCCAGCTCAACGGGGCGTCCCCGCGGGTGAGTCGGTGCCTCGATCACGCGCAGCGCCTCTGGCGACCAGGTCACGCGCGCGGACCGTACCGCAGGACCGCTGCGCCACAAGGGAATCGATGCCGTCGCAGTGTCGGTCCCGGCTCGGCCTGCACGTGGTGTCGCGGTAAGCCCGTGGCGGCTCCGCGCGCCGATCCGCACGGCCTGCGCGGCAGCGTGGTCGGCCGATCGAGCCGCGACCGCCGGTGGTGCTGCTTGATCACGTCGTGGCGTCAGGCTGCGGGCCAGGTGGGCCACCACGTCCGCCGGGACGGCACCGGACGGCAGGGGACGTCGCGCCCCGCCGGCGAGGGAATCGGCAACGTGCGCAGGGTCGATCGGAGGGTTGCCGAGGCCGGCACCGGGTGGCCCGACGAAGGTGTCGGGGCCGGTCTTCGCGTCGGATCGGTGCGTCGACTGCTGCCGACCCTGGTTCCTGTCCGACGACACACCAGATGCCACGTCACCTGACGCCGCACGATCGACGACAGAATCGCGACCCAACCGGCGCAGCCAGGTGGCGACGGCCGCCAGTGGTCCGCGACGTCGGGGGGCCACCGATCCGCTGCTCGGGGCACCCACCGCGGTGGCGTCGGTTCGTAGGTTGGCCGTGTGGGACGACGGCAACTGCCCCGTGGAACCCCGGTCACCGGCGTGACGCTTCGTCGTGCCGGCGAAGCTGCCTGCCCGGTGTCGAGGTTCCACGGGGGTGTCGCCCCCGGTCACGAACAGCGACCGGGCGAGGCCGGACCTCAGAGGCAGGCCGGGTCCGGTGGCAGCGGAGTCATCGAGGCCGGCGACCGGCTTGCGGTCGCCGGCGCGCGGTCGGCCGGTGACGGGACCGATGCTGCCGTCCGGGGGACGTCGGTCGGTGGCGGGTATCGAGCGGTCGGTGGCGGGAACGGAGCGGTCAGCGGCGCGGCGGGTCGGGAACCCGTCCGTGCCCGCCCCGTCACCGATCCGAGGCATGCCTCCGATCCGAGGGACGCCAGGGGCTGCGGGATGCGCCGTGTCGGCGCGACCGGTGAGCGGTGGTCGACGCGGCAGCCCGATGGTCGAACCGGTCCCTCCCGGACGCGACTGTTCGACCCGGCTGAGGGCTCCGAGGCCGTGGCCCCGGCCGAGGCGTCGCTGGGGGTCGTGCCGCAGTTCCCGTCGCCGGCGATGGCGCAGCATGGCTCCGTGGCGCCAGGTGGGCCGTACCGGACCGTCGGCACCGTGCCCGGTGACCCGGCGCTCGGGCGGCTGCCAGCCCAACCGGGGCCGCAACCACGCCAGGAACCGACGAGCCAGCCCGGTCACCGACGCCCACGGTCCACCAGCTCCGGATGCCCGGTCAGGAGGAGGTGAAGCCACCATGGGACACCTCCAGTTCCTCCGTGGCCAAGGCGTTTCCGCCGGCCGCGAACTGTGGGCCGTTCCACCGGACCGGCATCGCGTCCCGGAACGTCCAGGTGCGGACCGGCCGGTGCCGGCTGTCCATCATCACGACGCTGCCGCCACGCTTCTGCAGCACGTGGCCCTTGCCGTCGAGCCCTTCGCCGGAGCTGTCCGACAGCCACGCGAACAGGTGATCGTCCTCGGTGATTCCCCGCTTCAGCACGAGGTTGGGCCAGGTCACCGGACCGGGCATCCGGATCGGGCCGGCGTTGTTGCCACCCTCGGCGATGGTGAACACCTCCATCCTGACCTCCAATCCGGACACCTCGGTGAACGACCCCATCACCACCCCGTCCACCGAGAACACGAATCGACCGGTGAACGGCGGATCCGGGGTCCGGGGACCACCGTCAGGCATCCCGCAACTCCTCCCAGGCACGCTGGTTCAGGCCCGCCACCTGATCGACCAGCAGGTGCCGGTCGCCGTGCTCGAGGTCGAGCAGCCGGTCCAGGTCCCAGTGCAGGTGATAGGCGAGGTACGACATCTCCTCCCACAGCGACGGGATGTCGTAGTGGGTGGGCAGGCCGGCGGTGAGGGTCATCCCGTCATCACCAGCTCCGGTGGAAAAGGGGCCCCCGCCTCCACCTGGTCGAGCACCGACGGGTCTCCGAAGTTGATGATGCGGTAGAAGTCCTGCAGGTAGCCGAAGTCACTGACGAACAGGTTCTCGATCGTCTTCGGGGTGACCCGCGCGACGCTGCCGAGCTCGCTCACCACACGGGACAGCACGATCACCGTGGCGTACGCGTCGTTCTCCTTCACCCGGGCGTCGCGCAACGGCTCGATCTCGTCACGGGCGCAGGCCAGCCGCATCACGCCGGTCCGGTGCAGGGTGCCCTCGTCGTCGACGAACCCCTTCGGCAGCGTGAACCCGAACTCGGTCTGCAGCCCGGTCATGAGCGGACGATCCCCTCGTGGGTGATCGTCACCGACTCGGTGGCGACCTCGTTGGCCCCGGCGTCGAAGTCGGCACCGGACCACTTCGACGGCCAGCCGGCCTCGAAGTTCCACCGGGCCACCTCGGCACTCTTGGAGTCGTAGGCGACGATCGATCCGTTGCGGCGGGCGCTGTCGACGTCGCCGTCGATCACCTGCTTGCGCCACTCCCACAGCGCCAATGACGAGTCGGTACGGCGATCGAGGGTGATGTCGCCCCACTTCATCGCACCGGGCACCTTGCGGATGATCATGCGGCCGTCCTTGGTCGCCTCCTTGTACTCGATCACCTCGGTCTCGGACTCGATGCCGGCGCACTTGCGGAAGAAGCCGAGGTTGACGCCGTCGATCTCGAGGGCGAACTTGAAGGTTGTTGTCAGGTCTGGCATGTCGTTCTCCTGGTCCGGGTGGGGTTGATCACGAGGGGTCGGCGATGATCATGGAGGGTCACTCCGAGGTGGAGTCGCCGCCCTGCCACTGCGCGATCCGGAAGATCACGAACTCGGCGGGCTTGCTCGGGCACAGGCCGATCTCGACGACGAGCTTGCCCTCGTCCACCGAACTCGGCGGGTTGTTGGTCTCGTCGCACAGCACGTAGAACGCCTGCTCGGCGGTGGCGCCCACCAGGGCGCCCTGCATCCACAGGCCCCGCAGGAAGGCGGTGATGTTCCGCTTCACGCGTTGCCACAGCGAACGGTCGTTCGGCTCGAAGACCGCCCACTGGGTGCCGAGCCGGATCGACTCCTCGACGAAGTTGAAGAGCCTTCGTACGTTGACGTAGCGCCAGCTCGGGTCGGTCAACGAGAGGGTCCTGGCACCCCAGACCCGCATCCCTCCGGCGCCGAAGGAACGCAGGCAGTTCACCCCGATCGGGTTGAGCTCGGCCTGCTCACCGTCGGTGATCGGGTTCTCGAGCCCGGTGATGCCGCGGATCTCCTCGTTGGCCGGCGCCTTCCAGACACCGCGGGTGGCGTCGGTCCGCGCCCACACCCCGGCCATGTGGCCACTGGGCGGAACGGTGATGAACCGTTCCCCGGTGGCAGCACTGGCCGCCCGGTTGGGGACGACCACGTTCGGGTAGTACGCCGCCGCGAACGGGGAGTCCTTGGCCAACCGTTGCCGCCACTCGACCGCCATGGTGGCAGACATGCCGGGCGGCGGGTCGAGGACCGCCATCCGCTTGCCGCTGGCCGCGCACCAGTCGACCAGCTGGCCCTGGAACCCGAGGAAGGTCTCCACGTCGAACGACCGATCGGGACGGGTGGCGACGGTGACCAGGTCCGGGATCGCCACGATGGTGACGTTGTCGGCGATCGACAGGCCTTCGTACCCGGTCCGTTCGGCCTCCGACCCCTGCAGGATCTGCGGGTCGGCCACCTCGGGCACCGGCTCGACCAGGGCGAACCGGCCGGGCGCAGGGAGCCGCTCGGCGACGGGGACGCCGGCGGCCGACGGCAACTGGACCCGTACCGCGGTCAGCTGGTCGTTGATCGACTTCTCCACGCTGCGGGCGGCCTTGGCGAAGCTGATGCCGGTCGCCTCCTCGGCCAGCTCACCGTTGCGGAACACCCGGATGGCGAACTCCTCGTCACCGCTGGGCTCGGCATCGGGGTCGGCCACCGGCGGCACCACCTCGATCTCGTAACGGGCACCGTCGTCGGAGGCCACCTCCACCTTGAGGCTCGGCACGTCCGGGCGGATGACCGACTGCAGTTGCAACTGCGGCGGCTGGGCCGGCCCCCCGGCCGAGGCACGAACGATGTAGCAGGATCCACCGCCGTTCTCGAAGAAGCCGCGGACCGCGTACGGCAGCAGGGCCCCGTCGACGAATCCGCCGTAGATGCGCTCGTACTGCGGCCAGCTCGTGACGAGCTGCGGCTTGACCCCGTCGGGATCATCGGGGCTGCCCTGGTCGGGCCGATACGTCTGGGTGAAGCCGACGAATGCGGCGACCGAGGTGCTCACCCCTTGGATGGGCATCGACCCGGACGGCATCTCCTCGATGTACACGCCCGGTGTCAGGTAGGTAGCGGCCATGGTGGGACTCCTTGTTCTCGGTTCGGTCGTCAGTCGTTCGGGGTACGTCCGGCCGAGGCGCCATGCACCTGACGACCGATCTCGGTGGCCTCGAGGGGGCGGTGGAATGACTCCCCGCTGTGGTGTGCGGGGTACACCCGCATCACGTGCTCGTCCGACGAACACGTGATCACGGTGATCCCGGGATGGTGGTGGACCAGTTGGGCCACGACCTCGGGGGTCGTCGGCAGCGCGGAGTTCAGCAGGACGACGTCGGGCACGGTTCGGCGCAGTCGGGCGACCACGCCATCACGTCCGGACCCGCAGAACTCGACGTCGTCGTCGGTCAGGATGTCGCGCAGGCCCAGCGCGAACAGTGAGTCGAAGCCTTCGACCATCACCCGGCTCATGGACGGGCTCCTCCCGGTACGCACACACTGCTTGGCCCGACGCCAACGACCCGGTGCGACGCTGACAGCGTCCCCCAGCGGGGATCGACTGCGACAGGGCAAGTGGGAAGCCGAAGGGGCACATGTGGTGCCGGCGGCTGTCCCAAAGGCTGCCCCTCCGACATGGCGACGGCGGGCGGCGCGGTCGTACCGTCGCGGGCATGCGGATCGGGCGTGATGCGAAGTAGGGCCGGGCTGCTCCAGCCGCCGGCCCTCACCGATCACGACGTCGACACACCATCGGATGCTCCGGTGTCGACGCTGCGTCGTACGGTCGCAGTCCCGAACGTCGGGAACCGGGCGACCGCCGCCCTCCTCCGACGCGCCAGCGATCGCGCGGCGGCTCGCCCGGACCTGACAACCGCCCCCGGCCTCACCGTGACCGAACCCGCCGACGCCGTCGAAGTGCAGGCCGGTGCCGCCGCTGATCAGTTCACCGCGCTCGGTACGGGGGGTGGCGGTACGGGGGGTGGCGGTGTGGGCGCCGGTGCGGTCCCGGCCGCCGCCGGACTCCCCCGGGCCGCCGTACCCGTCCCCACCCCGCCGGTGCCGCCGATCGTCGGGGCGGCCCTGGTCGGCGGCCAGCCGCTCTCCCCCGAGCACCGCGCCCCGGTCGAGTCGGCGCTGGGGGCCGATCTGTCGGCCATGCAGGTCCACAGCGGTGCTGCCGCCTCGGACGCCGCGGCCAGTCTGGGGGCTCGCGCCTTCACGGTGGGCAGCTCGGTCGTGCTCGGGGCCGGTGAGTCGCCGGCCGACACCGAACTGATGGTCCACGAGGCCACCCACGTGCTCCAAGGTGGTGGAGGTCTGGCCCGCTGGGCGGTCGGGTCGTCGGCCGCGGTCGAGGCCGGGACCGCGGTGATGCGGGAGGAGGACGACTCGCTGATCCCGGACTGGCTGATGGACGGAATCCGTTCCTCGGTACGCAGTCTGCCCGGCTACGGCGTCGCCTCGATCGTCGTCGGGGAGGACCTGCTGACCGGTGCGGCGTTGCCGGGGTCGGTGACCGACCAGATCGGACAGGTGTTGGCCGAAGGTCCCTTCGGGGCCGGCGCGGCGTTGGTGCTGCAGACCTGTGAGGTGCTCGGCGATGTCGTCACGCTGATCCGCAACGCGATGGTCGCGCACAACCTGACCCTCGCGCGGGTCGGTCAGGACCTGGCCTCGGCGTGGGACGAGATCCGAGTGGTCGACGGCATCGACGCGAATGTCGCGATCGTCGCGCGGTACATCCGTGGCTTCGTGGCCGACATCGTCGCCGCGATCGGCGACATCGTCGAGGCAGTGATCACACTCGTCCGCAACGCGGTGGTCGACCTCGTCGAACCACTGTTGACGAGCTCCAGTGTCGGCCCGTGGTGGGACCTGTTCTGCAAGGTGATCCACCACGACCCGCTACGCGGGCAGGACGTCGAGGCCAGCACACTCGAGATCATGACCCAGTTCCTCGAGCTGGCCGGGCAGCAGGACGCGTTGGCCCGGATGACCGAGAACGGCACCCTGCAACAGACCGCCGACTGGGTCGACACCCAACTCGCCACGTTCGGTCACCTGTTGGGTGCGGCGACGTTGCTGTTCACCGACGCCTGGGACGCCATCAGTCCGGAGAACCTCGCCAGCCTGCCGGAAACCCTGCCCGGGTTGGCGGATCGAGCGGTGTCGTTGGCCGGTCAGATCATGTCGTTCGTGGGTGGACTGATCAGCAAGGTCGTCGAGTTGATCAAGGACGCCCTGTTGGAGCGGTTGAGTGCCCATGCCCACGGGACCCGAGGCTTCCGGCTGCTGACCGTCGTCCTCGGCACGGACCCGTTCACCGGGGCCGCCGTCCCCAGGACCGCCGAGGCCCTGATCGGTGGCTTCATCGCACTGCTGCCCGGCGGCGAGGCGACGTACGAACAGCTCGCCGAGTCGGGCGTGATCGCCGACGCCGGTGGCCGGATCGAGTCGGCGATGACCGAGTTGGGCATCTCGATGTCCATGATCACCGGGCTGTTCACCGCCATCTGGGACGGCCTGTCGTTGGCCGACCTGGTCAACCCGATCGGCTGCTTCATCCGGGTGGTCGAGCAGTTCGGCGAGCCACTCGGTCGGCTGGTGTCGTTCGTCGCGACGGTGATCCAGGTCGTCATCGAGCTGATCCTGAAGCTGATGAACTTCCCCGGCGACCTGATCGGCGGGATCATCTCCGGGGTCGCCCAAGCGGTCGACATGATCGTGGCGGACCCGGTCGGCTTCCTGCTCAACACCATCGCTGCCCTGAAGGCCGGCTTCGCCGGCTTCTTCGACAACATCGCCAGCCACGTGATCAGCGGACTGGCGGCCTGGCTGTTCCGCGGTCTCGACAGTCTCGGCATCCAACTGCCCGGGGAGCTGACCGGGGAGGCGATCCTCGGTCTGGTCGCCGACGTCCTGGGCCTGAGCGTCGACGTGCTGTGGGAACGACTTGCGCTGCAGCTGGGCGAGGAACGGGTCGCCGCGATCCGGGGGGCGCTGGACCGACTGACCGGCGCCTGGGCCTTCATCAGCGACGTCCAGGAGCGCGGATTCGCCGCCATCTGGGACTTCGTCGCCGGCCAGTTGGGCAACCTGTGGGAGTCGATCCTGTCGGCTGCCGAGGACTGGATCGTGACCACCATCATCGAACGCGCGGTCGCCAAGGTGCTGTCGATGCTGGACCCGACCGGTGTGATGGCGGTGATCAACAGTGCGATCGCCTTCTTCAACGCGGTGCAGTCGGTGATCGAGTATGTCACCGAGATCCTGCAGATCGTGCAGCGGTACGTGGACACGATCGTGGCGATCGCCCAGGGCAACCTTGCCCCGGCAGCCGAGCAGCTGGAGGGTGGACTGGCGTCGGCGATCCCGGTGGCGCTGGGCTTCCTGGCCAACCAGGTGGGGCTCGGCAACGTGCCGGAGAAGATCGTCGAGATCATCGGACTGCTGCGCGAACAGGTGCTCGCCGCCATCGACTGGGTGATCACCCAGGCCCTGCGGGTGGGCCGGGCCGCCCTCGACGCCCTGAGGCTCGGTGATCCGGCCACACCGGAGCCAACTTCCCTCGCCGACGACGCCGGGCCCTGGACCCCAGACCGGGTCCGGGAGGCGGCCGCCCAAGAGGTGGTCGCCGGCGTACCGGCGGAACCCACTCACTCGAGCATGGCGGCCTTGGTCCAGCAGGTGATGACCCGCCACCGGGAACATGGATTGCACGGGATCGAACTGGTGCCGGATCCAGATCTCCCCGGGGAGTTCACGATCATGGTGTCGGCCTCACCCGCTCGCGACGCCGGGCGGTTCCGGGTCAACATGCACATGCGGCTCAGCGAGCTCAAACTGAGCCACGGCACGACCCTGACCGCACACCTGAACGGCGTCCTCCTGGGCACGGCGACCGCTGGCGCGTTGGAGGTCGAGCAGTCGAACGAGCGAGCTCACGCCGAGCAGGCGCTGGCGAACGACGTGAGCGGCCGGGTGTTCCATCTGCGCGCCGACGGTACGCTGCGCCGAAACGACGCCAACCATCTCGTCATCAGGATCACCCGGTCACCTTGTGCGGAGTGCACGGTGCGGTTGCGCCGGCTCGCCGAGCAGCTCCGCCAGGCGATCGGGGACGCCGGCACGGTCGAGATGACCGTGGAGGTCGCCTCCCTGTACCAAGCTGGTGGCAGCGAAACCCGCGCCCAGGCAGTGTTCGACCTGATGACACTGCGTGAGCACGGCATCACCGTCCAGGCCTGGGACATCCTGGCGCACGCTCGTGAAGTGTTCGGCCCGGATGTGGACGTCGAGGCACTGCGGGGCCGGGTAGCCGATCTGGAGCCGCGTCTGACCCAGGCCCGGGCACTCCTCGAGGTGGTCAGTGTCACCGCGTGATGGAGTCAGGCCCGGTCGACCCCGATCCGCTCCTCGATCTCCACCGTCTCGACCGGGGGTCCGGCTTGCTCGTAGGTGAGCGCGTCGACGGTGACCGTCACGACCAGGTCAAGCCCAGGTTTCAACTGCCCGCCCAGGGCGGACCAGAAGTCGGAGTTGTCACCGGAGTTGGGGGCCAGTGCCAGCTGGGGCAACGGGGCCACCGTCGACAACGGCCCCTTGCAGTACTTCTCGTCGATCTCGTTGTTGATCAACAGTGCGGTCATCACCCGCCCCAGCAGGGCGTGCTCGTCGTCGACCTCGGAGGTCCACGCGGTGACCAGGTAGCGGCAGTCCAGCTTCGGCCGCGGGCCATGCCGACGGGTCCCGTACTCATCGGTGGTGGTGGTCATGATCCCGAGTTCACGTTCGGCCAGGTTGGGCCGGACGTCCCACAGGTACAGGTTGACCGTCGGCCGGGTGACCCGACCGCCCCATTCGCGGTCCGGCGCCTCGAAGGCAATCTCGACGTCCTTCGTCGCCAACGGCACCTTCGCGCGCAAGAAGGCCGCCAGTGACCCGTCCAACAGGTTGAGCATGATCAACCAGCCTTCCTCGATGCGTCGGTCGTCGCCTGCTCGTCGGTGATCAGGTGGTAGTACGGCCCGAAGTCCGCTTCGGTCTGCAACCGGCCCGCCTTCTGCAGTTCCCGCTTCATCGCCAACACCAGGTGCTCCATCCCGATCGGCTGCTGCTGTTCGGCAGCAAGGAAGGCGGCCGCGACGGCGACGTTGCGGATCATGCCACCGGTGACGGCGAACCGGTCGGCCATGAAGTCCAGGTCGAGGCCGACCGTAGGTGCCGCCGCCGGCAGGTTGCGGTGCCACAGGTCGAGTCGCTGTTCCTCGTCCGGCGACGGAAACTCCACCGTCGCGGTGAGTCGGCGGACGAACGCCTGATCGATGTTGCGGCGCAGGTTGGTCGTCATGATCACGCACCCGTCGTACGAGTCCAGCCGCTGCAGCAGGTACGACACCTCGATGTTGGCGTAGCGGTCGTGGGCGTCGCTGACCTCGGTCCGCTTGCCGAACAGTGCGTCAGCCTCGTCGAACAACAGCACCGCCGCAGCCGCCCGGGCGGCGTCGAAGATCTGGTCCAGGTTCTTCTCGGTCTCCCCGATGTACTTGCTGACCACCGACGCCAGGTCCACCCGGTACAGGTCCAGCCCGAGGTCACCGGCGATCACCTCGGCGGCCATCGTCTTGCCGGTCCCCGAGGGGCCGGCGAACAGGGCCACGATGCCGGTCGACGGCACCGGCCGGAAACCCCAACCCTGATAGACGGTTCGGCGGTGCCGGTAGCGGCTCGTCAGCTCCCGCAACTGCATGATCAGCTCGGGCGGCAGCACGAGGTCGTCCCAGCCGTACGACGGGCTGGTCCGCACCGCGTGGCGGTCCAGTTGCCCGGAGGCGAGACGGCGGATGCCGCGGACCACCACCTCAGCCGGGTCGTGCGGGCCCTCCCGATCGATCGACCGGGCCAGCAGTCGCAGCTGCTCGCGGTCCAGCGGATGGTCCGGCAGGTGGGTCTCGGTGCCCAGCACGTCGACCCAGTCGTCGGGGCTCGCGGTGCCGTCGGTCAGGTGGATCTCCCGCAACGGCCGTCGTGGCAAGCCGTCCAGCGACAGCTCCTGCCGGCTCGACAGCGCCCACGCCACCGGGGCGGCCTCGATCACCGCGACGACATCGGGCGTCAACGGCCCGGTCGTCTCGACCAGCACCCCGGCGCGGCTGACCACGGCCTCGCGGGTGAGGGCCAGCGCGGCGGCCGGCGTCCCCGGGGTCGTGGTCACCAACATCGCGGTGCCGCTCCACTGCCGGGCGACCGCTTCCCGCCGCGACTGCCGATCGGCTCCCGACACCAGCACCAACCGCTCGCCGTCAGGGCCGACCCCCTGCCGGTCGAGCCCTTGCCGGTCGGGCCCTTGCCGGTCGGGCCCGGCCGGCACCGACTCGGTGCCCGCAGGCACCCCTCGATCGAGATGATCACCTGCGGTCAGGTGCCAGCAGACCCGCTCGGGCACCAGCAGTTGCCGACCGGCCCAGGTGCCGGTCCGGTCCACCTCGAGCAGACCCGAGCGCAGCAGCGGCGCGTCCGGCGAGGCCTGGGCCAGCAGCTGGATTCGTCGCAGCAGCGCCAGGGTCGGTCGTGGGCAGCGGACGTCGTCGTTCAGGTAGGCGACCAGCTGTTGACGACCCAGGTCGGTCTCCACCGCGACCGCGAGTGCCAGCACCCGGGCGTCGAGTGGTCCGAGCCCGGCGGCCGCACACAACCGGGCGAAGCGGGAACCACCCCGCTCCCCACCGGCCAGGTCGGCATCCAGCCCGGCCTCGGCCTCGGCCACCGCCGCCGCGGTCTGCTCCGTCACGGCTCGGGCCGACGCCTCGTCGAGGCCGCCGATCCCGGGCAGGGTACGCAGCAGCCGATCGGCATCGTGGTCGTCGACGACGACCCCGGCCACGGGTCGCGGTGGCACGCCACCTGCGGTGCGCCACAGCAACGCTTCGCGCTGCAGGACGACGTCGACCCAGCGTTCCCAGCCCGGGGGGACCGGGCCCGACACTCAGATCACCCCGGAGCGGGTGGCCAGCGCCACCGCGTGTGCCCTCGTTCGACAGTTCAGCTTCATCATGATGTCGTGCACCACGTTCTTGACGGTGCGCTCGGAGTACGACATCTCCTGGGCGATGTCCAACGTCTCGGCGCCCTCGGCCAGTCGGCGCAGCACGTCCCGCTCGCGCGTCGTGAGGGCCCCCGTACCGCCGAGGGCCACCGTGCGGGCGTACGACATCGCCCTGATCATCATTTCGGCCGGGGCGGTGGTGGAGCCGGCGCCGACCGTACGCAGGGTGTTCGTCAAGGTCTCCGGGGTGAGCTCGTCGTGACGCAGGATGGCGCGCACCCCCGACTCGATCAACAGTGGGATCTCCCCGGCCTGGTCCTCGCGCATCGTGACCACCACCCGGGTCGGACGCCCGGTGACGAGCCTGATCACGTGCCGCAGCACGCCGGCGTCGAGTTCAACGATGAACAGTCCGACACCGTCCAGTCTGGGCACGGGCCGCAGCCCTGCGCTCTCCCCGATCACGGTGAACCCGTCGGCCGTCAACGACGCCGCCATCCCTCGCCGGATGATCGCGTGCTGGTCGTCCAACCACACCGTGGCATACAACCCCGTCTCCACCTTCAGAGTTATAGCCCAACCCTGCCGCTACCGGAAGACCTGCTCCAATATTTTCATTAGTTCGTGTTGTTTGGATCGTTTCTGTCCGGCACGACGGCCGCTGGGCGAGCGTTGCACCACCGCATGCCGGGCTCCGTGCCAGACTGATCCGGTGAAGCCGATCACCCAGTCGAGCAAGTTGAAGGACGTCCGCTACGACGTCCGCGGTCCGATCCTGGTCGAGGCCCAGCGCCTGGAGGCTGCCGGCCACCGGATCCTGAAGCTCAACATCGGCAACCCTGCCCCCTTCGGCTTCGAGGCCCCGGCCGAGATCGTCAGCGCGATGATCCACGAGTTGCCGGAGGCCCAGGGCTACTCCGACTCCCGCGGCATCTACGGCGCCCGGACCGCGGTCGCGCAGTTCTACCAGCAGGAGGGACTGACCGAGACCACGCTGGACCAGGTGTTCATCGGCAACGGGGTCAGCGAGATGATCAGCCTGGTGCTGCAGGCCTTCCTCGACAACGGGGACGAGGTGCTGGTGCCGGCACCGGACTACCCGCTGTGGACGGGCATGGTCACGCTGGCCGGCGGCAAGGCCGTGCACTACAGCTGTGACGAGGCGAACGACTGGATGCCCGACCTGGCCGACATCGAGTCCAAGATCACCCCGGCGACCAAGGCCTTGGTGATCATCAACCCGAACAACCCGACCGGTGCGGTGTACTCCAAGCAGATGGTCGCCGACCTGGTCGACATCGCCCGACGCCACGACCTCACGGTGATGTCGGACGAGATCTACGAGAAGATCCTGTACGACGATGCGGTCCACCACCATGCGGCGGCCGCCGCCGATGACGACGTGTTCTGCCTGACCTTCTCCGGGCTGTCGAAGGCCTACCGGGTCGCCGGCTACCGGGCCGGCTGGGTGATGGCCTCGGGCCCGACCTACCGGGCCGCGGACTTCCTGGAGGGCCTGACCCTGCTGGCCAACATGCGGATGTGCGCGAACGTCCCGGCCCAGCACGTGATCCAGACCGCCCTGGGTGGCCGCCAGTCGATCACCGAACTGATTCTGCCGGGCGGCCGGCTGCTGGAACAGCGGAACGTGGCGTACGACCTGCTCACCCGGATCCCCGGCGTCAGCTGCGTCAAACCGCAGGGGGCGCTGTACTGCTTCCCGCGACTCGATCCGGAGGTCTACCCGATCGCCGACGACGAGAAGTTCGCGATCGACCTGCTGCGGGCGACCAAGATCCTGATCACCCATGGCACCGGGTTCAACTGGCCCCGCCCGGACCACTTCCGGCTGGTGACCCTGCCCAGCGTCGACGACCTCACCGAGGCGCTGGAGCGGATCGGCGAATACCTGACCTCCATCGCGCGCACCTGAGCCGTCACACGGCAAGGCCCCCCGAGCTTGTCGAGGGGCCAGTCGAAGGGCGCCGATGCCCCCGGACCGAGATCAGGCCGGACTGGTGGTGTGACTGGGCTGGTTCATCCGGATGTTGTTGCCGAACGGATCACGGAAGCCGAAGTCGATTCCGTACGGCTGCTCCGTCGGCTCCTCCGGCACGTCGACTCCCTTGGTCTTCAGCTCGGCGTGGGCGGCCCGGGCGTCGTCGGTGGTGAAGAACAAGGTGCCACCGGAAGCGCCCTTGGTCACCATGGCGCGGACCGCCTCGGCGGTCTCGGGGTCGTACCCGGGCGGTCCGGGCTTCTCGAGCAGGATCTCCCGGTCGGTGCCGGGGACCTTGACGGTCAGCCACCTCATCGGACCGAAGTCCACGTCGGCGGACACCTCGAGCCCGAGCGTGTTCACGTAGAAGTCGAGGGCTTGATCCTGGTCGGTGACGAAGATCTGCGAAATGGTCAGGTTGTTGATCATGGAACCACCCTAGGAGTACGTCGCTGGGTTCTGCTTATCCGAAACTGCTCTGCTGGCACCCGACGACCCAGTGCTCCGACGGTCGCGCCCACCGCATCGTGAAGCACGACGGCACGTCGGGCAACCGACCCCGGCGGCGGTAGGTGCTGGGGCTCTCCCCCACTATCGCGGTGAAGGTCCGGCTGAAGGTGCCCAAGCTCGAAAAACCGACCTCGAAGCAGATCTCGGTGACCGACTGGTTGCCCTGCCGGAGCAGGAACATCGCCCGCTCGACCCGGCGCCGCTGCAGGTATCGATGCGGTGTCTCGGCGAACACGGCCCGAAAGCTGCGGCTGAAGTGGGCGGGTGAGACGTGGGCCGCCGCCGCCATGGCAGGCACGTCGAGGGGTTCGGCGAAGGCCCGGTCCATCATGTCTCTGGCGCGCAGCATCCTGCGGTTCAGGTCCTCCTGTGCCTCGCCCACAGCCACCACTCTAGGTGCGACGACGCCACCGGCCGCACGGGCGCTCTCCTCAGATTCCGTAGAGCGACCGGTCGACGGGGCTGGAACGGGGACGCCCCGCCGAGGTTGCGCCGTCGGACCAGGTCGACCGGTCGCTTTGCGGAATTCGGGCCGGCCGAGGTGACCGGACCGTGGCTCGGTGCGCCGCCGACCTCAGCCTTCGGCCGGCTCCGGCTCGTCCTGGGCAGCCGTGGCCGCCGCGGTCGGGGTTGGCTGGTCGGGCTCCGCTGCCGACTCGCCGGTCGACGTGGGCTCGGCCGTCGACGGTGCCCCCGGATCCGGGACGGCCACCGCCGCCTCCTCAGGTGCACCACTGGACGTGGTTGCCGTACCGGTCACCAACGCTTCCAGCGCGGCGGCGACATCGTCTCGCGGCTGCACCGCAGCCGCAGTGGTCTGCTCCCGTTCGGCTTCCTTGGGCTCGTCACCGTGGTCCTTGCGCAACGACGCCGGGGGCGGCGGCATCACCTTGGGCAGCGGCTGCCGCGGCGGCGCCTTCGGGGTGTCGGCCTGACGGCGCTTGTTGCCACCGTTGCCGCCTCCCCCGGTGCTGCCTCCCCCGTTGCCGTTGCCACCGTTGCCGTTGCCGCCGCCCTTGCCACCGCGGTTGCGGCCCCGGCCGTGGTGCTGGCTGTCGTCCTGCTCGGGGATGACCGGCAGGTCGTGGGCCACGTGGCCGCGGCCGTTGCAGTGCTCGCACGGCGTGGTGAACGCCTCGCCGAGCCCGATGCCGATCCGCTTCCGGGTCATCTGCACCAGGCCGAGGCTGGTCACCTCGGCGACCTGGTGGCGGGTGCGGTCACGTCCCAGGCACTCGACCAGTCGACGCAGCAGGAGCTCGCGGTTGCTGGGCAGCACCATGTCGATGAAGTCGATCACGATGATGCCGCCGACGTCGCGGAGCCGGAGCTGCCGGACGATCTCCTCGGCCGCCTCCAGGTTGTTGCTGGTGACGGTCGCCTCGAGATTGCCGCCGCTGCCGGTGAACTTGCCGGTGTTGACGTCGATCACCGTCATCGCCTCGGTGCGGTCGATGATCAACGAACCACCCGAGGGCAGGTGCACCTTGCGGTCCAACGCCTTCGCGATCTGTTCGTCGATCCGGTTCGCCGCGAACACGTCACCCTCATCGGTGTTCCACTGCTTGACGCGATCGACCAGGTGCGGCGCCACGTGCTGGACGTACGCGAGCACGTTGTCGTACGCGTCGTCGGAGCTGCCGTTGCCGCTGATGACGAGTTCGCCGAAGTCCTCGGTGAACAGGTCACGCACGATCCGTACGGTCTGGTCCGGCTCGGTGTAGAGGGCCTGTGGGGCGCCGCCGTTCTTGACCTTCTTCTCGATGGCCTCCCACTGCGCCTTCAGCCGGGTGACGTCGCGGACCAGCTCGTCCTCGCTGGCGCCTTCGGCTGCGGTCCGTACGATCACGCTGGCCTGGTCGCCGACGTGGTCGGCCAGCACCTGCTTGAGCCGCTTGCGCTCGTTCTCCGGCAGCTTGCGGGAGATCCCCGAGAGGTGGCCCCCGGGCGAGTACACGATGTAGCGGCCGGGCAGTGAGATGTGGTTGGTGAGCCGGGCACCCTTGGCCCCGATCGGGTCCTTGGTGACCTGCACCAGGATTGTCTGCCCCGACTTCAGCGCGCTCTCGATCTGGCGATTCTTGCTGTCGCGGGAGTCCCAGTCGACCTCGCCGGCGTAGAGCACGGCATTGCGGCCCTGGCCGATGTCGATGAAGGCGGCCTCCATCGACGGCAGCACGTTCTGCACCTTGCCGAGGTAGACGTTGCCGATCAGTGACCGGGTCGAACTCTGGTCGACGTAGTGCTCGACCAGGATGTCGTCCTCGAGGACGGCGATCTGGGCCATGTCCTCGCGCTGCCGGATGATCATGCTGCGCTTCACCGACTCACGGCGGGCGAGGAACTCGGCCTCGCTCAGCACCGGTGCGCGGCGGCGTCCGGCTTCGCGACCCTCGCGGCGTCGCTGACGCTTCGCCTCCAACCTGGTGGAGCCGTCGATGCCGGTGACCGCGTCATTCGCGCGGCGGCGGGCCGTCTCGTCGCTGTCCTCCCCACCACGGCGGCGACGACGCCGACGACGACGTCGCCCGCCATCAGCCGAGTCGTCGTTGCCGTCGTCGTTCCCGGACTGGTCGGTCGAGGACGTCTCGGACTTGTCTGCCTGCTCGTTGCCGGAAGCGCCCTCGGCACTGCCGTCGCCGGCGTCGGAGTCGCCATCGTTGTCATCGTCGCCACCACCGCGACGGCGGCGGCGGCCACCCCGGCGACGACGCCGCCGACGACCGCCGGCTCCGTCACCGTCGGTGTCGCCGTCCTGGCCCTCCGCGTCATCGGAGTCGTTCTCGGCGTCGGAGTCGTCGGCCTCCGAGCCCTGGGCCCCCGAGTCATTCGACTCGGAACCCTCCGACGCGGCATCCTTCGACTCGGTCTCCTTCGAGCCGGCCTTGGCGTCGGAGCCGGTGGCGTCACCGGTCGAGGCGTCATCACCCTGCGCATCTGCGTCGGCAGCGGCTGGGTCGGCTTCCTCGGCCTCGGTCTCCTCGGCCACCTCGGCCCCGTCCTCCGCCTTGGTCGGCCGAAGCGCGGTGAGATCGATCTGAGGGACCGCGAACGGATCCGACACCGGGCGTCGCCGGCTGCGGCTGCGGGACGTGCGTGAGGCACGGTCGGCCTGATCGCCGTCCGGCTGGGTGGTGTCGGCATCGGTACCGGTCTGGTCGGCGGCAACCGACGTGGCAGCCTCGGCCTGAGGTCCGGCCGCGACCGTGTCGGCCTTGTCGGAGTCGGCCTTGTCGGAGTCGGCCTTGTCACCGCTGTCCTTGGCCGCGGCACTGCGTCGGCCACGCGTGGAGGTGGTGGCCTTGCGCGTACGGCGTCGCGTGCCGGACTCGGCCGGCGCGGTCTCGGCACCGTCGGCCTTCGCGTCATCGGCCTTCGCGTCATCGACCTTCGCGTCATCGACCTTCGCGTCATCGACCTTCGCGTCATCGACCTTCGCGTCGTCGACCTTCGCGTCGTCGGCCTTCGCGTCGTCGACCTTCGCGTCATCGACCTTGGCGCCGTCGGTGTCGACCTTGGCATCGTCGGTGTCGGCCGACCGGGTCGCCGCGGTCTTCGTGGGGGCACCGGCCTTGCGGCGGGCGGTACGACGACGTCCCACAGGGGCGTCGAAGACCGGGTCGTCGGCGACCTGCGGCTGACGGGCCTCTCCCTCGTCAACGGTCTCGGCGACCGGCGCGGCAGCAGCGGGCTGCTCCGAAGCAGCCACGGTCGCGGGCTGGGCCGTCCCAGCAGCGTCGGTCGGGGCGGCGGGTGACTCGGCCGGTGGCCCGGCGGGCCGACTGGCGGCGCGACGACGCCGACGTGGAGCGGGCTGTGCCGCCTCGTCCGCGGTGTTCTGGGTGTTCTGATCTGACTCGTGCTCGAGCATGCATGCTCCTTCACACGCGCCGCAGCGCGCGACTGGTACGCCGCCTCGGGGCGGCAAAGCTGGCGGTGTCGGCCGGGGGCCCGGTCACCGCGGTCGCACCTTGCGCGTCGCGGTCACTGCTGGACGGCGTCGTGAGCTGTCACCTCAACGACTCCCCGGTCGAGCTGTAGGGCACTGGGTGTGCTCCTCAACCTGTTCGCCAGTATCCCACACGCTGCACGAAAACCGCGACACGACCGCTGACACGATCCCGCGTCGCGCTCGACACCGCGGCGCGACGATGACCGAGCACCCATCCCCACCACGCCCCGTGAGACAGGGCGGGGCCGGGCCACTCCCGCCCCGGTCCCCGCATAGACTGACGATCAGCGCCACCCGTCTCGCGGTCGGAGGAAGCACATGCCCACGTCCCCAACGTCACCCGAGAAGTCGTCCGGGTCAACGAAGAAGTCGGCACGCACCACGGCAGACTCACCGGTCGAACTGGATGCCGCACTGAACCGCGTCCACAACTGGTGGCGTGCGGCCAACTACCTGTCCGTGGGCCAGATCTACCTGGCCGACAATCCGCTGCTGCGTACCCCGCTCACCCGCGACCACGTGAAGCCGCGGCTGCTGGGCCACTGGGGCACCACACCCGGCCTCAACTTCCTGTACGCACACATGAACCGCGCCATCATCGAGCGGTCCCAGTCGACGATCTACATCACCGGTCCTGGCCACGGCGGTCCCGGCCTGGTGGCCAACGCCTATCTGGACGGCAGCTACACCGAGGCGTACAGCAACATCTCCGCCGACACCGACGGCTTGCGCGCCCTGTTCCGCCAGTTCTCCTTTCCCGGCGGGATCCCGTCGCACGTCGCGCCGGAGACCCCAGGCTCGATCCACGAGGGCGGCGAACTGGGCTACGCGTTGTCGCACGCCTACGGGGCGGTCTTCGACAACCCGGACCTGCTGGCCTTCACCGTGGTGGGTGACGGCGAAGCCGAGACCGGCCCGTTGGCCACCTCGTGGCACTCCAACAAGTTCCTCAACCCCCGCACCGACGGGGTCGTGCTGCCGGTGCTCCACCTCAACGGGTACAAGATCGCGAACCCGACGGTGCTGGCCCGGATCCCCGAGTCCGAGCTCGAGGACCTGATGCGTGGCTACGGCCACACGCCGTACGTGTTCACCGGTGGCTTCGACAACGAGCCGTACGAGGCGTGCCACCAACGCTTCGCCACCCTGCTCGACGAGGTGCTGGACCACATCGCCGAGATCAAGGACCGGGCCGCGAAGCTCGACCCCGACGAACCGGTGGAGCGGCCGGCGTGGCCCATGATCATCTTCCGGACGCCGAAGGGTTGGACCGGCCCCGACTCCGTGGACGGCAAGCGCACCGAGGGTTCGTGGCGTTCCCATCAGGTGCCACTGTCGAACGCCCGCGACTCCGACGAACACCTGGCCGTCCTGCACGACTGGCTGACCAGCTACGGCCCCGACGAGCTGTTCGACGCCGAGGGTCGGCTCGACGACGACATCGCGGCACTGGCACCGGCCGGCCGACTGCGAATGAGTGCGAACCCGCACGCCAACGGTGGCGAACTGCTGGCGGACCTGCGACTGCCCGACTTCCGAGACTTCGCCGTACCCGTTGAGAATCCGGGCTCCCCGGTCACCGAGGCGACCCGGCAGCTGGGCAAATACCTCGCCGAGGTCATCCGTCGCAATCCCGACAACTTCCGGATGTTCGGCCCCGACGAGACCGCGTCGAACCGGCTGCAGGACGTGTACGAGGCCACCGACAAGCAGTGGCTGGGCGAGTACCTGCCGACCGACGCCGATGATCATCTGGCACCGTCCGGACGGGTGATGGAGGTGCTGTCGGAGCACCAGTGCCAGGGCTGGCTGGAGGGCTACCTGCTGACCGGCCGGCACGGACTGCTCAGCTCGTACGAGGCGTTCATCCACATCGTCAACTCCATGTTCAACCAGCACGCCAAGTGGTTGAAGGTGACCAACGAGATCCCGTGGCGGCGTCCGATCGCGTCGCTCAACTACCTGCTGTCCTCGCACGTGTGGCGGCAGGACCACAACGGGTTCTCCCACCAGGACCCGGGCTTCATCGACCACGTGGTCAACAAGAAGGCCGACATCATCCGGGTCTACCTGCCACCCGACACCAACACCCTGCTGTCGACCTGGGACCACTGCCTGCGGTCCCGGCAGTACGTGAACGTGGTCGTCGCCGGCAAGCAGCCCAACCCCAACTACCTGTCCATGGACGCAGCCATCGCCCACTGTGCAAGGGGTCTGGGCGTCTGGGAGTGGGCCGGCACCGAGCAGCCCGGTAGTGATCCCGACGTGGTGCTGGGGTGTGCGGGCGACGTACCGACGATGGAGGTGCTCGCTGCCGCAGACCTGCTGCGCCGACACATCCCCGAGCTCTCGGTGCGGGTGGTCAACGTGGTGGACCTGATGCGGTTGCAGGACGAGAGGGAACATCCCCATGGGCTGAACCAGCGCGACTTCGACACCATCTTCACCGCCGACAAGCCGATCATCTTCGCCTACCACGGTTATCCGTGGCTGATCCACCGGTTGACGTACCGGCGCCACGGCCACCCCAACCTGCACGTCCGCGGCTACAAGGAGGAGGGCACCACCACGACGCCGTTCGACATGGTGATGCTCAACGACCTCGATCGCTACCACCTGGTGTTGGACGTGATCGACCGGGTGCCCGGACTGGCGACCCGGTACGCGGGCGTGCGCCAGGAGATGGTCGACGCCCGCTACCGCGCCCGGGCGTGGACCCGCGAGCACGGTGAGGACATCCCCGCCGTACGGGACTGGTCGTGGCCCGGTTCCGGCGACGCCGGCAGCGCCATGGCGGCCGACACCGGCGGCGACAACGAGTGACCCGGCACGGGCTCGACCATGAGCAGTCCCCCGACTCCGTCGTGTGATTCGATGGCCTCGTGACGCGCAGCATCTACCTGTCCTCCCCCGAGGGGCAGGCCGGCAAGAGCATCATCGCCCTCACCGTGATCGAGCTGTTGGCCCGTCGGGTCGGCACGATCGGTGTGTTCCGACCGGTCACCCGCAGCCGTGACGAACGCGACACCGTGGTCGAGCTGCTGGTGGCCCACGAGGCGGTCGTGACACCGTACGAACAGGCGCTCGGCGTCACCTACGACGAGGTGCACACCGATCCTGACGCCGCCCTGTCACAGATCGTGCAGGGCTACCGTCGGGTGAGTCGGGGCTGCGACGTGATGATCATCGTCGGTTCCGACTTCACCGACGTCGCGACACCGACCGAGCTGATCTTCAACGCCCGGGTCGCCGCCAACCTCGACGCCCCGGTGCTGCTGGTCGTCCCGGCCCTCGACCGTGACGTCGACGAGGTGGCCCAGGTCAGCCAGGTCGCGGTCGCCGAGATCGAACAGGCCCACGCCCACACCGTCGGCGTGGTGGTGAACCGATGCACCGGGATCGACCTCGACGCGGTCCGGACGACCGTGGCCGAGGTCCTGGCCGATGATCATGGTCGGGTCCGCGGTCGACACCAGGTGGCCGTCTGGTCGGTGCCCGAGATCCACGGGCTCGCCGCCCCCACGGTGCGTCAGGTGAACCAGGCCCTCGACGGAGAGCTGATCCTGGGCAGTGACGACGTGACCGACCGCGAGATCGAGCACACGCTGGTGGCCGGGATGAACGTCGAGCACGTCCTGGAACGGCTGGTGGACGGACAGCTCGTGGTCGCGGCCGGTGACCGCCCCGAGGTACTGATCGCGCTGTACGCCGCACACGCCTCGGCGACGTACCCGTCGCTGGCCGGGATCGTGCTCAACGGCGGGTTCCGGCCACCCGAGAACGTCCGGGACCTGTTGCTGGGCCTGGACGCGGAGCTCCCGGTGGTCGCCGTCGAGCACGGCACCTTCGAGACCGCCTCGCGGATCGCCGGGGTCCGCGGCGTGATCTCCGCCGGGACGCAGCGCAAACGGGACCTGACGCTCAACATCGTGTCGCAGCACCTGGATGCGGAATCGCTGCTGCAGGTGCTCGAGGTGCCACGAGCCCACATCGTCACCCCGCTGATGTTCGAGACGACCCTGCTCGACAATGCGAGCCGCGACCGCCGCCACATCGTGCTGCCCGAAGGATCCGACGACCGGGTGCTGCGGGCCGCGTCGACGCTGCTCACCCGACAGGTGGCCGAGCTGACCATCCTCGGCGAGGAACGGGCCGTCCGGGACCGCGCCGCCGCCCTCGGCCTCGCGATCGAGTCCGCCACCGTGATCGACCCGACCAGGTCCGAGCTGGTCGACGAGTTCGCCGAGACGTACGCCACGCTGCGGAGTCACAAGGGGATGACGGTCGAGCGGGCCCGGGAGATCGTCCGCGACGTGTCGTACTTCGGCACGCTGATGGTGCACACCGACCGGGCCGACGGGATGGTGTCGGGTGCGGCCCACACCACCGCCCACACGATCCGGCCCAGCTTCGAGATCATCAAGACCAAACCGGACACCGAGGTGGTGTCGTCGGTGTTCCTGATGTGCCTGGCCGACGAGGTGCTGGTGTACGGCGACTGTGCGGTGATCCCTGATCCCGACGCCCAGCAGCTCGCCGACATCGCGATCTCCTCGGCGGCGACCGCGGCCCAGTTCGGGGTGGAACCGCGGATCGCCATGCTGTCCTACTCCTCCGGCGACTCCGGGTCCGGCGCGGAGGTGGAGAAGGTGCGCGAGGCGACCGCGCTGGTCCGACAGCGGCGCAGTGACCTCGCGGTCGACGGACCGATCCAGTACGACGCGGCGGTGGAGCCATCGGTCGGTGCGAAGAAGATGCCCAGCTCCCCCGTCGCGGGTCGGGCGACGGTGTTGATCTTCCCCGACCTGAACACCGGCAACAACACCTACAAGGCGGTGCAACGGTCCGCCGGCGCGGTGGCGATCGGCCCGGTGCTGCAGGGCCTCAACAAGCCGGTGAACGACCTGTCACGTGGCGCGACCGTACGCGACATCGTCAACACGGTGGCGATCACCGCCGTGCAGGCCCAACAGACGCAGCAGGGGTGACGGACATGGGCACGGTGCTGGTGATCAACTCCGGCTCCAGCTCGATCAAGTACGAGTTGATCGACCCGGAGTCCGGCGAGGTGCACGCCGTCGGTCTGATCGAGCGGATCGGTGAGTCGACCGGTCACGCCCGGCACACCCGTGACGGACGGACCGCCGAGCGGGACGACCCGATTGCTGATCATGGTGCCGGACTGCGGCTGGTGATCGACCTGTTCAACGAGCACGGCCCCGAGCTGGCCGCCGCCGAGGTGATCGGCGTCGGTCACCGGGTGGTACAAGGTGGTGAGCGGATCGTCGAGGCGACGCTGATCGACGACGACGTGCTGACCATGATCGAGGAGCTGTCTCCCCTCGCGCCACTGCACAACCCGGCGAACGCCACTGGCATCCGGGTGGCCCGTGAGTTGTTCCCCGACCTGCCGCACGTCGCCGTCTGCGACACCGCCTTCTTCCACGACCTGCCGATGCCGGCCCGCACGTACGCCATCGATCGTGAGGTGGCGGCAGCGCACCACATCCGGCGGTACGGATTCCACGGCACCTCGCACGAGTACGTCGCCGGTCGGACGGCCGCGATGCTGGGCCGTGACGACCTGAAGCAGGTCGTGCTCCACCTCGGCAACGGCTGCTCGGCCTCGGCGGTCGTCGCCGGCCGACCGGTCGAGACGTCGATGGGGTTGACCCCGTTGGAGGGCCTGGTGATGGGCACCCGGACCGGGGACATCGACCCGGCCGTGGTGTTCCATCTGGCCCGCGAGGCCGGGCTCGGGGTTGACGAGATCGACGACGTGCTCAACCGGCGGTCGGGTCTGAAGGGGCTGAGCGGACACAACGACATGCGTGAGGTCACCCGACTCGCCATGTCCGGCGACGAGCGCGCACGGCTGGCGCTGGACGTCTACACCCACCGGATCCGCAAGTACGTCGGCGCCTACGCCGCCACGATGGGCGGCCTGGACGCTGTCACGTTCACCGCTGGCGTGGGCGAGAACAGTGCCCTCGTTCGAGAGGAATCCTTGGCCGGGTTGGGGTTCCTCGGGATCGAGCTGGACCCCGTCGCCAACCGGGCCGACGCGTCCGGGGAGCGGATCATCTCGCAGCCGGACTCCCCCACGACCGTGCTGGTGGTCCCGACGAACGAGGAACTGTCCATCGCCCGCCAGACCCGACAGGTGGCCGAGTCGACGTTCGACGGCTGAGCCCGCGCCACCTCCCACACCGACCCGGCGAAGCGTCCCGACGTCAGCTGAGCAGGTGGACCACGACCGCGAGCGCCGCCCCGGCGACCAGGGCCGGCCCGAAGGGCACCTCCCCCGCCGGGTCGGTGCGGCGGGCCGCCACCATGATCACGATCACCACCCCGTTGAGCACGAAGGCGGCCAGCAGGCCTCCGACCGCTGCCGGCCAGCCCAGCGTGACGCCGAGCAGCGCGCCGAGCTTCACGTCGCCGAGACCGAGCCCGCGCAGGTTGACGAAGGCCAGCACGAACAACACGACGGTGCCGACGGAGCTACCGCGTAACGCCAGGACTCGACCGGGGACCGAGTCACCCGGGTCCTCGTCGCCAGGCTGATCCCGGAGGTCAACGACCGGGAAGGATCAGCCCGAACGGTTCAGTTCGTGAGCCCGGGGAACCAGAGCGCGATCTCCCGGGCAGCCGACTCGGGCGAATCGGAGCCGTGCACCAGGTTCTCGCGGTTGGACAGCGACCAGTCACCGCGGATGGTCCCCGGAGCGGCCTTCCGGCCGTCGGTGGCGCCGTTGAGCAGACGGATCACCTCGATCGCCTGGTCCCCCTCCAGCACCAGGGCGACGCTCGGCCCGGAGGTCACGAACTTTCGCAGCGGCGGGTAGAAGTCACGGTCGACGTGCTCGGCGTAGTGCTGGTCGGCGAGCTCACCGTCGATGGTGCGCTGCTCCATCGCGACGATGTGCAACCCCTTGGACTCGAACCGGCTCAGCACGGCCCCGACCAGGCCGCGGCGTACGGCGTCGGGCTTGATCAGGACGAAGGAACGCTCAGTCATGGTCGAAACCCTAACCGGTGGTGGGCTGCTCCGCCTCCTCCGCGTGCCGGGCCTGGATGCCCTCGAGCCGCTTGCCGAGCACGAAGCTGATCACCCACAACCCGGCGAACAACAGTCCGACGAAGAACATCGACGGCGTCAACAGGCCCAGGGCGAGGAACGCCGGCTGGGCGAGCCATCCAGTCGGATAGCCGATCTTGGGCCGTCGCATGGTGAACGTCGCCAACAGGCACAACGCCGCGACCACCGATCCGGCGACCACCGCGAGGGTGGTGTCCACGTGCTCGACGTTGATCATGACCGGGATCGCCAGCCCGGCGCACAGGATCTCGAAGAGCACCACCGAGAGCATCACCTTGCCCATCGGGTTCTTCGCCTGCAGCCACATGGTTCAGTCCCTCCCGAACGGGTCGGGCTCGCCGCCCCGGCCGGTGGGGTCGTCACCGGACTCGGCCAGCCCCAGCGGATCGTCGTCGTACGACCCGCCCACCGAGAGTTCTGCGGTGCCGCCCGATTCCGGCCGACCGGTCACGCCCAGCAGGTTGCGGGCCTCACCGACGGCAATGATCGAGCCGGTGACGATGACGCCGGCCAGCGGCGAGGCCTCGACGTCGAGCAGTGCGACGGCCCGGTCGAGGGCGTCGTCCAGCCGCGGTGCGACCAGCACCCGATCGGGGGCGAACACCTGGCGGGCGAGGTCGGCCAGCTCCTCGGCCGGCATCGCCCGGCCGGTGCTGGCGGGTTGGGTGCAGATGACGTGGTCGAAAACCTCGGCCCACGCCTCCAGCACGCCGGTGGTGTCCTTGTCGGCCATCGAGGCGACCACCCCGATGCAGGGCTGGAAGGCGAACGCCTCCACCGCAGCCGAGGCCGCCGCCCGCGCCCCGTGCGGGTTGTGGGCCCCGTCCAGCACGATGGTCGGTGCCCGGCGGACCACCTCCAGCCGCCCCGGCAGGTGGACATCGGCCAGCCCCGTCCGGAGCACGTCCTCGTCGATCGCGGTCATGCCACCGAAGGCCTCGACGGCCGCCAGCGCGAGGGCGGCGTTGTGGGCCTGGTGCTCACCGTGCAACGGGAGCAGGACATCCTCGACCGGGCCGCCGCCGCCCTGCAGGCGCAGCACCTGGCCGCCGACGCCTCGGGCCCGCGCGATCAGACCGAAGTCGATGCCGTCACGGTGCGGCAGTGCGCCGACCTCGGCACACCTGGCCAACAACACCCCGGCGACCTCCTGGGACTGACCGGCCAGGATCGCCTGCGCCCCGGGCTTGATGATGCCGGCCTTCTCGGCCGCGATCTCGGCGGCCGACGAACCCAGCAGATGGGTGTGGTCAAGATCGATCGGGGTGATCACCGCGACCTGCCCGTCGGCGACGTTCGTGGCGTCGTACGTCCCGCCCAGTCCGACTTCGAGGATGATCACGTCGACCGGCGCATCGGCGAACGCGGCGAAGGCCATCCCGGTGATCACCTCGAAGAAGGTCATCGCGATGCCGTCGATCCGGCGCTCGTCGACCATCTGCACGTACGGCTCGACGTCGGCCCACACCTCGGCGAACAGCTCGTGGCTGATCGGCTCGCCGTCGATGTTGATCCGTTCGGTGATGTCACTGACGTGCGGGGAGGCGAACCGGCCGGTACGCAGGCCACGGGCGCGCAACAGGGCGTCGATCATCGCGGCGGTCGAGCCCTTGCCGTTGGTACCGCCGACGTGGATGACCGGGGCACTGTGCTGCGGATCGCCGAGCAGCTCGGTCAGCGCCTGAATCCGCCCCAGCCCGGGGCCGACCCGGTGTTCAGGCCAGCGCGAGGTCAGGTGCGCGACGAGGCGCTCGTGCGCGGCGTCGGTGGTGGGTTCAGTCATGGCCCTGCCATCGTAGTGCGCTCACCAACGCCCCACGAGTGGTCCCGAACGCCCTCCAGCACCCCGCAACGCTCCTCGAGCCCGTCGAGCGGCCGCGGGCGACCCGAGCCCCTCCCAGCCTGTCGAGGGGCCCGACGTCAGCGAATCCGGTCGAGCGCGGCAGTGACCCAGCCCGCGAGCTGCTCGTCGTCGGCGATCGCGTCGGACCGGACCGAGATCCACCCCACCCCCATGCTGCGGCCCGCACCCATCTCGGCCCGGGCCGCGCCGGGGGTGTCCACCAGGTCCGGATCCCGTTCCGGGGACACCCGGACCAACAGGTTGCCGGAGTTGCCGGCATGCACGACCATCTGGTCGTCCACCATGAAGGCCCGGCCGCCGAACATCGTCACCTCGCGGGGCTGCTCGGTGGCCAGTGCCTCGCGCAGCCGTTCGACGAGGTCGGCCTGTTCGGGTTTCACGCTTCTGCCTGCGGCGGCGCGTAGCCGAGCCGATCGAAGGCGAGCACACTCTCCACGATCTTGCCCTCCCGTACGGTGAAGCACTCCCCCGCCGCAGTGGTGGTGGCCGTCGCAGTCTGCGGGTAGTAGAACAGTGCCACCTTGTCCCCGTCGGCGAACCGGGCGACTTCGGGGACCCCGGTGAGCTCAGGGGCGAAGGCGGCGATGAACTCGCGATAGGCGGCCTTGCCGGTGAGGTCCTGCCCCGGGGCGCGGCAGACGATGTCGTCGGCGACGAGGTCCATCGCGGTGTCCACGTCGCCGGTGGTCCACGCCCGGTGGTAGGCGTCGACGACGTCCACGGCGTTCGGCTGTTCGGTCCTGGTCGAGTTGATCATGATGTCTCCTTCATCGGTGCTGGGCGGTTCAGGGATCAGGTTCAGTCGGTCAGGGGTCTCAGTCGGTCAGGGGTTGCCAGTCGTCGTCGGCTCCGGGATCGCCGCCGGGAGCCGCGATCACCAGCCGGGGCAGGAAGTGCCGCCAGCCGTACGCATGTCCTTCGACCCCGTCATCGGGTAGGTCGCCGTGCCGCAGGTCGACCCGGGTGCCGGCCGCAACCGGGGTGAGCAGGAACTCCACGGTGGACGCCCCGGCCGGGAGGTCAGGACTCCCGAGGAAGCCCCAGGTCACCACCACGCGGCTGGGGCGTTCGACGTGGACGTACTCGCCGCGAACAGGATGGCTGGCGATGTCGACGGCGAACTGCCCACCCGGCCGGGCGTCGACGTCGGCGTGCTGGCCCAACCAGGCCGTGATGCCGTCGTCGGTGACCAAGTGATCGAACACGGTCTCCGGGCGGGCCTCGATCTCGATCGACGTACGAAACTCAGCCACGACCGGCCTCCCTGCCCTCGACCGCCTGCTTGCCCTCAACCGCCTGCTTGGCCTCAACCGCCTGCTTGGCCTCGACCGCCTGCTTGAGGGCGGCGAGCTTGGTGGGCCAGAAGTCGTCCAGGTAGGACCGGACGGCGGCGAGCCCGTCGGTGTCGACGGCGAACAGGTGCCGGGTCCCCTGCCGGGTCCGGGTGGCCAGGCCGGCGTTGTGCAGCACCCCGAGGTGGTGTGAGGTGGTCTGCTGCGACAGCGTCAGCTCGTCGGCGATCGCACCGACCGACCGCGGTTCGCTGCGGATCACGGCGAGGATGCGGCGCCGGTTCGGGTCGGCCAGGGCGCGCCACGCCTGGTCCTGCAGGTCCAACGCCGGTTCGGTCATGGCAGGAACCATAACACAAGCCGTCATTTGTACAAACGAATGTCGATGCGAGTCTGGGTCAGCCCAGACCCGACTCGCGCGCAACGATGGCGGCCTGCATGCGTGACGAGCACCCGAGCTTGGCGAGCACCCGTGACACGTGCGTCTTGACGGTAGCCTCACTGATCACCAGCTCGGCCGCGAGCTCGGCATTGGAACGGCCCCGGCCGAGGGCGGCGAGCACTTCCCGCTCCCGATCGGTGAGGTCGTCGAGCCGTGGGTTGGTCCGCCCGCCCGGGGCCGGCGTCCCGACGAACGTGGCCAGGACGCGGGCGGTGACTTCGGGAGCCAGCACACCGTCGCCGGAGGCGACCCGGACGACCGCGTCGACCAGATCGGCCGGTTCGGCCGACTTCAGCAGGAATCCGGCAGCCCCGGCGCGCAGTGCGCCGAAGACGTACTCGTCGATGTCGAAGGTGGTCAGTACCAGCACCGCCGCGGACCCGGCCGCCACGATCTGCCGGGTCGCCTCGATGCCGTCGGTACCGGGCATCCGGACGTCCATCACCACGACGTCGGGCCGCAGCGCCCGCGCCTGGCGTACGGCCACCGCGCCGTCGGCGGCCTCCCCCACCACCTCGAGCTGGGGATCGGCGGAGAGCACGAGTCGCAGCCCGGCCCGGATGGCACCGTGGTCGTCGGCCAGCAACACCTTGATCATGACGCCCCACCGCTGGGGACGACATCGTCGTACTGCTCGGACGTCGCCCCCTGCCCGTGACGGCGACCACCGCGTGGCAGCACCGCACGGACCACCCAGCGACTGCCGTCGGGACCGGCGTCCAGAGTGCCGCCAACCGCTCGGGCCCGCTCGGCCATGGACCACAGCCCGGTTCCGGTCCCGGGTTCCGGAGTACGCCTGCCCGGCGCTGGGAGCGTACTCGTGACCTCGATCAGCAACCTCTCGTCGTCGTTGTTGATCATGACCCGGACCGGGCCGGTGCCCGCGTGTCGTCGCACGTTGGTCAACGCCTCCTGCACGATCCGGTGGGCACTGTGCTCGATCAGTGGCGAGAGGTCGTCCGGCACGTCGGTCTCGAGCTCCACCGGCACCCCGGCCGATCGCAGTTCCTCAACCAGGACGGCAATGTCGGCGAGTCGGGCGGTGGCCGGCGGCTCCGGGTCCTGACCTTGTCGCAGTACGGTGATCATGTCGCGCATTTCGTCGAGGGCGGCGACACTGCTCTCCCGGACCGCCCGCAGCGCCTTCCGGTCCCGATCATGGTCAGCGGGTAGGGCGAGCGCGGCACCCGAATGCAGTGCGGTGGTCGACAACCGGGCCGCAACGACGTCGTGCAGGTCGCGGGCGATCGCGGCACGCTCGGCATGAATCGCGTCATCGCGGGCGCGGTCGACGGCGATACCGGAGAGTTCGCGTTGCTGGCGGATGTTGCCGGCCCACCACAGGGGTACCACCCCGATCGCGACCAGTTGCAGGGCGACGAGGATCCCTTGACGTAGGTCCTGGGCAAGGACACTGACCAGCACCGCCAGGGCGACCGTCACCATGATCACCCCGGTGGTCACGACGTCCCGAGCCCGCCGGCCCGCGTACAGACCGACTCCGAAGAGAAGGTCGAACAGCACCAGGATCATCGCGATGCCACCGTCACCAAGCACCAGCACGTCCACGGCGAACAGCACGATCCCGGCGAGCAGCGCCTTCACCGAGCCGTACCGCTTGACCGCCACCAGCACACACGCCGGGACCAGGCAGGCCAACTGCCACCACGGTGACAGGTCGGCGATCCCCCACAGGTCGAGCCCGGTGCCGGTCCCGCCGATGCCGGCCGCGATCAGCACGACGCCGATCAGCAGGATGGCAGCGGCGCCGGCGATGTCACGCCAGGGCCAGTCCGGCACCAGCCGACGCCAGTGCCCGGGGCCCACCCTGCCGGGAACGGTCTCGGAGGTCGGGGCCATGGGGTCCATCCCACCACGTCGACCACTCGAACGAAATGCGACGAAGGATGTACTCCACCCACCCAAGTACCTTCTTCTGGCCGATGTGGACCGGCGGCCGCCCGGGAATGCTGGCGACATGGACCCCTTGACGGCCGGCTCGCTCGCCGCACTCGCCCTGATCGACTCGACCAGCTTCGGCACCCTGCTGATCCCGATCTGGCTGCTGCTCAACCCGGGCCGGATCCGCGTCGGGCGGCTGGTCTTCTACCTGGGAACGATCGTGGTCGCCTACGCCGCCATCGGCGCGGTGTTGATCACCGGCGGCCGCAGCCTCGGCGGTTGGCTGGCCGAGGCGTCCACCTCACCCGTGCTGGGGGCCCTGCAGCTGGCCGTCGGGGTCGCGTTGGTCGTGATCAGCTTCCGGATGGACACTCCCGAGGCCCGGGAACGTGGCAACGCCCGGGTCACCCGGTGGCGGGCCAAGGTGTCGGTGGGCCATCCCGGTGGCGGTCTCGGGGCGCTGGCCGTACTGGCCCTCGGCGCCGTGGCCATCGAGGCGGCGTCGATGTTGCCGTACCTCGGCGCGATTGGCCTGATGACGGCCTCCGACCTGCCGCCGGCGGCCCTCGGCATCACCTTGCTGGTGTACTGCCTGGTGATGGTCACCCCCGCCCTGCTGCTGATGGTGGTCCGCCTGGTGGCGCGGCAGGCGGTGGAACCCCTGCTGCAACGGGTCGACGGCTGGCTCACCCGCAACGCGGCCGGTGCCACCTCGTGGATCGTCGGGATCGTCGGCTTTCTGGTCGCCCTGGACGCCTTCGGGCGGGTGGGGACGCCGCTGCTCGCGTTCCTCGACAACCTGTAGCCGACGACGCCCGGCGCGCCACGGTCGGTGCTGCGGGTTCGCCCTGTCCGGCCATGCGGCCCCGTCCACCCGAGTTGCGTAGGATTCCGTTCCATGACCGAACAGCACACCGCGCCCACCGACACGTCGACGACGCCTGCGGGCAGGGTTGGCGTAGCGGTACCGGACGCAGCGAAGCTGGAGGGCCTGGAGGACAAGTGGAGCGCGGCCTGGGCCGAGCAGGGGACGTACACCTTCCCCGGCGCCGACGACCGCGCCGAGGTGTTCTCGATCGACACCCCGCCGCCCACGGTGTCCGGCTCGCTGCACGTGGGCCACGTGTTCTCCTACACCCACACCGATGTCATCGCCCGCTACCAGCGGATGCTGGGCAAGAAGGTGTTCTACCCGATCGGATGGGACGACAACGGGCTGCCGACCGAGCGCCGGGTGCAGAACTACTACGGCGTGCGCTGCGACCCGACAGTCCCGTACGAGGCCGACTTCACCCCGCCGGCGAAGCCGAACCCGAAGAAGCAGGTGCCGGTGAGCCGGCGCAACTTCGTCGAGTTGTGCCATGAGCTGACCCACGTGGACGAGCAGGCGTTCGAGCAGCTGTGGCGCCGGGTGGGCCTGTCGGTCGACTGGGACACCTTGTACACAACGATTTCCGACGACTCACAGTTGGTGTCGCAGAAGGCGTTCCTGCGCAACGTGGCCCGCGGTGAGGCGTACCTGTCGGAGGCGCCGACGCTGTGGGACGTGACCTTCCAGACCGCGGTCGCCCAGGCCGAACTGGAGGCGCGGGACTACCCCGGCGCCTACCACCGGATCGCCTACCACCCCACCGGTGGCGGCGACCCGATCTGGATCGAGACCACCCGACCCGAGCTGGTCCCGGCCTGCGTGGCGCTGATCGCGCATCCCGACGACGAGCGGTATGCCGAGTTGTTCGGCACCACGGTCACCAGTCCGCTGTTCGGGGTCGAGGTGCCGGTGCTCGCGCATCCGGGCGCGGAGATGGACAAGGGCGCGGGCATCGCGATGTGCTGCACCTTCGGCGACCTCGCCGACGTGACGTGGTGGCGTGAGCTCAACCTGCCGGCCCGTACGATCATCGGGCGCGACGGCCGGGTGGTGCGGGAGGTGCCGGAGTGGATCAGCGGCGCCGGTGCCGGCGTCGAGCTGTTCGAGGAGTTGAGCGGCAAGACCGTGTTCTCGGCCCGGGAGCTGATCGTCGAGGCGTTGCGGACCAGTGGCGACATGGACGGCGAGCCGAAGCCGACCCAGCGGATGGCGAACTTCTACGAGAAGGGCGACAAGCCGCTGGAGATCGTGTCGACCCGGCAGTGGTACATCCGCAACGGTGGCCGCGACGACGACCTGAAGCAGCAGTTGTTGGTGCGTGGTGACCAGTTGGCATGGACCCCGGAGTTCATGAAGCACCGCTACGACAACTGGGTGAGCGGGCTGAACGGTGACTGGCTGATCTCGCGACAGCGCTACTTCGGGGTGCCGTTCCCGGTCTGGTACGCCCTCGACGCCGACGGGGAGCCCAACTACGCCGAGCCGATCCTGGCCTCGGAGGAGTCGCTGCCGGTCGACCCGTCCTCGGACTGCCCGCCCGGGTTCACCGAGGACCAGCGCGGCAGGGCGGGCGGCTTCATCGGCGACCCGGACGTGTTGGACACCTGGGCCACGTCGTCGGTGTCGCCGCACATCGCCTGCGGGTGGGAGCGTGACCCGCAGTTGTTCGACGTCACCTTCCCGATGGACCTGAACACCCATGCCCACGACATCATCCGGACCTGGTTGTTCTCCCGGGTGGTGCGTGCCCACCTCGAGAACGACTCGCTGCCGTGGTACCGGTCCATGATCAGCGGCTTCGTGGTTGACCCGGACCGCAAGAAGATGTCGAAGTCCAAGGGCGGCGCGACCGTCCCGGACGAGATCTTGCACAGGTTCGGTTCCGACGCCGTACGGTGGCGCGCGGCGATGGCGCGGCCCGGGATGGACTCCCCGTTCGACGAGTCGCAGATGAAGGTGGGTCGCCGGCTGGCGATGAAGGTGCTCAACGCCAGCAAGTTCGTGCTGGGCATGTTGGACACCTCGACGAGCTCGACGGACGTGAGTTCCGCCCGTCGAGCCTGTCGAGACGTCACCGAGCCCGTCGACCGCGCGTTGCTGGCCGCCCTCACCGAGGTGATCACCACCGCCACGCAACGACTCGACGCCTTCGACTACACCGGCGCCCTCGAGGTGACCGAGACCTTCTTCTGGCAGTTCTGCGACGACTACGTGGAGCTGGTGAAGGAACGGGCGTACGGGGCACAGGGACCAGAAGCCGCGGCCTCGGCACACGCCGCACTGGTCACGACCCTGGACGTGCTGCTGCGGCTGTTCGCACCGATCATGCCGTTCGTGACCGAGGAGGTGTGGTCGTGGTGGCACGACTCCTCGATCCACCGGAGCGCGTGGCCCACCGTCGACGAGATCGCTGCGGTGGAAGGGAATCCGGAGCTGGTGGCCGACGTGGCCGCGGCGTTGATCGGTCTCCGCGGAGCCAAGTCGCAGGCCAAGGTCTCGATGAAGACCCCGATCACCGACGTCCGGGTCGTCGCCCCGGAGGCGAGCCTGACCCGGCTGCGGGAGGTGGCCGCCGACCTGGCCGCCGTGGGCCGGATCCAGGGCGACATCGGCTGGGCCGTCGGTGACGAGGTGCACGTCACCGCGACCGTGGTCCCCGCGGACGGGTCGTAGACCGGCCGCCCGTGAGAAGAGGCGCTGTGGCGACACAGGTGGAGCTGACGTCCACGTGTGTCGCTGTGGCGCCCACTTTTACGACGGATCCAGGGCAATCACGATGTCGAGCGTGGCCAAACGGCCCGGATCGGCGATCACGTCCAGTCCGACGATCCGGTCGTCGACGACACTGACCAGGTAGACCGCGTGGGCCACGCCCTCGCTGACGTAGGCGGCAGCCGGGACCCCGTCCACCAGCACCGGGCGGGTGCGCTGGGCCCGGCCGTCGAACAGCCGCGCCACGGCGTCGCCGCCCCGGACCTCGGTAGCCAGCGGCGGTGCCCCGGCCGCCACCGCGCCCCGGGACAACGCCACCGCGGCGTCATCGCTGCGCAACCGGATGTCGGGGTCGAGCAGTAGCAGCAGCCCACCGAAGTCACCCTGTCGGGCCGCGGCCAGGAACGCGCCGATCGCTGAGCTGCGGCGGTCCCGTACGGCCGCGACGTCGACCGACCGGAGCCTGGCCCGGGCCCGTGAGGCGAGTTGGCGCGCGGTCGCCGGGGTGCGCTCCACGATGGGGGCGATCTCGTCGTACGGCAGCGCGAAGACGTCGTGCAGCACCAGCGCGAGGCGTTCGAGCGGGCCGAGGGTGTCGAGCACGACCTGCATCGCCAGTGTCAGATCGGCCAGGGCCAACGTCTGCTCGGCCGGGTCCACGGGCCCGGTCACCGCCGCCGCCGGCTCACCCCCGATCGGGTCACTGTCGGCCAGCACCTCGCGACGGGACTCGCGCTGCCGGATCAGGTCGATGCAGATCCGGGAGACCACGGTGGTCAGCCAGGCCTCGAGGTTCTCGATGCGGGCGACGTCGGCCCGCTGCAGCCGCACCCAGGCCTCCTGCACCGCGTCGTCGGCGCTCCACGGTGAGCCCAGCGTGCGGCGTGCGATCGCCTGCAGCTTCGGTCGGTGACCGTCGAACCGGGTGGCCAAATCGTCGAGTTGCTCCGCCGTCATCTTCTGGGGCACGAGTTCCCTCCGGTCAGGTCGTGTCACGTTTTGGGGCCATCGTTCGACTCAAAGGACGAGACCCGCTGCGATGGCCAGCTCAACCCTGCCATGGCTACCACCAACCGAGGAGCAATCGTGACGAACCCGCCGATCACCACCGAACCGACGACCCCCGTGGCCGACACGGCCCTGCCCACCCACGTCGCCGAAGCCCTCCCCACGAGCGTCCGCGGACCGGTGCTGCTGCCGGGCGACACCGACTGGGACATGGGCAACAAACCGTGGAACCGGGAGGTCGACCAACAGGTCGCCGCCGTGGTCGAGGCCGCCGACGCCGACGACGTCGCTGCCCTCGTCCGGTTCGCCCGGACGCACGGGCTAGCGATTGCCACCCAGCCGAGCGGTCACGGCGCGACCGGGCGCGCCACCGGCGCGGTCCTGCTGCGCACCGGTCGGCTCGACCGGATCGACGTCGACCCCGTGCAGCAGACCGCCCGGGTCGGGGCCGGAGTCCGGTCCGGCGACCTGCAGCGCGCCGCCGCCGCTCACGGGCTGACCGCGCTGCCCGGCAGCTCACCGGTGGTGACGGTCACCGGCACCGCCCTCGGTGGTGGGCTCAGCTGGTTCGGACGGGCCTTCGGTTGGATCGCCGACAGCGTGCTCGCGTTCGACGTCGTCGATGCGGACGGGAACGCCCGAACGGTCAACCCCGGCAGCGATCCGGAGTTGTACTGGGCACTGCGTGGTGGCGGCGGGGAACTCGCCGTGGTCACCGCACTCGAGGTTCGGCTCCACCCGGCACCGCAGGTGTTCGGTGGTCGCCAGCTCTGGTCGGCCGACCACGCCCATCAGGTCGCGCAGGCCTTCCGGGCGATGACCGAGACCGCACCACCCGGCCTCACCCTGTGGTTCGAACTGCTCAACTTCCCCGGCGCCGACCCGATGGTCGCGATCGACTCGACCCACCTCGGGGACGAGGCGACGGCCCGTGAGCTGATGTCGCCCACCGACGACCTGCCCACTCCGCTGTCGGACAGCCGAGCATCCATCAGCGTCGCCGACCTGGGCGCGATCACCGGTGAGCCCACCGAGCCGAGCGCCGGCCGATCACATGCCGAACTGCTGACCCGGTTGGACGACGACGTGTTCGCGACCCTGCTGGACCAGCCGCTGGCGCCGGTGATGGCGGTGCAGCTGCGCCACCTGGGTGGCGCCTTGGCCGGCCCGAGTGACGGTCCGCACGGGCCGCTCGTCGAGCCGTATGCGCTGTACCTGCTGGGGCCGGCGCCGACACCTGAACTGGCCCGGGCGGTGAGCGCCCGGCAGGCGGAGCTCGTCGCGTTCCTGCCCATCAGCGGCCGCAAGCCGGTCACCTTCCTGAACCCGACCGAAGAACTGTCGGACGCGCTGTCGCCGGCCTCCCTGGAACGGCTGCGCCGGTTGAAGGACGAACGAGACCCGGACCGGATCATCCGTGGCAACTTCGCCGTGGCCGACTGAGCTCGACCGATCACACCCCGATGTGGACCAGGGCGTCGCCGGAGTTGACCAGCGGCACCTTGGTCCGGCCGATCACCACGCCGGTGCGGTCGGCGTACACCAGCCGCTGGGTGCGGCCGAACGAGTCGTACACCCCGCCGAGTCGTTCGCCCTCGGTCACCTCCTGGCCGAGTTCGCAGTCGAGGCGCAGCAGTCCGGTACGTCGGGCACGGACCCAACCGGAGGTGCGACACTCGCGGCTCGGCCGGTCGGCGGCCTCGACCGGGTCGATCATGTCGAGGGCCGCGAGCACCCCCAGCACGCCGGCGACCCCCGCGTCGATGGCCCACGCGTCCATCCGCCACGGCTCACCGGCCTCGTACACCAGCACGGTCGCACCGCGTTCCCTGGCCGCCCACCGCAGCGACCCGTCGCGCAGCTTGGAGTGGAGCATCACCGGGGCACCGAACACCTCCGCCAGCTCCCTGGTCCGCGGGTCGTCGAGGTCGGCGCGGATCTGCGGCAGGTTGCTGCGGCCGTCGGAGCCGGTGTGCAGGTCGATGCCGACCTCGCACTTGGCGATCACCTCGGTGATCATCAGGTGCGCCACCCGCGACGCCAGTGAACCGCGCGCCGATCCGGGGAAGGACCGGTTGAGGTCACGGCGGTCCGGGAGGTAGCGGTCACCGCTGAGGAAGCCGAGCACGTTCACGATCGGCACCGCGATCACGGTGCCCCGCAAGGTCTTGGCCGACAGGGTGTCCAGCAGTTGGTGGATGACCTCGATGCCGACCACCTCGTCGCCGTGGATGGCGGCGTCGAGCCAGATCACCGGACCGTCGTCGCGGCCGTGCAGCACTCGTACGGGGAGGGCGATGTCGGCGCCGGTCACCAGTCTGGTGATCGGCAGCTCGACGTCGCGGGCGGTGCCGGGACGCACCCGGACGTTGCCGATCGGGAAGGATTCTCGTGGCATCTGGGTGCTACCGCCCTCGGTTGCGTCGTCGGGTGGCCCGCCGGGGTCGTCCGCCGAGGTAGGAGCGGCCGGGGTCGACCAGGAACCGGCCGCGCAGCGCTTCTCGACCGATCAACATCCGGAAGCCCATCTGGTCGCGTCGGGTCAACGTCAGCTCGGCCTGCACGCTGGTGCCCAGCAGCTCGATCTCGGTCCGCACCACGACCCGCCGGTCGGAGTGACCCGAGGAACTGCGCACCAGTCGCCGGTCGTGCACCGGCAGCTCGACGACCGTGGTGTCCTCGGCCGACCGCTGCCACGGGTGAATCGCGAACCGGACCCAGTCGCCACCATCGCGCTCGAACTCCTCGAGGTCGAACGCGTGAATGGACGAGGAACGGGCCCCGGTGTCAAGCTTGGCCTTGACCCACGGCACCCCGAGTCCGGGCAGGGCGACCCACTCCCGCCAACCGGCGGTGAGGTAGGAATGACTCGGACCAGACACTCGATCATCCTTTCAGGCGGCACCATGAAACTGGCAATCCTGTCGCGCGCGCCGCGATGCTACTCGACCCGACGGCTCGTCAGTGCTGCCCAGGAGCGCGGCCACATCGTCCGGGCGCTCAACACCTTGCGGTTCGCGATCGACCTGACCGGATCCGACCCCGACCTGCAGTTCCGGGGCAAACCGCTGTCGACCTACGACGCGATCCTGCCGCGGATCGGCAATTCGATCACCTACTTCGGTACCGCCGTGGTGCGCCAGTTCGAGCAGATGGACGTCTACACCCCCAACAGTTCGTACGGGATCGCCAACTCCCGCGACAAGCTGCGGGCGACGCAGATCCTGTCACGGCACGACATCGGGATGCCCGCGACCACCTTCGTCCGGGACCGCGCCGACGTGCTGCCGGCGATCCTGCGGGTCGGCGGGGCGCCGGTGATCATCAAGCTGTTGGAGGGAACCCAGGGCATCGGGGTGATCCTCGCGCCCGACATCAAGGTCGCCGAGGCGATCGTGGAGACGCTGCAGTGGACCCGGCACAACGTGTTGATCCAGAGCTTCGTGTCGGAGAGCAAGGGGCGTGACATCCGGGCACTGGTCGTCGGGGACCGGGTCGTCGCGGCGATGCGGCGGACCGCCCAGGGTGACGAGTTCCGCTCCAACGTGCACCGTGGCGGGCAGGTCGAGGCCGTCCAGTTGGACAAGGCGTACGAGGAGACCGCTGTCCGGTCGGCGCAGATCATGGGACTGCGGGTGGCCGGGGTCGACATGTTGGAGGGCAAGGACGGGCCGCTGGTGATGGAGGTCAACTCCTCCCCCGGTCTGGAGGGGATCGAGGCGGCGACGAAGTTGGACGTGGCCGGCGCGATCATCGACCACATCGACAACCAGGTGGCGTTCCCGGAGATCGACGTGCGACAGCGGTTGGCGATCTCGACCGGGTACGGCGTTGCCGAGATCATGGTGCACACCGGCTCCGAGATGGTCGGCCGTGCGCTGGGTGACTCCGGCCTGGCCGAGCGCGACATCAGCGTGCTGACCCTGCACCGGGGCACCCAGGTGGTCCCGAACCCGCGCAGCAGTCAGGTGCTGCAGGATCAGGATCGGCTGCTCTGCTTCGGAAACCTCGAGGAGATGCGGTCGATGATCCCCAAGCGGCGACGCCGCCGGGTCCGCAAGCTGCCCAAGGACGCGATCATCGAGGACTGACAACCGGGAACCGACGACTGAGCCGGGGCCGGTCAGCGGTCGGGACCGGTCAGCCGTGGTGGGCCGGGCCGGTCAGCCTCGGCGCAGCGTGATCGGGATCGAGGCACCGTGCAGGGCACGGGTGTCGACGTCGAGCCGCAGGCCACCGGGGATGGGCGTACTGCGGAGCCGGTCGGACTCACCGAGCAGCTGCCAGCGGCGGCCGCGCAGTTCGATCCGGACCCGTTCCCGGTTGGTGGTCGGGTCGGTGACGGCGAGCCGCAGCAGGTCGCCCGACTCGACCATGATCACCGAGGCGACCCCGTCGATCGTCGTGGTGTGCACCCGGGACGGCTCGTCGCTGAACGTGTTGATCATGGTGATGCCGAGGGTCCGGTGCTCCACGGCCTGCACGGCCTCGGTGTTGCTGAGCACCTTGATCATCTTGGCGGACTCGTACTGGCCGAGCCGGTCGGCGTCGGCACCGGGGACGAGGGCGACCGCGAGTTGGTCGGTGCTGCCCGCCGGGTGGTCGACCTCGACGGCGAACACGTCCTTGGTCACCTCGGTGTCCGGGTTCGACAGGCGGACGTCGCGACGGGATCCGCTCTGCTGTTGGGAACTCAGTGTCACCGGGGTCGACGCGAGGAAGGCGTAGCCGACCGACGTCCTCGCCGTGCGGTTCTGCCACAACGCCCACGCCAGGTCGTCGTGGCTGCCTGCTCCCACCTGTCGACCGTTGCGGTCGGCACCGGTGACGGACACGTCGTCGTCGACCTCGGCGATCCGGGCGTCGATGGTGGTCCGCAACCGTCGCGGCGTCACCAGGTCGGGGCTGTCGGAGATGCCGGCGGCCAGCAGCACGACCTCGCTGTCGAACATGAACCATGATCGACTGGCCCGCGCGTTCGGGTAGGCCGCGATCTCCGCGGGGATCTTCCCGACGAGCTGGTCACGCCACGTGACGTCGTCCGACAACGCCATCGTGGCGGTGCTGTACGGACCGAGGTTCGCCCCACCGGAGTGGTCGGTGGTGCCGCGGGGGAAGTAGACGTAGGTGTTCTGGTTCTCCGACGACGAGGTGAACCCGGCTTCCGCGTTCTCGTACCACCGTTGGCCGTCGTAGGCCTGCGGCACCGTCCGCCGGGTCTGCACCGGCACGATGGTCCCGGCCAGCCCGTACGGCGAGACGACGGTGAGGTGATCAACACCGTGCACGTCGGACTGGTCCTGTCCACCGAGGTAGAGCTGGTGCATCCCCTCACCGGAGAACCACGGCCGCAGGTTCTCGCCGTTCATGTACTCGTACTTGCTGATCCGCTCGGAGTTGCGGGACAAGGCGAACGCCCACCCGGGCCGGACGTGGACGTTGCGTTCCATCGAGTTGAAGGCGAAGCTGGCTCGCTCCCCGGCCAGGTCGACCGCCACCACCTGCGGGTCGGCGAGCAACTGGGCGTACGCGACGATCGTCTGCGGAGAGGTGAACGAGGCCGGCTCGACGTCGGCCCGAGAACTGGACACCAAGTACTTCACGTAACCGGCGAGCTGTCGCGCCGGTTCGCCGTCGGCCAGGGTGGACAGGTCGGTGACCGATTCGACGATCGACACCACGTCGGCGTAGCCACCCGCCGGCCTGGACACCCCGCGCCCCTTGACCAGCTCCATCAGCCAACCCTGGAAGATCACCGGGGCGAAGCTGCCGGCGACCCACCCGTGGACGACCGGGACGAGTTCAGCGCGACGGTCCCAACCGGTCCCGGTGCCGGCGACGAACTTGAGCAGCTGCACGCTGCGTTCCAGCAGGCTCTTGCCGTACTGGCCGGTGTAGGCGACCGAGTCGTGCTGGATGTAGGAGCCGTCGGCGTAGAAGCCGTCGGTCACGCCGTTGACCGGGCTGCCCGGGTCGACGTCGGCGTACACGGTGAGTTGGTCCCGGACGGCCTTGGTGATCCGGGCGTCGTCGCCGAGCAGGGCACCCTGGATCACCCGGTTGGTGGTGATGTCGGCCAGGTTGGCGCCGGTGTGGAAGCGTGAGGTGAGGTCGACGTCCCCGTTGACGCCGTTGCGCAGGTAAGCGTCCATCGAGGCGACGTAGGTGTCCAACAGACCCGGACGGAGGTCGTCCAGTGTCGGCTGCAACAGGGCCAGCGCCCGGGTGATCTGGGTGGGCATCCCGATCTCCCAGTGGAACCAGTTGCCGTAGTAGCCGGCCGCCTGGTCACCGTAGTGGCGTTGGTGCACCAGCGCCAGCGCGTCGAGCACCCGCAGCTGCAGGTCCTCGCTGCGGTACAGGTCGGCCGGCGCCCCCGGGGTCCGGGTCACCAGCGCGATCTCGGCCAGCCGGGTGAAGGTGGCGGTGAGGTTGGACTCCGAGCTGCCGAGCGGCAGCCCGGCGAACACCTCGTTCTCGCCCGCGGCGTCGAGTGCCTTGATGCGGGACCGGGCGGTGGCGACGATGGCGTCGATCCGCGGCTTCGCCTCGGCGTACCCGTTGGCCACCGTCGTACCGGCGAAACAGGTGACGACGTTGGCCAGGATGCGGGTCCGATCCTCCGGCCCGGCGGCGTGCGCAGCCCGGTGTCCAGGCCCGGTGGCGGCGCCCATCCCGACAGCGACGGTCCCGGCGCCGAGGCCAAGAACCGTTCGGCGCTGCATGGCTGCTCCAGAGGTTGTCGGGGACGGGGAATGCCGCAGTCGAGGATACAAGGCGAGGGGGTACGAGAACAGTCGCGGTGACCTGGGACACAACGCTCGAGCGGGGCCGGCCCCCGTATGCGGAGGGCCTTACCAGGCGTCGGCCATGATGGGGCCGTGCAGCGTGATCGTGATCGGGGTCCCCGTCAGGCTTCTCGGCGTGGCCGTGGCCGGCCCGGTACGGCCGGTGCCGGGCCGCTGCGGGTGACGGTCTGATGAGGGTGACGGTCTGATGAGGGTGACGGCCTGATGAGGGTGGTGCTGGTCCTGCTCGCGCTGCCCCCACTGGCGCTGGGCGCCGGGTTGGTGGCGCTGCGGGTGGTGCCGGACCTGCAACAGTGGTCCGGGCTGGCCATGGTCGCCTCGTTCGTGCCGTACGGCGTTGCCGCCTGGCTGGTTGCGGCGCTGCTGGCGCTGCTCGCGACGGCCACCTCGGTCCGCCGGCACGGGTGGCGCAGGAGCCGGGCCGCCACGGTGGTCGCGGCGACGACGGTGGCCGGGCTGGTGCTGCAACTGAGCTGGCTGGCCCCGGACCTGGTGCCCGATCGGCCGGCACGCCCGAACGGGCCGACGGTGACGGTGGTGACACTGAACCTGTTCGTCGGGCGGGCCGACCCGGACCAGGTGATGGCGGCCCTGGCCGGTGCCGATGTGGTGATGCTGGTCGAGGTCACCCCCGAGGCCGAGGCCGCGCTCGACGCCCGAGGGCTGGCGGAGCGACTCCCCCACCGCGTCGGCCGCTCCGAGCCGGGCGTGAACGGGTCACTGCTGCTGTCGCGGTATCCGCTCGGCGAGCATGCCCAGATCGAGTCGACCTACCAGCAGTGGTGGGCGCTCGTCGACGTGCCACGCTGGGGTGCCACCACCTTCGCCGTGGTGCACCCGACCAATCCCCCGGACTCGACGAGCCGGTGGTTCGCCGAGAACGAGGCCGTACGGACCGCGCTACGGCCCCGCGTCGGCGGCCCCGCCGTGATCGCCGGCGACTTCAACGCCACGACCGACCACGTCACCATGCGAAAGTTCTCCGCCGACGGGTGGCGCACGTCGCGTGACCTCGCCGGCGCCGGTCACCTTCCGACCTGGCCGGCAGCCGGAACGGTCGACCTGGCCGGGATTCCGGTCCCGCCCATGATCACCATCGACCACGTACTGCTGAGCCCGCGACTGACCGCCGTCGGGCACGAAACCTTCGTGGTCCCCGGAACCGACCATCACGGCGTACGGACCGAGCTCGCGCTCGCGCCGTGACCCCGCCTGCCAAGGCGCACCTCGGCGGGCGATCTCCGTCAGGCTCTGTCGTCGGTTCCGAGGACGACGACGGCGAGGTGGTCGAACGGCGGCACGGTCACGCTGGCTCGGCCGTCGGAGCCCATCGTCACCGGGAGTTGCTGGCCTGACACCGCCTCCACGGCCCGGGCGCCGGCCAACTTGACGTCCCACTCCACTCGCACGCCGGTCGCGGGCGGTGCTGGCTCGTTGATGGGTCCGGTTTCGCCGATCGCGCGCACCTGGATCCAGGTGAAGTCGTTGCTGATCGGCACGACGATCCGTCGCTTCGTCCCCTCCGGCGGCGCAGCGAGGAACCCCTGATGTCGGGCTTCGGGACCGCCGGTGACCCGGACCGGGGACGTGGCAACCGCCGGTTCGACCGCAGCTCGGAGGGCTGCCGCCGCAACCTCGGTCTGCTCCGGATCATGGTGGTCCCACTCATTGACGACCACCTGGCCACCGCTGGCGCGGAAGCGTTGCACCACCGCCTGCTCATCGTCGGTCAGGTCGTCCTCGTCGGGCAGGAAGAGCAACCGGAACCCCGCCAACCCTTCGTCGGTCAGCTGTCGGTCGTTGACCAGGTGGACCGGGACGCCGTCACTCCGGAGCACCGAGAAGGCAGCGACCAGTGGCCACAGTTGCTCCGTCCAGGCCTTCCGAGTGCCGCTGGCGGCGGTGAGCCGAGCGTCACGGGCACGCTCGCTGAAGTGGAGGGCAGCGAACCTGACCGGTCGGGTGCCCGCGAGCACCGGACCGAGCTTCTGTCCCAGCGCGAAGGCCTCCCGCATGGCCGACTCCGGGGTGAACGGCCGAGCAGGATCCATCGGGTCCGCGGTCTGCCAGAAGTCGTACACCTCGACGTCGGCGATGTTGCCGTACGCCAGCACAGTGCCGGCCCAGCCGAGGGTGTGGGCGACGTTCGGTAGCGACGTGCCACTCCAGATGAACGCTGGACGTCCGGCCGAGGCATCCCGAACCACCGTCCACCCCAGGCCCATCAGCTCGTGGGCCTCCGGAACCGCCAGATCCGGGTTGTGCTCGAACACGAAGTTGCGGAGGAAATTGTGCGTGGCGAGTTCGGTCTCCCCCTTCACGGAGTCGATGACCTCGGCCCACCGGGTTGACGTGTCGGGCCGGGTCAGGGCGGGCAGGTGGGTGACACTCGCGATGAAGACGAAGTCGGGGTACGTCTCCCGCACGGCCGCGCGCCAGTACGCCAAGGTGTCGGCGATCTGCTCCCGTTTCCACACCACCCAGTGCAGGTAGTCGGGGTGATAGGAGTCCTGGCTGAACCAGTCGATGTACTCGCTGCCGCTCGGCGCATGCGCCATCGGTGCCGCCCGACCTGTCGTGCGCTCGTACTCGGCGACTGACCAGTCGCTGAAGGAATCCCACGGCGGGAACAGCTGGCGGTCGAAGTAGACGCCGTGCAGGCCGCGTTCGGCCAACTCCAGCAGTCGTTGCAGCACGATCTCGCGGAACGGGGTGGTGAAGTCGATGACCGTGCCGAGGACCCCGCGGTAGGCCACGTCGTTGAATTCACCGTCGGGGACGCGAGCCACCCACTCGGGATGCTCGGCGGCCACGCGGCGGTCGTACTCGTAGGAGTAGTAGCCGATCACCGACATGTTCTGGGCCGCCGCCTCGGCGCCCATCAGGGCTGGCAGGTCGGTCCCGGCGGGGACCCACTTGCGACCCCAGCCGTTCGGATTGTTGTTGTTGGTCCAGTAGTTCCACCGATCCTCGTCGAAGAGGCGCTCGCCGTCCGGTCCGAGTGGTGCCGCACTGGGCCACCACGGGTCACAGTCGGGCTGCTTGACGAATCGGACGTACGCCGTCGCGCCCAACTCCTTCATCGCGGCACCGGCGTTCGCGAACAGCTCGTCTCGACCAGGTTGCGGACTGTTCCACCAGGTACGGGCCCCGAGGTGCAGGTGCGCCGGCACCCGACTCAGCTCGAACCAGGCGGGCAGGTCGCTCCCCCCGGCCACCAGGCCACGCCAGGGGGCCGGGACCCGCCGCCGGGTGGGGGCTGGCGCAGCCATCGCGGGGGCCGCCCACGCCGCCAGACCGCCACTCAGCACGGTTGCTCCGACGGCACCGGTCAGCCGCAGCGCTGCTCGTCGACTGACGTGTGGAGCCTGTTGAGCGCCGGCTGAGGCTGGTGGCGGACTGGTGGTGTGCGCGTGATCGACCATGATCAACTCCTCGACGAGGGCTGTGCAGCCAGGCCGGTGGAATCCACATTATGTAGAATCTGTCTCGCTGTAAAGGACCAGTTCGACAGGCAGCCAACCGCGGCTCACGTGGTTTCGGTGAGCACCCAGGACCAGCCTTGGTGACAGCGCCTCACGACGTCTGTTCGTAGTCCTCCAACGGGTTCCAGTCTGCGAAGGTGAACGCCTCGGCGGTGAGCTCGTGCTTCTCGAGCAGCGTGTCCATCGTCTTCGCCAGCTCGGTGTCGTACTGCTCTGCGGCGGCCGCATAGCCACCGCTGGTCATGGCGGCGAACCACACTTGGCGTGGTTGCGGCTTCGGTCCCTTCGATCCCAGCTCGGCGTAGAACGCAGGGAATCCCGGCTCGCGGAAGATGGGCTCGGGACGGTTCCTGACCAGCTCCTCGGCCATCGCCCGCTTCTGTTGTGAGATGGGGTCGAGCTCCAGACCCTCGTACACACCCGGCAGGATGGAGTCCTGGCCGAGTTCTTGGAAGGCGCCGCGCTGGTACTCCACCGAACCGAGGAAGTCCAACACCTGCCAGGCGGCCTCCTTCACCTGGCAGGTCGAACTCATGAACCACTGCGCCACATCCGACAACTGGGCCAACGATCCCTTGCGCCCACTGTCGGGAGTCGGCGGCGGTGCCAGCACCAGGTTGAGGTCGGGGTTGGCCTTCTTCAGTTCGTTGGCGTGGAACAACGGGAAGAAGTACATGCCCAACCGGCCGCCCGCCATGTGCTGGATCGCCTGTTCGGCCTTCCACGACTCCCAGCCGGGGGTCAGTACCTGATCTTGGACGAGTTTCCGCCAGAACTCGACGGTGTCGATCATGGACGGGTGGCTCATCATCGGCGTGCCGTCGATCAGGTTGATCGGAGGCTGTCCGTACGACTGGTAGGGCTGCGGCCCGGCCAGGCACTGCATCACCCAGTGCTGGGGCGTGTCCGCGACCACGCTGGTCCCGAAGACCTTGCCGCCCCCGTCGGTGGTGATCTTGGCCGCCAGTTCGGCGAACTCGCTCCAAGTCTTCGGCGGCTCGGAGGCACCGGCCTGTTCGAGAATGTCGGCGTTGCAGTACATCGGCCGTTGCCCGTGCACGAAGGGATCCGACCGCGGAACCGTGAGTGCATGGCCGCCGCGATACAGCGGACTGCGCTCGGTGTCGACGTAGCAGAAGTCGGGGAACCGACGGGTGAAGTCATCGGTGAGGAACTCGTCGAGCGGCGCCGCCCACTCCTTCTCGAACACGTCGTTGATCGTCGCGCCCGTGCCGGCACGGAACACGTCGGGCACGTCCTCGCCGCCGGTGAACGCCAACTGCAGTGCGTTCCCGTACTGCGCGGCCGGGAACATCGTCAGCTCGATGCGCACGTCCGGGTGGGCATCGTTGAACTGTTCGTACATCCGCTCCTGGAAGGCCGAGTCCTCCGGGCCGTCGGCCACGGTCCAGAACTTCACCGTGGTGGCGTTCGGCGTGCCCGCCGTCCCCGCACTCGAGCACGCCCCCACCACTGAGGACACCGCCGCGAGGCCGGCGCCCATGCCGCCCAGTCGCAGCAGGCCTCGCCGACTCAACCCGGTCCTGGCCACTTGATCATCCCCGCCGACACCCATGTCCGCCTCCTGATGAAAGACACATTATGCATAAGACTGAGCCTGCTTGGTCCGGTTGTCAATAGGCTCACGCCAGCGGCGAAAACCCCACCAACCGCGCTTCAGCTCAGTACAGCTCGGCCCAGGCCCGACGGACCGCGGCGACAACCACCGCGACCTCGTCATCGGTCACGATCTCGGGGGTCAGCCCCACTGCCATGGGGCCCGCCTTGACGATTCCGACCGCAGGATCCTGTCCGGCGAGGTGGGCCACCAGCTCAGTCGGAGCCGGCCCCGACCGCCACTGCATGATCAACCGCGGAAGTTCCTGTCCTGCCTCGTTCTCCTCCGATCGGGTCATCCGGACTCCGGGGAGGTCGGCGAGGCCGTCGGCCCAGTTCTGCAGAATGTCGTCCCATCGTCGAGCGCGCGCATCGTGGTCGAGCGCCACGTAGCGCTCGACCGCGGCCAGCAACCCCATGATCTCCTCCTTGCCCGTCTTCAGGGCCCGGGCCAACCGCTGGTTGGGGCTCCCGTGGAGGCGCATCGCCTCGATCAGGTCGGCCCGGCCGACGACCAGACCACTCGCCTGGGGACCGAGCAGGTCCTTGCCGCCGGAGAAGAGTGCGAGGTCGGCGCCGGCATCGCGGGTGAAGGCCCACAGGTTGGACACCGGCGGCAACTGGGCCGCGGCGTCGACGATCACGGGGATGCCTCGCTGCCGGCCGTACGCGACGACCTCTGGCAGGGGCAGTGCACCGGGAGCGAGGTGGCCACCGGCGACGTGGAAGATCGCCACCGTACGGTCAGTGGTCGCGGCAGCAAGATCGGCGGCGGCGGTCGCCCCCAGGCGCACCCCCGCCTCGACGACGGTTGCCCCCGCGAGGCGAATCGCCGGCAGGTAAGGAATCGCGTGGGCCCGCTGCACGATCACCTCTGCGGGCAGTGCCCGCCCTTCGGCATGTCGGATGATCAACTCCGGGTCATCACCGGTGGCGGCGGCCAGCACGGCCAAAACGATCCCGGCTCCGGCCCCCGTCGTCACGTAGGCGGCATCGTTGTTCGTCAGCTCGGCGAGTCGCGCCCCGGCCGCCTCGTGCAGGGCCGGGATGGACACGTGGCACGAGGCCGCCTCCACCATGGCGGAGACCACCTCCGGCGCCATTACCGAGCCTCCGAACGCGGTGTAGCGGCCCGCCGCGTTCACGATGGGCCTGATGCCGAGGTCGGCGTAGTTCGTCATGGGTTTCTGGACTCCGTTCAGTGGATGAGGCATCGGTCGGTCAGTGCTTCGTGCTGTCGATGGACCCCAGCACGAGGCCCTTCGCCCATTCGAGGTGATCACGCATCAGCCGCTCGGCGGCGTCACCGTCGTGGTCCGAGATCGCCTGCACGATCTCCCGGTGCATTCTGACCGTTTCGCGTTGGCCCTGCGGATCCGTGGTCAGCGCGCCCGATCGCGCCTGCACCGCTTCGATCTGGCGGGTGACCTGATTCACCGTCGAGGCCAGCGCGGAGTTGCCCGACAGTTCGGTGAGGGCATGGTGGAAGCTGGCTCCCATCGGAGACTGCTGCCCGCCCTCGGACAGTGCCTTGCGGTGACCGCCCACCAACCTGCGGAGCTCGACCAGGTCTGCCCGGGCAAGCGCGCGCTCGGCGGCACGCCGCGCCGCGTACGGCTCGAGCAGCAACCGCAGTTCATAGAGGTCGGCGACCTCGACCAGGGTGAAACCGGCCACCTGGGCGCCCCGCCGCGGATGAATCTTGGCCAACCCTTCCCGCTCGAGCTGCCGCAGGGCCTCCCGAACTGGTGTCGTCGAGCAGTCGAAGTGCTTGGACAGCGGGATCTCCCGCAGCCGGTAGCCCGCTGGCAGTCGCCCCGAGGCGATGGCGTCGCGCAAGGTCTCGTGGATGGTGCCGGCCACCGACGACCCCGTGGTCCGTGGCTCCAGGCGTTCGACAAGGTCAGTCACGGGGCCAGTATGACATCCCGGCCGATTATGCATAAGAGGTCACGAAACGGCACCGAAGCCGTGTCATCCTGTGGCTACCCATTGACAGACGTCGACCCGTTTTCCACATAATGTGTCACGCCAGCATCACGCTGCAGGGGACGAGGGAGACCACCATGACCGATCACGTGACATCCGACGACAGCCCGAAGGACTCGAACGGCACCGCCGATCGACCCGGCTTGAGTCGGCGCCGACTGCTGGCCGCCGGCTCGGCCGCTGCACTCGGCGGCGGCCTGCTCGCCGCCTGCCAGCCCCAGGCCGGCGGCTCGGGCGGTACGGGTGGGGGCAGCGCAGCCAAGATCCGCGTCTGGACCGTGCCGGAGGGCCCCGACGACGAGGCCTTCCAGAAGAAGATCTTCGCCGACGTCTTCGCCAAGGAGCACCCCGACGTCGAGGTGGAGTTGCAGTTCTTCCCGCCGGCGCAGTACGGGAACGCCCTGCAGCTGGCCTTCACCGGCGGCAGCGACGCCCCTGACGTGTTCCGGGTCGGCAACGGCGCCCGGCTGAACGACGCCCATCCCAAGGGCTGGGTCGCCCCGCTGGACGAGTTCATCACCGACGAGTTCACCTCGCGCTTCCCGAGCTGGGTGTACGACCCCGAGCAGAGCCCGCTGTACCGCGACGGCAAGCCGGTGGCGGTCCCCCGGCCCGATCCGTTCGTCGAGGCGATCCGCGTCCTCTACTGCAATGAGGAGTTGCTCACCGCGGCCGGGTACTCCGAACCGCCGAAGACCTGGAGCGAGTTCGCCGAGGCGACCCAGAAGATCACCGCCGACAACGGTGGCCGGGCGTACGGCGGCGCCATCGTCGGCAGCACTCCCACCCACCTGACCATGGCTGCCCTCGCGGGTCCACAAGGTTGGCGCGCTTACGGTCAGCCCCTGCTCGATCTGCGCAACGGCAAGCCGGCGATGGCCGAACCCAGTCTCGTCCAGACCATCGAGTTTTGGCAGGAACTGCACCGAGCCGGTGCCCTGACGCCGGGCTGGGAGACCTGGGACGCGACCCAGGCCATCCAACAGATGGCGGCCGGCCGACTCGCCATGTACACCTTCCCGCTGTTCCACACCTTCCAGTTGCGCAACGCCAACCCCGACCTGCCGCTGGTGCTCGCGGCACCGCCGGACCCCGACGACGGCCGCAAGGGATCGATCGGACCGGTCGACGCGGCACCGTTCTGGATGATGAGCACCACCTGCACCGAACGGGAGGCCGCCTGGCAGGTGCTCGACTTCTTTGCCTCGAAGGAGTTCCAGCAACCGGCCTTCGTCGAGCTGAAGCAGATGTCGCTGATCGAGGAGGTGTACGAGGGAGTGGAGGTCGACCCGGACGTCGTCCGACTTCGCGAGATCGCCGACGACATCGTTCGCGCACGTCCGCAACCCGACATCACCAAGCCCGAGGCCGGCACCTTCTACGCCGACCTGATCGCGAAGGGGCCCAAGACGAAGCCCGCCGACATCTTCTTCGAAGCGGTCACCAAGGGCACCGACTACGCGGCCGCGGCGGCTGCGTACGACGAGGAGCTGACAGCGTCGATCGAGACCCTGCTGCCACAGCACGACGGTGTCACGATGGAGGACTTCACGTTCCCCGACTGGGACCCGATGACCGACTACTTCGAGCGCTGACCACCGAAGCAGCCCACGCCGACCTGTTGGCCACTCGGTCGGCCACCGACATTCGGTACCCCACGTTCCTGAGGAGATGAATGACCGTCGCGCACGCCCCCGTCGGGGGCCCCGACGTCGAGACACCCCGAACCGCCCGCGGAAACCTCGGCAAGCGGATCCGTGACCATCGCTGGCACTTCGCCTTCATCACGCCCATGGTGGTGCTGTACTGCGCGTTCACCGCCTGGCCGATGATCGCGAGTTGGGCGTACGCGGTGTTCGACTGGACCGGATTCGGCCCGCTCACCGACTTCGTCGGGCTCGCCAACTTCACCGAGGCGTTCGCGGACCCGCAGTTCTGGCGCGCCGCACGCAACACCGCCATCTTTGCGCTGTTCGCCGTCTTCGTGCAGCTGCCGCTGGCGTTGCTCATCGCGATGGTGCTCAACGACAAGTTCCTCCGAGGTCGCAACGCCTACCGGGCGATGTTCTTCCTGCCTGTCGTCACCACCACCGCCGTGGTGGGCGTCGTGTTCGCGGTGTTGCTCGACCCGTCCGGCGGACCGCTCAACGAGGTGGTGCTCAACCTCGGTGGCACGCCGATCAACTTTCTGGGCAGTGATCGACTGGCCCTGCCCACGGTGCTGGTGATCGACATGTGGAAGGGCATCGGGGTCACCATCATCTATTGGCTCGCCGCACTGCAGACCGTGCCGGAGGAACTGATCGAGGCGGCCCGCATCGACGGTGCCAACCGCTTCCAGATCCTGACCCGGGTCATCGTGCCGTTGCTCGCCCCGTTGGCGGCGGTGATCCTGCTGCTGACCTTCGTGACCAGCATGAACGCGTTCGACCTGGTGCAGGTGATGACCGAGGGTGGTCCGAACGGTGCGACCGACATCGTGCAGACCTACATCTACCGGTACGCGTTCAACCCTGACGGGCTGCCGCGCTTCGGCTACGCCTCGGCCGTCGGCATCGTGTTCGGCGTGGCGGTGATGCTGGTGACGGTGTTGCCTCCCGCTGTCCGACGACTCTCCCGACTGGCTCGCCGACGCCGTACCCAGCGAGCGGAGGCCACCCGATGAGCAAGCACGATCTCCGCCGGATCCCGGTCCACATCATTCTCGTCGTGGTGTGCCTGGCCTGGGTCTACCCGTTCATCTGGATGCTGTCGACCTCGTTCAAGAACACCCGGGAGATGTTCACCAGCATCTTGACCCTGATCCCGAGCGAACCGTCGTGGGACAACTACGAGCGGGCGTGGGTGTCGGCCAAGTTCGGCCAGTACACCGTCAACACCTTGTTGGTGTCCCTCGCGGTGGCCACCCTTGTGGTCCTCGTGTCCAGCCTCGCCGGGTATGCCCTGGGGCGTGGCAGCATGCCCGGCAAGAAGGTGATCATCGGCATCCTCGTGGCCACGATGTTCCTGCCCAAGGGTTACACCATCCTGCCGACGTACATCCTGATCAACGCCATCGGTCTCAACAACACCCTGTTCGGCGTGATCCTGGCCGAAGCAGGGCCAGCACACATCGTGGCGATCCTGCTGTTCACCGGCTACTTCGCCAACCTGCCGAGGGAGCTGGAGGAGGCCGCGATGATGGACGGCGCCGGGCACTGGCGCATCTTCTGGCGGATCATGTTGCCGCTGAGCAAGCCCGTCGCGGCAACGAACTTCCTGTTCAACTTCCTCAACGCCTGGAATGCGTTCCTCATCCCGCTCGTGTTCACCCTCGGCGCCCCTGACCTGCGCACGCTCGGTGTCGGCATGTACGCGTTCTTCGGGGAGAACGCGATCGACTGGACGGGGTTGGCTGCCGGCGGCGTGATCGCCGTCCTCCCGATCATCGTGGTCTTCCTGTTCCTACAACGCTATTTCGTCGAGGGCATCGCTGGCGCGGTGCGGGGGTGAGTTCATGACGGGCAACGACAACGTCTCCGCAGGCACGCCGAGCAGAGCGGTACGACCCACGAACCGGCGCTACGGTGTTGCCCTGATCGGGGCCGGCTGGGTGGCCGCCGAGTACGTCCGCGCCTTGGCCGAGGATCCCCGGTCCCACATCACCGGGATCCTGACCCGTACCCCGGAACGGGGCGTCGCCCTGTTGGCCGAGCACGGTGTCGACGCTCGCAGGTACGCCTCGCTCGACGAACTGCTGGCCGACGACGCGGTCGACGTCGTCGTGTCGTGCACGCCGCCCGAGGGTCGAGCCGACCAGTTGTGTGCCGCGGCCGCGGCTGGCAAGCACGTGGTGATCGAGAAGCCGGTGGCCCTGTCACTGGCCGAGGTGCGTGCCATCCGGGATGCGGTGGCCGCGGCGGGGGTGCAGAGCACGACAAGCTTCGTGCTGCGGTGGAACCCGCAGGTGACGACCACCAAACGCCTGATCGACGACGGGTTCCTGGGCGACCTCGTGTTCGCCGAGTCGGGTTACTGGCATCCGGTACGGCCCCGGGCCGACTCGCACCACGACTGGCGCTACGGCCACGAGATGGGGGTCACCGCGTTCGTCAGCGGTGGCTGCCATGCCGTCGACATGTTGCGGTTCCTCGTCGGTGACGTCGCGGAGGTGTCTGCCTTCGGCGCCCCGGCTCGTGGCGGCCAGCCGTTCGCGTTCGACCCGGTGGTCACTGCATCACTGCGCTTCGCCAATGGTGCCGTAGGCACGGTGAGCGCCGTCCTCGACGGTGACACCCCGTACACGTTCCCGATCAAGCTGGTCGGCACCCAGGGTTCGATCCAGGAGAACCGGCTGCACTCGGCGACCCGCCTGCCCGGAGTGCCGGACTGGGTCAGCTTCGACACCGTCTCCCCCACCAGCGGCGACGTCGCCCACCACCCCTTCCGCGCCGAGATCAGCCACTTCCTCGACTGCCTCGACTCCCAGACCCCGTCCCATGCCTCGATCGCCGACACCTGGCGTTCCATGGCGACCTGCTTCGCGATCGATGCATCCATCGCCGCCGGCGGGCAACCCGTCACCGTCGAACTGGAGTGATCATGAACCAACCGCGAGTACGGATCGGCCTGGTCGGGTGCGGGGTCTTCGGACACCGGCATGCCGAGGCACTGCACGTCTTGTCTGACCGTGTCGACGTGGTCGCAGTCGCGGATCCTGATCGCGACAAGGCCGTCGAGGTCGCCGCCATCGTCGGCGCCACCACAGTCGTCACCGACCACCGTGAGCTACTGGACCATGTCGACGCGATCACGATCGCCACTCCCCACCAGTTCCACCACCCGATCGCAGCCGACGCGATCGCCGCGGGCAAGCACGTGTTCCTCGAGAAGCCGCTGGCGATGACGGAGGCCGAAGGCCTGTCCCTGGTGCAGGCTGCTGCGGAGGCCGACCGGGTGCTGATGGTCGGCTACCCACTGCGCCACCACCCGCTCTTCGTGCGCCTCAAGCAGGAGATCGACTCGGGCCGCTGGGGAGAGCCTGTCCACGCGAGCCTGCAGACCCAGCAGTACCTCGTCATCCCCGAGGGCCACTGGCGGGGTTCCAAGGCGAGCCGCGGTGGCGGCAGCCTGTTCAGCCACGGCTGCCACTACATCGACCTGCTGCTGTGGATTCTCGGCGATCCCGTACGGGGCACGCACGTCGGCACCGACCACGGCACGCCCTGGCACGTCGAGGGCGAGACGACCAGCCATGCCCTGCTCGAGTTCTCCGGTGGCCGGATCGGCCACTACTTCGGGACCGACGTGGCGAACCGGTGTGATCCGCACGGCGTGCACACCGTCCACCTCACCAACGGCACCCTCATGCTGCGGCCTCGCGAAGGGATTCTGACCGGGTCGAACTGCGACATGGCTGAGCCCGAAGTACTGCTGCAGACCGAGCCGCGGCACAAGTTCGTCCACGCTGAGCTCGGACACTTCCTGGACTGCGTGGAAACCGGAGCACGCCCCGACACCGACGGCGCTCGCAGTCTGCAGTCGCTGCGGGTGATCTGGCGGTTGTACGAGCAGGAGCGCACCGGTGGCTTCGCCGACCTCACAGGACTCGGGCTGTCCCAGGCCTGACGCCCCGACCAGATCGTACGGCGGCCAGCGTCGCCACCGGTCGTCCTCAGGCGGACTTGTCGCGACGCTCCCGCTTGGCGAGCTTGGCCCGAGGCACCAGTGTCGGTACGGCGTTGGCGCGGACCACCTCCTCGGTGATCACGACCTGGCCGATGTCCTCGGACGACGGCACCTCGTACATCACCCCGAGGAGCACCTCCTCCAAGATGGCGCGCAGGCCACGGGCGCCGGTGCCGCGTTCCAGGGCGAGGTCGGCGACCGCCTCGATCGCCTCCGGGCTGAACTCGAGGTCGACGCCGTCCAGCTCGAAGAGCTTGCGGTACTGCTTCATCAGCGCGTTCTTCGGTTCCTCGAGGATCCGGATCAGCGACTCCCGGTCGAGCGGGGTCACCGAGCTGATCATGGGTAGCCGGCCGACGAACTCGGGGATCAGGCCGAACTTGGTCAGGTCCTCGGGGCGGACGTCGGCGAACGGGTCGGTCGACTTCTCCTTGCGCGACTCGACGTCGTTGTTGAAGCCCAGCGGGCGCTTCCCGACGCGGCTGTCGATGATCTGCTCCAGCCCGGCGAACGCGCCGCCGACGATGAACAGCACGTTGGTGGTGTCGATCTGGATGAAGTCCTGGTGCGGGTGCTTGCGCCCACCCTGCGGCGGCACCGACGCCGAGGTCCCCTCGAGGATCTTCAGCAGCGCCTGCTGCACGCCCTCGCCGGACACGTCGCGGGTGATCGACGGGTTCTCGCTCTTGCGGGCGACCTTGTCGATCTCGTCGATGTAGATGATCCCGGTCTCGGCCTTCTTCACGTCGAAGTCGGCGGCCTGGATCAGCTTGAGCAGGATGTTCTCCACGTCCTCACCGACGTAGCCGGCCTCGGTGAGCGCGGTCGCATCAGCGATGGCGAACGGAACGTTCAACATCTTGGCCAGCGTCTGGGCGAGGTAGGTCTTGCCACAGCCGGTCGGCCCGACGAGCAGGATGTTGGCCTTGCTCAGCTCGACGCCCTCGTCCTCGGCGGCACGTCGACCCGACGGGGCGCTGGCCTGCGCGCGGACCCGCTTGTAGTGGTTGTAGACCGCGACCGAAAGCGCTCGCTTGGCGGCGTCCTGCCCGATCACGTACGTGTCGAGGAACTCCCGGATCGCCATCGGCTTGGGCAGTTCCTCGACCAGGCCGATGTCGGCCGACTCGGAGAACTCCTCTTCGATGATCTCGTTGCACAGCTCGATGCACTCGTCGCAGATGTAGACGCCCGGGCCGGCGATCAGCTTCTTGACCTGCTTCTGGCTCTTTCCGCAGAACGAACACTTCAACAGGTCGCCACTCTCACCGATGCGTGCCATGGCCGTCCCTCCTCACGTGGTGAGTACCCACCCTAGCCCGGCGGGGACGCAACGAAACGGGATTTGTCACCGGGTGTTGGAACACCGGCAGCACCCCGATCACGGGTACGGCCCCGCTGGGCTGGGATGTGGTGGTCATGACGTCGGCGCGTCCTTCAGCGAGGTCAGGATGCCGTCGATGATCCCGTACTCCTTGGCCTCCTCGGCCGTCAGGTACTTGTCACGCTCGATGTCCTTGCTCACCTGCTCGACACTCTGCCCGGTGTCGGAGGCCAGCATGTTCTCCATCAGGGAACGGATCCGCAGGATCTCCTTGGCCTGGATCTCCAGGTCGGACGACTGCCCGTACCCACCCTCGGTGGCCGGCTGGTGGATCAGGATCCGGCTGTTGGGCAGGGCGAGCCGCTTGCCCTTGGCACCGGCGGCCAACAGCACCGCGGCAGCCGAGGCGGCCTGACCGAGGCACACCGTCTGCACGTCGGGTTTGATGTACTGCATGGTGTCGTAGATCGCGGTCAGCGCGGTGAACGAGCCACCGGGCGAGTTGATGTAGATCTCGATCTGCCGATCGGCGTCCATCGACTGCAGGCAGAGCAACTGGGCCATCACCGCGTTGGCGATCTCGTCACTGATCGGGGTGCCGAGGAAGATGATGCGCTCCTCGAACAACTTGGTGTACGGGTCGACCCGGCGCATGCCGTAGGAGGTGCGCTCCTCCCACTGCGGGATGTAGTAGTCCATCGACGGGCTGAGCGCGGGCGCACCGGTCGGGACCGGGTGCAGCAGGTTGGCGTTCATGTGGCTTTCCTTCACTGGTACGGAACCGGCGGTCACTGGTTGGGCGCGTCGACGCTGTCGCTGATCTGGCTCGCGCTGGTGTGGACATGGTCGATGAAGCCGTACTCGAGTGCCTGCTCGGCGGTGAACCACCGGTCACGGTCGGAGTCGGCCTCGATCTGCTCCACCGTCTGGCCGGTGTGCTCGGCGATCAGCGTCGCCATCTGCCGCTTGATGTGAAGGGACTGCTCCGCCTGGATCCGGATGTCGGAGGCGGTGCCACCGAGACCGCCCGAGGGCTGGTGCATCATGATGCGGCTGTGCGGCAGGGCGAACCGCTTGCCCTTGGTGCCGGCGCTCAGCAGGAACTGGCCCATCGACGCGGCCAGCCCCATCCCGACCGTCGCGACGTCGTTGGAGATCCACTGCATGGTGTCGTAGATCGCCATCCCGGAGTCGATCGACCCACCGGGCGAGTTGATGTAGAGGTAGATGTCCTTGTCGGAGTCCTCGGCGTTCAGCAGCAGCATCTGGGCGCAGATCGCATTCGCGTTCTCGTCCTTGACCTCGGAGCCGAGGAAGATGATCCGGTTCGCCAGCAGGGACTGGTAGACGTTGTCGTCCAGACCCATCCCGCCGGTCCTGACTGCCGCCCTGAATTCACCGGGACGCTCGGTTGCACGGTGTTCGCTCACGCCTACGAACTTACTAGCGAGAGGTGACGAACCGGTCGAGGACGGGGGTCTGTTCGCTGTGGGCGCAGTTCCGGCCGGCACCCACGTACGCGTGAACGTACGGGGAACCGGCCGGAGCTGGATGTTGCAGGTGTCTCCCGGAGGCGGACCTCAGGCCTTGTCGGACTCGTCGGTGGCCGACGACGGCGAGGCCGGGGAATCCGGGGAATCCGGCGACTCGGGCGAATCCGGCGACTCGGGCGAATCCGGCGACTCGGCGGACAGGTCGTCGTCCTCGCCGTCCTCGTCGGCCGCATCCGGCTCGTCGGCCGCATCCGGCTCGGCGGCCAGCGAACCGTCGGACTGCAGGGTGCTCAGGTCGACCACGGCACCGTTGGAGTCGGTGATGGTGGCCGCGTCGACGATGGCCGCCAACGCCTTGCCACGCCGGATCTCGGTCATGTACTCGGGCAGGTGGTTGTGCTCCATCATGTGCTGCGCGACCTGCTCGGGGCTGGACTGCTGCTGCTGCGCGATCCGCATGATGTGCTGGGTCAGGTCGTTCTGGTCGACCGGGACCTCGTTCTGCTCGGCGTACTGGTCGAGCACCATCTGCGCAGTCAGCGCGTCACGGGAGCGCTTCTCCACGTCGGCCCAGAACTCCTCGGGGGTCTCGGCCTCCTCGGACTGCGACAGGTACTCCTCCAGGTCCATCCCGGCCTGGTTGAGCTGGTTCTCGATCTGCGCCTTGCGGGCCTCGAGCTCCTCTTCGCGGATCTTCTCCGGCACCTCGATGTCGAGGGTGGAAATCGCGTTCTCCAGGACGTTGTCGCGGGCCAGGCCGGCCTGCTCGAGACGCTCCCGGTTCTCCAGCTGGACGCGGATCTGCTCGCGCAGCTCGTCGATCGTGTCGAACTCCGACGCCAGCTGGGCGAAGTCGTCGTCGGCCTCGGGCAGGTCACGCTCGGCGACGGCGCTGACCGTCACCGCGACCTCGACCTCCTCGCCCCGGCTCGCACCGCCGACCAGCGTCGAGTCGAAGGTGGTGGACTCGCCGGCGGACATGCCGGTGACGGCCTCGTCCAACCCGTCGAGCATGCCGCCCGCGCCGATCGTGTACTGCACGTCCTCGGCGGTCGCGTCCTCGATGTCCTGGCCGTCCTTGCGAGCAGTCAGGCTGATCGTGACGACGTCACCGTCGCCGGCCGCACGCTCGACCGGGTTGACCGAGCCGAACCGCTGCCGCAGCTGCTCCAGCTGCTCGGCCACGTCGTCGTCGGTCACCTCGATCGCGGGCACCTCGGCGGTGACGGCGGAGAAGTCGGGGAGGTCGAACTCGGGGCGGACGTCCACCTCGGCGGTGAACTCGACGCGCTCGCGGTCCTCCAGCTTGGTGACCTCGACCTCGGGCTGGCCCAGCGGGTTGAGCTTGTGCTCCTCGATGGCCGCACCGTAGAACTGCGGCAGCGCCTCGTTGATCGCTTCCTGCAGGATCGTGCCGCGGCCGACACGCTGGTCGATGACCATCGGCGGCACCTTGCCCTTGCGGAAGCCGGGGATGGTGACCTGCTGCGCCACGCTCTGGTACGCCTTGTCAAGGCTCGGTTGAAGCTCGCTGAACGGAACCTCGATGGTGATCTTCACCCGGGACGGGCTCAGCTGCTCGACAGTGCTCGGCAAGGGATGACGCTCCTGGATCGACGCTGGCGGCCAGGCCGCCTTGGCGGGTGGACGTTCGGTACGGCCGTACCGACGCATGCACGCACGATGGACGTACGCGACGAGTCATGCTAATCGACGAAAACCCCTCGACGCGAGTCGTCCCCATGTTGGCGCGGCAGGCACCGGGGACTTCCGGGTCCGAAACGCGGCGATTTCTGCCTCATCGCCCGGCGACGCGGCGATCGCCCGGAAATCGCCGCGTTTCGGTCAGCCCTGGCCTGACGGGATGGACACCGGACTTCGATCGGGAGACATGTGTCGGACGTCGTTTGGGCGAACACGAAGCAGTCGCGCTGTCTTCGGCTCCTCATCGTCGGGAAATCGGTCGGGGCGACAGGACTCGAACCTGCGATCTCCTGCTCCCAAAGCAGGCGCGCTAGCCACTACGCCACGCCCCGGACACGCGGCCACCCGCGCATCAGGGAGTGTACGCCACCGGCACCGCATCTCCGTGCCGGATTCGGCCTCGGGGTGATCATCCCGGGTGTCAGCTGGGCGATTGCTCGCTTCCATCGCTACACTGGACGCCGATCGGGCGGAGACGGCCGGTCGCGCGGGTGTAGCTCAATGGTAGAGCCCCAGTCTTCCAAACTGGTGGTGCGAGTTCGATTCTCGTCACCCGCTCCAGTTGTCGCGTTGTACCTGCCCTTGGCGGCTCACACCTCGTCCGGATTGCGGAGCAGGATGTCGGTGCTCAACACGGTGGCGAAGCAGGTCCACAGGGCGTACGGCACCAGCCACGCCCCGGCCGCCCTGTCGGCCTTGCCGGAGCGCACGGCGAGTCGGATCGTGCTGATCGCCAGGGCCGCGGCCCCCAGTGCCGCGAGCGGCAGGTTGTGGGAGCGGAAGAACAGCCAGCTCCAACCGGCGTTCAGGGTGAGGTTGACCATCACCTCGCGTACGTAGCGGGCCCGCTGCTCCGGCGGCAGGTTTTCGTACGCCTTGGCCGTCGCTCCGGCGACGGTCGCGTACAGGGCCGTCCACACCACCGGGAAGGCGACACCCGGCGGCTGCCAGTCCGGCTTGTCCAGATCGCGGTACCAGTCGGAGTCGGGGTCGGTGGCGACCGATCCCGAGACGGCGGTCGCCGTGACGGCCAGCGATGACACGAGCAGCGGTGGGATCCTCATGGGACCATCCTGCCGCACCCACTCCTGGGCGGGTGCGGCAGCGCCTCGGTGCCACGGCTGGCCGGGTGACGGTCGGTGGTCAGGCGACGACGGCGAAGCCTCCGGTCCACGGCAACTTCTCGCCGGCGGCCAGGGTCAGCTGCAGGAAGCCGAGCGACTCGAGCTCACGGGCCCGGCGCAGCGAACCGGCGTCGATGGCCTTGACGCCGCCGGACACGACGACCTCGGCCAAGGCGTTCTTCGCCGCAGGATCATCACCGGCGATCAGCACGGTGGTGGTCTCGCTCTCCCCCACCGCACCCCCGGCGAGGGTGGCGGCGAAGTTGGTGTTGAACGCCTTGAGCACCTTCGACTGCGGGAGTTGCGCGGCGAGTTCGGCGGCGGCGGAGCCGTCGGCGGGCACGACGAGCGAGTCGAAGGTCTCGAAGTTGAGCGGGTTGGTGATGTCGACGACGACCTTGCCCGCGAGCTGCTCGCCACGGGTCTGTGCGATCTCGGCGAGCGCGGGGTACGGGACGGCGAGCACGACGACGTCGCCGGTCACCTGCTTGTCGGTGTCGTCGTGGCCGATGAACTCGACGTTGTGGCCGCCCCGGGTTGCGATGCCGGCGATCGCGTTGCCCATGTTGCCGGTTCCGATGATGGTGATGTTGGTCATGTCCGTACCTCCAGGTCGTGGTTGGTTGTTGCTACAAGCATCACTGTACTCCTCGATAATTGTCGCGTCAACTGTTTGTGGCACACTGGGGGCATGAGCAGCGGAAGGGTGGGCGCATGACCACGAGATGGTTGGACGAACGGCAGCAGACGGCCTGGCTTGCGATGGTCGGGGTGATCAACCAACTGCCGAACGCGCTGGACTCCCAGCTGCGCAGGGATTCCGGGGTCACCCACTTCGAGTACATGGTGCTGTCGATGCTGAGCGAGTCGCCCGAGCGGACGCTGCGGATGACCACCCTCGCCGGCCGCACCTCAGCCACGCTGCCACGCCTCTCCCACGTCGTACGCAGGCTCGAGGACCGCGGCCTGGTGGCGCGCCACCCGTGCCCCGACGACGCCCGGGCGACCAATGCCCGCCTCACCGACGCCGGCTGGGAACTCGTCGTCGCGGCAGCGCCCGGTCACGTCGAGACGGTCCGGCAGTACGTGATCGACGCACTCACCGACGAACAGGTCGCCCAGCTGGCCGCGATCAACCAGGCCATCCTCGGACGACTCGATCCTCGGGCGGCACGAGACGACTGACGGTCCAGCCGCTCCGGGCCGGGTCGCCCGCCGTCGGGCGTCTGCGCCGACCTCCGGGCCGGGTCGCCCGCCGTCAGGCGCCTGCGCTGACGTGTCGTCCCGGTGGTGCGGCTGCAGGTGGTCGTCCCGCGGCGACCATCACCCGGAGACCGAGTTCTCCACCCGGAAGGTGGTCGGGCCCGACCACTTGGTGTACGGCGTGAAGTCCATCGTCGACGTCTGGTCCGCAGCGATGCTGAAGCCGGGGTCGACGGCGTCCAGTTCGATCATGGTCTCCCCACCCGAGGCGGTGACGGCCTTGACCGGGTAGCCGTGGGTCTTGCCGTCGGGGTGGGTGACCACGACGGTGTGTCCGACCACCCAGTCCGGCACGGTGGCCGCGGTGACCAGCGCGTCGACCGGGTCGTTGTTGAACTTGCGCCGGGTTGCGGTCAGGGTGCCCGTCGCCGCGCCCGTCCCGGTGAGGCTGCCGCCCGGAGCGGTGAGTTCGGACCCACCGACCAGGTGGAGCTGGGAGGCGCTCCCGTCGACCAGTCGGACGAAGCCGAGCTTGCCGGTCACGGTGACGCCCTCGGCGGTGATGCTGCCCTGGTCGTCCAGCGACGAGATGATCAGGTCGACGGTGCCGTCGGCGTGGGTCACCTTGACCGCCAGGTCATCGGCGGTTCCGTTGTGGGCAACGGATTCGACGGACTGGATCCGTGCGGTCGCGCCGGCGGCGAGTGGTTCGATCATGGTCACGAAGTCGCTGCGCAGGTCGGTGCCGTCGCGCCGTACGACGAGCTTCGGCATCCACCACTTCACGACCTCGTCGTTGGTGTCGCCACTGGTCCCGTACAACCGGGTGGCGCGGAACGACGGGGCCGTCCCCAGGAACAACTCACTGTTGGCGCCGGCGAGCCCGAGGATGTGCGCCCCGGAGGCGGCGGCTCCGTCGACGGTGGTGCTCAACGTGATGTCGTACGCCCCGCCGGTGAGTGCCGCCTTCTTCACGTCACGGACGAACAGGTAGCCGTAGTAGTGGCCCTCCGCGTCACCGGTCTCGGTCTCGGTCTCCGGTTCGGTGACCGTCACCCCCGGCGGGAGCAGGTACGGACCGTGATCGGTGAGGGTGGCCGTGGTCGTCATGGTGGCGTCCCGGTTGGCGTCACCGTTCAGCGAGAACTCGTGCCGCCCACCCCCGACCACCCGGAACAGGTCGAGTACGTAGCCCTCGTGCCGGTCGGTGCCGGGATGCTCGATCGACCACACCTCGCGCTGGTAGCGGCTGGTTTGGGGGTACGCGTCGGCGAACTCACTGCGTACCACCTGCACAGACTCGTCGGCGGTGTCGAACACCTCGACCGAGCCGCCGTCACGACCGCTGGCCGACACCAGGTTCGACGAGTCGACGGTGACGGTGTTGTGGGCCAGCGTGCAGACCGACCATTGCCGGTACCGGGTGTGCGAGTAACCCAGGTCGGGCAACAGTTCCTGGCCTTCGGCATACAGCGACAGGTCGAGCGGGTCCCAGTGGTTGTGGCCGTACTTCGGGGTGAACTGCAGGTACGCCTGGGACGGATTGGCCAGCTCCGGTGGCTCGGCGGTGTCGCGCGCGGTCCGAGCCGCCTCGTCCAACAGGGACAGGTTGACCAGACCGAGCTTGTAACCGGTGGAGTCAGCATTGCGACCCAGCCCACGGAACCCGATCGTGTGCCGACCGGCCGACAGTTGGAGCCGCCCCACGGTGTAGAAGTCCTGGACCCCTCCGGTGCCGTGGAAGTCGTGTTCGCCGACCACCGCCTCGTCGACGCTGATCTCGTACCGGCCGTACGAACCGGCGTGGAACACCTGCAGGTCCAGGTCGTAGCTGTCGGCGTCGGCGACGTCGAACGCGAACGTGATCGACTCCCCCGCCGCAGCCGCCTCGAACTGCACCGTGCCGCTGGCCGGGAACACCTTCGCTGCCGCTGTCTGGGCGGTGATCTCCATCTCGGGGAACGTCAGCTGGGTGCCGAAGTAGCCACTGGTCGGGACCGGACCGCGCGACAGCCGGGCCACTCCGGCGGCGCCGAACAGCACCGATCCGCCGCCTTCGGGCTGGGGTGCGGTGGAGGCCGCCCAGGTGTCGGCCATCGGGAACAGCTTGCTGTCGGGATAGGCCAGCACGTTGGGGATCCGGTGGGAGGCGCCCAGCACCGCGATGTCACCGAGCAGGTCAAGATCATCAACCCGCTGCCCGGAGCGAGGTGACTCGTACCCCTCGGCGTCGCTCCACCCCTCCAGTGCCCCGGCCACCTGGAACAGGCCGTTGTAGGACTGGGTGTGGTACGACAGCGTCGTCTCCTTCCAGAACCCGTCGAACAGGAAGCCACGGCGGATGAACTCCTTGGCCCATTCGATGGCTTCGTGCATGTAGCGGGAGTCGCCCAGTCCGGCCCCCAGCGACGCCAGCCCGAGGTAGCTCGGGTAGTCGTAGTTCGTGTAGCGCCGGGTGAAGGTGCGGAACCATTCGACCGACGGTTCGATCATGTCGTCGATGATCAAGGAACGGGCATCGACGCCGAGTTCGGCACCCAGTACGTCGAGGGCGTCGGTCTGCTCGACGATGGCGAGGGCTTCGGCTATGTCCTCCATCGGACCCAGCACGGCGATCGACCACCGGTACCAGCCGAGGCCGCCCCAGTAGAAGTTGCGCGGCGTCGAGGCCGGGTCCACCGGCCGGTTGAGCCAGGGGTAGTCGTTCGACGGCACCCAGCCCTGGAACATTTCGGCGAACCGGTGGAGCAGCCGCGCAGCCCCGAGCGGATCCCGGGTGGCGACGGGGACCAGTTGGCCCAGCACGTGATCGCGCTGGAAGTCCCACAGGTGTGCGGTCAGGAAGTAGCGCTTGCCCGTCGCGTCCTCGTGGTACGGGTAGGAGACCGTCTCCCCGAGCCGGTTGGTGACGGTCAGCTCCTTGTCCTCGGGATAGCTGTCGTTCGGGTAGGCGGTCCCGGTGGCGCGGGCGATGATCTTGTCGGGACGATCCGCCGACCAGGTGTAGGTGCCCGACGGGTGGAGGGCCGGGTTCTCCGGCACGCCACAGAAGATGAATCCGGTCCGGTCGGGAATCAGTCCGAGCAGTGTCGTCACCTCGGGTGAAGCGGGTGCCGGAGTGACCGATCCGTTGCCACGTGGGGGTTGCGGCTGATTGGCCGGCAGCTGGTCGCCGGCGATGATCAGGTCCTCACGGTCGAAGGTGGCGATGATCACCTTGTCCGCCCCCGATCGGGAGATGGTGCGGATCCGCAGCTCGTACTGCCCGTACGCGGTCGGTGCCGGGTGCTCGATCGTGGTGGTGAAGCCGGCCCGCGAGGGCTTGACCTTGGGTGCCGTCAGCGGTGTCCATGCCTGGCCGGGACCGCGCCAGTCGAGGGTGTAGGTGTCGGCGACCGCGGCGTCGGGCAGGTCGAACGTCAACCCCTTGTGGGTGAAGTCGACGTAGCTCAGCACGAGCGTGTCAGGGGCACCCACCGTGGGAGCGCTTCGGCCCGAGGCGTTCGGCGCGATGCTGCCGAGGTGGACCAGCGCGGCCCGGTCCTGGTCGACGACGTCGGTGTACGCAGGCCCGCCGGCCCCGCCGGTGTAGGTGTTGTCACCGTTGCGGGTGGGCGTGGACGTGGCGGTCGGCTTGGTCATCCAGTCGTGGTCGACCACCACGTTGACGCCGATCTCCCGGCCCGTCGGCGAGCCGGTGATGCCCAACGCGACAAGGGGAATCGCAACCTCGCACGTCACGTCGTCACTGTTGATCCTGGACGCCTTCGTGTAGTCGGACGAGCTGAGACGTACGTGGTCGCCACCCCAGGAGGTGAAGCTGATCCGCGGCGTGATCGTCCGCAGCTCGACCGACAACGATCGGTACTGCTCCCCCGCGCCGGGGCGGATCAGCAGCGACACGTGGCTCACCGTTGCGGCCGCGTCACCACCCACCCGGACACCGACGTACAGCGTCGTGGCGTCGTGCACCACGTGGACGTCGATCCCCGGCACCTGGTCGAGGTCGTACAGCGTGGTGAGAGCCTGCCAGTGCGGTGAACCCCACTGCGGGTCGGCCAACGTGCCGTCGAGCGTGATCCCCGACACCGTCTCGGCGACCGCGACCAGGTCGGTCCGGGTCCGGACCACTGGTGTCCCTGACGTCGGCTCGGCACTCGGTGCGGCTGCCGCGAACTGCTGCGGGGTTACGGCCCACCCGGCAAGGCCGGCCGCCAGGGCCGCACCCGTCGTGCCCACGAGGAAGGAGCGTCGCTTCATTGCCATCATCCTTCGCCGTGAGGGAACTGGGGGATCTCACGACGTACGTCGGCACCACGTTCCGTTGGGGCACCGGTAGACCTGAAGAGTGCCGGTCGCGATGTGCGTAAGGCGACCGTTGAGCAGGAATGTCTCAGGAGGTGGACCTGACGTCCCAATACACCAGGAGCCTCGAGATCCCGCCAGCTCACGTCAGATCATCAGGGCATGGGCAAACGGCGAGTGTCACCCACTCGCGAACCCACGTCAGGGCATGGGCAAACGGCGAGTGACGCCCACTCGAGAAGCCACGTCCGGCCAGCCTGTCGATCCGCACCCGTACGCCCGCCGAGCTCATCGAGACACACCCGCACGCCCATCGAGCTCATCCAGACACACCCGCACGCCCGCCGAGCTCATCGAGACACACCCTCGTAGAGCGTGGGCAACGTGACCGCACGATCATCCGACTTCCCGACACACTGGTCGAGCTTGTCGAGACGCCCTCAGAGCAATCACCTCGGGTCCGAATTCAGGCCATGATCATTCCGCGCACCTCAGGGCCCTTGCCTGTCCGTGGTGCCGGTTTGGGGTTCGCTGCCGGCATGCGGGGTGGCTGCACCACCGTCGGGGCCGGTGGGCGGGGTGATGGTGATCTTGGTGTGGCGGGTGTGGCGTTTGGGTCGTCGTTTCGGGTCGAGTCGGGTGGGTGGGAGGAACTCGGGCCGCCCATCGGCAGGGTTGATCCGGACCTCCCATTGCGCGCCGTCGGGCCAGCCGGGGTGGGGTTCGACCAGTCCGTGATGATGCCTGCACAACAACACCAGGTTCGCCAGATCAGTGGGCCCGTGGTTCCACCACGGGTCGATGTGGTGGGCATCGCAATCGGCCGGGGTGCGGTCACAGCCGGGGAACGCGCACCCACCGTCCCGGGCGATCAACAATGCCCGCAACCTTGGTGGGACGAGCCGGACCGACCGGCCCACATCGAGGACCTGGCCGTGGACCTGGCCGTGTGCTGCCGAGCACGGTCGGGATCAGCTGGGCGTCACACGCCAACCGGCGCGCCTCGCCGGCGGACAGGTCGGTGTCACTGCCGATCAGTTTCGCCCGCACCAACCCCGCCAGCAGCGCGGCATGGTCCAACTGCACATGCACCGTGGGTGGCACCCCACCACTGGCCGGGGTGTCCGGGGCGCCGGCGGCGCGGGCGAACACCAGGGCGAACGCATCAGCCCGACGCTGCCCCAGACTGACGGGTGGCGCGGCCGGGTCGGCCTGGTCGGCGGCCCGGGTGGCGTTGTTGGTGATCGCGTTGATCACCCCGATCACGGTCTCGGCGTCAGCGACCGGGAGCTTTGCTTTGAAGAACACGCTGCCGTGATGGTCATGGGTCCAGGTGAGGTGTCGGTCCCGGGCGGCTTGGGCGGCCTCGCGGGCCAGCCGTTTCGCCAACGCTTCGTCGGCGACCTCCGGGGCGACCACCTCGACCAGCCGGTTCGCGCATTGACGCAACCCGACCGGATCCAACCTCGGCTGACCATGCGCCCCGGTCGCCAGATCGACAAGGTGTTGTTCGCCGTGGTCGACCTGTTCGCCGGTCAGGTCATCGGGCAGCTGGGCGAGTCCGGCCAGCACCGCATCGGCTGCTTCGGTGGTCATCTCCCCGGCCAGATGCGCCGCAGCCACCTTGGTGAACCGGCCCGCCAGTCGGGCCCGCCGCTCCACCACCCGCGCCTGTTTGGCTGACATGGTGGTCGTCGCCTGCAACCACGACCGGACCGGGGTCCCGGCCTCGATCATCGACGCCTCGGTCCGAGCCACCTGCCCCACCAACGCGGACTGCACCGCCGCCACCCGCTCCGCCAGCCGCGACCACGCGACCGTGGACTCCAACAGATCAGCCGGAGAGACCAGACAGGTCCGGGCATGATCAACCCGATCCAGCACCGCACCGATCAGGACCGCTGCGTCCTCGACCGTCACCTGCCCCGGAATCTCCATACCCAAAACCCTAGAACCCACCACCGACAAGAATCGCCACAACGTTCGAATCACGGTTCTTGGGGATCGTGGTGGAGCCCATCATTCGTCGTACGACCACCGGAATCAGCGCGCCTCCTGCGCGTACAGGCGTTCCATCATGTCGGTGCGGGTCTGGGCATGGGCATCGACGAACACCTGCACCATGCCGTCGAACTGGGACGGCACGAACGGTCGCGCCGGCAGCGCGAGCTCCTGCAACACCATCCGCCCACGACGGGACCACCGCACCCACCAGCTGTCGCGGTTGGCGATGTTCAACTCGGTGTCGGCCTGCTGCCGGGAGCGGACACGCGGTACGGCCACCGTCAGGAGGAGGATGGCCGGCTGGTCCTCGGCAACCTTCACCCACAGTCGGACACCGTTGACCTCGATCGGCAAGTCGCCGTCTTCGTCGGGCTCGATGTCGGTGTCGAACGTGTCCCGAAGGTGTGCCTGCACGGTGGCGTACAACTCGTCGTGAGTCGACGGCCACCGCACCTGCTCATTCGTCACCGGGTCGGTGAGAACGTGGTCGGCACCCACCGCTTCGCGGGCGGTGAGGCCCAGGGCACCGATCCGGTCGCGAAGCGCGACCGGAGCCGAACTGGTCATCAGGGCCGGGTGGACCAGGCCGTACTCGTCACGGATGATCTCCACCAGCACCTCGCCGACCGCGGAACCCGCACCTGCGAGGTCGGCCGGGCCGTCGATGTCGAACTGCAGCTCGGTCGACCCCCAGGCCGAGGACTCGATGGTCACCGTGGCACACCGATCGGTGGCCGACACCACGAACTCGTCGGTCGTCCCGTCCTCACAGGGCACGTGAAGGCTGAACTGTCCCCCATCGGCCATCGTCGACATCAACGCCGCCACGCGTAGCTCGAACACTCCCCACTCGTCTGACTTCTCCACCGAAACCTGTGCACCCTGATTCTCCATTACCGTTCCCCTTTTCCTCGACCCTTGAATCAAGTTTCCCAGTGGGGTCCGACAATTTTCAGGGTTCGCGCGACGGTTGAGGGGTTGGGAGGGCCCAGATGTCTGAACACTCAGGCAGGTCGGCAGCCGGGCCACCATCCTGCCCACGAGGGCACTCAGGGATCCTTGGGAATCGAGCCGAACGCTTCTCGCAGGGCATCCAGCTCCGTCTGCGCACGCAGAATGGCGTCCTGAAGGCGATCCAGACTCGCCATCGGGTCCATCAGGACCACCCTCCAGCTTCCGTAAGGGACTCGATCGTCGCGACGCACTCGACGGGACCACCCTGGGACCAAACGCCCAACTCACCGTCCGTTCGCTCGGCCGTGAACGTGGCCAGTACGACTTGGTCGTTGACGGAAAACTCGACGTATGGGCCGTTGATCGTGAGGTTGATGGCAATTGCCTCGTCAGCGAGTGGCAAACGGAGCTCACCTTGCTGAAGGACAGTTGACGTGAACCATGGCCGACCCCTCACGACGTCACGCGTAGCAAGAGTCTTGCGCAGTTGGACGACCGTGCTCCCCTTGGTCATCTCGATGAAATAGCCACCGCTGTTCGACTTCTGCCGGAGCACGATCCCCCCGCTGACGGGGCCCAGGGTGAGGCGCCCTTTGAGACGGAAATTGGTGCCGACCTCCTGGGTGGCAGTGGAGTACACACCGGCAGCAGGTTCCGCGCGCACCGTGAAATCACGCCCCGGGCTCGCCAAGGCACCCCAACCGCTGAAGCTTGCAGCCTCCAAGCTGCCGTCCGTTTGCTGCACCAGCTCGATCGGCGCGGGAACTGCTCGACCAGTGGGGTTCCGAGCGTCCCAGTCCAACCTCCCGGTAGGCACTTGGTGCCAGCAGTACAGGAGCGTCGCGTCTCTCCAGTCGACCACTTTGGCTGCATAGTGCCCCCGTGGTGCGAGTCTGCCTCCATCCGAGGGGACATGCCAAGGGCCTTGGGCGGACCGAGAGATCCAGTATCTCTGACTGAGATCCTCCATGACCCCCGCGGTCAGGTACCACCAGTCGCCGATGCGAAAGACCTGCGGACACTCCAGGTACCAGAACTGCCCTGGAGTGAACAGGGGAGGAACGACCTCGAATCGTTGGAAGTCACGCGTGACGAAACCTCCGACTGCGCCTCTGCGCAGGAAGTCACCGTCGCCGGAGCGCGCACTCACGAGAACCAGCCAACTGTCGTCGAGAAAGATCGGTTTCGGGTCGCGCCACGAGACGTTGTTACCGTCAACGCGCGCTGCTTCGTACCAGCGAGCGTCACTCTCGACGACGACACCGGGCCGCTTGGACCAGGTCATGAGATCATCGGACTCAGCGAAGGCCACCCGTTGCACCATCCCGTTCTCCGCCCGGGAGAGCGCGGTGTAGAGCATCACGAATCTCCCGTCGTGGGAACAGACACCCATGGTCCAGATTTGATCGTCGTCGACCTCGCCGGGGTCACCTACGCGGAGTGCGTGGGCCACCTGGGTCCATGTCAACCCGTCATCGCTCACTGCATGCTGGACAAGGTCGTGATTCGGTAGAGTCAGGTGGAAGAGGTGCAGCCGGTCCTCGTGGACGAGCACCTCAATGTCTCCAACTTCCGGGGAACCCATTCCGGCGGGGGCACCAAACATGTCCGCGCCTCAGATCACAGTTCGAGGAGAGCTAGGTCGGTGCCCCACATGCCCCAGGTCGAAACCTTTGGTTGAGGAGCTGAGCCGCGCCCGTTTCGGCGCTCGGAACGACCCGCCGATTCCGGGCGCTGCGTGAAGTTGAACATCGGGTTGTTGAACCATCCTCTTGGTACGGAGTGGAGAGGCTTGGGTGGGCCCTGAGCACCCGCGGGCAGCTCGATGATCTCGTTGCTGAAGGTAACTGTACGGGGCGACGCCGCAGCCGAGCTGGCGACCGGGTCGGCCCGCCCACGAGCGTTGCCAGGGAGACATCAACGATCTTTGCGGTCAGAACGCGGGATGCCGGCTCAGGCCGGGCCTCGCAGTTCGAGACGAGCGAGCCGTACGGCTGCCCGGGCCGAATCGATCACCGATGCGCGATCGAGAGAGATGGCGACCGGTCCCGGTGGTCCTGGGGCAGTGTCACCGGCGGCGATGGTGCCGTTGTTGCTGATCACCCGGGCATGCAGATCGGCTCCGCCCGGACCAACGTCGGCGATCACGACGTTCATGTCCGGGGGCAGGCCACGCCAGTCGCAGTCGGCGTTCTCGGCCACCAAGGCGTGGCGCGAGCCGGCGGTCAGGGTCAGGTACAGCACGATCTGCTCCGGTGCCACCGCGCCGTAGCCACGACGGGGAGCGCGTACGTGCCACGTGCGGCTCCCACCGCTGATCACGTCACCCGACTTCTGGTGCAGATCGATCATGTCCGCGCGCTGCTGCTTCATGATCGGGAGGTATTCCACCCCGTGGTACATCGTGTCGACCAGGTCCGACACGTCGTTGGCCCCGATCTGCCACGACTGGTACGCCCCCGCGCGCAGGAACACCTCCGGGGCCGCCTCGGCCGAGGACGGCCGTACGACATTGTCCTCGACCTGCAGGCCGTAGTGGCCCTCGGCCGCGGCCGCGATGGCGCACGCCACGGTTCCGTCCTTGCGGCGGCCGACGTCGCCGATGGTGTTGCCCATGATCCGTACGTCATTGGTGCCGTAGTAGAGCGCGATCGCGTTGATGCCGTAGTCCTCGACGGTGTTGTCGGCCACCAGGACGTCGTCGGCCCGGAAGACCGTGATGGTGCCGTTGAGTTCGGTGGCGCCGCCGAACCCCCGGACCAGGTTCCCGGTGATCCGTACGTCCTCGGCCCGGGAGTTCTGTCCCGTCACCACGATGCCGTAGCCGTGGTCGTTGCCGGCACCTTGGATGACGGTGTTGTTCTCGATCCGGATCCGCTCCACCCGGGAGTCGCCCACACCCACTTGGTAGGCGTTCGCCACCATGATCCCGACGCGGCAGTTCTCGATGTGGTTGTTGCGGATCACCAGGTCCGAGGCGCCGTGACTGTCCACGCCCTCCCACAACGGATTGTTCAGGAATCGGCAGTCCTCGATCAGGACGTGGTGCGGCCAGCGGTTCCCGGTGGTCCGGACGGTGGCGAAGGTGTACGTGTTGGGGTACGCCTGCGACACCAACGTGTCGAACTCACTGCGGCGGACGGTGATCCGGGCACAGTCCGGATACAGGAAGACCATCGCGTAGGTGCACCGGAAGAACCGGCACTGGTCGATCAGCACGTTCTCCGAATGCTCGATGGCGACACCACGCAGGCCCTGGATCTCCTCGACCCCGAACCCGGTGAGCTCCACGTCCCGACAGTGGTCCAGGTTCAACCCGTCCTGGCCCGTGTGTTGCCCGCTCGACGGTTGCCACACCGTTGCGGACCGTCAGGTCGCGGACGGCGATGTTGCGCAGCAGCGCATCGGGCTCCCCCACGCCCTGCAAGATCGGGGAGGCCGGCATGTCCGGGTGGTTGCGCAGCATGGTCGTCGTACGACCACGGCCGCGGAGGGTGATCCCGGATCCCAACGTGATCGTGCGCAGCACCAGATGCTCACCAGCCGGCAGCACGACGACGGCTCCGATGTCTCCAGCATGCTCGTCGATCGCAGCTTGGATCACCGCGGCGACGTCCACCACGCCCTCGAGTTCCACGAAGACGATGGGTACGGGGGCAGCAGCGCTGGCAGCCGACACCTGCCCCCACTGTCCGGCTGCGCCGACCGCCGCCAGGGCGCCAGCTGAGCCGAGGACGGCGCGGCGTGAGAAGGCCTTCATGAGCGATCCTTTCCATGGCACGACTGCCTGCCCAGTGCGACGATCAACGTCGAGGCACCGCGGGCCCCACATCGCAGCCACAGGCGGCGAACGTGACGGCACTCCATCACGGCACGCAACCGCTTCGTTCGCTCAGCGGGCAGGGATCGGGGGAACCTCGATGCAACTGATCATGAACCTATCGACGCCTCCGGGGTGAGTCAATGGCCCATTCCACGAGCATTCCGCCGAGGGAAACAGTCCACGCATCCTTTCGCCGGAGGGATTGGAATCAGCGCCGCGCCCCGATGCAGGCAACGTCCTGAGACGCTGGTCCTGACCTGATCACGCACAGGCACGATGGGCCCAGACCACCCACCCACGAAGGGAAGTCCATGTCGTCCACGGGGCGCGAGCAGCATCACGAGACCGACCAGTTCCGCCGAGCCCTGAACCGTACGGGCATCGCGGCGTTGTTGTCACAACTCGATCGTGATCACCACCTCGTCGCGACCGAGGCGCCGTTCCGCCCGCTGCATCCCAACCTGAGTTGGGGACGCGTGCTGTTGACCAAGGAGAGTTCCTCGCTCGCGCTGCAGTTGCTGGACCGCAACGACGAGGGCGATGCGGAACTGGCCGCCCGGATCCTCACCGCACTGCTCGCGGTCCAGGACGTCCGGCCGGGCAGCCCGACCTTCGGGCTGTGGCCGTGGCACGCGGGGGATGACCCGGGTGTGATGGACCCGCCGGACTGGAACTGGGCCGACTTCATCGGGTCGATGCTGGCACGGATCGTCCATGATCACCTCACGCTGTTGCCGCCCGCAGTGGTCGAGGGCGCTCGTACGGCGTTGTCGAATGCGGCCCGGTGTGTGTTGTCACGACCGGTCAACCTCGCCTACACCAACATCGCGGCGATGGGCGCGTGGGTGACGCTGGCCGCACACGAGCTGAGCGGACACGACCTCCCCGGTGAACCCCGGGAGCGACTCCGGCTGTTCCACGAGGAGGTCACCCGCACCCAGACGTTCGCCGAGTTCAACACCCCGAACTACTGGTTCGTCACCCTCGAGGCGATGACGTTGATCAAGCAGTGCACCACCGACACCACCGCACACGCAATGGCCGACGACGTGATCGACGTGCTGTGGCGGCACTGGCTGGCTCGTTGGCACTCCGGACTCCGGCAGGTCGGCGGCCCGGTGTCGCGGACGTACGACTCCGACCTGATCAACAACCGCCCCACCTGTGTGGCCCTGCAACTCGCCTCGGACTGCCGACTGCAGCTGTACGACGTCGACGACCTGCCTGCGGTCGGCCGACTCGGCGAGCAGGCCTACGTCGACTACCGGGCCACGCCGGAGGTGATCGACGAGCTGTGCGGTCCACCCCTACCGGGCACCGTCGTCGAGACGTTCACCCCCGACGGGGTGGTGCACGCCGAACGGACCGGGCTGCCCGCCGTCGGGACGACCTGGCGCGACACCCATGTGATCATCGGATCGCTCAACCAGTGCGACACCTTCAACGAGCGTCGCCCCCTGTTGGGCTGGTTCGACTCGTCGGGCTGGTTCGACTCGTTGGGCTGGTTCGAATCCGGGGACCCCACCCACGCCGGACGCGTCGAGGCCCGGCTGTTTCGCGAGGGCGAACCGTTCGCCGCCGGGAACCTGTCCACCGTGCAGGCCGAGGGGCGTGTGCTTTGGCTGCTGTCGCTGGCCTCGCCGGCAGGCAATCGGCACGTCAGACGCGACATCATCGACGTCGGCGAGCCCGTCGACCTGGCCGCCCTCACCTGGCAGCTCTCCTGGTCCTGGGTCGCCCCCGACCGGTTCCGACTGGACGGGCAGCGACTGACCGGCCCCACCGCGATCACGCCCGGCTCTCGGCTCACCGTTCACACCGAACGGGTCAGCGGCGGACTGGACCTCCTCGCCGCCACCGTCGGGGGCTCCGACGTCACCTGCCACGTGGTGCCGCACGAAACGGGTGTCGACCTCCGGTGCGACCTGCTGCCGGAGTCCCCGGGCCGCCGGATGCCGATCATGGACCTGGGTACGGTCGGCATCGCCGGCTCACTGTGGCTCACCGGGGACCCCGACGCCAGCCCCGCCCGGCCCACCACGGCATCAGCGGCAGACCACCTCACCGTCAGCTGGCCCGATGCCCGCCTGCCGCTGCAGTTGACGGGCCGCACCCGGATCGGCAGCCGGGCCGAACACGCGGCCGGCCTCGGCTGACATGGTCGCGGGAATCGGCTGATCGGTCCGGGTCCGGGTCCCGAGCCGGAGGGATGGAACCGGACATCGATCTGCGCGCTGTTGGGTCGGCGCAGATCAGGGCTTGGGCGCGACGACGCTGCGTTGCCATCCGGTAGCAGAGTTCGTCCCGGTCACCTTCACGTACAGGGATCCGTCACCATCGTCGGTTCGGTGGTACGTGTGTCCGGGATCGGCCAGGACGACACCCTCGGGGCTGCCGGCACCGCGGAGACCGTGCCACCAGTTGCCCGACATCGGATAGGTGCCCTCGAACGCTTCGGTGTTCCGGTCCTGCACGTTGTCGTACAGGTGGTTCACCCCGATCTCGTGGTGGCCCGGGTCCTCGACGGTGTCGTTGCTGCTGAGGTTGACGCCGAACCTGTTACGCGTGCAGATGTTGCCGGCGACCATCACATGGGATGACGACGACACCTGGATGCCACTGATCGGATTGTCCGTGCACACGTTGTTGGTGACGATCACGTCGCGACAGTGGGTGATGTTGATGCCGTGGATCTTGGTGGTGTTGCGACAGGTGTTGCCGCTGATCACCGCGTTCTGGTCGAGAATCTTCTCGGGGAACTGGCGTACCGTGGGATCAAGGGTGATGCCCCCCGAGCCGTTGCCGTCGCAGACGTTGTCCGTGATGGTGAAGTCACGGTTCCAGGCCGGGACCGGGTCGCGGAACAGCCCTCCGGCGCAGATGCCCCAGCCGACCGAGTTCACCAGGCCGTTCCGTTCAGCACGGCACCCACGTACGTGCCAGTACTGCGAATAGGTGAAGACGACACCATGGCCGTCGTTCTCGATCGTCCGGCAGCCCTGGACGGTGACGTGCTTGACCTCGTCCCCGCTGAACCCGTGGCGGTTCGCGATGAAGTCACAGTTCTCGATGTGGCCGTGATCGGTGAACTGCATGCGCATCCCGAAGGATTGGCAGTTGCTGATCTTGGTGTCGCGAACGATCACCCGGTCCTCAGCGTGATGTCGCCCGAGAACCCGGATCCCCTCACCCCAGCCGTCCTGGACGACGCAGTCGGTCACGGTGAGGTCGATGGCGGGAACCGCAGCGGTCGCTGCGGCGTAGATCAACCGCTCGTTGTTGGGCACGGGTGGTTCCGGCGTGATCGAGCGCGCCCCGTCGAGGTGCAACCGATGGAACGTGACCGCACCCCTGGTCACGGCGAAGATCGAGCCTCCGACAGCCGCTCGGATCACCGGTCGACCGGCGGCGCCGAAGATCAACTGGTCCTTCCGCGGCCGTAGGACGCCCGTCACGCGATAGGTGCCAGGTGGGAGGAACACGCCTCCACCGTCCCCGGCCGCGTCGATGGTGGCCTGGATGGCGCCGGTGTCATCAGCGGTGCCGTCACCGACGGCGCCGTGGTCGGTGACATCGTGGATCTCCCCGTCGAAGGGCGAAACGCCGGATTGCGGCGCCGCCTCAGCGGGCCTCGAAGACCCCAACGCTCCAACCAGGCCAACCGTGCCCGCGGCTGCTGCGGCCAGCAGACCTCGCCGTCGATCAATCCGCTCCGGGACGTGCTCCGACATGTGTCCTCCTTGACAATGGTGCTGCGGTCTCCACGCATTCTGCAGAGCAGCACGGACTGCGTCAAGAGCCCGTGTCGGCAGTTGGGCCGCAACACCCACGTTGCCGGTGGGGTGCCAGGAGCAGCGGCGCAGCCGCAATGCGCCAACGGTTCACCCAGTGTTCTCCTCCGCCGCCGCTCGTCGTCAACCGCTTGGCACAGGCTGGGCCCATGACTCACACCGACCCCACGCCCCTCGTCAACCGCCGGACCGTCCTCGGCGGCAGCGCGGCCGTCCTCGTCGCGACCTCTGCCGGGCTCGGCTCCGAGATGCCGACCGCGAGCGCCGCTCGGCCGGACCCGACGACGTACGCCTTCTTCACCGACCCGCACGCCGATCCGGAGAATGCGGTGCAGATGGCGCGGCTGAAGGCGACGCTGGAGGCGATCGCGGCGGACGAGCCGGCGTTGGTGCTGCACGCCGGCGACGTCACCGAGTACGGCACGGTCGCCGAGTACGAGGCGTACGAGGCGGTCATCCCCGACAGCATCAAGGACAAGGTCGAACACGTCCCCGGCAACCACGAGATCCGCTGGGACGTGACCGCGTACGAGAACTACACCGAGCACGTCGACGAACTGAACTTCGAGGTGACCGTCGGTGGGGTGCAGTTCCTGCTGCTGGACCCGACGATCGTGCAGCAGGAGGTCGGCTACTACACCGAGGCCGACCTCGACTGGCTGCGCCGCCGGCTCCGCGCCAAGCCGGCCCACCAGCCGACCGTGATCGTCACCCACTACCCCACCGCGGAGGGCCACTACTACGTGGTGAACGCCGAGGAGCTGCTGGCCACCATCGAGGGCTGGAACGTCCGCCTGGTGCTCGCCGGCCACACCCACCGCCAGCACGTCGAACACCTGAACGGGCTGACCCACCTCGAGGGCGCGGCGGTCAAGAACGCCGCGCAGTACTACCGGCTCACCACCGCCCCGGTCGGCAACAGGCAGACCGTCGCGTCGCTGCAGCACGTGCTGATCCCCGATCCGGCCGACCCGGCCACGCAGACCGTCACCGACCTCGCCGACATCGACCTCGAACGGCAGCCGCGTCGCGACCCGCTGGACCCGCGGACCATCGACGTCCGGGTCCGCCGCAACGAACTGCACGTGTCCGTACGTGGGGCGAACGCTCCCGCGGGGACCACCGCGCGCGCCTCGCTGTACAGCCAGCAGATCTACGCCGGCCGCGTCACCGAGGCGTGGGTCCCGCTGGCCCGTACCGGAAGCACCTTCTCCGGCACGGTCGACATCTCCGACCTCACCCCCGGCGACCACCGGCTGAACGTCGAGCTGGTCGACGGCGTCCGCCGCTGGCGCGAGGTGGTCGCGTACACGATCAACGGCCCGGCGTACCGGCCGGTCTGGGAGATGCCGCTCGGCGGCATCATCACAGGCGCCCTGGGGCAGCTGGGTGACCGGGTGTTCGCCGGCTCGTCGGCCGGCTCGGTGACCGCGCTCGACCCGGGGCTGCGGCTGCCGGCGAAGGCGTGGTCGACCGAGGTTGGGCCGGCGCTGACCAACCTGACGGTCGACGAGGCGGCGGAGCTGGTGGTCGTCGGGTCGGCCAACGGTACGGTGACCGCGCTGCACGCCGACGCCGGTGGCGTCGCCTGGCGGACCGACCTGGGTCACCCGGTGATGGCCGACCCGCTGGTCGCCACGATCGCCGGTGAGCCGTCGGTGGTGGTGATGGCGGCCGATGAGCTGGTCCGGCTCGACGCCACGACCGGGGCCGTACGCTTCCGGCGCGCGCTGTCCGGGGTCAGCGCGGGGCGTCCCGCCGCCGACGACGACCGGATCTACGTCGGCCTCGGCGACGGAAAGGCCTGGGCGGTCGACGCCGCCACCGGTGAGCCGGTGTGGAGCCGCGAGCTGGCCAACCGGGCCGGCAGCTACCGCAAGCTGATCTACGGTCCGTGGACCCACCAGGTCACGCTGATCACCCCGGAGCTGGTGTTCGTGTCGACCGTCGCCGGCGGCCGCGCCCTCGACCGGGCCGCCGGCGAGATCGTGTGGGAGATCGCCAAGTCGTTCCTCTACACCCCGCCGCGGATCCTCGCCGACGGCGACCTGCTGCTGGTCGACGAGTGGGGTGAGGCCCGCCGGGTCGATGCCACCACCGGCGAGACCCGCTGGCTGACCGACCGGTTCGTGTCACGCTCCCTCGACGCCGGACCGGTCGTCACCGGTGACTCGGCGCTCGTCGTCGGCACGATGGGCGACCTCGCCGTACTCGACCTGAGCGACGGGTCGTACGAGAAGGTGCGCCAGTTGTCGAGCAGCCCGGTGGTCTCGAGCCCGGCCGCCGCCAACGGTGTGCTGGTCACCGGCCACCTGGACGGGGTGTTGCGCGGCTTCCGCGGCTGACGCCCCGGGCAGCCCACAGGCGTGGTCGGTCACCGAGTGGGCAGCAGGAGAGCCGAATTGCGTCGGATCAACCCTCCTCGTGCCCACTCGGTGTCGCGACGCCTCTCCAAGTGCCCACTCGAGGTGGGTGCGCCTCTCCGAGTGACCTTTCGACAGGCCCAAGGGGCGGACTCAGCGGGTCGGGGGCTGCCAGGCCGGGTCGCGTCCGATGAATCCGATCACCTGGTCCTGCAGGTCGGCATCAGCCGGTACGGGGACGCGCGGCCCGAACTGGCCGCTGGACCGCATCGCCTCCTCGGACTGCTGGCTGGCGGCGTGTCCGGCGGCCAGCCGTACCGGATCGAGCCGGTCGTCCTGGCCGGTCGCGCGGGCCAGGTCCCAGGTGTGCAGGAACACGTCGGGGGTGTAGATCATGTCGATCACCTGAGCGGTCGACATCTCGCCGAAGTGCGGGTTGCTCACCGGGGCCGCGCTCCGCTCCGGATCGTCCAGCAGCTGCTGCACCCCGGCGGTGTGCGCGTGCCACGCCGCGGCCGGGTCGTCGGCCACCGACGGTACGTCGGCGACCGGCGCACCCAGGACCTGCGGAAGCCACTCGATCAGGTGGGCCACGACGTCGCGCGCCTGCCACTCGGCGACCGGTGTGGGGACGTCCCAACCGTCGGCGGGGACGCCGTCCACCCGGGCGGTGAAGGTGGCCGCGACCTCGCGGTACTCGGCTGCGGGATCGGTGCTCATCCGGGGCTCCTCAGGTCAGTCGATGCCGTACGTGTTCTCAACCGTTTGGTTGCAGACAAGTCAACGCGACCTCGCCGCGATTGTCAACCCGATGGTTGAAATCAACGCCTCCATGGGGCCCGGGGTCAGGTCGACCCCACTCACCTGGGCCGCTCGCCGGGCGCCCTGGTGCGCAGCAGCTTGGCCGGGACCCCGACGTACAGGCCCTTCTCGGTGGTGAGCGCGGTGGTGACCACCGCGCCGGCACCGACGATGCTGCCGGACGCCACCGCCCCACCCGGGGTGATCGACACGTTCGCCCCGAGCCAGACGTCGTCGGCCAGCTCGATCGGCGCCCCGGTGCCGGTCCCGGACATCGGTACGCCGAGGTCGCGTGGATCGTGCTGCACCGTGGCCAGCACCACATGTGCGGCGACGTTGACGTGGTGCCCGACGGTGAGCCCGTACTGCCCGTACAGCGCGCACCCGGGCGCGAAGTGGGTGTCGGAACCGATCGTGGTGCGGCCGTTCTCGTCGCCCAAGGAGAGGTAGCTGTACGGATAGAACGTCACGTTGTCGCCGACCTCGAGCCGTCCGGTGCCTTGGATGAAGGAGTACGCCCGGAAGCACGACCCGTGCCCCAGGCGCACCCGCGACCGGTCCGAGGCCAGGGTGCCGTGACCGATCCGGACCCCGTCACCCACCGACCACAGCTCGGGGTGGGCGATCTCCACGCCCGGTTCGACGACGACGTCGTCGCCACAGCTGGCGAACCTGCTCCGGATGTCGGTCACGGGTCTCCCTCGACGAAGTGACTGGGTCGAGAAGAGTCCACCACACCGCCACGGTCCACGCGCCGGCGCTCCACGATCGCCCGCCCTGCCTGAACGGTTACGACCCGCCGCCGACCTGCGCGAAGCAGGTCGGCGGCGGGTCGATCTCCACCCCGATGTTCACCGGACCGGTCGAGTCACCCGTCGACCGATCCGGTGGCTCAGGGTGTCAGCGGATGGAGCCGACGTTGCCCTTCTGCTTGGCGACGCACTCACGGGCGAGGCTCTCCCACTTGGCGTACGCGTCGGGGTAGCCGGAGCGCTGTACGGCCTGGGCGGCGCGGGTGACCGACATGTTCTGCCAGCCGGAGATGTCGACCAGGCCCGGGTTCGGCGTGTGGCTGGCCTTGCCGTAGAAGGCACGAGCCGCGAGGACCGGGGTCCGGCACTGCGAGATGGTGCCCCACCCCTGGCTGGGCCGCTGCTGGAACAGGCCGACCGAGTCGCGGTCGCCGCCCGACAGGTTGCGCAGCGTCGACTCCTGCATGGCGCAGGCGATCGCGATGACCCAGCCGTACTCGGGGATCGAGTAGCCCTTGCCGACGCCGATGATGGTGCGGACGTGACCCAGCTGGGTCGAGCTCAGGTTGCCGTAGCCGGTGCCGCCACCGCCACCACCGCCGCCGCCCATCAACTTGCTCCAGGTCTTGACGCCGACGATGCCGTCCACGACCAGATTGTTTCGGCTCTGGAACGAACGGACCGCGCGCTCGGTCGCGGGCCCGAACACGCCGTCGCGGGTCAGGCCGCCGAGCTTGGCCTGCAGGCCCTTCACGACCGAGCCGCGGCTACCGCGCCGGACGACGTCGAGCAACTGCGACCAGGTCTTCGGTCCGACGATGCCATCGGTCTCGAGTCCCCTCGACCGCTGGAAGCTGACGACGGCCGCCTTGGTCTTGGGGCCGAAGACGCCGTCGACGCTGGCACCGAGGCGGGCCTGGATGAAGCGGACGTTGCTGTTGTTGCTGCCCGTACGAACGATCGGGAAGTCGACGGTGCTGGCCAGCGGGATGGCCGCGTGCGAGGTCGTGCTGACGAGTCCGGCGCCGAGCAGGCCGGCACCGAGGCCGGCCGAGCCGACCAGGAGGGAGCGACGGTTGAACATCTGGGGGATTCCTTTCGCGGAGGACGAGACGTTGGCCACGACGGTCTTCGGTGACCCGACCGGGCCACGCGGGGATCGCAGGTGTCTCGGACGCTATTCACGTGGCGGGCCACCCCACGCCATCCGACGTTGCCGCTTTCGGAAGCGCCGCCGGCACCGGGTCGTCCCGCAGGTGTGCCCTGGGGTGTCGCTCAGGGGAGTCCCCCGGTTTCGACGCGCCAACCGGCTTTCGACTCGCGGACAGGCCGATCGCAGGTAGCATGCGGTTACGTCAAGGCAGCGACCCGACCGATGGAGGGCACGTCCCCCGTGACCTGGAACACGAGCGTGAGCTGGAACACGAGGCCAAGCGAAGAATCAGCATGAAGCTCTCTTACTGCACGACCTGCATGGGCCGGGCGCACCATCTGAAGCAGACGCTGCCCCGGAACCTCGCCGACAATGTCGACTGGTCACGACCCGACGCCGTCGAGTTCATCGTGCTCGACTACTCCAGCCCCGACGACCTGCTCGAGTGGATCACCACCGACCCGCAGCTCGCCCCGTACCGGGACGCCGGCATCCTGCGGATCGCCCAAGCCCCCGGTCAGGACAAGTTCCGCCACTCCCACGCCAAGAACATGGCGCACGCGCTGGCCACCGGCGACTACGTCTGCAACCTCGACGCCGACAACTACCTGGGGGCCGGCTTCACCTCGTACCTGCGGTCGATCTTCCTGCGGCGACCGAACGCGATCGTCGCGACGAACCGCTTCGACGCCCGGCTGAACGCGGGCCTGTACAAGGGCAGCATGGGCCGGATCGCGCTGTCGCGCACCAACTTCCACCTGCTCGGCGGGTACGACGAGTCGGCCCGGTTCAAGGGCTGGTCGGGCGAGGACACCGACCTGATCATGCGGGCCTTCCGCGCCTTCCTGCGGCCGGTCTGGATCCGCAACCGCGACTACCTGCGGGTCGTGATGCACGACGACATGGAGCGGGTCCGCAACACCGACTTCGTCGACGCCGATGCCGAACTCGCCCGGATCGCCGCCCTCGACGGTTCCAACATGCGGCCGTTGCTGCGGTACGTGCTGAACCGGGCCGTGGCGCCACGGGTCGCCAACCGGGGTGCGCCGATCGGCTCCGGCGCCGTCCGCTTCCCGTCCTGAGGTCCGTTGTCCATCGATCGTCGGAGCCTGCTCGCGCTGGGCGGTGTCGCCACCGTGACCCTGGCGGCCGGCTGTGGTGTCTCTCCCCCGCAACGCGAGGAACAGCTGCAGTGTGCGCCGAAGTCGGCGATGACCGAGGTGTCAGCGATCGGCGGCCGGGCTCTGGTGTACGAGATCAGCGAGACCCCGAGCAGCTTCCCGATCGAACCCGGATTCCTGGCGTTGTTCGAGACCTGGCAGCAGTACTGGCTCGACCACAGCGGCCTGCCCGGCCACGATCAGATCTGGACGTACGGGGCGTGGGTCGACAACGGCGGCTGCAACTCCTGGCACGGCGCGGGTCGGGCGTTCGACATCGGCCGGCTCCGACTCGACGGCGTCCCGATCGTGTCGTGCCGCGAGGACCTGTGGTCGGTGATGGACGACCAGGCCCAGCGCGACGTGTTGCGCCGCCGGTACTGGGCGTTGGCGGCCAGTCTCCACCTGAACTTCGCGTACGTCCTCACCTATCTGTTCGACGACGCCCACCGCAACCACATCCACGTCGACAACGGTGTGTCCGGTACGGAGCTGAGCCGCTTCAGCACCCGGTCCCGGGTGCAGTGCCAGGCGCTGCAGGCGATCTGTACGTACCTGTGGAACGTCCCGGTCGAGCTGACCGGCGAGTGGGACACCGCGACGAAGGCCGCGACCACCGAGGTGCTGTCGCGGCTCGGGGTCGCCGGCGACGCGGCCCGGGGTGACAACTGGGCGGCCTTCCTGGCCGCCTCGGTCGGCCGCGCCGCGGAGTGAGCCCGGTCCCGCCGGTCAGGTGGTCGGGGCGAGCACGAGCCACGCGAGGGCTTCGGCCACCTGGTCGGCGGCGGCTGCGGCGTCCCGATCGGTGCTGCCACCCAGCGCCGCGCCGATGCTCAGCGCCTCCAGAGCCGCGCTGACCTCGTACCGGATCCGGCGGTCGTGGCGGGCCAGCAGTTCGCCGTAGCTGCAGGCCCACCCCGCGGGATGCGGCGGGTCCAGCTCGGCCAGCATCCGCGCCACGGCCAGGGTGTACGCGTCGTCGGGCAGTCCCGCCGCGGCGAGCGCGTCACCGCGCAGTCCGGCACCCCAGCTGGCACCGAGCAGTCGTACGGCGTCGGCCCTGCCCTCCGCGGTGGTCAGCACACGCTCCAGGCCGCCGCCTGCCGTGGCCGGGAACGTCGCCGGTCGACCGAGGTGGCGGGTCGGATCGAGGCCGGTGAGCTGGCGGGCGGCCAGCACCTCCGGCAGCACCAGGGTGGCACCGCGTGCCGGGCGGTCGTCGCCGCCCGCGGGCCCAGTGGCGAGGGCGGCCAGGCCGGCGGAGGCACGTTCGGCCAGCTCGACCTCGCCGGTGGTGATGGCCCGGCGGGCGAGCAGGGCGACCGCGAACGCCGAGGATGCCTCGTCGACCCGGGCACACAGCCCGTCCAGGGCGTCGTCCCAGTCGCCGCGGGACAGCCCGCCGGTGCTGTCGCCACCGAGGAAGCGTTGCACCACCAGTCCGGCAGCCGCGGAGTTGATCATGATCCCCTGCCGGACGGTCGGCCAGGTCCGCTCGGCCAGCGCCAGCTGGCGGTCGACCAGGTCGGTGAGCGTCGGGGCGAACCGGACCGAGACGTCGACCAGGCCCCGGGGACCGGCGAGCGGGAGGTCGAACCGTTGCCCCGGCTCCCCCTCCAGTTCGGTGGTGCCGGTCTCGTCACTGCTGTCGTCCAGCCCGACGACGCCGAGGTCGGGGTGGTGCAGTCGACACACCTCGCCCGCCTCGAACCAGGCCCACTCGGGCAGCACCTCGTGTCGGCCGTGGCCGAGCTCGCGGGGTGAGTCGTACGACTCGCCTCGCAACCTGATCACGTGTTGGGCACCCGGCTGCAGGGTGAACCCGCCGGCCTCGGCGAACGGGCCGTCACCGCGCAGTTCGCCCTGCAGCAAGGAGAATCCGTACGTCGGGTCCCCCTCACTCTTCGGCAGCACGGTGACCGACGCCTCGGCTCCGGCGCGGACCGCCCAGCCGGCCCAGCGGTCGCCGACGGTGATCAACAACGGCAGCTGGTCGACGTACACCTCGTCGGCGCTCGTGTTGGCGACCGCGACCCGGATGGCCCAGGTCCGGTCGAGGCTGTGCCGTACCGAGATCCGCAGCGGGCCGACGGTTGCGGTGTGGGCGACCTCGTCGACCTCCCACTCCGGTGCCCCCATGTCGACGAACCGCTCCGTGGAGTTGATCATGACCGGGCCGATCCCCCAGCCGACGACGGGACCACCGGCGCGCACCAGGATCGCGGCGCCGGCGGCGTCGACCAGCTCGGCGTCGCCCCATCGGATCGATTCCATGATCAGCTCCCCCTCCGGACCGTCGACACCGTCATGAGCGACGCTGGCAATTGCCACACCAGTAGAGGTTCCGGGCTTCCAGGGACGCCTTGCGCACCTGCGAGCCGCACACCAGGCAGGGTTGGCCGTGGCGGCGGTAGACGTACACCTCGCCGCCGTGGTCATCGACCCGCGGCGGTCGTCCCATCGCCTCGGGCGTGTGCTCGGGCCGTACGGTGTCGATCCGGTCGTCGACCACGCCGATCGGCATCAGCGCGGCCAGGTCGTCCCACACCGCCTGCCAGGTCCGCTGCTTGATCACCCGGCCCTCCCGTAGTGGGTGCACCCGCTGTCGGAACAGCACCTCGGCCCGGTAGACGTTGCCGACACCCGAGATCACCTGCTGGTCCATCAACAGCCCGGCGACGGTGCGTCGGGAGGCGTGGATCCGACGCCAGGCACGACTCGGGTCGGCGTCCGGGTCGAGCGGGTCGGGCCCCAGTCGCGCGATCACCGCGGCCAACTCGGTGTCGGTGATCAACGCGCACAGTTGTGGTCCGCGCAGGTCGGCGGCCACCTCGTCGGTTGCCAGCCGTAGCCGGACCACGCCGACCGGTGGGCCGGGCGGGCCGAACCCGAGGCCGCCGATCAGGCCGAGGTGGATGTGGATCCACTGCTCACCTTCGAAGCCGACGAACAGGTGCTTGCCGACCGCCTTCGCGCCGGTGAACCGTCGGCCGTCGACCACCGCCGCCGATGCGGAGAAGCGTCCCTGCGGACTGCTCACCTGCAGGTCGTGGCCGGTGAAGTGTCGGTTGAGGTCGAGGGCGAGCCGGTGGAGGTGATGGCCTTCTGGCATCGATCAGCCGGGCAGCGAGCCGGTGGTCTCGTACGTGGCCAACAGGTCGATCCGGCGGGTGTGCCGTTCCTCACCGGAGTACTCGGTGGCCAAGAAGCTGCGCACCAGCTCGATCGCCTCGGCCTCGGTGTGCTTGCGGGCCCCGACGGCGACGACGTTGGCGTTGTTGTGCTCGCGGGCCAGCCGGGCGGTGTCGGCGTCGTAGGCCAGCGCGGCGCGCACCCCCTTCACCTTGTTGGCCGCGATCTGCTCGCCGTTGCCGGAACCGCCGAGCACCACACCCAGCGAGCCCGGGTCGGCCACGACCGCCTCGGCGGCCGGGATGCAGAACACCGGGTAGTCGTCCTGGGCGTCGTACGCCGCGGGCCCGTGGTCGACCACGTCGTGGCCGTCGGACTGCAGGGCCGCCACGAGCGCCTGCTTCAGTTCCCAGGCCGCATGGTCGCCGCCGATGTGTACGCGCATGACGAGCACTCTAACGCTGCTGCGATGATCGGGGTTGCGCAGGTTTGCCGTGACCACCGTCTTGCCCGAAGGAGCGCCACTCCGTGACCTCGACCAGCCCGTCCCCGACCACGACCTCGCCGGACACCACCGCACCGGACACCACCGCACCGGGCACCGTGGCCACGTTCCGCGCCGCGGAGCTGGCGGTGACCACCGCACCGGCGACCGGCTCGGACCGTGACGTGGCGTGGCTGTCGCCACGGCAGGCTCCGTTCGAGGTGGCCGGGTTCGGCTGGTTCGCCGAGGAGGGTGTGTACCGCCGGTTGCCCCAGCGGTCGCCCTGGCCGCTGCGGCCCGAGGTGGACCGCAAGGCCGACGCCACCGCCGGCGGGCAGCTCCGGTTCACCACCGACTCCACCGTGCTCGCGGTACGGATGTCGCTGACCGGGGCGCCGACGATGAACCAGATGGCACCCACCGGGCAGGCCGGCGTGGACGCGTACGTCAGCGAGCAGAACGCCGACGGCAGCTGGACCGAGCCACGGTTCTGGGCGGTCGCCCGGCCCGCGGTGGACGCCGCCGAGTACGAGCGTGTGTTGCTGCCCGCCATCCCCGCACCCGCACACGGGTTGCGGATGATCACCCTCAACCTGCCGCTCTACCTGGGCGTCACCGAGGTGGAGGTGGGCCTCGCCCCGGAGTCGCAGGTCGCCGCACCGCGACCCTTCGCCGTACCGGGTCGGGTCGTCTTCTACGGCACCTCGATCACCACCGGCGGCTGCGCGACTCGGCCCGGGATGACCTACCCGAGCATCCTCGGTCGTCGGCTCGACCAGGAAGTGATCAACCTCGGGTTCCCCGGCGACGGGAAGGGCGACCCGGAGGTCGCCCGGCTGCTCGGCCAGCTCGACGACGTGGCCTGCCACGTCCTCGACTACGAGACCAACGTGCTCGAGACCGAGAAGGTCCGGACCACGCTCACCGACTTCATCCCGATCCTGCGGGAGGCCCGGCCCGAGGTCCCGATCCTGGTGATCACCAAGGCGCGCTGTGCCCGCGAGGCCTACGACGCCGAGCAGGTCCGGTCCCGACTGGAGCGCCGCGACATCCAGCTGGAGATCGTGGAGCGACACCGTGCCGCCGGCGACGAGCACGTGCACTTCCTCGACCTGGGACACCTCGACATGGCGGCAGGCACCGTCGACGGCCTCCACCCCACCGACCTCGGGTTCACCTGGTACGCCGACGCGATCGAGCCGAAGCTGCGACGGATCCTCGGCGGGGACACCTCCCGCTGAGCCCCGGACGCCCCGCTGACCCGAGATGCCGGTCGAGCCCGTCGAGGGCGCCCGGCGATTCCCTGATGGCTGGGCGGAGAAGGGCGTTTCAGCGACACAGCCGACACATACGTCCAGCTGTGTCGCTGTGGCGCCCTTCTTTACGAGCACCCCGCCCCCACAGCCGCCCGGCGACGCCTCTCGACAGGCTCGTGGCGCGTTGGGGTCAGGCCGGCGACTGGGTCCGGACCATCCTGACCTCGGCGACGCCGAGGTCGTCACGGGTCTTCCGGCCACCGTCGAGCTCGAAGCCGTGCCGGCGGTAGAACGCGATCGCCCGCTCGTTGCCGTCCAGCACCCACAGGTACGCCGGGGCGTCACCGACCGCGACCTGCAGCAACCGATCGGCGATCCCGGTGCCGTGGGCGACGCCCAACAGGTGGATCGACGCGAGCTCCAACGCGACCGGCGCGTCGAGGTCACGAGCGATGCACGCGTTCGCGACCCCGACGATCTCGTCGTCGGACTCCCCGTCGACGACCAGCCAGAAGTACTCGCCGGCGGCCATCAGGTCACGCCACAACTCGGCCTGCTCGTCGAGCCGCGACCGTACGGCATGGGCGGCGAGCACCGCCTCGGGCAACAGCCCCGGGTAGGCCTGCTGCCAGATGCGGTCGAGCGTGACCACCGCAGCATCGGCGTCGGCCGGCGTGGCCTGCCGGATCCGGAACCGTCCCGCCGACACCATCAGCCGACGCCCATGATCAACAGCTGCGCCGACGGACCGACCATGATCACCTTCACAAAAGCAATCGTCAGTCGAAGATCGGCCCGACCGTACGGGACCGCTTCAGCTCGAAGAAGCCCGGGTAGCTCGCCAGCGCCCGGGCGCCGTCGAACACCACCCCGGCCTGTTCTCCCTTGGGTGCCGGCGACATCACGGGACCGAAGAAGGCGACTCCCTCGATGTGGATCACCGGCGTCCCGACGTCGTCGCCGACCGGGTCCATCCCCGCGTGGTGCGACGACCGCAGGGCGTCGTCGTTCGCATCGGTGTCACCAAGATCAGCCAGCGTGATCGGCAACCCGATGTCGGTCAGTGCCGCCTCGAGGGTGGCCCGCGACCGCTCCTCCTTGTTGAGGTGGTAGCGGGTCCCCAGGGCGGTGTAGAACTCGCGCAGCTTCTGTTGACCGTGCTCGGCCTCCACCCCCAGGCACACCCGGACGTGGGCCCAGCCGCGGTCCATCGACGCGCGGTAGCCGGGCTCGAGATCACGCCCCTCGTTGAGCACCGACAGGCTCATCACGTGGAAGATCGTGTCGACGGGACGGACCTGCTCCACCTCGAGCATCCAGCGCGACGTCATCCACGCCCACGGACACCCCGGATCGAACCAGAAGTGCACCTGGGTGCGCTCGGTGTCACCGACCCCGAGGCGGGCGGCGGCCTCCTTGACCTTCTCCCCCACACCCGCCGCCTGGGTCTTCAGACCCGCGGCGATGTCTTGTGCTGCACCGACCACCTGCTGCTTGCGATCTTCCGTGGCTGCCATGGCGTCAGCGTAACCAAGCCCCGTGGCATGAAAGTATTTGCCCATGTCCGATGCCAACATCCTGCGCAGCGAGGCCCGGCAGCGTGCCGCGTTGCTGTCCACCGACAGCTACCGCGTCCACGTCGACCTGTCCGGCCGCACCCCGTCCGACACGCCGCTGGCCGAGCCGACGAAGACCTTCGTCTCGACCTCGACGATCCGCTACACCGGCAATGAGGAAGGGACGACCCACGTCGACCTGATCGCCGACGAGATCGTGTCGGCGACCCTGGACGGGAGGCCGTTGGCCGTCGACGACTTCGAGGGCCACCGGTTCACGCTGCCGGTCGCCCCCGGCAGCCACGAGCTGACCGTGACCGCGATCTGTCGCTACTCCCGCGAGGGCACCGGCCTGCACCGCTTCGTCGACCCGGCCGACGACCGGGTCTACCTGTACACCCAGTTCGAGGTGCCCGACGCCCGCCGGGTGTACGCCTGCTTCGAACAGCCCGACCTGAAGGCGACCTTCGAGATCAGCGTCACCGCCCCCGCGGGCTGGACCGTGGTGTCGAACTCCGACCGCGTGGAGCCGCAGCCCACCTCGGACGGGTTCGCCCGGTGGGACTTCGCCGCGACCAAGCCGATGTCGACCTACATCACCGCGATCGTGGCCGGTGAGTACCACCAGGTGACCGACTCGTACGCAGGCCGCAGCGGCACCGTACCGATGTCGGTGCTGTGCCGGCAGTCGCTGGCCGAACACCTCGACGCCGACCGCATCCTGGCCACCACCAAGGCCGGCTTCGACGTGTTCGAGAAGCACTTCGACATGCCGTACGCCTTCGGCTCCTACGACCAGTCGTTCGTCCCGGAGTACAACATCGGCGCGATGGAGAACGCTGGCTGCGTCACCTTCCGCGACGAGTACGTGTTCCGCTCCCGGGTCACCGCCGCCGCCCTCCGTGGCCGCGACAACACGATCCTGCACGAGCTGGCCCACATGTGGTTCGGCGACCTGGTGACCATGACCTGGTGGGACGACCTGTGGCTCAACGAGTCGTTCGCCGAGTGGGCCTCCCACTTCGCCCAGTCGGAGAACGACGAGGACGCGTCGACCGCGTGGGCCGAGTTCTGCAACAGCCGCAAGACCTGGGCGTACCGGCAGGACCAGCTGCCGTCGACCCACCCGATCGCCGCCGACATGGTCGACCTCGACGCCGTCGAGCTGAACTTCGACGGGATCACGTACGCCAAGGGCGCCTCGGTGCTGCGGCAACTGGTCGCCTACGTCGGACGGACCGAGTTCCTGGCCGGCGTGGCCGCGTACTTCGCCGCCCACCAATACGGCAACACCCAACTGTCGGACCTGCTGACGAAGCTGGAGGAGGCCTCGGGCCGCGACCTGTCGGACTGGTCGGCGCAGTGGCTGGAGGTGGCCGGCGTCAACACGATGCGGGCCGACTTCGAAACGACCCCCGAGCCCGGCGAGGGGACCGAGACGTACTCCCGGTTCACCGTGGTGCAGACGGCGCCGCAGGACTGGCCGACGCTGCGGTCGCACCGGATGTCGATCGGGGTGTACGCCTTGCGCGACGACGTGCTGACGCGGGTGAAGCGGGTCGAGTGCGACGTCACCGGACCGAGGACCGAGGTCCCCGAACTGGTCGGCGTCGAGGTCGGTGACCTGGTGCTGCTGAATGACGACGACCTCGCCTACACCAAGATCAGGTTGGACCCGGCGTCGTTGGCGACCGTCGTCGAACACATCGCCCAGATCGACTCACCGCTGGCCCGCGCCGTGCTCTGGGGTGCGGCCTGGGACATGTGCCGTGACGCCGAGATGGCGGCCGCCGACTACGTCACCATGGTGCTGGGCGGGATCGGGGTGGAGTCCGACCTGACCGCCGTCGGCGCCCTGCTGAAGCAGTCGGCCACCGCGGCCGAGTTGTACACCGCGCCGGGTGAGGCACGGACGGCTGCACGCGTGGCACTGGAGCAGGGGATCGCACGGCAGTTGCGGGACGCCGATCCCGGCTCGGACCACCAGCTCGCGTTCGCGAAGGCACTCGCCACGGCGGTCACCGGGGACGCGGGCGGTTCGCTACTGCGCGGCTGGTTGGACGGCGAGGAGGTGCCCGAGGGGTTGGTGATCGACACCGACCTGCGGTGGTTGTTGATCACCGAGCTGGCTCGACTCGGCGCCGCCTCGGAGGCCGACATCGACGCCGAACTGGAACGGGACAACACGATCACCGGTCAGGAGGCTGCCGCTGCGGCCCGCGCCGCTCGGCCGACCCGGGCCGCCAAGGCCGCCGCCTGGCACCTGATGGTGGAGGCCCCGGACGTACCGAACGAGACGCACCGCAAGGTGTGTCGCCAGTTCGTCCGGGCTGGTCAGGAGGACCTGCTCAGCCAGTACGTCGAGCCGTACCTGCGCACCGCGGCCGCCATCAGCGAGCACAGCGGGGTGTGGGCCGACCGTGGCCTGCCGCTGCAGAACGGGTTCTTGACGTTGGCGTTCCCCGACCTGGTGGCGAGCGAGGAGCTGGTCGACCGGGTCGAGCAGTGGCTGCGGACCGACGGGCTGTCGGACCAGGTCCGCAGACTGGTCGGTGAGCGGCGCGACGACGCCGTCCGGGCACTGCGCTGCCACCGGGTCCGGGCCGGGCGGTGACGGCGGCGTGACCGCCTTCGGCGAGCTGACCGGATGGCTGGACGAGCAGTACCCGCCGGCGTCGGCGGCGGCCTGGGACCGCGTCGGGGTCGTCTGCGGTGAGCCAGACCGCAGCCTCGGCTCGGTACTTCTGACCGTCGACGTCACCCCTGCCGTGGTGGCGCAGGCCCGCGAGCTCGGCGCCAGCGCGATCGTGGCCCACCATCCACTGCTGCTGCGTGGGGTGCACGGGATCGACCCACGGCATCCGAAGGGTCGGATGGTCACCGACCTGGTGCAGTGGCGGATCGGCCTGTACTGCGCCCACACCAACGCCGACATCGGCCCGTACGGGACGGTGGCCGCCCTCGCCGACCGGCTGGGGTTGCGTGAGCCGCGGCCGTTGGTGCCGAGCGGTGACGACCCGGCATCCGGCCTCGGTCGGGTCGGCACGGTCGAGCCGACCACGGTCGGCGACTTCGCCGCACTGGTGGCCGACCGGCTCCCCCGGACCGCCGTCGGGGTACGGGTGGCCGGGGATCCGGACCGTGCCGTGACGACCGTCGCCGTGCAGGCCGGTGCCGGGGACGACCTGTTCGACGAGGCCCGACGGTCGGGCGCCGACCTCTACCTGACCTCGGACCTGCGGCACCATCCCGCGTCCGAAGCGCTGTGCTGGCCCGAGTCGCCGGCGCTGCTGGACGTGGCCCACTGGGCCGCCGAGTGGACGTGGCTGCCGGTGCTGCAGCAGCGCATGGCTGACGGTCTCGGATCCGTGCCGACGGTCGTCTCCGACCTCAACACCGACCCCTGGACGTCCCGGGTCGGCTGAACCGCTGCCATGGCCTCGACGGCCGTGACCCGACGGCTGAGTGGGACGCCTCAGTGATCGAGGGCGGCGGCGCTCTCGGCGGAGGCGTGCAGCAATTCGGGCTGACGGGCGTGCCGGCCGAGCAGGCCCACCGCGTCGATCAGGCCGGTCACCGGGTCACCCTGCTCGTCGGCCGCGTACGCCGCGACCCCGGCCTGCACCATGTCGTCCTCACCGAGGTGGCGGACGGCCTCCTCGCCGCCGGCGAACTCGAGGATGTCGTTCTCCGGGTCGGACATGATCAACACCGACCGGTCGGGGTCGGGCAGCGAGTGCAGCAGCTCCAGCGCGTAGTCGGCCGAGTCGGTGCCCTCGGGCACCGGGCCCAGGAACAGCGAGAACTCCAGCCCGGACTCCCGCTCGGCCTGCCGTACCGCGCGGATCAGCGACTCGCGCTCACCGATCGTGTACGGCTGCTGCTCCTCGGAGCTGTCGACCGCTGCGGGCAGCGGGTCACCCGGGTTGATCCAGTACGCACCGTGCTTGCCGGCACCGCCGCGGGCGAGCCGGGCCAGCGCCCCGCTGTGCACCAGCAGCACCAGGACGATCGCGATCAGCAGCGGCAGCCCGATGATGAGGCCGATCATCTCGAGCCAGCTCGGCTCGACCACCTCGGGCCAGTGCGGCAGGGTCTCCAACGGCAGCAGGGCCACGATCTGGTGCGGCAACACGTACGACATGTGCCATACGGTAGTCCAGACAGCACCGAGTCAGCGAGAAGGAGTCACCGGTGAACGATCCGGAGCCCGGGACCGAGTCCGCCGACCCGTCCCCGACGTCGGGGCGGGTGGTCCTCGACGACGCCGATGTGGGACGTGCGCTGACCCGGATGGCCCACGAGATCCTGGAGGCCGACCACCGCGCCGAGTCGCTGCTGCTGCTCGGCATCCCGACCCGTGGGGTGCCGCTGGCCCACCGACTGGGTGAGGTGATCAGCCGGGTCGAGGGACGTCCAGTACCGGTCGGCACCCTCGACATCACGATGTACCGCGACGACCTGCGCAGCCAGCCGACCCGCCCGGTCGGGCGTACCGTCCTCCCGGTCGACGTGGACGACGCGACGGTCGTGCTGGTCGACGACGTGCTGTTCTCCGGCCGGACGATCCGCGCCGCCCTCGACGCACTCGGCGACCTCGGCCGACCCCGGGCCGTACGGCTGGCCGTGCTGGTCGACCGTGGCCACCGACAGCTGCCGATCCGGGCCGACCACGTCGGCAAGAACCTGCCGACCGCAGCCACCGAGCAGGTCCGGGTCCGGCTGGCCGAGACCGACCAGATCACCGAGGTGCGTATCCTGCCTCCCGCCCCGAACCCAGCCGACGCCCGAGGAGCCCACCGGTGACCCGCCACCTGCTGTCCGCCGCAGACCTCGACCCGACCGAGGTCACCGCCGTGCTCGACCTGGCCGAGGAGATGGCCCAGGTGCAGGGTCGCCCGGTGAAGAAGCTGCCCGCGCTGCGTGGCCGTACCGTGGTCAACCTGTTCTTCGAGGACTCGACCCGCACCCGCAGTTCGTTCGAGCTGGCCGGCAAGTGGTTGTCGGCCGACGTGATCAACATCTCGGCCAAGGGTTCCTCGGTGTCGAAGGGTGAGTCGCTGCGTGACACGGTGCAGACCGTCGCGGCGATGGGGGTCGACGCACTGGTGATCCGCCACCACGCCTCCGGTGCCCCGCTGCAGGCGACCGGCTGGATCGACGCCCACGTGATCAACGCCGGCGACGGCACCCACGAACACCCCACCCAGGCCCTGTTGGACGCGTTCACGATGCGCCGCCACTTCCGCGGGCAGTCGGATGCCCCGGTTGCGACCGACGGGTCGGTCGGAACGCCCGGATCCCAACCGGACAACGACTTCGCGGGCCGTACGGTCGTGATCGTCGGTGACCTGACCCACTCCCGGGTGGTACGCAGCAATGTGTTGCTGCTGTCCCGGTTGGGTGCCGAGGTGGTGCTGGTGGCGCCACCGACTTTGCTGCCCAGCGGCGTGTCCAGTTGGCCGGTCACCGTCAGCACCGACTTCGACGAGGTGCTGCCGCAGGCCGACATCGTGATGATGCTGCGGGTGCAGCGCGAGCGGATGAGCGGTGGCTACTTCCCCACCCCGCGGGAGTACACCGTCGGGTACGGCCTCACCCGTGATCGACTGGCCCGGTTGGCCGCCGGTGCCGCGATCTGCCACCCCGGTCCGATGAACCGCGGGCTGGAGATCTCCGCCGACGCCGCCGACGGGGCCGCCTCGCTCGTGCTCGACCAGGTGGCGGCCGGGGTCGCGGTGCGGATGAGCGTGCTGTACAACCTGCTCGGCGGGACCGACGACACCGGCACCGCCGCACGAGCCGACCGGGCGGGAACGCCCACCACGAACGGAGCCGGAGCCCCGCGATGAACACGTTGATCACCCACGCGACGCTCGCCGACGGCAGCGTCGCCGACCTCCTCCTGGCCGACGGGGTGCTGGCCGATCCCGCGCAGGCCGGCGACGACGCCGAGCGGATCGACGGCGAGGGCCTGCTGGCCCTGCCGGGGCTGGTCGACCTGCACACCCACTTGCGGCAGCCCGGCCGGGAGGACGCCGAGACGATCGGGACGGGCACCCGCGCCGCAGCCCGGGGCGGCTTCACCTGTGTGTTCGCGATGGCCAACACCAACCCGGTGACCGACACCGCCGAGGCCGCCGAACACGTGCTGGGGTTGGGACACCGGGACGGCAGCGCGCAGGTCGTGCCGATCGGCGCGGTGACCAAGGGGTTGGCCGGTGAGGAGTTGGCCGAGCTCGGGCTGATGCACCGGTCCGCGGCCGGGGTGAAGGTGTTCTCCGACGACGGCACGTGTGTGCACGATGCGCTGTTGATGCGTCGGGCCCTCGAGTACGTCCGCGCGTTCGACGGGGTGATCGCCCAACATGCGCAGGATCCGACCCTGGCCGGTGCCGGGGCGTGTTGCCACGAGGGTGAGCTGTCGGGCCGGTTGGGCCTGGGTGGCTGGCCGTCGGTGGCGGAGTCGACCATCGTCGCCCGTGACGTCCAACTCGCCCGGCACACCCGGTCGCGGCTGCACGTGTGCCACGTCTCGACCGCCGAAACGGTCGAGGTGTTGCGGTGGGCGAAGGGCCAGGGCATCGACGTCACCGCCGAGGTCACCCCGCACCACCTGCTGCTGACGACCGACGAGCTCGCCGCGTACGACCCGACCTACAAGGTGAACCCGCCGCTGCGGCCCGCCGAGGACGTCACCGCCCTCCGCGCCGCGCTGGCCGACGGCACGATCGACATCGTCGCCACCGACCACGCCCCGCACGCCCGGCACGACAAAGAGCACGCCTTCGCCGAGGCCGCCTTCGGCATGCTCGGACTGGAGACCGCCCTCGGGGTCGTCATCGCGACCATGATCGACACCGAGTTGATCACCTGGCCCCGACTGGTCGAGGCGATGTCGACCACACCGGCACGGATCGGCCGGATCTCCGGCCAGGGTGAAGGTCTGGCCGTCGGTGCCCCGGCCAACGTGGTGCTGGTCGACCCACGGCGACGCCGTACGGTCGATCGCGCCGACTCCGCCTCGTTGTCGCGCAACAACCCGTACCACGGTCGTGAACTGCCCGACCCCGTCGTCGCCACGTGGTGGCGCGGCACGAAGACGTACGGTCACGCCGCGGACTGAGTCCGGCTGCCGGGCACGAGTCCGACCGGCAACGACGACGGCACCGCACCCCGGACGGGATGCGGTGCCGTGAGTCTTCAGCGACGAGGACGACCGTCGCTGGTCGATCAGGCCTCGGCGACCTTGATGTTGAACCGAACGGTGGAGCCCTCCACCTCGGTGACCTCGACGTTCACGTCGAGGCTCTGGCCCTCATGGGTGAGCGTGCAGGTCATCGTGGTCCCGACCTCGCCGGTCAGGTCACCGGGGCAGGTCACCTGGTCGGGCTTGGTGCCGACCTGCTTCTCCAACTGGGTGGAGATCTGCTCCTCGACGTCGGCCTGGGAGACCGTGGGGGGTCCGAAACAACCGGTCAGGGACACCAGGGCAACCATCGCAACCGCGACGGTGACGAGAATCTTGCGCATCAGTTCTCCTAGGTTCATGGGTGAGGGTCATTCAGCCAAGCGTTGTGACGCCGCCGGAAGGCTATCGGTTCCCCACCGCTGCCGACCGGGCGGCCTCCCGGGCGCCGATCGCGTTACTGTGCAGGGATGAGTGACAACCAGTTCGACGCTGACATTCCCGAGCCGTCCGAGCAGTTGGACCAACTCCAGCCCGAGGACACGTTGATCGATCGTGGGGTCGACGACACCCTGGACGAGGGCATCATCCCGCCCGACCGGTGGTCATCGGTCGAGCTGCGGGCCGACGACGACGTCGACGGCATCGACGGTGGGGGCGAGTCGATCAGCACCTACCTCGAGCAGGAGGAGCCGGACACGACCGACGAGACAGCTGATCAATCCCTGCGCGACAGCGCCACAGAGCTGTCATCGCGAGACGGCGCCATCGGTGACCGGGAGGTCGGTGATCGCCGATCCGGTCGACTCGTGGCACCCGACACCGTGGGCGGGGACGACGTCGAGTCCGAACTCTTCGGCACCGACGTCGGCATCGACGGTGGGGCGGCCAGTGCCGAGGAGGCTGCCGTCCACGTCATCGAGGACAACCCCGACACCGACCAGATCTGAGTCGCCGGGGCGCGTCAGCCCTCGACCAGCTCCGCGTCCAGGCTGATGTTCTTCACGGCGGCGAGTGCCTGCGAGACCGGACAGTTCTCCTTGGCGTTCTGGGCGAACTCGGCGAACTGTTCGGCGGTGACGCCGGGGATGACCGCACGGACGGTCAGCTTGATCTCGGTGATCCCCTCGCCCGGCTGGAAGGTGACGTCGGCCGAGGTGTCGACCGAGGTCGGCGGGGTGCCGGCTCCGGCCAGGGCGTGGGACAGCGCCATCGAGTAGCAGGTGGCGTGGGCGCCGGCGATCAGTTCCTCGGGGCTCGTCCTGTCCTGCGGGGTCTCGGCCCGGGATGCCCAGGTCACGGGGAAGGTGCCGATGCCCGACGAGGCCAGCTCGACGGTGCCCTCCCCTTCCATCAGCGATCCGGTCCAGTGCGTGTTGGCGGTACGTGTGGTGGCCACGATGACTCCTCGGTTGGGGGTGGTCCTGCCATCCTGTCAAAGCTGACTTCCCGCATGTGAGCCAGGTCTGGCAGAACTTCGGTGGGCGTGGACAATGGGGTGCGATGACCACCTCCGACGCCACCGACCAGACCGACCGGACCCCGTACGAACAGTTCGGCGGCCACGACGCCTTCGTGAAGCTGACCCGACGCTTCTACGAAGGTGTCGCGGCCGATCCGCTGCTGCGTCCGATGTACCCCGAGGAGGACCTCGGTCCGGCCGAGGACCGGCTCCGGATGTTCTTCGAGCAGTACTGGGGTGGCCCGTCCACGTACGGCGAACAGCGCGGCCACCCGCGGCTGCGGATGCGGCACGCACCGTTCCCGGTCACGATCGAGGCCCGCGACCGGTGGCTGCACCACATGCGGGTGGCGATGGACGAGTTGGCGCTGTCCCCCGAGTTGGACGAGCAGATGTGGACCTACCTGGAACGGGCCGCCCACTTCATGGTCAACACCGAGACCCCGGCCGGGTCCGACGGCTTCCCGCTCGCCCACTGATCGGCCCCATTCCGCGCGGGCTCGCGTGACTCCTGACCTCGTACCGAAACGCGGCGATTTCTGGGCCAAGGCCGCGTCAGCGGGACCTGACCCAGAAATCGCCGTGGTTGCGTCAGCGGGGCCGGGCCGGGCTACCGACGCAGCCGGTCGGCCAGTTGGGCCTCGTACAGCGATTCCGGCTGCAGTCCGGGTCGACCGGTGCCCTCGATGTGTCCGGCGGGCTGGGTGAACGGGCCGTCACCGGTCACGTCGCCGTGGCAGCCGATCGCATAGTTCTGCGCGGTCGGCGGTCGTTGGATGGTCAACTCGGTGCCCGCGGTGTCGGTGTTCCAGGCCACCGAGTGGGCCGCGGACCAGCCGTGCCCGGTGCCGTAGTCGCCCCGGTTGTACAGCGACACCGTCCGGCCGGCGACCGGGTCGATCTCGCGGTGGTTGTCGAACAGCAGGCCCTGGCTCCACCACCGGTGCCCCTCGCTCGCGGTGTTGCTGGCGGTGGCGGTGGTCCGGTGGAACACGATCCCCGACACCAGGCTGATGCCGTTGGACACGAACGCGTGCCGCGAGTGGGTGGCATGGCAGTCGGTGAACAGCACCTGCTGGGCCCGGCGGCCCGCGTTGAAGTTGTAGCGGCTGCTGCCCTCCAACGCCGACACCGGTCGCAGGGAGTGGCAGCCTCGGACCGTCACCCGGGTGGCGTCGCCGACCGAGATGCCGCTCAGGTGGAAGTGGGCCACCGTGCACCCCTGCACCCAGGCATCCTCCACGAGCAGGAGCTCGAGGGCACTCCGGGCCTGGGCGACGTTGGTGTCGGGGTCACCCTCGTACGCGATGTCGATCCGCAGCTGCTCCACGCCGACCTCGGTGGCCAGGCCGTCGGCACCCCGGCCGGTCACGTAGCTCTGCGACAGCCGACGGTCGAGGTCGTTGAAGACGGGGACGTCGACGGTGATCCGGTTCCCGTCGATCGCGGTGATCCGGCGGCCGTACACGATCGGCACGTCGCCCACCTCCCACGGGTCGTCGTCGGCGGTGCCGCCACCGTCAACGGCGTCCAGCCAGGCCTGGGTACACGGATGGGTGATCAGGATCGACTGGCCGACCTGCAGGCCACCTGCGTCGGCCACGGCCAGTGACGAGTCGCCCACCCGCACCAGGTCGCTGACCACATCGGTACGCGGTCCGGTCTCGGTCCACGTGCCACCGCCGCCGATGATCACCGCCGTGCGCGAGTCCCCCGGCTCCCCGACCGGGCGCAGCACGGTGTTGGTCGTCGGGTCCTCACCGTCGCCGACACCCCGGAGCACGACACCACTGTGGGGCTGCCGCACGGTCCCGGCGATCTCGTACGTGCCCGCGGTCAGCAGCAGCGCACCGCGGAAGCCGTCGGCATCGAGCGGCAGTGTGCCCATGTGGTCGACGGCGGCCTGGATGTGGGCGGTGTTGTCGCCGGGCACCGGGTCGATCGTGTGCCGTACCGGAACGTCCGGCAGCGGCCGCTCCCCGTGGTGGTAGCCGGCGTACCCGAAGTCCGGGAGGCGGAAGCCGTCCCGTCGCGGGTACACCAGGCGGCCGCGCCGGTCGATCCGGAGCATCACCGACTGCCAGTGCTCGGACGGGCCTCCCGGTGCCGCGGCTGCCTGTCGGCTGGCGGTCGGGGTGACGGTGCCGGCGGCCACCGCTGCGGCTGCCAGCCCGGAGCTGCCCGCCAACAACGTACGTCGCGAAATGGTCATGGACTTCCTCCTCGAAGGTTCGGTCGGGCAGCGTGCTGCAACGGCTGAGCCGCTCCGCCACTGGCCGACCGTGTGTGGGACCCCAACAGGGTAAGCGCATTCCCTCAGGGTTGTCGAGGCTGGCCGGGTCGGACGATGGCGCCGGCTCCGTCGACTCTGGGACCATGCCGCCATGGAGGTCTACGGCAACACCCGCCAGCTGTACGAGGCGTTCCGGGTCGATGCGGCGGACTCACCGTGCTTCGCGGACTGGTCGGCCGGGGTGGTCGCGGACGAGCAGGTCCTGGCATGGCTGGACACCCTGCCGGACGGGAAACGGCAACCCAACCTGGTCTTCGCCGCCGCCCGTTGGCACGGGGTGCCGGCGCCCGGGCCGTACGAAGGATTGCGGTCGGCGCTGCTGGCCGACGACGGGACGATCCGCGAAACGATCATGGAACGGCGGACCCAGACCAACGAGGTCGGCCGACTCGCCACCCTCGTCCCGGCCTTGGCCGGGTTGGGGCTTTCGGACCCGATCGCGCTGCTGGAGGTCGGGCCCAGCGCCGGACTGTGCCTCTATCCCGACCGGTGGTCGTACGCGTGGGGCACCGAGGCGGGCGTCGTCACCGCCGGGTTCGGACCGGCGTTGTCGTGCCAGGTGTCGGGACCGGCGCCGCTGCCGACCGTCACACCCCGGATCGGGTGGCGTGGCGGCATCGACCTCAATCCGCTCGACGTCACCGACCCCGACGCGATGGCCTGGCTGCGAATGCTCGTCTGGCCCGAACAGCATGATCGGTTGGCCGCCTTGGACGCCGGGATCACCATCGCAGCAACGGATCCGCCGGACCTGCGCACCGGTGACCTGCTGACCGGGGTGGCCGATCTGGTGGCCGAGGCGTCGTCGTACGGGCCGGTGGTCGTCTTCCACAGTGCGGTGATCGCCTACCTGACCCGGGCGGACCGCGACCGGTTCGCCGGACTGATGGCCGAACTGGTCACCGACGGTCGGTGCCACTGGATCAGCAATGAGGGTCGACAGGTGCTCCCCGACATCGGGGCGACCTCGCCACCGGCCCCGGACCAGCCGAACCCGTTCGTGCTCGGCGTCGACGGACGGGCGGTTGCCCGGACCCACGGCCACGGCCGCTCGATGGTCTGGCTGGGTTGACGGACGACGGCAGGGTGGCGGCTCAGCCGGTGAAATCCGCCGGCAGGGCGAGTGGGCGGCCCTGGGCATCGGTGCGTACCAGCACGGTGCCCGCGGTGGCGTACACCTCACCGGAGTCGGGGTCGGCGAACTGGGTGCGCAGGGTGATCGACGTCCGACCGTGGGCGATGACGCCGAGCCGGGTGACGTACGGGGCGAGCCGGAACGCCATCGGCAGGTGGTGTCGTATCTGCTGCCGGACCACCACCCACATCCCGTCCTCGGTGGCCAGTTTGCTGCTGAACAAGGAGACCCGGGCCTCTTGGGCGTAGTTGTGGAACTCGACGTTGTTGACGTGACCGTACGCGTCGAGGTCGGACCAGCGCACCTGCAGCCCGACCTCGTACACGCGTTGCGGCTCCCCGGTCGGAAGCTCCCGCAGCGGTTCGGTCGGGATGATCGCCGCCGACAGCGCCTGCCGTTCGTCGTCGGTCAGCCTGCGCAGCCGTCCCTTGGCCAGGTCGTACGGGGTCGCAACGGTTCGGGCCCTTCCGACCAGTTGATCATGGTGGCTCAGCTCGTACGCCAACGAGAACCGGGCGCCACCGACCCGGTCGACCCACAGCTCGACCAGGAGCGGGGTGTCGTCGGCCACCATCGGGGCGAGGAACTCGATGTCATTGGAGACCACCAGTACCCCGGACTCCAGCAGTTCGGCGATCGGACCGCGGAGCAGGAAGTCGACCCGGGCCTCCTGCAGGTAGTCGACCCAAGCGACGTTGTTGACGTGGGCCTGGGCGTCCATGTCCCCCCAACGCAGGGGGATCTCGACGGCGTGACGGGTCACGCGATCACTCGTGGCCGTTGGCGACGAGCGCGTTCATGGCCGCGAGTGCTGTGTCGTCACCGGTGAGCTCGACCTCTCCGCCGCGGGTCCACGCCCACAGGTCGAGGTCCTGCGCGGTGCCGCGAACGGTTGCCGTCGGCTCGGCGTCGGACGCCGCGGGGCGACCGATCGGCTCGTCGAAGGAGTTGCCGGACTCGGGTCCCGTGCCGGTCCAGCGACCGACCTCCAGCAGGCGGCGCCAGTCGGTGTCGGTCGCTTCGAGGGCCACGACGGCGGCCTGGGTGTGGGTGGCCCAGTCCGGCAGCCAACCCCACATCACGTCGATGCAGTGGCTGACACCGGCCGTGGCCACGTTGGTGGCGATGGGGCTGATCGGCAGGCCGGCGGTCAGCTCGGCGTCGACCCGGTGCATGGTGGCCTCGTGGGTCTGCATCCGGCGGGTGAAGCCGACCGTCTGGTCGGCGTCCCACCAGGTCCAGCGGGGCTCGTCGTCGGGCAGTGCGGACAGTTGCGCGAGCAGGGCGGCGGTGGCCGAGGCGCGCAGTTCGAGCAGTCCGGCGGTGTCGGCCGGACGAGCCGGCTTCGCCGCCTCGATCTGCTCGACGGCAGCGTCCGTGGTTGCACCGGTGGCCAGGATGGCCCCCCAGAACAGGTGGACCTCGGTCAGGTGCCACAGCAGGTCGTCCGCGTTCCACTCCGGGCAGGTCGGGCAGCGCGCCGCCGGTGGCGTGTCTGCGAGCACCGCAGCGAACCGGCGGGCCTCGGTGTCGATCACGGTGACGGCGTCCATGCCGTCACCCTAACAACGTGTACCCGCCGGCGACGGCTGCGCTGAACGGCTGCGGCGGCGGATTCCGAAAAGCGACCGGTCGGCCGGCGTGGGGGTGGACCGGGCAGGCGGGGGCGCGCCATCCGAGCCCCGCCGACCGGTCGCTTTGTGGAATCCCTCCCGCGAGTGCCGCTCAGGGCAGGTGGCGGGTCAGCTGGACCGAGTCGGCGAGCAGTCGGCGGAGCGCCGGCAGGGTGTCCGGGGCCAGGCCGGCCGTGCGGGCCTGGACGAGCACGTTGCCGAAGGCGGTGGCCTCGACGGGCCCGGCCAGCACCTCGCGGCCGGTGGCTCGGGCGGTCAGCCGGCAGAGCAGCTCGTTCCGGGCACCTCCGCCGACGACGTGGACCGAGCTGATCGGGCGGCCGGACAGCTCCGCCGCCCGGTCGAGGGTGCGGGCGTACGCGTCGGCCAACGAGTCGAGGATGCACCGGGTGATGGCGACCGGTCCGGCCGGGGCGGGTTGCCCGGTACGGCGGCAGGCGTCGGCGATCCGCTCCGGCATCCGCCCCGGAGTGATCAGGTCGGTGGCGTCGACGTCGACCAGCGGGCCGCCGGCCGGCAACTCCCCCGCCGCGGCCAACAGGTCACCGAGTGCCGGCGCCCGGTCGCCCCACGCCTCCCGACACTGCTCGAGCAGCCACAGGCCACCGACATTGCGGAGCAGCCGGACGGTGCGGTCGACACCACCCTCGTTGGTGAAGTTCGCGGCCCGGCTCTGCTCGGTCAGCACCGGTCCGGGCAGTTCGACACCGACCAGTGACCACGTCCCCGACGACACGTAGCCGAAGTGGTCGTCGGCGGCGGGCACGCCGACCACGGCCGAGGCCGTGTCGTGCGATCCGACCGCCACGACCGGGATCGGCGGCAACCCCAGGCCGGGCCGGACGGTGCCGACGGTTGTGCCCGGCTCGGCCAACTCGGGCAGCAGGTCGCCCGGGACACCGACGGCGTCGAGCACCTCGTTCGACCAGCGTCTGCTGGTGGCGTCGAGCAGTCCGGTGGTGGACGCATTGGTCACCTCGGCCACCAGTCGACCGGTCAGGCGGTGGACGATCAGGTCCGGGAGCAGTGCCAGCCGGGCGGCGATCGGCCAGCGCGGCCCGGCCTGTTCGGCGGTGAGTTGGTAGACGGTGTTGAACGGGAGGTGCTGCAGGCCGGTGATCGCATACAGCCGCTCCGGGCTGATCGCTGCGTGGACGGTGTCGATCACCGCCTCGGTCCGGGGGTCCCGATAGGCGTACGGCCTGCCGATCAGCTCTCCCGACGCATCGAGCAGGCCGTAGTCGACCGCCCACGTGTCGACCCCGATGCTGATCACCTCGGGCCAGCGCTCGACGACCCGCCGCAACCCGGTGATCACCTCGGTGATCAACATCTCGATGTCCCAGTACAGGTGGCCCTCCCGGGCCACCGGGCCGTTGTCGAACCGGTGCACCTCCACCAGGTCGATGCGATCGTCGACCAGCCCGGCCGCCATCACCCGCCCACTGCTCGCGCCGATGTCGACGGCCGCCATCACCGGCCCGGGGAGCACCTGCTCCGGCCGGGTCATCGCAAGAAGGCGGCGGCCACCCCGGCGTCGACCGGGATGTGCAGCCCCGTGGTGTGGCTCAGGTCCGAGGAGCACAGCACGAACACCGCGTTCGCACAGTGCTCCGGCAGCACCTCCCGCTTCAGCAACGTCCGCTGGGCGTAGAAGGAGCCGAGCTCCTCCTCCGGCACCCCGTACACCGCGGCCCGTTTCGCACCCCAGCCGCCGGCGAAGATGCCGGAGCCTCGGACCACCCCGTCGGGGTTGACCCCGTTGACCTTGATCTGGTGCTCCCCCAGCTCGGCGGCCAGCAGTCGTACCTGGTGGGCCTGGTCGGCCTTGGTCGCGGAGTAGGCGACGTTGTTGGGCCCGGCGAACACCGAGTTCTTGCTGGAGACGTAGACGATGTCGCCGCCCATGCCCTGGTCGATCATGATCCGGGCGGCCTCCCGTGACACCAGGAACGAGCCCTTCGCCATCACGTCGTGCTGCAGCTCCCAGTCGTCGACCGTGGTGTCCAGCAGTGGCTTCGACAACGACAGCCCGGCGTTGTTGACCACCAGGTCGACACCACCGAACGCGAGGACGGCCTCGTCGAACGCGGCCCGTACGGCGTCCTCGTCCGAGACGTCCACGCCGACCCCGACCGCGACGTCGGTCGTCCCGATCTCGGCCGCGACGGCCCGGGCCCGCTCGGCGGACAGGTCGGCGATGACCACACAGGCACCTTCGGCGGCGAGTCGCTCGGCCGTGGCCCGGCCGATCCCGGAGGCGGCACCGGTGACGAACGCGACCCGGGTGGCGAGCGGCTTGGGTGCCGGCATCCGTTGCAGCTTGGCCTCCTCGAGCGCCCAGTACTCGATCCGGAACTTCTCCGACTCCGGGATGGGCCGGTAGCGGCTCAACCCCGCGGCCCCGCGCATCACGTTGATCGCGTTGACGTAGAACTCACCGGCCACCCGTGCGGTCTGCTTGTTCGCACCGTAGGAGAACATGCCGACCCCCGGCACCAGGATGATCAGCGGGTCCGCACCCCGGATGGCCGGGCTGTCGTCGTCGGCGTGCCGTTCGTAGTAGGCGGCGTAGTCCTCGCGGTACGCGGCGTGCAGCTCCGCCAGGCGTTCGCGCACCTTCGCCGGACTCGCCGTCGCCGGCAGGTTGAGCACCATCGGCTTCACCTTGGTGCGCAGGAAGTGGTCGGGGCAGCTCGTGCCGAGCTCGGCCAGCCTGCGGTGGTTGCGGCTGGCGAGGAAGTCCAGCACCACGTCGTCGTCGCGGAAGTGCCCGACCATCGGCTTGTCGGTCGAGGCGAGCCCCCGCAGCAGCGGCGCCAACCAGGCCGCACGATCCCGCCGCTCGGCCGCCGGCAGCGGGGCGTACTTCTTGACCGGTGCCCCGAACGGGTTCGGCTTCGCATGCTTGGTGATGTAGGCCTGACAGCGGCGGATGATCGTGAGCGAGTTCCGCTCGCACTGCTGGGAGGTCTCCCCCCAGGCGGTGATGCCGTGGCCGCCGAGGATGCAGCCGATCGCCTTCGGATTGGCCGCCTTGATGGCGGCGATGTCCAGGCCCAGTTGGAATCCGGGCCGTCGCCACGGCACCCACACCACGGTGTCGCCGAAGATCTTCTCGGTCAGCTTCTCGCCGTCCACCGCGGTCGCGATCGCGATGCCGGCATCGGGGTGGAGGTGGTCGACGTGGTCGGCGTCGACCAGGCCGTGCATCGCGGTGTCGATGGACGGCGCCGCCCCACCACGGCCGTGGGCGCAGAAGTCGAAGGCCGCCACCATCTCGTCCTCGCGGTCCACCCCCGGGTACACGTCGACCAGGGCGCGGAGCCGGTCGAGGCGCAGCACCGCCAATCCCTTCTCCTGCAGGGTTCCCAGGTCACCGCCGGATCCCTTGACCCACATCAGCTCGACGTCGTCACCGGTGACAGGGTCGGTGTCGACGCCCTTGGCCGAGGTGTTTCCGCCGGCGTAGTTGGTGTTCTTCGGGTCCGCACCCAGCCGGTTGCTCCGGTCCAGCAGTTCGGTCACGGTCTCGTGTGTCATGATCATGCCCCCCATCCGGCCGCTCGGCCGCCGACGCGTTCCGTCGCGATCCGTTGCTGGTGACCCGATTCGAGGTAGGCCCGCATCGGATCCGCGGGCAGCCCCTTCGCCTCCCGCCAGCCGGCCAGGTCGGCCCGGACGTCGGTGTCGTAGGCGTCCATCAGGACGGCGTTGGCGGCCAGCACGTCGTTCGACCGCTGGGCCGCGGCCAGGGCCGTACGGTCGACCAGCAGCGCCTTCGCGGTCGCCTCCTGAACGTTGAGCACCGAGCGGATCTGGCCGGGGATCTTGTCCTCGATGTTGTGGCACTGGTCCAGCATGAACGCCACCGGCGACTCCGGGCCGTACCCGCCACCGTTGATCACCTCGTGCATGATCCGGAACAGCTGGAACGGGTCGGCCGCCCCGACGATCAGGTCGTCGTCGGCGTAGAAGCGGGAGTTGAAGTCGAACGAGCCGAGCTTGCCCAACCGGAGCAGCTGGGCCACGATGAACTCGATGTTGGTGCCCGGTGCGTGGTGGCCGGTGTCGAGGCACACCACGGCACGCTCGCCGAGGGCCGCGGTGTGTGCGTACGCGGTCCCCCAGTCGCAGACGTCGGTGTGGTAGAACGCCGGCTCGAAGAACTTGTACTCCAGGACGAGCCGCTGGTCGTCGCCGAGCTGGTCGTAGATCGTCCGCAGCGACTCGGCCAGCCAGTCCTGTCGGGACCGGATGTCGCCCTGTCCCGGGTAGTTGGTGCCGTCGGCGAGCCAGATCTTCAGGTCCTGCGACCCGGTCGCGTTCATCACCTCGATGCAGGCCAGGTGGTGGTCGATGGCCTGCCGGCGTACGTCGGCATCATGGCTGCACAGGCTGCCGAACTTGTACGCCTCGTCCTGGAAGGTGTTGGAGTTGATCGTGCCCAGCGCCACCCCCTGGTCCCGGGCGTACGTGGCGAGCTCGGCATAGTCGTCGACGGTGTCCCACGGGATGTGCAGCGCAACCGTCGGCGCCAGCCCGGTGTGCCGGTGCACCTGGGCGGCATCGGCGACCTTCTCGTATGGTGTCCGCGGCGTCCCCGGCGTGCCGAACACCCGGAACCGCGTTCCCGAGTTCCCGAAGGCCCACGAGGGCAGCTCGATGGCCTGGTGATCAAGTTGTCTGGCGACGGCGCTGAACTCCATGCCCGCCTCTCCTCGTCGTTCTGACATCTGGACGTGCCGATCATACGACGGACTTGAAACGTTGCACCAGCGGTAGCCTCCGACCATGACCCACACCAGGATCGCCGTCGTCGGAGCGGGCTACATGGGCGGCGGGATCGCCCAGGCGTTCACCCGACGCGGCCTGCCGACCGTAGTGGTCGATGCGGACGCCGAACGGACCCGGACGGCCGTGGCCCGACTCCACGAGGAGGCCGACCGCTACGTCCGCGACGACCTGATGTCCGAGGCCGACGGTGCCGCGATCCGGCAGCACCTGACCGGCGCCGACTCCCTCGCCGAGGCGGTCGCCGACGCCGACCTGGTGATCGAGGCGGTCAGCGAGGACGTCGACGTCAAACGGAAGGTGCTCGCCCGGGTGGGTGCGGCTGCCGGACCCGACACGGTCGTGGCGACCAACAGTTCCTCGATCGGGATCAGCCGGCTCGCCGACAGCCTCGAGCAGCCGCTGGTCGTGATGCACTGGTTCAACCCGGCACCGTTCCTGCCGCTGGTCGAACTGGCCGGCGACGACGACGTGCTGGCGCCGCTGGCCGAGCTGTTGACCTCGATCGGCAAGGTGCCGGTACGGGTGCCCGACGTCCCGGGCTTCCTGGGCAACCGGCTGCAGTTCGCGCTCTACCGCGAGGCGGCGCTGATCGTCGAGGAGGGGTTGGCCACGCCGGAGGAGGTGGACGCGGTCGTGTCGAACTCCTTCGGCTGGCGGTTGCCCTTCTACGGTCCGCTCGCCGCCGGCGACATCTCCGGACTCGACGTGTACGCCGGGGCGTTCGACGTGCTGGCCGCGCACTACGGGGAGCGCTTCGCCACCCCGGACTCGCTGCGCGCCAAGGTGGACGTGGGCGACCTCGGGTTGAAGTCGTCCGGCGGTTTCCGCCGCATCCCCGCCGAACAGCGGGAGGCGTTGGCCGCCTACCGCGACAAGGTGTTCGTCGCGCTGGCCAAGCTCCGTGAGGACCTGGGGCCCCCGCCCGGCCTGTGATCACCCGGCCGGTGATCGGCCGGGGCAGGCACTCTCACTCCTCGCCGTACAGGCTGTCCAGCGTCTCCGCGTTCCGCTCGGCGACGGTCTTGCGGCGCACCTTCATGCTCGGCGTGACCTCACCGTCGTCGACGCTCAGATCGGCGTCGAGAATGGCGTACGCCTTGACGGTCTCCCACCGCTCCAAGGTGTCGTTGGCCTGCTCCACCTGGGCGTTCACCATGTCCTTGACGGCCGGCAGCTTGGTCAACTCGACGTACGACTTGTCGCCGTGTCCGTTCTCGGCCGCCCACTGCATGATCGACTCCTCGTCGAGGGTGACCAGTGCGGTGACGTACTTCCGCTTGTCGCCGTGGACGATGACCTGCGAGAGGTACGGGCTGGCCGCCTTCAACGCCCCCTCGATCTTCTGCGGGGCCACGTACTTGCCACCGGAGGTCTTGATCAGGTCCTTCTTGCGGTCGGTGATGGTGAGGTACTGGTCGCTGTCGACGTGGCCGATGTCGCCGGTGTGCAGCCAACCGTCGACCAGGACGTCGGCGGTCTCCTCGTCGAGGTTGTGGTAGCCCCGCATCACACCGCGTCCCTTGACCAGGATCTCGCCGTCCTCGGCGATCTTGACCTCGGTGCCGGGCAGCGGCGGGCCGACCGTGCCGAGCTTGGCCTTGTAGGGCATGTTGACGAACGTCGCGGCACTCGACTCGGTCAGTCCGTACCCTTCCAGGATCAGCAACCCGGCCGCGTAGAACCACTCCTGCACCTCGCGGTTCAGCGCCGCCGAACCCGAGACGAAGAAGCGGATCCGGCCGCCCATGCGTGCTTCCAGCTTGGAGAACACGAGCTTGTGGGCGATGCCGTACTGCAGCTTGTCGAGCCCCGACAGTGGCCGCCCGGCGAGCCGGTCGGGTGTGGTGCGGCGGCCGACGGAGAAGGCCCAGTCGAAGATCTTCTTCTTGAGCCCGTCCCCGGCCTGCATGTTCACCTTCGCGCGGACCTTCTCGAAGATCCGCGGGGCACCGGCCATGAAGGTCGGCTGCACCACGCCGAGCCCGTCGACGATCTTGTCGATCCGGCCGTCGACGGCGCTGCTGAAGCCGATCGTCAGTTGGATCGCGAGCAGTGCCTTGCCGAAGACGTGCGACAGCGGTAGCCACAGGTACTGGAGGTCGTCGGCGACCAGGATCCCCGTCTGCTGGACGGCCTCGCCCTCGTACACCCAGCTGTCATGGACCAGCCGGACGCCCTTGGGCCGCCCGGTCGTGCCGGAGGTGTAGATCAACGTCGCCAGCGACTCCGTCCCGATCTGGGCGATCACCTGCTCGATCCCGTCGGGGTGTTCGGCGATCCAGCCCCGACCCAGCTCGGCGAGCTGGTCCATGGTGATCACCGACTCGTGGGAGCTGCTGTCACCGAAGGTGATCACCTTGAGCAGGTGCGGCAGCTCCTCGCCGTCGAGCACCTTGGCGACCTGGTCGTCGTCCTCGGCGAACACCACCCGCGACTCGGAGTCGGTCAGGATGTAGCCGACGTCGGCGGCCTTGGTGTTGGGATAGACGGTGGTGGTGGCGGCCCCGGCGCACATGATGGCGAGGTCGGCCAGCACCCAGTCGATCGAGGTGCCGGCGGCGATCGCGGCACGCTGCTCCGGCTCGACGCCGAGCGCGATCAGGCCACCGGCCAGCTCGAACACCCGGTCCTTGGTCTCCTGCCAGGTGAGGGACGCCCAGTCCTCACCTGCCGGGTACCGGAAGGCCTCACGGTGGGGCGACTGCGCGGCCTGGCGCAGCAACAGCGCCCCGACCGACGCCGCACGGTCGGTTTGTGGTGCAGCAACGTCTGACATCCGGGCCCTCCTCGGCACACGTGTTTCTCAGGCAGTCTAGTCCGTCTCGACACCCGACAGGTCACGAAACGGCTGCGAACAGGGATCGTACGGTGACGCGTACGGTCACGCGTCAGGTGAGGCGCTGCAGCACGATCGCCATCCCCTGTCCACCGCCCACACACATCGTCTCCAACCCGAACTCGACGTCGCGCCGGCGCATGCCGTTGAGCAGGGTCGTCATGATACGGGCGCCGGTGGCGCCGAACGGGTGACCGAGCGCGATCGCACCGCCGTAGACGTTGAGCCGGTCGGGGTCGATCCCGAGCTCACGCTGGGAGGCGATCACCTGGACCGCGAAGGCCTCGTTGATCTCCACCAGGTCGATGTCGTCCATGATCATGTTGGCCCGGGCGAGGGCACGCTGCGAGGCTTCGACCGGCCCGAGCCCCATGATCTCGGGGCTGAGTGCCGACACCCCGGTCGACACGATCCTGGCCAGTGGGGTGAGGCCGAGCTCACGGGCGCGTGTGTCGGACATGATCACCACGGCCGCGGCGCCGTCGTTCAACGGGGTGCAGTTGCCGGCCGTCACGACCCCGTCGGAACGGAACGCCGGCTGCAGCGCCGACACACCGTCGAGGGTGACGCCGGGCCGTGGGCAGTCGTCGGTGTCGACCACGGTCCCGTCGGCCAGGGTGACCGGGTCGATCTCGTCGGCGAAGACGCCGTCGCGGGTGGCCTGCTCGGCCCGTTGTTGGGACCGGACGCCGAACTCGTCGCACTCGGCCCGGGTGATGCCGCGCAGGGTCGCGACGTGCTCGGCGGTCTGGCCCATCTGGATGTAGATGTCAGGGAGCTGTCCGTCGGTCCGGGGATCGCGCCAGACCGCGTTGCTCTCGACGTATCCGGCCGTACGGGCCGCGGCGTCGGCGAAGATCGGATTCTGGGTCTCGACCGGGTCGACCCCGGCGCCGCCGAAGTTGCGGTAGCGGGAGACGCACTCGACACCGGCCGACACGAAGGCGTCGCCCTCACCGGCCCTGATCGCGTGGAAGGCCATCCGGGCGGTCTGCACGCTGGAGGCGCAGAACCGGTTGATCGTGGCGGCGGGAACGTTGTCGAGGCCCAACTGGACGGCCACGCGGCGGGCGACGTTGCCGCCGTGTTCGTCGTGGGGCTCGGCACAGCCGAGGTACAGGTCGTCCAGTTCGGTGGGATCCAGCTCGGGAATCTTCGCCAGGGCGGAACGGATCACCCCGGCGGCCAGGTCGTCGGGTCGGACGTCGACCAACGACCCCTTGCGGGCTCGGCCGATCGGCGTACGGGCGGTGGAGACGATCACGGCTTCGGGCATCGGTGTCCTCGTGGGCCGGCCCGGTTCGACCGGGCGTGGTTACTGACGGGTAACAGTGTATGTCCACCCGGTCAGCGGGCCACGCCCGGCCGGTTTCCCCTCCCCGACACCACCCGGCGCGACCACGAGACCTGGGGCGGGCACGCCCGGCGGTCATCGGGTCAGGCACTGACAGGAGCGCCGACGAGGTTGGGGAGGGAGGGAGGTGTGCGACTCAGGCCAGCACGGCCTCGATGGTCAGGGTCACCTGGGCCTTGTCGCCGATGACGAACTTGCCGCCGTCGAGCGGGATGTTGAAGTCGACGCCGAAGTCCTTGCGGACGATGGTGGTGGTCGCCTCCACACCCAGCCGGGTGGCATTGGCCATGTCCACGTCCACCCCGAGGAACTCGGCGGCGAAGTCCTGCTGCTTGGTGACACCGTTGATGGTCAGGTCGCCGGTGATGACGTACGAGCCGTCGTCCTCGGTGATCTTGGTGCTGCGGAAGGTCATCTGCGGGTTGGTCTCGGCGTTGAAGATCTCGCTCGAGCGCAGGTGGCCGTCGCGCTGCGGGCTGCGGGTGTTGACCGACGACATCTCGACGGTGGCCTGGACCTTCGCCTGGGTCGGATCGCCCTCGACGGTGGTGATGGTGCCGGCGAAGTTCTCGAAGGTGCCGCGGACCTTGCTCATCAGGTGGCGAACGGTGAACGCAACCTCGCTGTGGTGCGTGTCGATGTGCCAGGTGCCGGCGGGAAGGCTCGTGGTGGTGGTGGCGGTGCTCATCTGTCAGGTCTCCTAAGTAGTTGATGTTTCAACAGACCCAACTATGACACAGATCAGTTGAACACTCAACTGTTGCCGCGTAATCTATCTCACATGAGCGGCACGAACACCCTTCCCGACACCGAACGAGACCCCGCGGACCGCGTCCGCGCGCAGTGGCTCGACCAGCACCAGCAGCAGATCTGGCGGACCTACCTGCTGGGCAGCTCCCGCCTCACCGAGCGGCTGGACGCCGACCTGCGGCGCCACGGCCTCGACCTGGGCGAGTACGAGATCCTCGTCGTGCTGGAGGAGACGCCGACGCGGCGGGTCCGGATGTCGGAACTGGCCGAGGCGGTGCACCAGTCGCGTTCGCGACTCACCCACACCGTCGCCCGACTGGAGAAGCGCGGCCTGGTGACCCGGGTGATGTGCCCCGAGGATCGCCGCGGGGTGTGGGCGGAGCTGACCGAGGCAGGCTTCCAGCTGCTCAAGACCGCTGCTCCCAGCCATGTCACGGCCGTCCGGCAGAACTTCGTGGAGGCGGTCGACCCCGCCGACTTCGAGGCGCTGGGTCGGGTGTTCCAGGCCGTCCTCGACGTCGATTCCGACGGCGCCTGACCCGGCCGCGCCCGGCGGTCCCGGACGGGGCGACCGGGACCCCGGTCCGCTCGTCTACGCTCGCCTTCATGACCTTGGCCCCAGCGGACGTGAGCGGCGCTACGGCAGCCCTCACCCAGGCCTTCGGTGACGCCGGCCTGTCCGAGGTGTTGGACACCTCCACGCTGACCCGGGCGCTCTACACCTCCGACGCCTCGCTCTATCGCGTCGTCCCCCAGGCCGTCGCCCGCCCCCGCACCACCACCGAGCTCGCCGCCGCCGTGACCGCTGCCCGCGAGGCGGGGGTCGCCATCACCAGCCGCGGATCGGGAACGAGCTGTGCCGGGAACTCCGTCGGCCCGGGCCTGGTGATCGACACCCGCAAGCTGAACGCCATCCTCGACATCGATCCCGACCGCCGGACCGCACTGGTCGAGCCCGGCGTCGTCCAGGCCCAGCTGACCAAGGCTGCCGGGGCGTACGGCCTGCTGTTCGGACCCGACCCGTCCACGTTCAACCGCTGCACCATCGGCGGCATGATCGGCAACAACGCCTGTGGCCCCCGCGCCATGGGGTACGGCAAGACCGCCGACAACGTCGTCGGCATGGAACTGCTCACCGGCACCGGCGAGTTGATCAAGGTCGGCGCGGCCGGCAGTCCGCTGGCCGGGCAGGCCCCGGGACCTACGGTGCAGCAGCTGTTGGCGTTGACCGGCGACAACCTGGCCGAGATCCGGACCGGGTTCGGGCGGTTCGACCGACAGGTGTCGGGCTACAGCCTCGAACACCTGTTGCCGGAGAACGGCGGTGCGGTCCATCGGTTCCTCGCCGGCACCGAGGGAACGCTCGGCACGATGGTGCAGGCCGAGGTCCGCCTGGTCGAGGCGAAGCCGTACCAGACCATGATCGTGATCGGTTACCCGTCGATGGCCGACGCCGGCGACGCCGCCGCCACGGTGGCGCGTCACCGGCCGGTCGCGGTGGAGGGCCTGGACCGTCGGATTGTCGACAAGGCCCTGCAGTCCAAGGGAACCAGCGGGGTCCCCGACCTGCCCCGCGGCGACGGCTGGCTGTTCGTCGAGCTCGCCGACGACGACGCCGACCGACTCGCCGACCGTGCCCGGGCCGTCGCCGAGGACGTCCGGGCCGACGCCACGGACCTGTTCCTGATCGAGGATCCGGCCGCCCGGGCGGCACTGTGGCGGATCCGGGCCGACGGGGCCGGTCTGGCCAGTGTCGGCCTGGCGAAGCCGGCCCACGCCGGTTGGGAGGACGCGGCGGTGCCGGTCGAGTCGCTGGGTGACTACCTGCGCGAGTTCGAGGCGCTGCTCGGCCGGCATCGCCTGCACGGGTTGCCGTACGGACACTTCGGGGACGGGTGCATCCACATCCGGATCGACTTCGACCTCGACCGGCCGAGTGGGGTGGAGGACTACCGTCGGTTCATCACCGAGGCCGCCCATCTGGTCGCCTCGTACGGCGGGTCGATGTCGGGGGAACACGGCGACGGGAGGGCCCGCAGCAGGTTGCTGCCGATCATGTACTCCGAAGCGCAGCTGCGGCTCTTCGGGCAGGTGAAGTCGATCTTCGATCCTGCCGGTCTGTTCAATCCGGGGGTGTTGGTCGATCCGGAGCCGATCACCGCCAACCTGCGCATCCCGCAGAGCATCGCGGCACCACTGCGACGGCAGTACGGGCACCTCACCGACCAGGTGCACCAGTGCACCGGGGTCGGCAAGTGTGTGGCCGACAACTCCGGGACCCTGGCCGTGATGTGCCCCAGCTATCAGGCGACCGGGGACGAGAAGGACTCCACCCGCGGCCGGGCACGGGTGCTGCAGGAGATGATCAACGGGCAGCTGATCACCGACGGCTTCCGCTCCGCCGAGGTGCACGAGGCACTCGACCTCTGCCTGTCCTGCAAGGGATGTGCGCGGGACTGCCCCACCGGGATCGACATGGCCGCCTACAAGGCGACCGTGCTGGACGAGACCTACCGTGGCCGGATCCGGCCCCGCAGTCACTACGTCCTGGGCTGGCTGCCCCGCTGGGGTCGACTGATCACCCGGTTCGCACCGGTGGCCCGGCTGACCAACCTCGGGATGCGACTGCCGGGGATCCGATCCATGATCAAGTGGACGGCCGGGGTGGACCAACGACGCAGTCTGCCCGCCTTCGCGACGACGTCGGCGGAACGCCGCGGGGTGGGCGGTCGGCGGCGGGCGCAGTTGTCGGCGGGGACCGCCACCGCGACCGAGCACCGTCCGGTCGCGATCTGGGTCGACTCGTTCACCGCCGCCTTCTCCGAGTCCGGGGCGTTGGCACTGGCCGAGGTGCTCCGGTCGGCCGGCTACTCCCCCGAGCTGTTGATCAATGACGCCTGTTGTGGACTCACCTGGATCTCCACCGGACAACTGGACGGGGCGCGCCGGCAGCTGCGCCACGCCCTCGACGTACTGCACCCGGTGGCCGCCGACGGCATCCCGATCATCGGCGTCGAGCCGTCCTGCCTCGCCGTGTGGCGCAGTGACGCCGGCGAGCTGTTGGACGATCCGCGGGTCACCGAGGTCGCCGGGGCCGTCACCACCTTGGCCGAGCTGTTGGCCCGAACCCCCGACTGGTCGCCGCCCGACCTGACCGGGACCACCATCGTGGTGCAGCCACACTGCCACCATGCCTCGGTGATCGGCTGGGAGGCCGACGCGGACCTGCTCTCGGCGACCGGAGCCGCCATCACGACCGTCGGTGGCTGTTGTGGCCTGGCAGGCAACTTCGGGGTCGAGCGCGGGCACCACGAGGTGTCGGTGAAGGTGGCCGAGACCGAGTTGCTGCCCGCCGTACGCAAGGCCGGCCCGGAAGCGGTGGTGCTGGCCGACGGCTTCTCCTGTCGTACGCAGCTCGCCGAGCTCGCCGACGTCCGAGCCATCTCCTTGCCCGAGCTCCTGCTGGGTCACCGGTGACGACGCCCACGGTCGACGACCTGGAACGGCTGCGCCGACCGCTCACCGGCTACTGCTATCGGATGTTGGGGGCGGCCGCCGACACCGATGACGCGGTGCAGGAGACGATCATCCGGGCCTCGGCGCACCTTCACCGGTTCGACCCCTCGCGGGCGGCGTTGTCCACCTGGGTCCACCGGATCGCCACCAACATCTGCCTCGACCAGCTACGGGCGGCCAAGCGCCGGGCCGTCGCTGTTGATCTTGGGCCCGCCTCCCCGTTCGGTGCCGCACTCGGCGATCCCCTACCGGCCGCCGGCTGGGTCGAGCCGATGCCGGACGTCCGTACGGTAACCGCCTCCGACCCGGCCACCATCGTGGCGGAGCGGTCATCGCTGCGGTTGGCCATGATCGCGGCCCTGCAGGCTTTGCCGCCGCGACAGCGGGCGGTCCTCATCCTGCGCGACGTGCTCGCCTTCTCGGCGAAGGAGACCGCCGAGGTGCTCGACACCTCCGTCGCCTCGGTGAACTCGGCCCTGCAGCGAGCCCGGGCCACGCTGGCCGCCGACCCGCCGGACGAGGGCCAGCTGGTCGACCCCACCGACGCCGCACAACAGCAGTTGCTGGACGCCTACGTCCGTGCCTTCGAGTCGCACGACGTCGCCGGGCTGACCGACCTGCTGCGCGACGACGCGCGGGCCTCGATGCCGCCGTTCGCCTGGTGGGTCCGCGGCGGTGCCGGCATCGCCGAACTCATGGGCAGCAGCGACACGTGTGCCGGGGCGCGGCTGCTGCCGACCATGATCAACGGCTGTGCCGGCTTCGGCCAGTACCGCCCTGCCGGCGACGGACGGATCGTGCCGTTCGCGCTGGTCCTGCTCGAGACCGAGCGGGCGCCCGACGGCGTACGGATCAGTCACGTCGTCACCTTCCTCGGGACCGAGCACCGGTTCGGCGAGTTCGGCCTGCCCGACGAGTTCGGCTGACGTACGCACTCGATTGACGTACGCGCTCGACTGAGGGACGGGTGCCGGCTGGCCGATGAGTTTCCCGGCGATGGGTCGTACAAGGGTGACGCGACACCCGTCCGAGAGGAAGCCGCCCCATGTCCGACACCGGTCCCAAGCCCGACACCGAACACATCGCCGCTGAGACCTTCGCCGAACGGGCGCGACTGGTCGACCTGATGGCGGACCTGCCGCCTGAGCAGTGGGGCCGGCCATCACTGTGCGAGGAGTGGCAGGTACGCCATGTGGTCGCCCATCTCACCTTCGCCTACCGGACCGGACCGCTGAGCTACCTCGGCGCGATGGCGCGGGCCGGGTTCAACTTCGACCGGATGGCCAACCGCGCCGTCCGCGCCGACGTGGCCCGACTGTCCGACGCCGAACTGGTGGCGTGCCTGCGCGACAACGTCGACAACCCGTGGCAGCCGCCGGGTGGTGGCGCGGTCGGTGCGTTGAGCCACGACGTGATCCACGGGCTCGACATCACCGAGGCGCTCGGGTTGCCACCGGCCCCTCCGGCCCGGATCGGGCTGGTGCTCCAGCACGCAGGACGGCGCAACCTCGCCTACTTCGGGGTCGACCTCGGTGGGCATCGGCTCGAGGCGACCGACGCCGACGTGACGGTCGGGACGGGCACGGTGGTGCGGTTGCCCGTGCGCGAACTGCTCCTGGTGGTGACCGGTCGCCGCCCGCTGCCGGCGGTTGCCTGAGGTTCCGCAGACCGACCGGTCAACCCCGACCGGTCCAGTTGAGGACACCGCGACCCCCATTCCGCAAAACGACCGGTCAACCCCGACCGGTCCAGTTGAGGACACCGCGACCCCCATTCCGCAAAACGACCGGTCAACCCCGACCGGTCCAGTTGAGGACACCGCGAGCCGAGTCCGTAGACCGACCGGTCAACCCCGACCGGTCCGGTTGAGGAATCCGCGACGGGCTCGGTCAGCGGGTGGCCTGGAGGGTGAAGGTCGCCGGCAGCCGGTCCGGGCGATCACGCAGCTCGTACTCGTGATCATGGCCGGGGACCTCGACCATCGAGGCGCCGAAGCGGGCCCAGTTGGAGGTGCGGTCCTCGCGCAACAGGGTGAGCTGCAGCCCGGCGTCCATCACCGCAGTCACGATCTCGCCGATGCCGTGGTTCCACTCGTGGCTGGTGGTGGCGGTGATGGTCGGTGCGTCCGGGGCACCGCCGACGTACGACTCGGCGCCGTCCCAGGTGGTGGGGTGGGCGGTCTCGAAGTACGGGTGTTCGACCACCAACAGGCCGTCGGGGCGTTCGTCGGCCAGGGCCAACATCATCGGATGGAAGTCGCGGACGTGCAGGCGACCGCCGGGTGCGAGCAACTCCGCGACGACACGGGCCCAGCCGGCGATGTCGGGGAGCCAGCACAGTGCCCCGCCGCCGGTGTAGACGAGGTCGAAGCTGCCCGGCGGGTGACCAGCCGCGGCCAGGGCCGGCACCGCGTCGTACACGTTGGCGGTGACGAAGTCTGCGGCGTCCCCGGTCCGGGCGGCGAGCCGGGACGCGTGGCGGATCGACTCCGCGCTGAGGTCGACTCCGGTCATCGTCGCGCCGAGGCGAGCCAGCGAGATGGTGTCGGTGCCGAGGTGGCACTGCAGGTGCACGCCTCGAACGCCGGTCAGATCGCCGAGGTCGGCGCGATCATAGGCGACGGTGTGGTTGAGCTTGGTCGGATCGGCGACGAACTCCTCCATCGGGTAGGCGGTGGAGGTGACGTGCACACCTGCCCGCTGGTCCCAGTTGGCCTCGTTGTCGGCGAACCACTGGTCGCGTTCCATGATCAGCTCCTCACGCGCCGTCCACAAAGTGACCGCTCGATTCTGCAGCCATCAGGCAGTCGGATGAAGAAAGCCTGCCTGACAAGGGAGAACGGTCGCAACTGCGACATTCCGTAAAGTGACCGGTCGGGGGTCGCTAGGGTGGCGGCGTGATCTTCTGGGAGCTGCTGCAGCGCCGGATCCGTCAGGACGGAGCCCAACCCCTGCTCACCTGCTACAACGCTGACGGCGCGCGTACGGAGCTGTCGGCGATCACGTACGGCAACTGGGTCGCCAAGGCGGCCAACTTCATCGCCGACCAGGTCGGCGCCGGTGCCGGTGACCGGATCGCTCTCGAGGTCGCTGCCCGCCGGCCCGGTCACTGGATGAGTCTGGTCTGGGTAGGTGGCTGCTGGGCCGCCGGGGTCGAGGTGGTGCTCGATCCCGACGCGGACGCAGTTGCTGTGGTCTCCGGCCCCGAACTCGAGTTCGGCAGTACGACCGGCGAGCGCTACGCCTGTTCGCTGCATCCGCTCGCTCTCGGCTTCGGCGACGGCCTACCCGACGGCGTGGTCGACTGGGCCGACGAGGTACGCAGCGAGCCCGACGCCCTGCTCGTGACCCCACCGATGGCCGACGACCCCGCCTGGGAGGGGATGTCGTACGCGGAGGTCGCGGCCATCGACGGTCAGTCGGAGCGAGTGGTGCTCGATTGCCGCGAGGCGCCGGACGACGTGCTCGGACTGGTCCGCGAGGCGCTGGTCGCACCACTGCTCGGGGGCGGCTCCTCGGTCACCGTGCACGGCGGCGACCCGGCACAGATCGCCGACCGCGAACGTGGTCACCTACGTCCCCTCACCTGACCAGCGAGGTGGGGGCGACGCGACGCACGGCCAGCGGGCCGAGGTCGCAGGGCGTGTTCCCCGCCCGCTCAGTCGCGGGTGAGACGTCGATGGGTCGTGGCGTGTGGCCGCGCGGCTTCGGGACCGAGCCGCTCCACCTTGTTGGTCTCGTAGTCGGCGAAGTTGCCCTCGAACCAGAACCAGTTGGCCTCGTCCTGGGCGTTCCCTTCCCACGCGAGGATGTGGGTCGCCACCCGGTCCAGGAACCACCGGTCGTGGGAGATCACCACGGCACAGCCGGGGAAGTCCAGCAGGGCGTCCTCCAGCGACTGCAGGGTCTCCACGTCGAGGTCGTTGGTCGGCTCGTCGAGCAGCAACAGGTTGCCGCCCATCTTGAGGGTCAACGCCAGGTTCAGCCGGTTGCGCTCGCCGCCGGACAGCACGCCGGTCGGCTTCTGCTGGTCGGGCCCCTTGAAGCCGAACGAGGCGACGTAGGCGCGCGACGGCACCTCGAAGTTCGCCACCTTGATGAAGTCGAGCCCGTCGGAGACGACCTCCCAGACGTTCTTGGTCTGGTCCAGTCCGGCCCGCGACTGGTCGACGTACGAGATCGACACCGTCTTGCCGAGGTCGAGGGAGCCGGAGTCGGGCTGTTCCTCACCGGTGATCATCTTGAACAGCGTCGACTTGCCGACGCCGTTGGGGCCGACCACGCCCACGATGCCCGAGCGGGGCAGGTCGAAGCTGAGCCCGTCGAACAGCTTCCGGTCGCCGAAGCCCTTGACCAGGTCGGAGACCTGCAGCACGTCGGTGCCCAACCGCGGACCGGGCGGGATGTTGATCTCGCTGGTGTCGAGCTTGCGGGTGCGCTCGGCCTCGGCCGCCATCTCCTCGTACCGGGCCAGCCGGGCACGGTTCTTGGCCTGCCGGGCCTTGGGGTTGGAGCGGACCCACTCCAACTCCTTCTCCAAGATCTTGGCCCGCTTGGCGTCCTTCTTGCCCTCGACCTGCAACCGGGACCGCTTGGTCTCGAGGTAGGTGGAGTAGTTGCCCTCGTACGGGTGGAGCCGACCGCGGTCGATCTCGCAGATCCACTGGGCGACGTTGTCGAGGAAGTACCGGTCGTGGGTGATGGCCAGCACGGCGCCGGGGTACGTCTTGAGGTGGCCCTCCAGCCAGTGCACCGACTCGGCGTCCAGGTGGTTGGTGGGCTCGTCGAGCAGCAACAGGTCGGGCTGCTGCAGCAGCAGCTTGCACATCGCGACGCGACGGCGCTCACCACCGGACAGCACGTCGACCGGGGTGTCCGGCGGCGGGCAGCGCAGGGCGTCCATCGCCTGCTCCAGCTTCGAGTCGATCTCCCACGCGTCGCGGGCGTCCAGTTGGGTCTGCACCGCGGCCATCTCGTCGCCGAGCGCCTCGTAGTCGGCGTCCGGCTCCCCCATCGCCAGGCCGAGGTCCTCGTACTTCTGCAGCAGCGCCTTGGTCTCGGCGACCGCCTCCTCGACGTTCTCCCGGACCGTCTTGTCCTCGGTGAGCGGCGGCTCCTGCAGCAGGATGCCGACCGACTTTCCCTTGGCGAGCGTCACGTCACCGTTGTTGGGGTGCTCGAGTCCGGCCATGATCTTGAGCAGGGTCGACTTGCCGGCACCGTTCGGGCCGACGACACCGATCTTGGCGCCCTCGTAGAACGACATGGTGACGTCGTCGAGGACCAGCTTCTCCCCCAGGGTCTTGCGGACCTTGGACATGGTGAAGACGAACTCTGGCATGGCTGGTGGGAACCTTCCCGGTGGAGTACAGATCGCGTCGCCCCGAGCCGACCGGTCGGGCGTCGCCGAGCGGACCCCAGTATGCCAGTGTTCGGCGTTGACCACGGCCGGAGCCCGGTCCGTTCGATCACGGGCTCCGGCCGGGCTCGTCTCGTGCCCACCGGCCGTCACGTTCCGGTCAGGCGTTCACCGTCGATCGTGCCTTGGACCGCGCCTTCGGCTGCTCCTTCCCGGTGACCGGTGCGGCCGGCTCGGTGACCGGTGCGGCCGGCTCGGCGGGAGCCTTCGCGTCGGTCCGGGGCTCGCCCGCGACGTCGGCCACCTCCGAGGTGTCGACCACGCGCGGGTCGCCCGATGCACTCGAGGCACCCGCCCACGGGTCGTCGCCACCCCGTACGGGCCTGAGGGCCCTGTCACCGACCCCGGCCATGTCCTCGTCGGATCCGGACGGTTGATCGCCGTCGCCGTGCTTGGGCGGCCGGGAGAAGTTGGCGATCCCGGAGCGCAGGTCATGACCCACGACGTCAGCCTCCAGCTCCAGGATCTCGCGCAGCTCACCGGTCTCCTTGTCGGCCCAGGTCCGGGTCCGGAGCTTCCCGATCACGACGACCGGGTGCCCGACGTCGAGGCTGCTGCGCACGTTGCCCGCCAGGGCTCGACGGCAGTTGACCGTGATCCACGTGGTCGGCCGGTCCACCCATTCCTCCCCCCGGCGGTAACCCGGGGTGTTGGCCAACCGGAAGGTGGCCCATGCGTCCAGCTCGGCCGTACGTCTGCGGTACACCACCTGCGTTCCGACGTTGCCCACCATCTGCACCTGTGCGTCCATGGCATTCCTCCGCTCGTGCCCCGCCCGATGGCTGGGGTCGTACCCACACAGTGGGACGACGGACCCGTCGCGCGTCACTCGATCCGGGCAGCTGTGGACAGTGCTTCACGGTCCGGATGCCGCTGTGGACAAGCCGCCACGGCCGTACGTCACTCCGCGGCGGTCACCGCCAACTGTCGGACCTCGTCGTGGCGCGCGAGCTCTGCCCGTACGGGCTCGATCACCAGCTCGTCGGTGACCTCGGCGATCGCGAGCCCCAACTGCTTGCGTGCCCGGGCCGCCCGCCGGCGGGCGCCCACCTCGACGCCGATCCGGCTGGCGGCGGCCACCACGAGCCCGCCAATCACCCCGCCGACCACCAACAACGTCGGCACCGGGACCTGCTGCCAGCGCACGTCGGGCAACGGCGGCAGCTGCAGGTACAGCAGCACCAGGTCGACAGCCAGCCAACCGAGCCCGGCCACCACGGCGGCGACGAGCACCCACTGCAGCACCCGGACCACCTGCCACCAGCGGCGGTGCCGCTGCAGGTCGAGGTCGGTCGTCGCGACGGCCCGGTCCAGCCGGTCCGGGACGGCGTCGCGACGGGCCGCCGCTGCCGTACGGACCGCGTCGGACCAACCGCGGGGCAGGTCGCCGGCGACCTCGTCGACCAGGTCGCGGATCGCGGTGTCGACCCGGGCCCGCTCCACCGAGGTGGTGGCCGGCAACGAGCTCCGTCCGACCCGTGCCGGGTCGATCTCCTTGGGCGCCTTGCGTCCGGACCGGAACCGGTCGAGGTGCAGCCGCTGCAGCGGGTCCGGCCGGAACTTCGCGAGCCACGCCAGCACCGGCCAGCCGGTCGCCAGCCCACCTCGCCGCCGCCACGCCTGCCCGACCGCTTCGGTCACCACCGGCACCCCGGCGGCGACCTCCATCGCCGCGTTGAGCCGCCCGACGGTGGCCTTGCCCAGTCCTCCCGCGTCGCGTCCCCCCTTGTCGCGGGTACGCCCCACGTCCGCGCAGGCGTCCCGCAGTTGTTCGCCGGCGGCCACCACGTCTTGTCGGACCCGGCTGGTCGCGGCCTTCTTGCTCGCCACGACGGCCGCCAGGTGGCGCCGGAACTCCGGCATGCCCTCGCCGGTGGCGGCCGAGACCGACATCACCGGGACCTTGTCGAGCCCTTCCTCGTCGAGCAACCCGCGCAGGTCGCCGGTGGCGGCGGTCCGGTCGCGGGCCGACAGCTTGTCGACCTGGTTGAGCAGCACCAGCATCGTCTCGGAGTGCCGGGCCAGCGGCCGCAGGTACTGCTCGTGAAGGGCGGCGTCGGCATACTTCTGCGGGTCCACCACCCACACCAGGACGTCGACCAGCTCGACCAGCCGGTCGACCTCGAGCCGGTGCGACAGCTCGGTCGAGTCGTGGTCGGGCAGGTCCAGCAGGACGAGCCCGTCGAGCGATTCGCCGCCGGAGCTGCCGAACCGGCGCTTGCCCTCCCGAGCCGGGACCAGCTGCTTGCCACGACCGCCAGCAGCCCTGCGGGGTTCGTCCCCGCGCGGTTCGCCCCCGCCCCGTTCAACCCCGCCCCGTTCAACCCCGCCCCGTTCAACCCCGCCCGGTTCGGCACGGGTCAGCTCGTCACGGGCCGGCTCGCCCGGGTCGGCGACGCCAGCGGCCGGCACCCGGTGCCGGGCCTTCACCTCGAGCCAGTCCAACAGGTCGTCGGCACCCTCGTCGCCGAACACCGCCGCCGCCGCGTGCGAGGTGGTGGGCCGTCGGACACCGGGCAGCGACAACTCCCCGCCGGCCAACGCGTTGAAGGTGGTCGACTTGCCGGACCCCGTGGCACCGGCCAGGGCCACCACGGTCGCGTCGCCGGAGATCGCCAGCCGCCCGGTCGCCCGCCGCACCACCGCGTCGGCGGCCTCGACGACCTCGTCGGGCACCCGGCCACGGGCCAGGTCGGTCGCCTTCCGCAGTGCCTGCAGCCGGCCCGCCAGGTTGGTCCGCCCAGCCATCAGCGTGATCCCCCCGGACGCGCCGTGTCGGTCCCGCCGTGCCCCTCGGCCGCGACACCACTCCCGCCGGAACCGGACGCCGGTTCGACCACCTCGGCGTCCACCACCTCCGCCTCCGGCGGCTGCGTGGAGGAGCCACCGGTGTCGATCACCTCGGCGGCCGGCTCGGGGCCGTCCACGGTCAGCTCGGGGCGTCCCCGTCCGGCCAGCTCACGACTGCGGGCGTCCTCGGCCTCGGACGGCACCAGCACCGAACCGACGTGCACCGGCAGCCCCTTCAGCCGGCCCACCTCCGTGATCGCCGCCCGCAACCGGCTCGCATCGGCCGGGTCGGCGGCGTGCCGGTCCAGCAGCGCGTGGAACCGACGCAGCTCGGCGGCCAGCAACGCCTCCACCCGGCCGTCCAGGTCAGCCTTCGCCCGCTGGGTCAACGATCGGATCGCCTGGTCGCCGAACACCGCCTCCAGCACCCGTTGTGCCAGCAACGCCGTACCACCTGCCACCCCGACCTCGGCACCGAGCAGCCCGCCGGTCTGGGAGAACACCACGATCATCAGCGCGACACCGATCACGTTCACCCCGAACGCCAGGAACCGGGCCCGCGACCGCTTGCCCATCCCCTCGTCGGCGACCAGGTCCAGCACGTCGCCCTGCCAGTCGCGGATGCTGCGGGCGACATCGGCGGGGAAGTCGGCCGAGGCGCGCGACAGGTCGTACCGGCCGCTCGCCAACAGCGCCCGTCCGGACGGGTGCGCGTGCCACGCGGCCTCGGCCCGTTCGGCGGCGGCGTTGCCCTCCTCGCGGACCAGCGCCTCCAGCCCGGCCTCGACCGCGACCTGCACCTTCGCGGCAGCGGGCGGCTTGCCCTGCACCGTGGCGACGATCTTGTCGCGGAGCCAGCCGATCCGCTGCTCCAGCGCCCGGAAGAACTCACCGGTCCCGACGAACTCGTGCCACCGGGTGAGCACCTCCCCGCGCAGCAGGGTGCCGTCGGCGGTCTGCACGCCGATGGTCCGTACGGCTTCGGCGTACGACGCGTCCGCCTCGGCCCGCAGTTGCTCCAGGGTGTGCACCTGCTCGTCGACCGCGCGGGCCAACACCGGCGACTGCTGCACCAGCTGGGTGATCGCCCCGTCGAGGGTGCGGTGCACCACATCGGACCGGCTCGCCTGGTCGGCGGCCAGCGAGGCCAACCACGACTTGATCGGCTGGACGGCCGCGGCCGGCAGCACTCCGCCCTCGGTGGCCGTGGTCTCGGGCACCCCGAACAGCGGCGACTCCCCCAGCCCGCGCTGCGACATCATCTGGCCGAGGTGGGTGCCGATCTCCTGCAGGTTGGCCGGGTCGACCCGGTCGAGCACCACCCCGACCGCTGCCGACCGCTCCGCCGCCGAGCGCAGGTACTCCCACGGCACGGCGTCGGCGTAGCGGGCCGCCGACGTGACGAACAGCCACAGGTCGGCGGCCGCCAGCAGTTGGGCGGCGAGCTCCCGGTTGCGCACGTCGACCGAGTCGACGTCGGGGGCGTCCAGGATCGCCAGTCCGGGCGGGATCGAGTCCTCGGCGACCAGCCGCAACGCACGGGTCCCCTCCACCCCGCCGAGCTGGCCGGTGGTCCGGGCCAGCCCGGGCAGGATCCGGTCGTCGGCGAACCAGCGACCGTCGTCGGGGTGGTGCACCAGCACCGGGGCCTTCGTGGTCGGCCGGATCACCCCCGAGACCGTGACCGTACGACCGACCAGTGAGTTGACCAGGGTCGACTTGCCCGCGCCGGTCGAGCCACCGACGACGCACAACAGGGGTGCGTCGATGGTGGCCAGCCGGGGCAGCACGTAGTCGTCGAGTTGGTGCACCATGGCGCGGGCCTGTTGCTGCCGCTCGGCCACGTCGGGGAGCCGCAGCGGTAGCCGTACGGCATCGACCGCGTCACGCAGCTCACCCAGCGCACGTTGCAGATCGTCGGTCACCGGCGGGCACCTCCCGGCCTTGAGGACGAGGTGGTCGAACCACCGCCGTCAGCTGCCCGAGGTGGTCACCCCGGTGGAGCCCACGTGGGATCCACTGCGGAGTATTGCGCAGCCCCGGCTCCGACGCGTGCCGGGCCCTGTCGTTGGCCGCCACCGACCGGCCGGCGACGCTGTCGCCGCTGCTGCAGGAACTCCCGCACCCACTGCCACGGGTACCGCACCGCACCGCCCAGCGGATCGATGCCGCGGTCCCGCAATGCCTCCAGCTCGGCGAAGATCTGCCCCTCCCGGGCGAACCCGCCGTCATCGACCAGGCCGCGGGTGATCGCGTCGCGCAGGTAGCCCAACTCGGTGCCCAGCCGCAGGTAACGCAGCATGTCGCGCCATGGCGACGGGGCCGCCATCACCACGATCACGAGGCCGAGGGCGACGATCCGGATGCCGTACTCGATGATCACGTTCCACTCGAACACCAGGGTCAGCACGATGAGCAGCGGCATCACGATGATCAGCAGCGGTGCGAGGAACGCGGTGACGCGGTGCTCGAACATCGACCACCAGATGGCCGACAGCCGCCGCATCGGGGACGACACCACGTCCTGGTCGGCCTCGGACAACCAGCCGGTCAGCACGTAGTCGCCGAGCCGGGCCCGCAGCAGCCGGGACTCCCGGCCGACCCCACGGATGGTGAACGTCAACACGAAGATGGCCAGCGGCAGGGCGATGAAGAAGTACAGCGGCATCGGGTTCTGCATCGTGCTGGCGAACCCGTTCCACGCCATGTGCAGCAGCGCGGCACCGCAGAAGCCGACCAGCGGTGCGATGATCCGGACGCGCTTGCTGCGCGTGCGCAGTGCCACGATCAGCCCGAACGCGGTCATGATCGTGAACAGTGGGTGGGCGAAGAAGCTGGCGATGCCGCGGACGAAGAACAGCTGTTGCATCGCGACCTCGGGCTCGACCTGCCCGTACGTCTGCGCTGCGTACCGGTAGACGCGGCCGTAGTAGATGATGTTCTCCACGTACGCGAACCCGGCGGCCGAGATGCCGGCCAGGGCGACCGATCCCAGGCGGCTGACGTAGCCGTACCGGAGCAGGATCGCGATGAAGAACAGCACCGTGGCCTTGGTGGCCTCCTCGACGAACGGGGCGACGAAGATGGCGGCGCGGGCGCCGGTGGCCGGGTCGCCGTTGCCGACGATGCTGAGGTGCTGGGCAGCCAGGGTGTTGAAGTGGGCCGACAGGAAGGTCGAGATCGCCGCCCCCCACGCGAAGGTGAGGACCCAGATCCACGCGCGGCCGAAGAAGCCCTGGGTGCGGAACCGGTCGGCCAGGATGAACACGCACACCAGCGGGATCACGGTGATCAGCGCGTAGCTGTTGGCCTCGAAGATCGCCTCGTGCCCGAGCCCGGGGACCGTGCCGGTCGGCAGCTCGCGGTCGGGCACCATCATGAGGTAGAGCCCGATCAGGCTGGCGACGGTGCCGAGCACGACGACGATGCTGGCGTAGGTGAGCGGGCTGCGCAGGATGCGTTGCCCGATCGACAATTCCGGCTCCGGTGCCGCGATCCCGTTGCGCCGCATCGCCTTGCGCTCGGCCGCGGTCGACCCGATGGGCACCAGCGGATCCTCCTGCAGGGACGAGGCCTTGCTCGCGGGCACCACGGACATGGCGACAAGGCTACCTGCCGAGGTGCCCACCTCACGGGTCGCCGCCCCTCCCACACCCCTCGATCGCGCCATCCGGGCCCCAGATCGGCGGGGTCGGTCGTAAGGATGGGCGTCTGAGCGACATCGGCGACGCATACGTCCAGCTGTGTCGCTGTGGCGCCCCTTTGCACGGGCACGCAGCCCGGAACGGGCCGGATCGTCCCTCGATGAGCGCCGGGCGGGCCGGATTCCGTACGATGGAGCGGGCCACCGGCCCCCGTAGCTCAGTGGACAGAGCAGAAGCCTTCTAATCTTCTGGTCGCAGGTTCGAATCCTGCCGGGGGCGCCAGAATCTCGGGTCTCCACGGCCGTGGGACGAGCCGATCATCGTGGCCCGGACGTGGCAGCGTGCACCGCACGCACATCACACTCGCAGACCGGAAGGTGGGACGGCCCGTGCGCTGGCAGCGGCTCATCATTCCGGTGTACGGACCGACGGCGTTGGCGTCGATCGGGATGGGCGCCACGCTGCCGCTGATCGCCTTGACCGCCCGCAGCCTCGGTGCCGACGTCGGCACCGCCGCGCTGCTGGTCGGGCTGATCGGGCTCGGCCAGCTGCTCGGTGACCTGCCGGCGGGTGCGATCGCCCACCGGTTCGGTGAGCGGCGGGCCTTGGTGGGTGCCGGACTGGTGGAGGTGCTCGCCTTCGGCACCGCCTTCCTGGCCCGTGACGTGGCGGTGCTGGCGGCCGCGGTGCTGGTGATGGGACTGGCGAACGCGGTGTTCGGGCTGGCCCGGCACGCCTACCTGACCGAGGCGGTGCCGATCCGCAATCGGGCGAAGGCCCTGTCGGCGCTCGGCGGCACCTTCCGGATCGGCACCTTCATCGGTCCGTTCCTGGCTGCCGGGATGCTGTTGGTCGTCCCGATGTCGTGGGTGTACGGCTTCGCCGCCGTGATGAGCCTGGGCGCGGCACTGTTGGCCATGACCCTGCCCGACCTGCCGACCGCGGCGGGCCCCGCCGGTGACGCCGAGCCGGCGGCGCCGCGTGCTGCGGCGCGGGGCCTGTCGATGTGGCAGGTGTTGTACGCCCATCGTCGCGTCCTGCTGCTGCTCGGCTCGGGGATCCTGACGATCTCGGCGGTCCGCGCCGCCCGGCAGGGCATCGTTCCGCTGTGGTGCGAACACATCGGGTTGGACGCCTCCACCGCCAGCATCGTGTACGGCATCTCCGGCGCGGTCGACATGCTGATGTTCCTGCCCGGTGGTGCGCTGATGGACCGGATGGGCCGGGTGTGGGGTGCCGTACCGGCGATGATCGTGCTCGGCCTCGGGTTCGTGCTGCTGCCGTTGAGCCACGGCCTGGGCGGGGTGATCGCGGTGGCCTGCCTGCTCGGGCTCGGCAACGGGTTCTCGTCCGGGATCGTGATGACCCTCGGTGCGGACGAGGCGCCGATGGTCGGGCGGGCGAAGTTCCTGGGCGGCTGGCGACTGTGTGCCGACATCGGCGGGGCGACCGGCCCCTTCCTCATCAGTGCGGTGACGCTGCTGGTGTCGCTCGGCGCGGCGTCGGTCGCGATCGGGGTCGTGGGCTGGCTCGGCGCCGGCTGGCTGGCCCGCTGGATCGGCCGGGTCGGCCCGAACCGGCTGCGCTGATCACCAGTCGATGTGCATCCCGTACGTGACGGTGTCGCCCTCGTCGACCTGCTCGATCCGGCGGACGACCGCCTTGACCGGCACCAGGTAGCCGTCCTCACGCGGGGTCACCGTCGTCTCCCACTGGGTCTCGCCGATCCGGACCGTGGCCGGGATCGTGCCCCACCCGGCGGTCGCGGCGTTGCTGAGCTCGGCCAGCAGACCGACCAGATCATCCGGCACCGTGAGGAAGTAGAACGGCTCTGGCCCACGCCAGAAGATGATCTCGCCCTCGACGGTGAACTCCATCCCCCCACCTTCGAACAGGCGGCCGGTCGTGCGCAAGGGGCCCCTCGACAAGCTCGGGGAACGTGAGGGCACGCCCGTCGAGCCCGTCGAGACGCCCGCCGAGCTCGGAGACTGGTGGTCAGGCGGTGATGTCGCGCCCGGAGAACCGGGCCCAGGCGATCGACAGCGCCACCACGGCCCAGGCACCGTTGACGAGCAGCCCGTTGGTGATGTTGTCGAGCAGGACCGGCTCGAACAGCAGGTCGGTGAAGGCGAGCCACTGGTGCACCAACAGGAACGGGTGCAGCCAGTCGAGCTGCGGGATCTGGTTGAGGACGAAGGCGATCGTGACCAGCCCGATGGTGGCGAGGGTGGCGGCGATCGGCTGCTCGGTCAGCGTCGAGACCAGCAGTCCGATCGCACCGACGGCGGCCAGGCAGACCGCCAGGTAGCCGACCATCAGCAGCAGCCGACCGATCGCCTCCCCCAGCCCGATCTGGGCACCGGAGATCGTGGTCACCGGGCCCATCCCGAACAGGATCCCGCCGCTGATCATGCCGACCGTGGCGACCAGCAGCGGCGCGACGATCGCACCGACGATGAGCGTCGCGTACTTGGTGGCCAACAGCCGGGTCCGGTTGACCGGCACCGTCAGCACGTAGCGCAGGGTGCCGAGCTGGGCCTCGCCGGCGATCGCGTCACCACTGAGGGTGGCGACCGCCATCGGCAGGAACAGCGGCAGCTCCAGGGTCAGCGCGACCACGGCGACGAAGAAGCCGTTCTCGGTGATGCTGGTCAAGAAGCCCGGCCCGTCGCCGGGGTCCGGCCCCGACACCTTGATCGCGATCGAGATCAGGATCGGGATCACCGCCAGCACCAGCAGGCCCACCTGGTTGCGCCGACGGCCGAAGATCAGCCGCAGCTCACCGGTGAAGAACCGCAGGGCACCGACGACCGGCGGTACGGCCCGCGCCGGGCCCGGGGCCGGGGCGGCGCCGATCGCCAGTTCCTCGTTCGTGGCCGGCTTGGCGTCAGGCGACATCGAATCCGGCCCCCGTCAGCTCGATGAACTCGTCCTCGAGGCTGGCCTGTCGGGCCTCGAACCCCTCCACCGGGACGCCGTCGGCGACGAGTGCGGCGACCACCTCGGCCGCGGCCAGGTCGGCGGGTCGTACACCGGCGACTGCCGACAGTTCGGCGCCGACGGCGTTGCGGCCGCGGGCCACCGAGGTGGTGGTGAGCTCGGTGACCCCCAGTCGGGTCAGCGTCGTGGTCGCGGCGGTCGCGTCGGTGGTGTCGACCCGGATCCGGCCGTGCGCTCCTCGTACCTCGGCCAACGTCCCCTGGGCAACCAGCTTGCCGGTGGACATCACCCCGACATGACTGCAGATCTGTTCGACCTCGGCGAGCAGGTGGGTGGACACCAACACGGTGGTCCCGTCGGAGGTGAGGTCGGCGACCAGGTGGCGGATCTCCCGGGTGCCCTGCGGGTCGAGTCCGTTCGTGGGTTCGTCCAGGATCAGCAGGTCACGGGGTTGCAGCAGCGCACCGGCGATCGCGAGCCGCTGCTTCATGCCCAACGAGTAGGCGCGGAACCGTTTGTCGGCGACGTGGGAGAGCCCGACGCGTTCCAGGGCGGCTCCGATCCGGTGGCCGGCGGTCGCCGGGTCGGCGGCGATGTCGGCGGTGTCGAGCCGCCGCAGGTTCGCCCGACCGGAGAGGTGGGGATGGAACGCCGGTCCTTCGATCAGGCAGCCGACCCGCGACAGCACCGAGCCTGATGTCGTCCCCCGGGTCGGTTGCCCCAACACCTCGACGGTGCCGGCATCGGGGGCGACCAGGCCGACCAGCATCCGGATCGTGGTGGTCTTGCCCGAGCCGTTCGGGCCGAGGAACCCGTACACCGAGCCGACCGGGACGGCCAGATCGATGCCGCCGACCGCGGTGTGCCGACCAAACCGTTTGGTCAGGCCGGTCGTCCGGACGGCCATCGGCGCGTCGACGGGACTCGACCGTTCGTCCTCCCCGGACGAGGAGTCCGTGGCTGACAGGTCAGCCGGGGATGACACTGACCAGGTGATCTGCGGTGACCGCGCCGGCGGCGACGCGACCGTCGTTGGTCAGTACCACGCTGAACAGGCTGCCCTCGAGCAGTTTTCCGCCGCCCCAGCTGCCGCTGACGGTGGGCAGCTGGTCGATCATCTGCTGCCACTGCTGGGCCTCGCCGCCGCGTTCGCCGCCCTGGTTGGGTTCGGTGTTGCCGGCGCCCGGTGACGGCAGCTTCGCGATCACGACCTGGGACCAGCCGGAGCCGATCACCTCGGGCCGCTCGCCCTGCTTGCCCTCGCCCTGCTGGCCTTCGCGCTTCTGGTGCTCGCCGGGGGTGACCTCCTCGACCTCCACCCCGGGCGGCGGGGTGAACGTGAACACCGAGGCGTCGGGTCGGGCGTCACTGAAGTCGGTGAAGCCGACGTCGATGGCCGGTGCGTCGGCACCCTTGGCCCACACCTGGGTGCGCAGTGCCATGTTGGTCGTCGCGTCGACCGCGATCGACACGCTCCCGATCTTGGTGTCGGCCGAGGTCGGGGTCAGCACCAGTTCGTACGCGGCACGTCCGGCGACGGTGGTGGTCCGGTTGGTGCTCACCTCGGTGTCGGGCTCGACCGCGGCGAGGAACTTCTGCGCCAGCTGCTGTGGTGTGTACTCCGGGGTGCCCGGGCGCTGCTTCGACGTCTTCTCGCCCTCGGGGACGGTCGCGTGGGTGGCCTTGCGCTCGGCACTGGACCAGATCCAGACGTCGTTCTCGCCCTTGATCACGGCCCACTCGTCGGAGCCCTTGGTGATCGCGGCCTTGGCGTTGGTGCCGTCGACCCACACGCGTACGGTGTTGGATCCGGTCAGCAGGCTGCCCGGACCCTCGCCGGCGCCGGGAATGGCCGGCAGCCCGAGGTCGACGTCGGAGCGGACGGTGCCGGAGAAGGCGGTGGCGGTCGGGTTCTGCAGGTCGACCAGCAACTGCTCGGCGGTCTTCGGCGGGAGCGGCGGCTCGGCCTGTGCCTGGGAGGCGAAGGCGCCGCCGGCGACCAGCGCGGCGACGACCACCGGGACGGCCCAGCGCAACGGCGTCCGGGCCCTGCTCGTACGGTGCTGTCGTTCTTGGGTGGATGCCGACATGACCTCATGCTACGCCGCCGGGGCAACAGATCGAAGGCCTCGGAGACCCTGAGGCACCCCCGAGATCCGGGTGCGTGGGGTGGTGCCCCCGGGCGCGGCCGTCGGGGGCAGCTCGTCCGGCGCGGGCCGTACGCGGTCTAGAGTGTGGGCCGTGAATGACCGGCTGGTGTGGATCGACTGCGAGATGACCGGCCTCGACCTGGCCACGGATGCCCTGATCGAGGTGGCGGCGCTCGTCACCGACGGCGACCTCAACGTGCTCGGCGAGGGCGTCGACGTGATCATCACCCCACCCGCGCAGACGCTGGTCGCGATGAACGACGTGGTCCGCACGATGCACGAGAAGTCGGGCCTGCTGACCGAACTGCCCACCGGGATGACGATGTCGGACGCCGAGCAGGTCGTACTCGACTACATCCGGGAGCACGTGCCGGAGGCCCGCAAGGCACCGCTGGCGGGCAACACGATCGGCACCGACCGCAACTTCCTGGCCCGCGACATGCCGGCCCTGGAGGGACACGTCCACTACCGCAGCGTCGACGTGTCCAGCATCAAGGAGCTGGCCCGTCGCTGGTTCCCCCGCGCCTACTTCGCCTCCCCCGCCAAGTCGGGCAACCACCGGGCGCTGGCCGACATCCAGGAGTCGATCGAGGAGCTTCGCTACTACCGGGAGGCCGTGTTCGTGGCCGACCCCGGACCGGACACCGCCACGGCCCGCGAACTCGCCGCCAGGCATCAGGGGACCCTCACCGGGGCTGTCCCCGAACGGGTCGGCGACGCCTCCGTCACCCCGGTCGGTACGGCATCGGAGCCCGATGCCCAGGCGCCGTCGGCGAACTGATTTCGTCCCTGCCGGGGTGAGTCGCTACACTTTGCGGGCACGTCGTTGACCAGTTCGACGTCGGCACGGTGGGTGTAGCTCAGCTGGTAGAGCACCTGGTTGTGGTCCAGGTGGCCGCGGGTTCGAGTCCCGTCACTCACCCCAAACGGGTCAGGTGTGAACTTGCGACCAAGGGTCCGCCCTTGGTCGCGGTTCCCACCTGGCCCATTTTCTTCGCCTCGGCGGCCCAGGTCAGCGCGTCGGAGTGGAGGCCGGGGATGCTCAGCCCGTCGTACGGGTTGCGGTAGCCGACGCGCACGTCGTTGTCTTCGTCGATGTAGATCGTCTTGAACAGCGCCTGGTTGAGGAGCCGACGGTTCGCATCGTCGGCATGCTCGTAGATGTCGGCGGCGTTGGACAGCAGCTTCAGGGAGTCGTCGAGGTTCTCTCGCGCTGCGGCGTAGTGGCCGTGGTGCGCAGTGATCCGGTGCTCGATGGTCTCCAACGACGCGGTGATCCGGTCCTGTTCCTTCTTGAGGAGGTCGAGTGGGATGGCTCCGGCGTAGTGAGCTTGGAGCAGCTTCTGCTGCTCGCCTTCGAGCTGGGTCCTCCGGGACGCGAGGTCGGCGAGTTCGGCGGCTCCTTCGGCCATCATCTCGTCGAACCGGGCATGGATCATCGCCGAGACTGCCTCAATGGTTTCCGGGTCGATCTGCACCTTGGTGTAGAAGCGCTCGACGAGGCGTTCGACCTGCTCGATGAGCATCGGCCCCGAACGTACTACTCAGGCACCCCAGGGTCCGGTCCCAGCATCTCGATGCTGGGGCCGGTTTGCTTTCACATTCGTCCTGGTCAAGGAACGTTTCCGACGTGGGGCCCAGCTGCTGGCTCATACAGCTTCCGACAACCATCGGCCCGCGCATCATCAAGCCACAAGAGTGGGAGTCAGCACTGACGGACTGCTAGATTTGAGTCACACCACCCGGCCCCTCTGGGGCCGGGTTTTGTCGTGTCGCGAGGCTTGTTGGCCCTCGAAGGCCGTCGATGGCCGCTCCCCCGACTCCCCTGAACCATGTGCTGAAGATCGATCGGGACGGAGCCCAGGTAGTAGGCTGGCCCGGTCCGGAGTGTGTCCAGGTCAGGGGTGAATCGGTGAGCTACTACCCGCAACCGCAGGGGAGCATGCCGCCGCGCCCGCACGAGAACTCGGGCACCCACATCGCGATCGCCTGGATCCTCGCCGTGCTCACCGGGTTCGGTCTGCTCCCGTGGGCGATCGCCGCCACCCGGCACAAGGAGAACACCACCACGATCGCGCTGATCAACGTGTTCCTCGGCTGGACCGGTGTCGGCTGGATCATCGCCCTCGTGATGGCCTGCCTGAGCGATCCGGTCCGACCGCCGCACCAGACGGTGATCCCGGGATACGCCACGCAGGTCCCCCAGTACCAGCAGTCGAGCCAGTACCAGCAGCGCACCCCACCGGCCATCACGACCGGAGCGGATGAGGAGTTCCCCGCCTACCGGCCGCCGCCGGCCCCGTTCGCCCAGGCCCAGGGCAATCCGTACGGCGCGACGCAGGGGCAGCACAACCCGTACGCCCCCTCCACCTCGTACGGCCAGACCGACCCGTACGGGCAACCCAGCGCCTACGGCGTGCCGTACGAGGATCCGCTCCCCGAGCGCCCCCGGTCCGCCCTCGACCTGCCCGAGGACTTCCCGGCCCGACCCACCCCGTACGGCGACGCCCTCGGCCGGCAGCACGCGTTCGGGATGAGTTCGACTGACGCGTTCTCGACCTACCCGGAGGCGGAACGGCCGGTCCCGACCGTCGAGGGGGTCCTCCAGGCCCCCCGTTCGGCCGGGTCGGGCACGCGGCCTGACAGCACCGACGAACGCAACAGCACCGACGAACGCAACAGCACCGACGAACGCGACACCACCGACGAACGCATGACCGACGAGCCCACGATCGAGCTCGGCACGCGGCCCGGCAGGACAGACGACGCATGAGTCCGTCCTCGGCGACCGGCAGCCGCCGGCGCGGGCTGCGGCTGGGCCTGGCGACTGCCGCCGGACGCCTCGCGGCGTTCGGGTCTCGGATGGCCGGCCGCGGGTCAGGAGCGTCGATCCGAGGCCAGGTGTTGATGCGGCTCGACCCGGAGGCGCTGGCGAAGCTGCTGGCGGGACGCCGGATCGCGTCGGTGTCGGGAACGAACGGCAAGACGACCACAACCCATTTCCTGAACGCTGCGGTTCGGGCGTGGGCCGAGCGCCCCGGTGGCGCCGGTGTCGACGCCGTGGTGACCAACGCCGACGGCGCCAACCTGCACTATGGCATCGCCTCCGCCCTCAGCGCGGCCCCGCGTGCCGAGTTGGCGATCTTGGAGACCGACGAGCGGGTGGTCCCTGATCTGGTGCGGCTGGGTCGCCCGGAAGTCCTTGTGCTGTTGAACTTCAGCCGCGACCAGCTCGACCGCAACCACGAGATCAAGCGGCTCGCCCGCGACTGGCGGGACGCTCTGGCTGCCGCTGGCGACGACGCGCCGTTGGTGGTGGCGAATGCCGACGAGCCGTTGATCGTCTGGGCCTGCCGCGGCGCACGTCGCGTGGTGTGGGTCGACACCGAGGCCACCTGGCAGGCCGACGCCGTGCTCTGTCCCGAGTGTGGGGCCATGTTGCGCCGCACCGAGCCGGACGACAGTCCCGACGGCGAGGGCGGCGACTGGTCGTGCCCCGGTTGCGACCTCGCCCAGCCGAGCGGTGACTGGCAGGTCCGCGGTGAGTTGATCATCGCTCCCGACGGCACCGAGCTCGCCGCAGAACTCCAGGTGCCGGGTCGGTTCAACATCGGCAACGCAGCCTGTGCGCTGGCGGCGGCGACCGCGATGGGGGTCGACACCGCCACCGCGCTCGCCGGGATGCGCACGGTGACCTCTCCGGCGGGCCGGTTCGCGACCACCACCATCGCCGGGAGCACCGTACGGCTGCTGTTGGCGAAGAACCCGGCCGGCTGGGCCGAGTCGTTGCCGTTGGCCCAGACCCCGACGGTGGTGCTGGCGATCAACGCGGCCGCCGCCGACGGGCGCGACCTGTCGTGGCTGTGGGACGTCGAGTACGAGCAGTTGCAGGGCCGTACGGTGATCGCCACCGGCCCCCGGGCGCACGACCTGGCGGTCCGGCTGCTGTACGCCGGGGTGGAGCATCGCTGTGTGCCCGGCCTGGCCGAGGCCCTCACCGGGCATCCGGAGCCGGTCGACGTGATCTCGACCTACACACCGTTCCAACGCCTCCGCAAGATGGGGGGCCTGTGATGAGCGCACCGGTCCACGTCGTGCTGGTCTACCAGTCCCTGTTGGGAATCTACGGCGACCAGGGCAATGCGATGGTGCTGCGGCGCCGGCTGGAGTGGCGCGACATCCCGTGCCGGTTGAGCATCGTCGAGCCCGGTGACCCACTGCCCGACGACGCGCAGGTCTACCTGCTCGGCGGCGGCGAGGACGGCGCCCAGGTGACCGCGGTCCGTACCCTGGTCGCCGACGGCGGGTTGCACCGTGCCGTCGACCGGGGAGCAGCGGTGTTCGCGGTCTGTGCGGGCTATCAGATCATGGGCAACAGGTTCACCATCGGCGCCGACGACGAGGTGGTCGAGGGCCTGGGGCTGCTCGACGTGAGCACCACCCGAGGGGCCAACCGCGCCGTCGGCGAGATCCTCACCCGATGGGAGGGCCGTACTGGCGACGACGCTCTCCTGACCGGCTTCGAGAACCACGGCGGCCACACCCAGCTCGGACCGTCAGCCAAGCCGCTGGCCCGAGTCGAGGTCGGCGTGGGCAACTGCGGTGACGGTACCGAAGGTGCGGTGAACGGCAAGGTGATCGGCACCTACCCGCACGGCCCCGTCCTGGCCCGCAACCCCGCCCTGGCCGACCACGTGCTGGAACTGGCGCTCGAGCAGGAGCTGGCACCGCTGGTCTCCCCCGAGATCACCGAACTCCGCCGGCAACGGATCGCCGCCGTCCGACGCTGAGTCCTCGGCAAGGTCACCCGAAGACGGGGCGCCGGATCTGCAAGAGTGAGGCATGACCTCAACACCAGACGTCGTCGTGATCCTGGTTGACGACATGGGCTTTTCCGACCTGGGCTGCTACGGCAGCGAGATCGCGACACCACACCTGGACGCACTGGCCGAGCGCGGCGTCCGGATGTCGCAGTTCTACAACACCGCACGCTGCACACCGGCCCGGGCATCGCTGCTGACCGGCCTGCACCCGCACCAGACCGGGATCGGCGTGCTGGTCGAACCGCAGGAGCCGTTGGGTTATCCGGGCCGGCTGAGCGAGCGTTGTGTGACGATGGCCGAGGTGCTGCGCGACTCCGGCTACGGCACGTACCACTCCGGCAAGTGGCACCTGACCCCCAGCATCCAGACCCCCGACGGCGCCTGGCCCACCCAGCGCGGTTTTGACCGGTCGTACGCGATGCTGGCGGGCGCGACCAGCTACTTCCAGCCGCAGTCGATCTCCGACGAGGGTCAGCCGGTCACCGAGTTCGCCGACGACTTCTACCTGACCACTGAGATCGGTGAGCGCGCGGCCGGCTTCGTCACCGACCACCACGCCGCCCAGCCGGATGATCCGTTGTTCTGCTACGTCGCCTTCACCGCACCCCACTGGCCGCTGCACGCACCGGAGGCGGCGGTCGAGCCGTACCGCGCCACGTACGACGTCGGCTGGGATGACCTCCGCCGCCAGCGCCACGCGAAGCAGATCGAGCTCGGACTGCTCGCCCCGGACTGGGAGACCAGCGACCGCGACCCGGCCGTCCCGGCATGGGAGGCCGCCGCCGAACAGGATTGGCAGGCCCGCCGGATGGCGGTCTATGCAGCCCAGGTGAGCCTGATGGACGCAGCCGTGGGAAGGGTCGTGCAGGCGTTGCGGGACACCGGCCGGCTCGACAACACCTTGCTGGTGTTCCTGTCCGACAATGGCGGCTGCGCCGAGGAGTTCGACCCGCGAGCACCGGTCCGCCCGCTCGATCGTGACCGCCGTACCCCGGCTGGACTCCCGGTGCGGCGCGGCAACGTGCCCGAGATCGTGCCGGGCGCAGACGACACCTACACCTCGTACGGCGTCGCTTGGGCAAACGTGTCGAACACCCCGTTCCGGGAGTACAAGCACTGGGTGCACGAGGGCGGCATCGCCACCCCGCTGATCGCGCACTGGCCGGCGCGGCTGGCAGGTGGGCGGATCGACCACACCCCGGGTCAACTGCCCGACATCATGGCAACCGTGCTGGAAATCACCGGGGCCTCCTACCCGGACACTCGCGAGGGCCACGACGTACCAGCCCCAGAGGGCACCTCGATGTGGGACGGGTGGCAGGGGCGGCCGGTGGCCGATCGCGACCTGTACTTCGAGCACGAGGGGAACGCGGCGATCCGGCGGGGCCGGTGGAAGCTGGTGCGCAAGTACGGTCAGGGCTGGGAGTTGTTCGACATGGCGGCCGATCGCACCGAGCTGCACAACCTGTCGGCCCACAACCCGGAGCTGGTGCTGGAACTGGCGGCGGCCTGGCACCGATGGGCGGACCGCTGCGGGGTGATCGACCGGGCGCTGGTCCTCGCCTCGTCACCCGGGCGGGGCTCCAGCTCGGTCGGCCCGTTCGACTCCAATCCACGCCGTCAGGACCGGTGAAGCCTCGGCAACGAACCGCAGGGCCAACGGATTTCCGTTCCACCGGTCCGGCCTGTAAAGTTAACCGTCGTGCCGGACGTGAGAGACGTCCCGGCGTGCAGGCGCCACTAGCTCAATGGTAGAGCAGCTGACTCTTAATCAGCGGGTTGGGGGTTCGAGTCCCTCGTGGCGTACAGCTGTGGAACAGCCCCGACCGGTCCCGGTCGGGGCTGTTCGGTGTTGTGGCCCCCGGCGTCCCCCCGAACTGCCGGACCGGCCACTCGCACGGGTCAGGCCTTGACCCAGGTGCAGCCTCCGTTGAACTCGACGAACTTGTCGGGCTCATCCCAATCGAGGGTGTAGTTGGGGTCTGAAGCCTCCGGTTTCCAGCAGTGATCTGGCGATGTAGTTCGTGAGGTTGCGGAACCCGAGCGCGGAGCCGCGCAGGTGTTCGAGTCGTCCGTTGATGGCCTCGGTCGGACCGTTGGAGGTGCCGGGCCGGTCGAAGTAGGCCAGCACGTCGGCGGCACGCTTCTTCAGGGTGCGGCCGAGCTTGGTGATCTCGATCAGCGCCTTCGGGACGCCGGCGCTGGTGTCGGCAATCAGCTTGGTCATCAGCTCGCGACCACGCCGGCGGTCTTCGTGGCGGTAGGCGGCGATCATCCGCTGGTAGACGCCCCAGGTCGCTTCGACCTCGACATGGGCGTCGCCGTGGATCGCGGTGTCGAACAGCGCGGCGAGCCGATCGATCTGGCGGTCGGTGAGCAGGTCCGCGCCAGTGCACAGCGTCCTCCGCGCGGCATAGAGGGAGTCGCCCTTCCTGCCGCGGTGGCCGTGGATCGCGAGCTGGACCCGACGCCGGCACTCGTCGAGGGCCTCGCCGGCGAGGCGGACCACGTGGAAGGGATCCATCACGGTCACGACGTCGGGCAGCTCTTCGACTGCGGCGGTCTTGAAGCCGGTGAACCCATCCATCGCGACCACCTCGACACCGTCACGCCATGCCTGTGGCCGGTCGGCGGGCCAGGTCTTGAACGCGGCCTTGGAGCGTCCTTCGACCATGTCGAGCAGGCGTGCGGGGCCGGTGCCGTCGCGGACCGGGGTGAGGTCGATGATCACGGTGACGTACTTGTCGCCCTTGCGGGTGTGACGCCACACGTGCTCGTCGACCCCGATCACGGCGACGCCGTCGAACCGGTCGGGATCGTTGATCAGGAGCCGCTTGCCTTCGGCCAGGACCGCGCTGTTCGCGGTGTCCCACGCGACCCCGAGTCCCTCGGCGACCCGCGCAACGGTCAGGTGCTGAACCACGATCCCGACCAACGCCCACCGCATCGCGGTCCGGGTCAGCTTGGCCCGCGGCTCAGCCGCCGCGCTGGTGTCTTGGCGCCAGACGTAGCCGCAGCCAGTGCACTTGCGCCGCCCAACCGTCACGATCAGGGTCGTGGGTCGCCAGCCCAAGGGCTCGTGCGCGAGCTCGCGGGGCACCGAGTCACGCGGGATGCCCTCGCAACCGCAGCGCCGACACCACAGATCCGGTTCGATGACGCGGCAGGTCAGCACCGCGCGGTCGGGGTCGAGCCGTTGGCCGGTGACCTCCAGTCCGAGGTCGTCGAGTCGGCAGAAGGCGGTCAGGTCAGGGCGGGCAAAGCCCGCCCGCGCGGTAGCGTCAGGCACGTCGGGGTCTTCCGGATGGACAGCGTCAGAACTTCCATCCTCGGGAGACCCCGACCCACGCCCCGGGACCGACACAGGCCGACTACCTCACAGCCGCGCTACACCCTCATCTGGGAAGAGCCCCGTTACCAGGCTGCACTACTGCGGTTGGTCGGCGAGTTCGACGCCACCGGAGCGGTGCGCTGGTGGCACGACCTCACGTCGGTGGCCCACTGGCTCTCCTGGGCGTGTTCGATGGCGCCGAGCACCGCCCGAGAACACGTGCGCATCGCCCGCGCGCTGCGTCGGATGCCACAGACCCGCGCCGGGTTCGAGGCCGGCACGCTGTCGTACTCCAAGGTGCGCAGCCTCACCCGGTTGGTCGACGACCACGACGAGTCGACACTGTTGGAGCTGGCACGACATGCCACGGCATCCCAACTAGACCGGACGGTTGCCGCCTACCGCGCGCAACCGGGCACTCACGTCGAACGCGAGGCGCGGACCAAGGTGACGTGGCGCAACAGGGACGACGGCTGCGTCGCCATCACTGCGGTCCTCACCCCCGAACAGGGTGCGGCCGTCGTCGCCGCCCTGGAGGCCGCCGCGGCGGCCCACACTGTCGCCGACCCGGTTGACGGCGACATCGTGCCACCGGCCGATGCGCAGGAGAGTCACGCCGACCGCCAACGCCGCTCCCGCATCGACGGGCTCGTCGAGATCGCCAACCACTACCTGAACAGCTCACCCGATCAGCACTCCGGCGAGGACCGCACCATGGTCGTGATCGACGTCAACGCCAGCCAGCTCGTCGCGGGCGAGACGACCGAGGACTACGCGCGAGACGCTCCCGCGGGAGCGGTGACGCCACCGATGCACGAGGTTCCGACCATGGGCGAGGTTCCGACCATGGGCGAGGTTCCGACCGACCCTCCGTCCACTGACCCTCCGTCCAGCGAACCGCTGGCCGCCCGCACCTGTCGGGTCCAAGGCCACGGCAATCTTGAACCGGCCACCGACCGACGGCTGACGTGCGACGCTCTGGTCCTCGGTCTGATCCGTGACCTCGATGGCGAGCCCCTTGCCCTCGGCCGGACCCGACGGCTCGGCTCCCGGGCGCAGCGTCGCGCCCTCATGGTGCGCGACACCGCCTGCCAGTTTCCGGGGTGCCTGCGTGCCCGCAACCTGAAGATCCACCACATCATCAGTTGGCTCGACCGCGGGCCCACCGATCTGGCCAACCTCATCCTGCTGTGTCAGCACCACCACACCGCCGTGCACGAGGGCGGGGTCACGATCACCCCTCGGCAGGTGCCACTGCCGGGGGTGGACAACCCCAGCCGCTGGCGTTTCGCCCGGCCGGACGGCAGCACCATCCTGCCCACCGTCCACGGAGCCGACCTCAGACTCGTCCTGCCCCGGCTGTCCGACCATGACGACCGCCCACTCACCGGTGAGGCACGACGGCTGGCCGAAGAAGGACGCACCGCCCTGATCGCCGACCACGATCGCCGTCAAGCAGAGCGCGCCGACCGGGAACGTGAGCTGCACCGGGGCTACCAGCACGTCACGGGTCCACGCCACCGTGACGCCGCCCCAGCGATGCCCATCGGTGGGGGCGCCGGCTTCAGCCTGCACAACTGCGTCGAGGTGTTGTTCACTGCTCACCGGGCGGCCGCCTGACGGGCTTGGATCGCGTGGGCACCGTTCCAGACGGTGCGTCACAATGGAGGGATGCCCCGCCGGACCACTGACTACCGCGGCCTCACGGACTCGAGCCGGGTCCGCGTGCTGGCCACCGTCCAGGAGCACCCGGGAGTCACGCTGAGCCAGCTCGCTTCGCAGACGGGTCTGCACACCAACACGGTGTGGGACCACCTGAAGGTGCTGGTGGCGGAGGGCCTCGTCGCGTCGGCGTCGAAGCCGACGGGAGCTCGTGGCCGGCCGCCGAAGGTTTACTATCCGGTCGACGACCCCGAACGCAACGCGGTCGCCCTCGACCGCGTCGAACGGGCCCGCCGCAACGGCGACCTGCTGCGCCGGCTCTACCCGACCAGCACCGCGTCGACCGGGGCGCGTGAGCTGAGTCCCGAAGCCGTACAGCAACTGGACATGGTGTATGAGCATCTCGACGACACCGGCTTGGACCCGGTGGTGGACGAGGCGAACCTGGCCGCCACCTTGGTGCCGTGCCCGTACCATCGGATCGTCGCCGAGGATCAGCAGCTTGCCTGCTCGGTCCATGCCCGGCTGCTGCAAGACATCCTGGCCCAAGTCCCCGGACCGCTGGAGCTCGACGAGTTGCAGCCATTCGTCACCCCCCGGACCTGTCTGGTCCGACTGCGCGACACGCGGGGCACCGACGCTGACTGAATTGATCCGGTCGAACCGCTCCCGTCCCTGATTTCAGGCCTCTTACGTTTCGCTCAAGCGCCCGGATCGAGCCGCGTAGCTGAGTGACAGGGGAACGACGATGTCGCAGGATGCCCAACCTTCGATCGACGAGGATGCCGCGGGCGGACGTACCAAGATCACCATCTCCAAGGGATGGGTACAAGGCGTCGCCCTGGTCTTGATCTTCGGCTTCTTGGTGATGGGCATCCTCGCCTATCGCACCTACACCGACTCGATGCCGCAGCCGCAGCAGGTGGTCACCGAGTCCGATGAGGTGATCTACACCGCCGAGGACATCACCAGTGGGCAGCAGATCTTCCTGCGCCGGGGTCTGCAGCAGTACGGCTCGGTGATGGGCCACGGCGGCTACCTCGGCCCTGACTACACCGCCGAGTACCTGCGGCTGTCGAGCGACTTCATCACCGAGCAGCTTCGCGACAGTGGGGTCACCGAGCCCGCCGCGGCGACGGTCGAGATGATGCGAGCCAACCGGTACGACGAACAGTCCGGCATCTTGACCCTCACCCCCGAGCAGGCGGCCGCCTTCGAACACCTCCGGGAGCACTACGCCACCATCTTCGGTGAGCCGACGACGAAGTACGGTCTGCTGCCCAACCTGATCACCGATCCCGAGGAGATCCACGACCTCACCGCCTTCTTCGCATGGACCGCGTGGGCGGCGGCGGCCGAACGGCCGGGGCACGACTACTCCTACACCAACAACTGGCCACCCGAGAGCCGTGTCGCCAACACCCCGACCGCCGACATCCTCGTCTGGTCGGGGATGTCACTGGTCGCCCTGCTCGCCGGGACCGGCGCCCTGTTCGCCCTGTACGGACGGTGGAGCCGCCGGATCGGTTGGCACGGTTCCGAGGCTCCGGCGCTGAAGTTCCTGCAGCCGGGCCAGGTCAAGATCACCCCGTCGCAGAAGGTGACCGCGTGGTTCTTCCTCGTCGTCGCCCTGATGTTCTTGTTGCAGGCCACCCTGGGCGCGGCCATTGAGCACTATCGCGCCGACCTCAGCAGCTTCTTCGGGCTCGATCTGGCGCAACTGCTGCCGTTCAACCTGGCCCGCACCTGGCACGTCCAACTGTCGTTGTTGTGGACGGCGGCCTCGTTCCTCGCCGCCGGCATCTTCTTGGCCCCGATCATCTCCGGTCGAGAACCGAAACGTCAGTCCTGGTTGGCGATCGGGCTGCTCGCCGCCCTCGCGCTGGTCGTCGCCGGCACCCTCACCGGCACGGCGATCAGCACCTTCGGCGCGGAATGGGCGAAGGGGTCCATCTTCTTCGACCAACAGTGGGAGTACCTCGACCTGCCACGGTTCTGGCAGATCCTGCTGGTGATCGGGCTGTTCTTGTGGATCGCCATCGTGTTCCGCGCCATCCGGTCGCGGTTGAAGACCGAGAGCAAGTTCAACATGCCGTGGCTGTTCTTCTACTCCGGTCTGGCCATCCCCGGCTTCTACGCCGTCGGCCTGCTGGCCGGCACCCAGACCCACATCACCGTGGCCGAGTTCTGGCGGTTCTGGGTGGTGCACCTGTGGGTGGAGGACTTCCTCGAACTGTTCACCACCGTGATGGTGGCCTACATCTTCGTGATGTTGGGCGTCGTTCGACGCCAGATCGCGATCCAGATCATCTTCCTCGACGTGATCCTCTACTCCGCCGGCGGCGTGCTCGGCACGATGCACCACCTCTACTTCTCCGGCACCCCGGTGGAGCACATGGCGCTCGGCGCGTTCTTCTCCGCCCTGGAAGTGATCCCCCTGACATTCCTCACCGTGGAAGCGTGGACGTTCCTGCAACTGGGCGCCCGGCAGGAGTCGCGCAGCAGCGCTCCGTTCCCCCATCGTTGGGCCGTGATGTTCCTGGTCGCCGTGGGCTTCTGGAACTTCGTGGGGGCGGGCGTGTTCGGTTTCTTGATCAACTTGCCGGTGATCTCGTACTACCAGATCGGCACGGCGCTGACCGCCAACCACGCGCACGGCGCCATGATGGGCGTGTACGGGATGCTCGCGGTGGGACTGGCGCTGTTCGCGCTGCGCTACATCATCCCGGCGACCCGATGGCCGGACCGGCTGGCGAAGGTGTCGTTCTGGTGCCTCAACATCGGCCTGGCGTGGATGGTGTTCGCCACCTTGCTGCCGTTGGGCGTGATGCAGTTGTGGTACTCGGTGAACGACGGCTACTACGAGGCCCGCACGCTGGGCTACATCTCCCAACCCGGCAACGCGATCTTGGAGTGGCTGCGGATGCCCGGCGACGTCGTCTTCCTGGTCGGCGGCATCCTGCCGTTCCTGTGGATCACCTGGCTCGGGGTTCGCCACGGCATCAAGGCGAGCACCCACACCCTGGAGCCCGAGACACTGTTCGTCGAGGAACATGAGCAGGCCCGCCACGACCGTACCGGCCTGAAGCAGGGTTGATCATGGACCAGCTCGGATCGTTCGCTCCCCAGACCTGGTTCGCCGTCGGCTACGCCGTCGTGTTGATCATGGTCGCGTACGGGATCGACACGATGTCGAAGCGTGCGGCCCGCAACGTCGAACAGCAACGGCGTGGCGGCTTCGTCTATCACGCCGACCACGACGCGTGGCAGTGTCCCGAGGACCAGTGGCTGTGGCCCCAGTCGTTCGATCCGGACAACCGGGTGATGCGCTACCGCGGCAAGCCGTCGGTGTGCAACGCCTGCCCCGTCCGCGACTCCTGTACGACATCGGACAGTGGCCGCGAGGTGCAACGACCGGTCGACCCGTGGCCCAACTCGGAGTCGGCCCGGTTCCATCGTGGGATCGCCTGCACCGTTGCCGTGCTGGCCATCGTGTGGCCGGTTGCTGCCGCGCTCAGTGGGCCGCCGACGATGGAGGTCGCGATCCTGGTCGGCACGGCCGTGCTCGTGATCCTCGCCTCGCTCCCCCTGTGGTCGCACTTGCGCCGTAGCCAGGTGGACCCCGACGGGGTGCTGTTCGCCGCCGCGGACGACAATGACGACGCCCGTACGCAGGCGGCGCTGGCGCACCGGGCACGACGGACGACGTATCGCTCCGACGCTCGCCGAGACCGGCCCGGGAGGTCGTGATGCAGGTCGTGATCATCGTCGTCGTCGCGGTGCTGGCGCTCACGGGGTTGCTCGCCGCTGGGCTGCGCATCATCCGTGAGTACGAGCGGGCGATCGTGTTCCGGCTCGGCCGGATCCGTGGCCCGCTGGGGCCGGGGCCGGTCCTGCTGCTGCCCGGGCTGGACTCGTTGGTCCGCGTGGAGCTGCGGGTGATCACCTTGACCATCCCACCGCAGGAGGTGATCACGCGCGACAACGTCACCGCCCGGGTGAACGCGGTCGTGCTGTTCAAGGTGGTCGATCCCGAGCGATCGGTGATGGCGGTGGAGAACCACGCCGTCGCCACGTCGCAGATCGCCCAGACCACGCTGCGGTCCGTCGTCGGCCGGGCCGACCTGGACACGCTGCTCGCCCACCGCTCGGACCTCAACGAGGACCTGCGGACCTCGATCGCGGCACAGACCGAACCGTGGGGGGTCGAGGTCGAGGTGGTGGAGATCAAGGACGTGGAGATCCCGGAGCTGATGCAGCGCGCGATGGCGCGCGAGGCCGAGGCCGAGCGGGAGCGCCGGGCCAAGGTGATCAGTGCCCACGGCGAGCTGCAGGCCGCCGAGGAGCTGCGAGACGCGGCCGCGATCTTGGCCGAGGCCCCCGGATCCCTGCAACTGCGCTACCTGCAAACGTTGTTGGAGCTCGGCGCCGACCAGAACTCGACCGTCGTCTTTCCGCTGCCGATGGACATCGTCAAGCCGTTCCTGACCGCCATGGACGACGGCCGCATCTCACCGAAAGGGCTGAACCATGACGTCTCACGATGATTCCGACCTCCCCGCACCGGGACGTCCCGTCGTGCTGGAGCCGCTGGCCCCAGGGCTGTGGACGCTCATCCTCGGGCTGTGCGTCGCCGTCCTCGCCCCCTTGTTCGGCTTCCTGGTCGGCACCACCTTCGGCGCCGGCACGGGTGCCGAAATGATGAGCCCACTCCACCTGGGACTCTTCGTCGGCGTCGTCATCGGCGGGCTCGGCGTCGCGGTCGCGATCAGCGGCGGTTGGCGCCTGCTCCGCCGCAGCCACGAGGATCAGGCGACATCCGAGAGCGACCCGGACTGACCGGTGCGCGACCCGCGCTGGTCCGGTCAAGCCCGGGCATCGGGCCACGTGGCCGTCTCGGCGTGCGTGCGGACCATGCGGGTGAAGAGTTCCGGGTCCTCGACGTTCCACGGGTGGTGCACACCGGCGGCCTGCCACGTGAGCAACTGCGGAAGCCGGTCACGCAGCGGACCGAACGCGCGGTGGATCGACGCGACATCATGTTGGGCAGCGACAGCCAGGAGCGGCCCGGTGTAGCGGAAGTCCCCGACGGGCATGGCACCGGCGATGACCTCACGGAACATCCGGCGGTTGGATTCGGGGCTGGCGGCGGCCGCAGTGGCGGCGAACAGGTCCCGCGCGTCCGCCGGGATCCGAAAAGCCGCAGCTTGCGCGGCCCAGTACCAGTGGCGGTGCCACAGCGGCACCTGGACCCCGATGACCAGCCGCTCCCACCATGCGTACCCGGTCGCCGCAGCACCACTGATGGTGCACGTCCGAACCAGGTCGGGGTGACGGTGGATCAGTTGCACCGCCACCAGGCCACCGAGGGAGAGCCCCACGACGTGAGCCCGGCCATCGGTACTGCGGGTACGAATCAGGCTCATCCCAATCGAGGGTGTAGGAGTTGGGGTCTGAACCCACCGGTCTCGAGCAGGCTCCTGGCTATGTAGTTGGTGAGGTTGCGGAACCCGAGCGCGCTGCCGCGGAGGTGCTCAAGTCGTCCGTTGAGCGCCTCGGTCGGCCCGTTGCTCGTGCCGGGGCGGTCGAAGTAGGCGAGCACGTCGGCCGCGCGTTTCTTCAGCGTCCGTCCCAGAGTGATGAGCTCGGTGAGGACCTTCGGGACGCCGGCGCTGAGGTCGGTGATCACCTTGTCCATCAGCTCACGACCACGAGGTCGGTGTTCGTGGCGGTAGGCGGTGATCATCCGCTGGTAGATGCCCCAGGTCGCCTCGACCTCGACGTGCATGTCATCGACGAAGAGTGCGCGCAGCCGGTCGATCTGCTTGTCGGTGAGCAGGTCCGCGCCGGTGTGCAGCGTCCGTCGTGACTTGTAGAGCGGGTCGTTCTTGAACCCACGGTGGCCATGGATCGCGAGCTGGACCCGGCGTCGGCATCGGTCCAGCGCATCCCCAGCGAGCCGGGCGACGTGGAAGGGATCCATCACCGCGACCGCGTCGGGGACCTCTTCGGCGGCGGCGGTCTTGAAGCCGGTGAACCCGTCCATCGCGACGACCTCGACCGCGTTGCGGAAGGCGTCGTCCCGGTCAGCGAGCCAGGTCTTGAACGCGGCCTTGGATCGGCCCTGGACCATGTCGAGAAGCTTGGCTGGGCCGGTTCCGTCACGCACCGGGGTGAGGTCGATGATCACGGTGACGTACTTGTCGCCACGCTTGGTGTGGCGCCACACGTGCCATCAACACCGATAACCTTCACACCGTCGAGCCGCGTCGGGTCGTTGATCAGCAGCCGCTTGCCTTCGGCCAGAACCGCGTTGTTCGCGGTGTCCCACGCGACCCCAAGCCCGTCAGCGACGCGGGCGACGGTGAGGTGGGCGACCACGATCCCTTCCAGCGCCCACCGCAGCCCGACCCGCGACAGCTTCGCGCGTGGTTCGGCCGCGGCACTGGTGTCCTGGCGCCACACGTGCCCACAGCCGGCACAGCGGTAGCGACGTACGGCGACTTCCAGCACGGTCGGCCGCCAACCCAGCGGCTCGTGGGCCAGACGCCGGATCACGGTGTCACGAGCAACGCCTTCACTGCCGCAGCGTCGGCACCATTGATCTGGCTCAACCACGCGGCACGCGAGGACAGCACGATCCAGTTCAAGTCGTTGCCCGACCACGCTCAGGCCGAGGCCATCGAGTCGAGCGAAGGTGGTCAGGTCAGGACGGCCGAAGCCGGCCGGCGGGGTAGCGTCGGACACGTCGAGGTCTTTCGGATGGACGGCGTAGGAACCTCCATCGTCGGAAGACCTCGACCTCTATCCACGGACCGACGCGCCAGACCGACCTACACCCTCATCTGGGAAGAGCCACTTGTCGGTCGCGGCGATGGTCAGCGACCCCTTGGCACCCGCAACCAGGTTGTCGTTGGCGATGATCGCCCCGAACTCACCAGAGTCGTTCTTGAGCCGTGCCCAGTAGCGATGACGAGGGCCAACCAGCCGAAGCGCTTGATCGACGAACGCGCCGGCGGCGTGGCCGGCCCCGGTGGTCCGGACGGGAACTGCTGCTGCGGGCCGGGCGGCGGCTGTGCTGCTGACATGGTGGGTTTTCCTCCCCGAGTGGGGACTCCGTGTCACCCCTGTGGAAAGAAGTTAAGGTCTGCCACCGACAGAATCGGCGCCTTCGCCGGCGCTCCCGCCCCTGGCACGACTACTCCGCGGCCCGAGGGATCCCTGCCCTACTTGACGCCTCCCGCGGTGAGTCCGGCCACGATCCGTCGCTGGAACACCAACACCCCGACCAGCAAGGGCACCGTCACGATCACGCCGGCAGCCATGATCGTGCCGTACGGGGTGTCGAAGCCGGAGATGCCGGTGAACTTCGAGATCGCCACCGTCGCGGTGTTCATGTCGGTGTCCTGACCGAACCGCAAGGCGATCATGTACTCGTTCCACACGGCGATGAAGGTGATGATGGCCGTGGTGAACACGCCGGGCGCCGCCAGCGGCAGGATGATCTTGCGGAACGCCTGGCCGGGCGTGCAGCCGTCCACCATGGCGGCCTGCTCCAGCTCGACCGGCAACTGCCGGAAGAAGGCCGTCAGGTTCCAGATGCACAGCGGCAACGCGAACGACAGGCTCGGCAGGACCAACGCCTGGTAGGTGTTCATCCAGTTGAACGGGAACCATGTGTAGCGGCCGGTGAACATCTTCAACAGCGGGATCAGCAGCGTGATGCCGGGGAACATCGAGGTCGCGATCACGATGGCCAGCACGATGCCCTTGAACGCGAAGCGCAACCGGGCAAGGGCATAGCTGGCGATGATGCCGAAGATCAACGTCAACAGGGTCGTGGTGACCGAGACGATCACCGAGTTGAGCAGCGCCCGGGTGAAGTTGTTGTTGCCGGCGAACACCGCGACGTAGTTCTCCACCGACGGTGGGTTCGGCACTAGGTCGGTGCTGCGGCCCATGCTCGGCAGCCGCAGCGACGACACGACCATCCAGTAGAACGGCAGGATGCAGTAGATCACGATCACCGCCATGCCCAGGATGCCGGCGATCAGGATGGCCCAGTCCTTGGGCGACCGACGCCGCTTGCTCAGCTGGGCCATCTCCTCGGCCGTGGTCCGCTCCTGCTCGACGGGCTGATCACCCTCGTGGGTTGCGTCGCTCATGGCATGTCTCCCGAGGTCACCGAGGTCCGTACGGGACCTGCCTTGGTCGCCTTGCGCCGGGCCCGTTCCCGCTTGCGTTGGGCCCGGATGGCTCGGACCTCGTCGTCACCGATCACGTCGGCGCCGAGGAACCGGACGAACAGGAAGGCGACCAGCACGATGTAGAGGAACAGCAGGATCGAGTAGGCCGCAGCCGGCCCGTACCGACTCTGGTCGGCCTCGAGGTAGGAGAACATCGACAGTGTCTCGACCGAGTACTTGCCCATGCCGATCAGGCCGACCGGCAGGTCGAACATCCGCAGCGTGTCGAGGGCGCGGAACAGCACGGCCACCACCAGCGTCGGTTGCACCATCGGCAACGTGATCCGTACGAACGACTGCCAGGCCGTTGCGCCGTCCACCTTCGCCGCTTCGTACACCTCGGCGGGGATCGTCTGCAATCCCGCCAGGGTGAGCAGGCCGATGAATGGCGCGGTCTTCCACACGTCGGCGATCACGACCGCCCAGAACGACTGCGGCCCGTCCGCCAGCCACAGCACGTGCTGCCCGATCACCTGGTTCATGATGCCGGCCTCATCGAAGATCAACTTCCACATCAACGCCGACACGATTGTCGGGATCGCCCACGGGACAAGGATCCCGGCGCGGACGAGCCCACGCCCCCGGAAGGCTCGGGCCATCGTCACCGCCATCGCGACCCCGATCACCGTCTCCAGCAACACGCACACGAGGGTGAAGAAGGAGGTGTTGAGGAAGGCGTTCCAGAACCGGTCCATCTGCCCGTAGTTGGCCTGGACGAGGTCTGGTCGGGTGAGGATGCGGGTGAAGTTGTCCAGCCCCGCGAAGTACTCGTAGGACTGCAGTCGCCCGGTCTGCGGGTTCTGGATGCGCTCGATCCTGAAGAAGGCCTCGCGCAGCGACAGCAGGATGGGGATCCCCACCACGACAAGGATCACCGCCATCGCCGGCGACAACAGCGCTGCCGCCAGTCGGCCCTGCCCGTCGCTGAGCAGGTTCTTCTTCACCTTCGTGGGCTTCGTCGACCTCGTTGGTTTCGTCTCGGCCTCAGCACGGGTTGTCGACACCGGCCACCTCCTCGTGAACCGAACCTCGGGGGCACGGCGCCCACCGGGTCACACCGACCGGTGCCCGTCAGCCCCGTCCGGGCTGACGGGCCGTCCGATCACTTCTTGAGCAGTTCCTCCAGCTTGGCCTGCAGGCCGTCGAAGGCCGCCTGCGGCTCCTGCGTACCCTGCAAGGTGGTGTACGTGGCGTCCTGGATGGCCAGCGTCACGTCACCGTACTGAACCGCCTTCGGTCGGGGCTGTGCCCCTTGGATCGACTCCAGCAGCACCGGCAGGTACGGGTACTCCTTGGTCAGTTCCGCGTTGGTGTACAGGGATTCCCGGGTCGGCGCATTCGAGGTGGCCTTGGTGCGTTCGATCATCCGCTCCTCCGAGGCCATCCACGTCATGAACTCCAGTGCGGTGCCCTTGTTCTTGGCGAACGAGCTGATGGCGTAGTTGTGACCGCCCAGGCTCGACACGCCGGGACCGTCGACACCGGGCAGGGTCGCGACCCCGAACTTGCCGTTCACCTTGGACGACCCATCACTCGCCTCGGCCAGTGCGTACACGTACGGCCAGTTGCGGAGGAACATCAGCTTGCCGTCCTGGAAGGCCTGCCGGCTCTCCTCCTCGGTCCAGGTCATCGCCGCCTTGGGGATGGTGCCGTCGTCGAACAGCTCCTTCATGGCGGTGAGGCCCTTGACCGCTTCGGGGCTGTTGGCCGCGGGGGTGCCGTCCTCGGTGACGAAGGTGCCGCCGGCCGAGTTCACGAACTCGGACACGTTGACCGTCAAGCCCTCGTACTTGTTGAACTGACCGCCGTAGCAGTCGGCGTCCTTGGCCTCGGGCACCTTCTCCTTGATCGTCGCGCAGGCCTCCTTGACCTCGGCGAAGGTCTTCGGTGGGGCGTCGATCCCGGCGGTCTGCATCCAGTCGGTGCGGTAGTAGAGCAGCCCACCGTCGGAGGTGACCGGCATCGCGTACAACCGCTCGAAGTAGGTGGCTGACTCGACCGTCGCAGGCAACATCGCGCTGGTGTCGACCTTGTCGGCCGGCAGCTCGACGATCCAGCCGTTCGCGGCGAACTCCGCGGTCCACACCACGTCCACGTTCAACACGGTGTACTCGGTGCCACCGGTCTGCGCGTTCTGCACCATCGACTGGCGCTGTTGGTCGGCCTCGTCGGAGAGTTCGATCAGCTTGACCTCCTCACCGGGATGCTCGGAGTTCCACATGTCGATCTCGTTCTGCAGGTTCCCCGACGTGTCCTTGCCGGTCACGAAGCTGATCGGACCGCGCTCGTCGAAGTTCACGGCCTCCGCGCTCTCGGAGCCTTCCTGGCCGGGCGGTCCTTCGGGAACCGTGCCTCCGCTGCACGCAGTCATCGTCAGGGCGGCGACGGCAGTCACCAGTGCGCCGGCCAGTTTCGAGTTTCGTCGCAAGAACATTCGTCGATCCTCACTGTGTCTCATCGGTTGCCACCGATGACTTGACGTTATCCCTCATCGCGGGTTCGCGGGTCCAGTTCGCAGCAAATTGTTACCCGGACTCCGCTGTACGAGTGTCAACGCGCCCCGGGCGTGTCGAGGACGTCTCGACAGATCGACGGGCGTGAGGGCCAGCTCGACCGGCGTCTCGACAGGCTCGACGGCGAACGTCGGTCAGAGATAGAGGCCGGTGTGGCCCTCGGAAAGCCGCTCGGCCGCGACGGCGTGGATGTCGCGTTCCCGCAGCAGGATGTAGTCGTGGTTGCGGACCTCGACCTCGGCGCGGTCGTCCGGATCGAACAGCACTCGGTCGTCGAGGTGCACCGTCCGTACGTTCGCCCCGACGGCCACGACCTTGGCCCAGGCCAGCCGGCGGCCCATCTGCACGGTCGCGGGGATCAGGATCCCGCCACCGCTGCGCCGCTCCCCGGGGTCGGTCTCCAGGTCGACCAGGACCCGGTCGTGCAGCATCCGGATGGGCAGGTGTTCCGGATCACTCACGCCGCGCCACCGCGGTTCCCGAGTGCGCGGAGCACCAGGATGAACGCCACGGCGCCGACGGCGGCACCGGCGATGGCGATGATGCGCCCGATCCGGGGTCGCCCTTCGGCGTCGACGAACTGCGCCTTGGCGTTGTCGACCTCGGCCGCGGCCAGCTTCTTCACACCCTCGATCTGCCGCTCCTTGATGCGGTTGGGGTGCACTTCGTCGATCAGCCCGGCCACGTCTGCGGCGAGTCGGCTGCGCGCTGCGGCGAGATCGCTCTGGATCTCAGCTGCTGTACGCGCGGGCTTCTTCTGCTCGTCTGCCACGGAACCTCCCGGTGCGGTGCGGGCCGGCGGCCCGATCGGACGATGGTCGTCCCGACGATCAACGAGCGTATCCAATCCGGGCGCCCGGCTCCGCCCCGGGCAGCCGCGGGTCGCTATGCTGCGCGCCATGAGTACGCGACTGAAGGTCGGCGACACCGCGCCCGACTTCACCCTCTCCGACGACCGGGGCGACGACACCAGCCTGGCCGACCACGCCGGGAAGCGGGTGATCGTGTACTTCTACCCCGCCGCCATGACCCCGGGCTGCACCACCCAGGCGATCGACTTCACCGCGTCGTTGTCGGCGTTCTCCGAGGCGGGGCTCGCGGTGCTCGGCATCTCGCCCGACTCGCCGGAGAAGCTGGCCGCCTTCCGCGACAAGGAGCAGATCGCCTTCCCGCTGTTGTCCGATCCCGAGCGTGTGGCGCTGACGGCCTACGGTGCGTTCGGCGAGAAGATGTTGTACGGCAAGCTGATCGAGGGCGTCATCCGGTCGACCTTCGTGATCGACGTCGACGAGGCCGGCAAGGGGACCATCGCCGGGGCGCAGTACAACGTGAGGGCGAAGGGGCACGTCGAGCGGCTGCGCCGCCAGCTCGGCCTCGACTGACCGCATGACTTCTCGGAGCACCCGGACCATCCTGACCTCCCGGATCAGTGGGCTCGGTGCCGAAGGCGGGACTCGAACCCGCACACCCGAAGGCACAGGAACCTAAATCCTGCGTGTCTACCAGTTCCACCACTTCGGCGAGCGGGACAACTCTACGGGGTGTGGTCGGAGAACACGTCCCGTGCCGCCTCGAGGAACAGCGCCACCGCGATCGCGCCCGGGTCGGCGGCGCCCCGTACGGACTCCCCCAGGTACGACGACCGGCCCTTGCGGGCGACCAGGTCCGACGTGCCGTCCGCGGCTCCACTGGCAGCGTGTGCGGCGGCAGCCCACACCGCCGCCTCGGAGCCGTCCCGATGATCAGCCGCGGCCACGGCTGCCGGCGCCATCGCATCGACCATGGTCCGGTCACCCGGCACGGCGCCACCGAGCTCCCGGACGGCGGTGGCCCCGTCCATCAACCCGTCGGCGATGGCCGCCCCGTCCACCGTGCCCGACAGGTTGGCCGCGATCGCGGAGAACCAGACCGCCAGCAACGGGCCGCTGCTGCCACCGATGGCGGAGAACGCGTCGGCCAGCGCCAGCAGCCGGTTGCCGCCCGCCCGGTCCGCGGCGTAGTGCCGGGCCGCCGTGGCCAGGTTGTCCCCGAAGTCACCGTCGCCGACCCGCCGGTCAAGGTCACCCAGGGCCGCGTGCTCGGCATCGATCACGGCCACCACCCGATCCGCCCAGGTCGACACCCGGTCGTCGACGGCAGGGTCATCGGAGCGACGCTCCCCCGTGGCGACCTCCGTGGCCCCCGACCGTGGCGCCGGTAGGGGCGCTGTCGGCGTGGTCCGCCAGGCCGGCGTCCGGGCCGGCTCGTCCCACCAGCGCAGCAGTTCGTCGTCCATCGCGACCAGGGTGATCGACAGCCCACGCATGTCGAGCGAGGTGACCAGGTCGTCGACCACGGCACGGACGACGTCCACCCCACGGTCGGCCAGCTGCGACGCGGCCTCGGCGTACGCCGCGTACAACTCCAGCGGTGTGGTGGAGCCGAGCCCGTTGATGATCAACAGCTGCCGACCGGACAGCCCTCCGCGGTCGTCGGCGATCGTGTCGAGGCAACGCCGTACCAACGCCGGCAGGCCCTCGTCGGCGACCCGGTCGGTGCCCCGCTCGCCGTGGATGCCGACCCCGAACTCGATCTCGTCGTCGGCCAGGTCGAAGGCCGATTCGCCCGTGCCGTACGAGGTGCCCGCGGCGATCGCGACCCCGACACTGCGACTGGCGTCGACCACCCGACGGCCCAACGCCTGCAGGTCGTCGAGCAACATGCCGCCCTCCGCGGCGGCACCACAGACCTTCTCCACGACCACGGTGGCGACGGTGCCCCGCCGGCCCGGGGTGCTGCCCCGCTCCGCCCCGGGGACGTCGTCGTCGACGACCACCGTCGCGACGTCGATCCCGGCCACCCGGCACGCCTCGGCGGCCAGTCGGAAGTTGATCACGTCGCCGGTGTAGTTCTTCACGATGTGCAGCACCCCGAGGCCGTTGTCGGCGGCCTCGGTGGCGGCCCGTACCTGCCGGGCGCTCGGGCTGGCGAACACCTCACCGGGGACGGCGACGTCCAACATCCCCTCGCCGACGAACCCGGCGTGCAGCGGCTCGTGGCCCGATCCGCCACCCGACACCAGCCCGACCTTCTCGGTGGCCGGAGTCGCCCGGGCGACGTAGCGCGGCTCGGCGTGCAGGGTCACCAGATCGGCATGGACGGCACAGAATCCGGCGACACCGCGCGCGATGGCCTCGGCATTGTCGGCGACGAAATGGCGACCTGACATCTGGACCTCCCGGCTACGTGGTTGCGGGCCAGTCTGGCCCATCGACGGCGACCCGCCGGTAGGTGACCCAGCTGAAGCCGTCGGACGGACGTCGGTCGACCTCACGCCACTGCTGGGGGTCGATCTCGGGGAAGGTCACGTCGCCGGGCAGCCGCAGCGGCACCTCGGTGATCTCGAGTCGGGTGGTCACCGGCATCGCCAGGCGGTAGACCTCGCCGCCGCCGAGGATCCCGATCCCTGACTCGGGCCACGTGGTCGCGGCGAGGGCCAGCGCGGCGTCGAGGCCGTCAACCACCCGTACGGCCTCCGCCCCCTTGCCATGGGCGCGCCAGCCGCTGTCGCGGGTGAGCACGATCGTGTGCCGTCCCGGCAGTGCCCGCCCGATCGCGTCGTAGGTCCGCCGCCCCATGATCATCACGTGACCGCGGGTCAGCTGCTTGAACCGGGCGAAGTCGGCCGGGTCCGACCACGGTTGGTCCCCGTCGGCGCCGATCACCCCGTCGGTCAGCACGGCCGCGATCGCGACGACCTCACCGGGGCCGATGGGCGTGAACGACAACTCTTCCATGATCAACTCTGGCTGACGGTGGGCCGGTCAGACCGCGATCGGGGCCTTGATTCCCTTGTGGTGCTGGTAGTCCAGCACCTCGATGTCCGCCAGCCCGAAGCCGTCGATGTCGGTGATCGCCGGGTTGAGGTGCAACCTCGACAACGGCAGCGGGTCGCGCTTCAGCTGCCGCTCGGCCTGCTCCAGGTGGTTGAGGTAGAGGTGGGCGTCGCCGAGAGTGTGGACGAAGTCGCCCACCTGCAGGTCACACACCTGGGCGACCATGTGGGTCAGCAGGGCGTACGAGGCGATGTTGAACGGCACCCCGAGGAAGACGTCGGCCGACCGTTGGTACAGCTGGCACGACAACCGCCCCTCGGCCACGTAGAACTGGAAGAAGGTGTGGCACGGCGGCAACGCCATGTCGTCCAGTTGTGCCACGTTCCAGGCGCTGACCAGATGGCGGCGCGAATCCGGGTTGTGCCTGATCGAGTCGATCACCGCGGCGATCTGGTCGATGTGGCGGCCGTCGGGAGCCGGCCAGGACCGCCACTGGTAGCCGTACACCGGCCCGAGCCCGCCCCGCTCGTCGGCCCACTCGTCCCAGATCGTGATGCCGTTCTCGTGCAGCCAGGACACGTCGGTGTCACCGCGGAGGAACCACAACAGTTCCCCGACGACCGACTTCACGTGGATCCGCTTGGTGGTGACCAACGGGAAACCCTCCCGCAGGTCGAACCGCATCTGGTGTCCGAAGACGCTGCGGGTGCCGGTGCCCGTACGGTCCCCGCGGTCGACGCCCTCGTCGAGGATGCGTTGCAGCAGATCCAGATAGATCCTCATGCCTGTCCCTCCGAATGCTCACCCGTCATGGCCTCGACCACCACCGGTACGATCTCACGAACCGCCTTGCCACGATGGGACATCTGGTCCTTGCGTTCCGGGGACAGCTCGGCCGTGGTGACGGTCTCGCCGGCGGGCCGGAACAGCGGGTCGTACCCGAAACCGCCACGGCCGGCGGGCTCGGTCACCACCGCCCCCTCCATGGTCCCCTCGCGCACAACCGGCTCGGCCCCCGGCCGGACGAAGGCCATCGCACACCGGAACCTGGCGGTCCGCCGCTCGTCGGGGACGTCGGCGAGCTGCCGCAGCAGCAGGGCGTTGTTGGCGGCATCGTCGCCCTCGGGACCGGCCCACCGGGCCGAGCGGACACCGGGCATCCGGTTCAGCACGTCGACCTCGATGCCGGAGTCGTCGGCCAGGGCCGGCAGCCCGGTCGCGGCCGTACAGGCGGTCGCCTTGAGGATCGCGTTGCCGGCGAACGTCGACTCGGTCTCCGCCGGCTCGGGGTAGTGGGCGACGTCGGCCAGCCCGAGCACCCTCACACCGGGGGCGGCGGCGGCCATCACGCGCCGCAGCTCGATCAACTTCTTGGCGTTGTGGGTGGCCAGCACCACCGTCGGCTGCTCCGCGGTCACGCCCCGATCGCCGCCTGCTGGAGCTCGGTCAACCGGGCGCAACCGGCCGCGCCCAGGTCGAGCAGCCCGTCCAGGGTGGCGCGGTCGAACCGGGCCCCCTCGGCCGTCCCCTGCACCTCGACGAAGGTGCCGTCACCGGCGCAGACCACGTTCACGTCGGAGCCGGCCGCCGAGTCCTCCTCGTAGGCGAGGTCGAGCATCGGCCGACCCGCGACGACGCCGACCGACACCGCCGCCACCGACCCGGTCAACGGCTCGCCCGCCAACGCGTTCTTGCCCCGCAGGTGCTCCACCGCGTCGTGCAACGCCACGTACGCGCCGGTGATCGCCGCGGTCCGGGTACCACCGTCGGCCTGCAGCACGTCGCAGTCGAGCTGGATCGTGTTCTCGCCGAGCGCGGTGTAGTCGATCACGGCGCGCAGGCTGCGACCGATCAGCCGGGAGATCTCGTGGGTCCGGCCGCCGACCCGGCCCTTGATCGACTCGCGGTCCGACCGGGTGTGGGTCGCCCGCGGCAACATCGCGTACTCGGCGGTCACCCACCCCAGGCCCGAACCCTTGCGCCACCGCGGGACGCCCTCGCTGACACTGGCCGCGACCAACACCCGGGTCCGCCCGAACTCGACGAGCACCGAACCCTCGGCGTGGTCCAGCCAGTTGCGGGTGAACCGTACGTCTCGCAGTTGGTCGTCGGCGCGGCCGTCGATCCGGGAACCATCGGGGCGTACGGCGGTCTGCTCGGGGCTCGGAGTCATGCTCCGAACCCTATCCGTCCGCCCGTGCCGGACCACCATCGTGGTGGGTGGTGATCGCGGTGCCCGGTGATCGCGATGCCCGGTGATCAGCGGGCCAGCGCCTCCCGCAGGGCGGGCTCGATGCTGTCGGCCAACTGGACGAAGCCGAGGTCACTGGGGTGCACCCCGTCGACGGTCCCCTCGGCGATGTCGAGGTCGCCCTGGTCGAGGAAGTGGACGTGACGGTCACCGGCGGCCCGGTGCCGTTCGACGATCTCGCGCTGGATGTCGCGGCGTGCCATCCGGGCCTGCCGGTGTCGTTCGGCGTGCGCCTCCCGGTGGAACGCGGGCTTGGAGACGACCAGGATCGGGGTCTCGGGGTGCCGTTCACGCAGGATCGGGATGAAGTCGGTCAACGTGGTCCGCAGGTCCTCGGCCTCAGCCACGTTGGTCTCGTAGTCGAGGACGAAGCAGGCGACGTCGTCCAACTGCGCGAGGGTGCGGGCCACCTCGGGTTCACCCTTGCCGTTGCCGGAGAAGCCGAGGTTGAGCACCTCCTGGCCGAGCCGACGCGACACGATGCCGGGCCACGCCATGCCCGGTCGGGTCGCACAGCCGCCTTGGGTGATCGAGGTGCCGTACACGACGATCCGTCCCGGAGCGGTGAACGGCGGCGGTGCGGCCACCTGCGCGCCGGGGTCGACGCCGATCAGTACCTCCCGCACGCCCTGGTAGAGCGGCAGGTTGAGCGTGACCGTACGCATCTCGCTCGCGTCGACGTCGAACACGATCGCGGTGTAGTCGGAGCTGTCCAGCACCGGCCGGGCCGTCCCCCAGTACCGCTGCGCACCCCACTCGCCGACGTACGCGTCGACGCCGCACTGCCCGGTCGCCGGCATGTGGTTCATGTTGGGCGGGCCGGCCAGCTCGACCTTGACCGCGAGCACCGCGGAGTCGGTACGGAACCGCAGCTGGCCGCCGGCGGTGGCGTCGGCGAGCCGGTCGACCGCCTCGGGCAGTGGCCAGTCGGGGTTCACCGGGAGCCGGCGGTAGATGCCCTCGGTCGCGTACCAGCCGAGGCCGTCGACCTCGAACGGCGCGTTCCGTGGGGACAGCCAGGCCAGCTCCCGCTCCGACCCCGGCGCCGCCGCCATGTACGGGTCGAGTTCGTTGGCGTTGATGGCGCGGGCGGTCCCGGCATCGACGGATGACGTCATGGTGTGGATACTCCTCAGGGTCAGCGGTTCAGCACGATATCGGTACGGCCGGCGGGAACGTCCACCACGATCGAGAGCGGGTCGCGGCCGTTCCGGACCGGGCGGCCATCGGCCGACCGCACCCGTCGACCGATCCGCAACTCGATGCTGCCGGCCACGTCCGCCGTCACCTCGACCGCCACCTGGCCGGCTTCGCTCGCATCGACGGCGAGATCGACGGGTGCACTGGTCGAGGCCAGCACCACCCCGCCCACCTCGACCCGGGTGACCCGCATCGCCCCGATCCGGTGCAGGGCCGCCGCGCCACGGCCGCGGCCGACCTGCACGACCGCCACCTCGGCGTCGGTTCTCAGACTCTTCAACTGCTTGATGCCTGACCCTTCGCCTGCGACCGCCCACTCACTCGTCCAGCCCACGTCCCCGGCGGTCGAGAAGGTGGCTGTCCGGACCTCGGTGTCGGCCACGGTGTGGATCCCGGAGATGCCCTCCCCCGTCAGGTGCTCGGCGGTGAGGCCGTTGTCCTGCTGCCGATCGGCCCGTTCGGCGGGGACGACCCGCAGTGACTGCACCGCCACCGCCGTACCGCCGGTCGACCCCGGCTCGGTCCGGTAGCGCAACCGGTGCTCGCCCGCGGTCAGCTCGATCGTGCCGTGGCGGAACGCCGGGCCGGGCACCAGGGCGAAGAAGCCCGGGTCGTACGACCCACCCAACGGCTGGCCGTCGACCAGTAGGGACGGGTGCCCGTACCCGAAGCCGGTCATGAAGACCGAGTCGACGACGTAGCTCCCGTCAGCAGGTACGTTCACCGCGAGCTCGAGGTTGCCGTCCTCACTGCGCAGCATCGTGACGCCGGCGTGCTGGATGAACGTGGCCGGGGTCACCAGCCGGTCCTGCATCGCCGAAGCCGACAGGTAGGCCCCGTCGTGTACCGCAGACACCTCGATCGTGGTGATGCGGGTTGCCGAGGTGACCGGGATCTCGCCGCCGATCTGCAACAGCTGCCCGTACTGCTCGGCACCTTCGTACTGCACGAAACCGATCGTCTGGTCCGCCCCGTCACTGGAGTGCCCCCACAGTTCGCCGGCCCCGTTGTGGGCGTGGAACGCGGTCCCGGTCACCCGGTCGCCGCGCTCGACCGGCGCGCCTCCCACGTGCTGCTGGTAGAGCGGCCCCTGGAGCAGTTGGAAGGTCAACCGGCGCGCCTCGTCGGACGTGATCTTGTCGAGCAGCACGAACCGGTTGGGCCCGATCCGCATCACGTGCCGGTCGAACTGTGACAGGGCGGGACGGACGTACGCCCCGGCCGCACGGCCGCGGACATGGTCGAAGCCACTGCCGAGGAAGGCCCGGTCGAGCAGGCCCTGTCCCATCTGGGTCTGCCCTTCACCGTCCACCAGCACCGTGCTGTGCCCGTCGCGGGCACTGAACATCGCCGTGGGACCGTCGGTGCCGAGGTCGCGGTAACCGGGGTCCCGGCCCAACCAGGCACCGCCGATGGCCAGTTGGAAACTGTTCTGGTCGTAGTGGTTGTGGCCGTACGTCGAATCGACGGCACGGAAGGAGAGCAGCGCGTCCTCGTCGGTGAAGCCGTTGCGCAGGTGCGCCTCGCCCACCAGGGGCAGCGCCGCCGACGGTGCCAGCTCCGTCGGGGCGGTCACCACGGCATCGTCGGCGTACCAGTAGATCTTGTCCATCGGGTCCCAGTGGGTGTCCTCGAACTCGACCTCCCGGAGCAACCAGCCCGCGTACCCGTTGTCGAGGAACCGGTTGAGGTAGTGCATCGTCGTGCCGAGGAAGCCACGGGCGAGTACGTCGGAGAACGCGGCACACCCCGCCCCCGGCGCCATCGAGTGCAGCATCCACCGCCACACGTCGTCGGCCAGGAACCGGTGCCGCGACAGCGACGTGTCGCCGGTGACGCGCTCCATCGCTGCCAGCGACCGGGTCATCGGGTTGGCCGAGTAGGCGGTGTAGAGGAAGCCTTCGTTCTGCCCCGACTCGACGCGGAAGTCCAGCCATGCGCGGAACATGTCCTCGGCCCGGGTCAGGTAGCGGTCGGCCCGGTCGTCCTCGCCGAGCAGCACCAGGCCGCCCATGGCGAGCGTCGGCGCGGTACCGCCGATCTGTCCGCCACCCGGGACCCCGTCGGCGAAGATCAGGTCAAGGCCACGACCGGCAAGGGTCTCGACCACCTGGGCCCGTTCGGTGTCGGTCAGTGCCTCGTGGATCTGGTCGTACGCCGTCGCGACGGCCTGGGTGACGTACCCGGTGAACTGGTCGGGCCCGACCCCGAACTGTGGGTCGGCCCAGGCGTCCCACCCGGCCAACGTGGTCACGTACGCGGAGATCTTGTCGGCGAAGTCGGCCCGACCGGTCAACGTGTAGGCACAGGCCAAGGTGTCGAGCCGCGTGCGCACCGCCAACCCCAGGGCGGCCCAGTAGGGGTACTTGCCGGTGAAGCCTGGGGGTGGTGGCATCGGGGCGGGCTGCGTCGGGGGCGCCGGATAGGTCACCTCGTGGCCGTTGTAGTACCGCAGCGTGATCGACGTCTCGGCCACGAAGCCCTCGGCCTTCGTGATCACCGCCGTTGCCAGTTGCTGTCCCACCAGGCCGAGGGCGTTGGGTTCGGTGCGGTTGACGAGTTGGCGCAGCCTGGGCACGTCGTCGGGGCCCAGGTTGTAGCGCGGGTGGCCGGTCACCTGGATCGGGTGCTCCCGTACCGGCTCGGCCGTCACCTCGGTGATCACGACGTCGTCGTACCAGACCTCGGTCGGCGCCGTCGTGGAGTAGAGCATCACGCTGGCGGTCACCGCACCGACGGGTGCCGTGGCCACCGTCGACAGCGAGTACCACTGATCACTGCGGCGTCCCGGTGAACAGAAATAGGCCGCCAGCCGGGTGTTGCCGGCGTCCCAGAACTCCAACCCGAGCACGGGACCGCCTTGTGCGGCGCGGGTCTGGACTTCGGCGTTGTAGCGCAGGCCGGCCGTCACCGGCACCCGGCTGCTGCGCAGGCCACCCTTCACCGACCAGCTCTGGGTCGCATAGTGCGCACTGCGCTCCCCGCCGTGCCTGACGGTGTCGGAACTGTCGTACGGCACCGACGCCACCCACTGGCTCCACGCCGACGGTACGCCACCGGCAACCTGTTCGAAGTCGGCGTTCGGCACGTCGAGCAGCTCAGCGGCGGTGAGCTCACGCAGTCCGACGTCGTCGAAGGTCGCGTCACCGACGTTGGTCGACGAGCTGTAGATCAGCAGGCTCGCCCGAGCGGCGTCGTCGGGCGCGACCGCCCTGATCGTCACGAGTTGCCAGTCCGCGTGGCCGAGCACCTTCACCGTCTCGACGTGGATCCGGGTGAGGGCCTCGTTCCAGAACTCCAGGTACACCTGTGGACTGCCGCTGGTGACGTGGACCCAGAACGTTGCTTCGTGTGCCTTCCCGGCATTGATCAGCACCCGGTCACTGCGCAACCCCATGGCGGCGCTGGTGTCGTCGAGCAACCTGACGGCGCTGGCTCCGGAGCGAACCGGCGAGCTGACCCGGCTCGCGGGAACTGCGGTGTTGAACTGCCGCCACGACGTGGGAAAGCCGTTCACCAGCTGCTCGAAGTCACCGTTGGGCACCAGCGAGTTCGCCACCGGGGCAGCCTGCACCGCCACCTGGCGCCAAGCGATGCCGCTTGAAGCCGCAAGGGCGAGCGCACCGCCCGTGCGCAGCACCGTACGGCGGCTCCAGGACGTGGGGCTCAAGGACGTGGGGCTCAAGGAAGGACGGTTCTGGGGGTGCGTCACTGCAACTCCACATCGTTGTCGAGATTGAGATTGTCGGGGACAAGCCGTAGGAACCCGTTTCGAGCGGGTCCCGCGGGCAGTTGCGCTGGATGCTAGCTGTTCCGGCAGCAGCATCGACAAGGGGTCCGGCACATCGGCACACCCCCAACGGGGACGCCTGCCCGTCAGAGGAACTGTTGGACGTCGCGTACCCAGTCGCCCATCAGCCGCTGCCCGAGTCGGGTGAACTGTTCGGTCGACCCGGTGGTGAAGAAGCGATGCCGCGCGTCGCGGGGTGTGGTGTGCAGCAGGTCGAGCCCGGCCAGCACCGACCAGGTCTGCTGGGCACACTCCTCCGCACTCGACACCAAGGTGACGTCCTCACCGAGCACGTGGGCGATCACCCCGGTCAGCAGCGGGTAGTGGGTGCAGCCGAGGATCAGCGTGTCGATCTCCGCGGCCTGCAGCGGCGCCAGGTACTCCCGGGCCAGCCCGACCAGTTCGTCGCCGGCGGTCACCCCGGCCTCGACGAACTCGACGAACCGCGGACAGGCGCGGGTGGTCAGGGTCACCCCACTCGCGACCGCGAGGGCGTCGTCGTAGGCCCGGGAGGTGGCGGTCGCCTCGGTGCAGATGACGCCGACCCGGCCTGACCGGGTGGTGCCGACGGCCCGCCGGGCGGCCGGCCGGATCACCTCGACCACCGGGACGGCGTACCGCTCGCGGGCGTCGGCCAGCACGGCCGCGCTCGCGGAGTTGCAGGCGATCACCAGCACCTTCACGCCCTGGTCGACCAACAGGTCGAGGCACTCCAGGGCGTATTCCCGCACCTGCCCGACGGGCTGTTCGCCGTACGGTGCGCGGGCCGAGTCGCCCACGTACACCACGTCCTCGCCGGGCAGTTGGTCGATCACCGCCCGGGCGACGGTCAGGCCACCGAACCCGGAGTCGAAGATGCCGATCGGTGCCGACGTCCCCGGTGGCTGCGCGGCCGGATTCACAGCGCCTCGATCATCGTCTCCTGGGCGAAGCCCAACCAGTCGTACACGCTCACCACGAAGGCGCGGGGGTCGTCGTCGGCGAGGTTCGACAGTTGTTCGGCGCTTTCGGCGTCGTCGATGCCGAGCCGCGCGGCCAGGCTCAACCGGACGCTGGTCAACGTCTTCAGCCAGTCGTCGACATCCGCATCGGCGACCCGCACGGGCTCGCTCCCGGACCGGGTGGCGGCCAGCCCGGCACGGACGGTGTTGGCGGCCTGGATCTTGGCGGACCGCATCTCCCGCTCGGTGAACCGGCGGAAGTCGGACGAGGCGTGCGAGTCGTGCGGGTAGGCGTTGGGGAACAGCCGTTGCACCACCGGGTCCTCCGACACCTCCGGGTCATCGGGCTCGGACTGCAGGTCGCGCGCCCACAGGGCGAACGGGTCGTCGGCATCGCCGCCGTCGGTCGGGGACTCCTCACCGGCCTGTGGGTCGGTCTCGTTCAGCAGGTCGACGAGTTGGCTGACCAAGGAGTCGAGCAGGTCCACCTCGCCAGCGCTCATCGCGGTGGTCACGACGCCCTGCTTGCGAACGAACCGCTTCACGCCTCCGCCTTGTCCATCGTCGCCCACAACCCGTAGTCGTGCATCGCCGCCACGTCGCGCTCCATCTGCTCTCGGCCGCCGGACGACACGATCGCCTTGCCCTCGTTGTGCACCGTCATCATCAACTTCTCGGCCTTGGCCTTGGGGTACTTGAAGTAGCTGGTGAACACGTGGGTGACGTACGACATCAGGTTGACCGGGTCGTCCCACACGATCGTGACCCACGGGGTCTGCGCCAACTGGTCCTCGACGGGCCGCTCCGCGACGGCGGTGCCGCCGGCGGGGGTCGTCGTCGGGGGGTCGGGGATGGGTGTTGACATGCCTGCCATTGTCGCAAACTCCGACGGCTGCGCCCAACACGCCGCCCGGCACCGGGGCCGTCGTGAAAAGGGGCGCCACAGCGACACACGTGGAGCTGACGTCCACCGACGTCGCCACAGCGCCCCTTCGCACGACGCCACCCCCGGGTGCGGTGCTGGTGGCGGCGGCCCGGCCTCGACTACGTTGACCCCATGGCGCCAGACCAGTCGGCCGGCGGACCGTGGGGGCCCAGCGAGATCCCCACCACCGCCCTGCTCACCGACCACTACGAGCTGACCATGCTGCGGGCCGCGCTGAAGGCCGGGACGGCCCTGCGACCCAGCATCTTCGAACTGTTCCCCCGACGGCTGCCCACCGGCCGCCGGTACGGCGTCGTCGCCGGGGTGGGCCGGGCGTTGCGGGCCCTGCGGGCGTTCCGGTTCGACGAGGAGTCGATCCGGTTCCTGCTCGAGACCGACGTCGTCGACCGGCCCACCGCCGACCACCTCGCCGACTACCGGTTCACCGGCAACATCTGGGGCTACCCCGAGGGCGAGGTCTACTTCCCCTACTCCCCGCTGCTGGTGGTGGAGGGCAGCTTCGCCGAGTGCGTCCTGTTGGAGACGGTGCTGCTCAGCATCTACAACCACGACTCCGCGATCGCCTCGGCGGCCTCCCGGATGATCGTCACCGCCGAGGGTCGACCCTGCATCGAGATGGGGGCCCGCCGCACCCAGGAGTTGTCGGCGGTGGCCGCCGCCCGGGCCGCCTACGTCGCCGGTTTCGAGGCGACCTCCAACCTGGAGGCCGGCCGCCGTTACGGGGTGCCGACCACGGGCACCGCCGCGCACTCGTTCACCCTGCTGCACAACTCCGAGGAGGAGGCGTTCGCCGCCCAGCTCGCCGCCCTCGGCGAGGACACCACCTTGTTGGTCGACACCTACGACCTCGAGACGGCGGTCCGGACCGGGGTGCGGCTCACCGAGGGCCGCCTCGGCGCGATCCGGCTCGACTCCGGTGACCTGGGCGAGGTCGCCAAGCAGATGCGCGCCCTGCTCGACGAGTTGGGCGCGACGCGGACCAAGATCATCGTCACCTCCGACCTGGACGAGTACCAGATCGCGGCACTGTCGGGCGCCCCGGTCGACGGGTACGGCGTCGGCACCGCCCTGGTCACCGGGTCGGGTCACCCCACCTGCGGATTCGTCTACAAGCTGGTGGCGCGCGCCGACACCGACGAGCCGGGGGCACCGCTGCGGGCGGTCGCCAAGGCCAGCACGGGCAAGGTCAGCATCGGCGGCCGCAAGTACGCGATGCGGCGGCTGGACGATCGCGGCATCGCCACCCACGAGGTGATCGGGATCGGTGACCCGCCCGAGTCCGACCACAACGACCGGCCGCTGTTGGTGCCGTTCGTCGTCGACGGTGAGATCGTGCACGGCGAGGACCTCACCACCGCCCGGGAGCGACATCGGGCCGCGTTGGCCGAGCTACCCTTGCAGGCAAGGAAGATGTCGCGCGGTGAGCCGGTGATCGAGACCCAGTGGATCGAACCCGACGGGGACGTCGTCACCGAGGCCAGCGCCCGTACCGGACTGGAGTGATCATGACGTACGACCCCGCCGCCCCGACCACCTCGGCGTTGGTCGTGGTCGACGTGCAGAACGACTTCTGCGAGGGCGGTTCGCTCGCCGTGACCGGCGGCCACGCCTGTGCCCGCGGGATCACCGAGCTGCTGTTCACCGATCACGGGTACGACCACGTCCTCGCCACCCGCGACCGGCACATCGACCCGGGGGACCACTTCTCCGACAACCCTGACTACGTGGACTCCTGGCCACCCCACTGCGTTGTCGGTACCCCCGGCTCGGAGTTCACCGACCAGCTGGGGTTCCGCAACTTCGATGCGGTGTTCGACAAGGGCAACTACTCGGCCGCCTACTCCGGCTTCGAGGGTGATCATGACGGCACCCGCCTCGCCCCATGGCTGCACGAGCACAAGGTCGAACGGGTCGACGTGGTCGGCATCGCCACCGATCACTGTGTCCGGGCGACCGCACTCGACGCCGTACGCGAGGGTTTCGCGACCCGGGTGCTCACGTCGTTGACCGCCGCGGTCTCCCCCGATCGGCTGCCGGAGACGCTGCGGGAACTGCGCGACGCCGGCGTCGTCGTGGTCGACTGAGCTCCCCGCCGCTGCCCTCGTCGAGGGCGGCGGTCACTGGCTAACCTGAGGTGATGGATGCCTTGTGGGACGCCTTGCTGTACGACACCGCGCTCGTGCACGGCACGACACCGATGCACGGCACGGCACCGACGCACGACACCGCCCCGACCGGTACGGATCCGGCACCGGTCGACCGGGCGGTCGCCGAGCACGTCGAACACCGACAGGCCCCGTACGGCCACGCCGTCGGCCCGTTCGTGGTCCCCGACGACGCCCTCGCCAAGGTGGCCACCGCGTTCGGTCGCGCCGGGGTCGGCCCGGTCGAGGTGTGTGCGGTGAACACCTCCGGTGCCGGTGGCCTGACCGCGCTGGCCGCACGGTCCTTCGACGACCTCCACCTCGGGTCGGTCGTCTCCACCCTGCGTGACCTGGACGACCTCGCCGGCAATGCCGCCCGGGTGGCGATGGCGGCCCGCGAGTTGACCGACGAGGTGACGGTGTACGTGGAGATCCCGGCCGGGCTCGGCTGGCAGGCGGCGGTCGAGGCCGTCGAGGCCGAGGGTTTGTCCGGTCTGGTGCGGCTACCGGCGGCCTCGGCGAACCCGGCACCACCCGGGGCGTGGTTGGAGCTGGTCCGGGCGTACGTGGAGGCTGACCTTCCCTTCCTGCTCGACGGTGGCGCGCTGCAGCCGGTCACGAGGGAGGGCCCGGAGCGACCGGGGGTGTTGAACGTCCTCACCGCCCTGGTGGGTGTGATCGACGATGTTGATCATGATGACGTCGCGGCCCTGCTCGCCGACACCTCGTCGGCTCCGGCCGACTCGGTCGCCGGCTGGGACGACCTGCTGATCGGTCGCGTCCGGCGTCGGCTGCGCGGCCTGGGTTGCTCCCGGCCGGGCGAACTCGTCACCGGCCTGCGGCGGGCAGGATTCCTCGCCGGGCAGGGCGATCCCGACTCAGCGTGACCTGATCACCTGCGTCCCGGCGACCATGTCGTGCAGGGCCTGGCGCAGCGGATGTCGTACCGGCATCACCACGTCGATGACGCGGACCGGCAACAGGCAGGCGTGCTGGGCCGGCACCACCCAGATCACGGCGCGCAGGACGGCGGCCCGCCAGGTCAGGCCCGGCACCGCCCGGCCCTCACCGGTCGGCACCACCCGCAGCCCGGTGATCATCTTTCCCACCGTCGCACCGCGCCACTTCAACAACAACGCGTTGTAGCACAGGCCGATCCCGACGGTCACCATCGAGATGATCAACTGCTCTTGGGCCGACATCACCTCCGCCACGTTCAGCGGGGTCACCGCCCGCCCTTCCAACGCCTCGGTGAACATCTGTTCCATGAGCGGCTGCAGCCGCTCGCTCACCCGGAGGTAGATCGACATCAGCGACAGGTTGATGATGAGGCCGACCAGCAACCAGTCGATCAGGATCGCGCCGGCCCGATGCCACCAGCCCGCCAGCCGGACCCCGTCGGCGGTCATCGTCTGCGCAACCGGCCGGCCGTCGCCACCGACCTGGACCTCGGGTGGGTTCCCGGCCCCGCGGGCACCCGGCGCGTTCTGCCCGGCCGGGGCCGGCGTCGGCTCCGCCGCAACGGGTCGGGTCCTGCCGTGCCGAGCCTCGGCTTCCCGGGTCTGCCGCGACCACTGCCAGCCGTCCCAGTAGCGTTCGCGGGCCTCGTCGACGGGGTCGGCGTACCAGCCACCGGGCGCGGCATGCCGCCCCGGCGGTGCGGGCGGACTGCCGACAGGGATCTCCTCACTCACCCCGTGGAGTCTGCCACGCCCACCCCGTCCCGCCGCCCGGCACCGGTCGGCGGGACGGGGTGGATCGGCCCTGACCCGCCGCAGGACCGCCGTAGGACCGCCGTAGGACCCCCGTGGGCCCGGGTGAGATATTCGGTGGCGGGTCGGCCCCGGTCGCACCAGACTGGGCGAACGTGACGATCACCCTGTGCGACATCGCGGTACCGCGTCCCGGCGAGCCCACCCCGCTGATCGACGAGTGCGTCGAGCTGACTCGTCGTGCCCAACTCGCGATGCGCGGACACGACGACCTGGCGACTCCGTCGGGTCCTGCGGCGCGGCGCTACGCGGAGCAGACCGATGAGGAGAAGTGGTGGGTGGTCGCCCGGGTCGGCGCGGACCTCGTCGGCCACGCGATGGTCGAGTTGCCACGCAACGACAACACCCACCTCGGTCACCTCGACATCAGCGTCGACCCGACGGCCGACCAGACGGTGGTGCGGCGCGCCCTGTGGGACCACGTCCGCCCCCGGTTGCTCGACCGCGGCCGCCACACCGCGTCGGTGTTCACCGAGCACCGCGCTCCCGCCGAGGGGGATGAGGTCGCCGTCCCCGGGACCGGCTCGGGCGCGATCCCGGTCGACGACACCTGCCGCGCCATGCGTGCGCTCGGCTTCGACTTCGTGCAGATCGAGCGTCACAGCACCTTGGTGGTCGCCGAGCACACCGACGGCTGGGCCGACCAGGAGTTGGCGGCCGCCCGGCACGCCGGGGACGACTACGAGGTGCTGCACTGGCGCGGGGTGACCCCGGTGGAGCTGCGCGACTCGATGGCTCGACTCCGCAACCGGATGAGCGTGGACGTGCCGATCGGCGACATGGACTTCCAGGAGGAGGAGTGGGACGCCGCCCGCGTCGAGCGTCAGGACACCCTGAACGTCGAGACGATGGCGCACCTGCTGACCGCGGCCGCCCGACACCGCAGCTCGGGCGAGCTCGTCGCGTACACCGTGCTCGCCCTGCCGAGCTCGCCCGAGGGCGCGGCCTTCCAGTTCGACACCCTGGTCCACGGTGACCACCGGGGCCACCGGCTCGGCACGTGGGTGAAGGCCAACAACCTGGCCGCGATGCGGTCGGTGTCACCGGGTCGGGAACGCGTCCACACCTGGAATGCCGACGAGAACGGCCCGATGCTCGCGATCAACGTGGCCCTGGGCTTCCGGGTCAGCGACCTTGACGGCATGTGGCAGCTCAGGTTCGCCTCCCGGCCGGGCTGAGGCCCGTCCGCGCACCCACGCACTTGGCCGTGGCCCCGCTAGCATGGACACTTGTGTGTCCGGCCTGCCCTTTCGCGGGGCCACCTGACGTCGCAGCACCGGGCACGACACACTGGGGCACGGACATGAGCGGGGCGGACTCGCGCGACGACGAAGGGCTGAAGGGCAGGGCATGGACAAGATCGGTCGCTACCGACTGACCGGGCGCCTCGGCGCCGGGTCGTTCGCGACCGTCTGGAAGGGCCATGACGACGACCTCGACGTGCCGGTCGCGGTGAAGGTGCTGGCCGACAACTGGTCCGACAACGAGGACGTTCGCAACCGCTTCCTGACCGAGGCGCGGATCATGCGCAAGATCCGTGACGGGCGGATCGTGCGGGTGTACGACATCGGCTCGCTCGACGACGGTCGTCCCTACTTCGTGATGGACTTCGCCGACGGCGGATCGTTGGAGGACCTCCGCAAGCAGGGCATCCCGCCGCAGCTCGCGTTGCGGCTGTGCGCCGAGGCGTCCCGGGCGCTGCACGTGCTGCACAGCAACGACATCATCCACCGCGACGTCACCCCGGGCAACGTGCTGCTGCACAAGTCGAAGGATGGCGGGGTCAACGTGTTGATCGCCGACCTCGGCGTCGCGAAGTCGATGGTCGACCTGGTCGGCGCGACGATGACGGCCGGAACGCCGGCCTACATGGCGCTCGAGCAGGCCACCGGCGTCGGCACCCTCGACCACCGGGCCGACATCTACTCACTGGCGGCGGTGACGTACGCCATGCTGACCGGACGGCCGCCGTTCCCGGTCCGGACGCTGGCCGACCTGTTGGCCCGTGACCCCAATGCGAAGGCCGAGCCGATCGCCGAGGCGATCGGCGCTCCCCCGATGCTGGACGCGGTGCTCCAGTCCTCGCTGGCCCCGCAGCCCGGGTTGCGGCCGCGGACCGCCCTGCAGCTGGGCAACGCACTGGACGAGGTCGCCGACCAGCTGCGGTCCGGCTCGCAGGGTTCGGGCCCCAGCTTCGGCGGCGGCACCGGCGGGACCGGCGGCTCGAGCTCCCCGGGCAGCCTGGCTCCCGCCAGCCAGGCGACCTGGCAGGCCGCCCAGCACACGTCGGTGACGGGGGGCAACGTCCCACCCACCTTCGGGGCCACGACCGACCCGTTCGCCGGCGGGGGCTCCCCGTTCGGGGCCTCGCAGTACGGCAGCTCGCAGGCCGGCGCCTCCCAGTACGGGGGGTCACAGTACGAGGCGTCCCCGTTCGGGGCTTCGCAGTACGGGTCGTCCCCCCACGGGGGCGCACCGCAGGGGCTGCCGGAACCGAGCTCCGGCGAGGAACGCCAGGGCCGGTCGATGTGGTTCTACATCTTGGTGCTGGTCTCGGCGCTGGCACTGTTCACCGTGTCGCTGTTGATCACGATCGTCGCCCTGTCGGGCTGATTCCGGCCCACCCGGCGGCTCAGCTGCTGCGCTGGACCGCCCACTGCCGGATCTTCTCGATCCGTCGTTCCAGGTCCTCCCGGGTCGCCGCGGCGATCGCCGGCCCACCACACTCCTCACGCAGCCGGTTGTGGATCACCCCGTGCGGTACGTCGGTGCGGTGGTGCCAGGCGCCGACCAGCCCGTTCAGTTCCTTGCGCAGGTCACGTAGCTGCTGATGGGTGGACGGTGCGGTACGACCGGCCGGGGCGTCGGACCGGCTGAGGTGTTCGCGCTGGCGGCGGTGCAGCAGGTCACGGACCTGGTCGGGCTCCAACAGTCCGGGCAACCCGAGGTAGTCCTGTTCCTCGGCACTGCCGGCCATCGCGCCCAGCCCGAACTCGCCGCCGTCGTACACCACCTTGTCGAAGTCGGCCTCACTGGCCAACGCGGTGAACGTTCCCTGCTCCTCGTCGTCGGTGCCCGGCTCGTCCTCGACCTGCTCCGCGGCGGCCAGCAGGTCGGCCTCGTCCACGTCACCCTCGTTCGGTGTCTTCAGCACGTGGTCGCGCTGGGCCTCCAGCTCGGTCGCGAACAACAGCAGGCGCGGCACACTCGGCACGAACACCGACGCGGTCTCACCGCGGCTCCGGGCCCGGACGAACCGGCCGACCGCCTGGGCGAAGAACAGCGGGGTCATCGTGGCGGTGGCGTACACGCCGACGGCGAGCCGGGGTACGTCCACTCCCTCCGACACCATCCGTACCGCCACCATCCAGCGGTCGTCGCTGTCGGCGAACTTCGAGATCCGCTTGCTGGCGCCCGGTTCGTCGCTCAGCACCAGGGTCGGCTTGTGGCCGGTCAGCCGGCGCAGCACCTCGGCGTACGCCCGGGCCTGGCTCTGGTCCGTGGCGATCACCAGCCCACCGGCGTCGGGCACCGAGCCGCGGACCTCGGTGAGCCGACGATCGGCCGCCTCCAGCACGGCCGGGATCCACGATCCCTCCGGGTCGAGTGCGGTCCGCAACGCCTGTGCGGCGAGGTCCTTGGTCATCTCGGTGCCCAGCCGGGCCGCGATCTCGTCACCGGCCCGGGTGCGCCAGTGCATCTCACCGGAGTAGGCCATGAACAGCACCGGCCGCACGATCCGGTCGGCCAACGCCTCGGCGTACCCGTAGGTGAAGTCGGCCGCCGACCGCAGCGCACCCGAGGCGTCCTCGGCGTACCGGACGAACGGGATCGGGTTGGTGTCGGAACGGAACGGGGTGCCGGTCAGCGCGAGTCGGCGCCGGGCCGGTTCGAACGCCTCCCGTACGGCGTCGCCCCAGCTCCGCGCGTCGCCGGCGTGGTGGATCTCGTCGAGGATCACCAGGGTGCGGAACTGCTCGGTCCGGATCCGCAGCGCCAGCGGGTTGGCCGCGACGCCGGCGTAGGTCAGCGCGATGCCGTCGAAGTCGGTACTGGTGCGGCCCTGCCGCACCCCGAACTGCGGGTCGATCGAGATGCCGACCCGGTCGGCGGCCTCGGCCCACTGCGTCTTGAGGTGGTCGGTCGGGGCGATGATCGTGATCCGGTCGATGACCCGGCGGGCGAGCAGGTCGGCGGCCACGGTGAGCGCGAACGAGGTCTTGCCGGCACCGGGCGTGGCGACGGTCAGGAAGTCGCGGGGTTCGGTGCTGCGGTAGCGCTCCAGCGCGGCGGCCTGCCAGGCGCGGAGCGGTTTGACCGTACCCCAGGCGGCGCGGTCCGGAAAGGCAGGTGAGAGCCGTTGGACGACGGTCTCGGGGGCGACTCCAGAAGTCGTTTCCCCCACCACGGAAGAAGTTCTGGGGCGGCCGGTCACTGGCCGGAGTCTAGCCGAGTCCCCCGGACGGATTCACCTTCCGGCACGCCCGGGGCGACGATCCGGCTGCCGCCGGTGGGGTGCGGCTCAGTGCTCGATCCGACCGATCCGACGGCTGGCCAGCACGCCCAGCGCGGCCACCAGCGTGACACCGACGAACACGGCGCCGAACACGACCGGCAGCTCGTCGGGCAGCATCCGCAGGCCGTACGCGTACCCGGCGCCGGCCAGCCCGGTCAACAGGCTGGCGCCGAGCGCTTCGGCGACCGACAGCGAGGCGGCGTTGCGGCCCTGGTCGTTCGGGCCACTCAACGTCATCACCGCCAAGGAGGTGCTGGTGTAGGCCATGCCCATGCCCAAGGCGGAGATGGCGAAGAAGGTGCCGAAGACCCAGAACGGCGCGGTCCCCTGCCAGGCGAAGACCGCCGACAGCGCGGCGCCGAGGGTGACACCGGAGACGCCGATCGTCATCAGCAGGTCGCGCCGGATCCGCCAGCGGGCCTGGGTGAACGAGCCGATGGTCCAGCCGACGGTGCCGATCGTCAGCACCAGCCCGGCGATCCGCAGGTCGAGGTGGTACTGGTCGACCAACATCAGCACCAGGAACGCCTCGGTGGCCATGTAGACCCCACCGACCACGAACCGGAGCGCGACGACCGGGCCGAGCCCGCGGCGCATCCGCCACAGCCCGGCAGGCATCAGGCGCGGCAGGCCCCGCCACAGCAGCAGTCCGGCCACCCCGATCATCAGCAACGACCACCACCCGGGCTGTTGGGCGGCGTACTGCAGCAGCGGTACGGCGGCCGCGACCATCCCGGCGGCCCAGATCGGCACCGGCCGGCTGCCCGCACCGCCCGTACCGCCCGTACCGCCCGTACCGTCGGGATCGTCGTCCGGGCCGCCCAGCCCGAGGCGCTGCGCCTTCAGCAGGGTCGGCGTCAGCAGCACCGCCGCCACGCCGACCACCGGCAGCACCGCGCCGAACACCCAGTGCCAGCTGAGGTGCTCGGTCAGCCAGCCCGAGACGGGCGGGCCGACGAAGCCGGGCAGCACCCAGGCGGTCGAGATCCACGACATCACCGCGGGGCGCTTCCGGTCGGGATAGAGCTTGGCGATGATCACGTACAGCGAGACACCCATCGCGCCGGCACCGAGACCTTGCACCGCCCGCCCGATGATCAACTGCACCATGGTGGGGGCGAGGCCGGAGATGACCAGGCCGACGGCGAAGACGGCCATCCCGACCAGCATCGGGCGTACCGGGCCGAGCCGGTCGGCGATCCGGCCCGCGGTCACGGTGGCGAACAGCATGCCGCCCTGGAACATCGAGAACGCCCACGCGTACCACTGCTTGGCGCCGAGTTCCTCGGCCGCCCGCGGCATGGCGGTGCTGACGGCCAGCGACTCGAAGGCCATCGCCATCACGCCGATGCACAGTCCGACGGTGAGTCGGGTGGTCGACAGCTGCGTTCTCACCGGCGCGGACGCCAGCTCAGGGGTGGTGGACACGACGAACAGCCAAACACCTCAAGTCCGCTGGAGGTCAATCGGACCTGACACTCAGGAGTCCTGGCCGCCGCCGTCGTTTCCGTCGCCGTTCCCGTCGCCGTTCCCGCCGTCGCCACCGCGCATGGACTCCCAGATCTCCTTGCACTCGGGGCACACCGGGAAGCGTTGCGGATCACGGCTCGGCACCCACACCTTGCCGCACAGCGCGATCACCGGGGTGCCCATCACCATCGCCTCGGTGAGCTTGTCCTTCGGCACGTAGTGGGAGAACCGCTCATGGTCCCCGTCGTCGTACCGGTGCTCGGTCCGCTCATCGGTGATGGTCGCCGAGCCGGGCGCCAGCTGCTGATCGGTCATGTCGCCGATTGTACGAGTCCGGCCCGGACGAGCTCGCCCGGTCGGATCAGATCGCAGCCTCGGTCGGCGCCTCGGCGGACCGCTCCGTGGCGGCCAGGTCGCCGGTCTCACCGGCCCGTACGGCACGGTGGCCGAAGAACGCGACGTAGCCGAGGAAGCCGGCCCAGACCAGGCCGCCGATCAGCAGGCGGGCCCAGGCGGGCAACTGGGAGGGGGTGATGAACGCCTCGACCAGTGCGCTGATCAACAGCCATCCCGCCAGCCCGATCGCGATGGTGCCCAGGATCCGCCCCTCCTGGGCGAGCGCCTGGGCACGGGTGCGCATCCCCGGTGCCATCCAGGCCCAGCCGATCCGCAGCCCCGCGGCCGCGCCGAGGAAGACGATCGTCAGCTCGAGCAGGCCGTGCGGCAGCAGCAGGCCGAAGAACACGTCGGCCCGACCGGCCTCGAGCATGAAGCCGCCGATGATGCCGGTGTTCTCCATGGTGCGGTACAGCAACGCCAGCACCGGCAGCACCCCGATGCCGGTGACCATGGAGTTGGCGACCACGAGCGCGTTGTTGAGGAAGATCAGCAACGCGAAGTCGGTCGCCGGGTTCTCCGAGTAGTAGTTGGCGAACTCGTAGTTGACGAGTTGCTCGGCAGCGTGGTCGCTCAACAGGGTCCCGGCCAGACCGGGGACGCTCAGCACCCGGTACATGATCAACGCGCACAGGCCGATGCAGGCCAGGCCGACCGCCAGCCACCACCAGCGCACCCGCCACACCGCGGCCGGGAACCCGACCGTGATGAACCGCGCCACCGTCTGGATCACCGGGGTCGATGTACCCGACACCGTCGACCGGGCACGGATCAGCAGGCCCGACAGTCGGGCCTCCAGCACCGGGTCGCTGCGTGAGGCGTGGACGGTGGACAGGTGCGTACCCACCCGCTGGTACAGGTCGACCAGTTCGTCGGCCTCCAGCCCGGTCAGCCGCTGCCGCCCCGACAGCGTCGCCAGCCGGTCCCAGTCGGCCCGGTGCTGGGCGATGAAGGTGTCGACGTCCACCCGAGCAGCCTAGTCGAGGACCGGCCCGGTTGGCCGAGCCACGACCCCGTACGGCGGTGGGTGGAACCGGCCCGGTCGGCCAGTAGGCTGGCGCGGTGAGCACCCAGATCGTGACCGGCGACGCGGTGCTGCTCGACGTCCGGCCGGCACGGGTGCCGACACGGATGTTCTCCGCACTGGTCGACCTGGCGGTGGTGGCGCTGGGCAACTACGGCTGGGTCGTGGTGCTGGGCCTGTTCCGGGAAGGCTCGAACGCGCAGTTCGGGGCGGTCCAGCTGATCGGCCACATCCTGGTGAGCCTGACGTACCCGATCGCGACCGAGACGTTGACCCGTGGGCGCACCCTCGGCGCCTTCGCGCTGGGGCTCCGCGTCACCCGGGACGACGGTGGGGTGATCAGGTTCCGGCACGCCCTGATCCGGTGGTTGACCTTCTGGGCGTTCGACTTCGCCGCGTGGACCGGGCTGATGGGCGGTCTCATCTGTGCCGCGCTCAACCCGCACGGCAAACGCCTCGGCGACGTCCTCGCCGGCACGATCGTGATCCGGACCCGGGCACCCCGCTCCCCCAGACCCCTCCCCGACGTGCCCGACGAGTTCGCCGACTGGGCCGGCCGACTCGAGCTCGGCCGGATCCCCGCCGACCTGCTGAACGCCGCCCGGCACTTCGTCCAGCGTCGCGAAGACCTGCTGCCCCATCCACGCCGCACCATCGCCGAGGACCTCGCCGCCAAGATCTACGCGCGCACCAGCCCACCCCCGCCGCACGAGATGCCGCCGGAGGACTACCTCGCGGTGGTGGTCGCCGAGCGGCGACGCCGCGAGACCGAGCGGGCCAACCGGCGGCAGTGGGTGCCGACGGCCGAGGAGTTGCCGGCGGGCTGGCGCTGACGGGCCCGTGATTCGTTCACCTTCGCGAAACCGAAGGTCCCTAATGTCGCCATGTGAATCACCGTCTGCTGCTGGTCCGACATGCCAAGTCCGCGTGGTCGGTCGACGCCACCGACCGGATGCGCCCGCTGTCGGGGCGTGGGCAACGTGACGCCATCGCACTGGGTGTCCTGCTGGCCCGCCGGCAGATCGTGCCCGACCTGGTGTGGTGTTCGCCCGCGGTGCGGGCCTGCCAGACCTGGCAGCACGCGGTCGAGGGTGGCGCCCGGACCGAGCAGCTGACCCACGTCGACGAGTTGTACGAAGCCGACGGGGAGACGCTGGCATCGCTGATCAGCACCGCACCCGCCGAGGCCCGGACCCTGCTGGTGATCGCCCACAACTCCGGGATCGTCGACTGCGTCACCGCCCTGACGAACCGGCGCGGCCCGGCCGAGGCGTGGCGCAGCATCGACCGGAAGTACCCGACCAGCGCCGTCGCCGAGTTGCGCTGCCCGAGCTGGTCCGACCTGGCGCCCGGCACCGCGACCCTCACCGCGTACGACATCCCTCGTGGTTGACCGGGCGAGCTTCCCCGCCCCGCGCCGGCGACTCGCCGACCGCCTGATTCGATAGGTTCTCGTCCATGGCTACACGCAGGATCTTCTCCAACATCCTCGACGCCGTCGTCCGGGTGGCGTCGAGGGAGCTGCGCCGCAGTGCCCGGCGGTCGTCGGGCCGCTCCGACCGCGGTCGCGACGGCGGCGGCGACGACGATCGCCGCCGCCGCGGACACGACGGGGGCTCCGCCACGTACGCCGGCGACTTCACCGGGGTGCCGCAGATGTCGTACGACCCGGAACCCGACGACCGTGCCGATCCGGGTGAGGTGGTGTGGGGCTGGGTCCCGTACGAGGAGGACCATCGCCAGGGCAAGGACCGGCCGGTACTGGTGATCGGCCGCAACGGTGAGCTGGTGCTGGCCCTGCAGATGACCAGCCAGGACCATGATCGTGACGCGGAGCAGGAGGCGTCGGAGGGCCGCTATTGGTTCGACATCGGCACCGGCTCATGGGACCGTCAGGGCCGCCCGAGTGAGGTGCGGACCAACCGGATCCTGCAGCTCCACCCCGACAGCATCCGGCGGGAGGGCGGCCGGGTCAGTCAGCAGGTCTTCGACCAGGTGGCCGCCGAGGTGAGCCGACGGAACTGATCAACACGCATCTGGTCGACACAACTGATCACGACGCAACTGATCAACACCGAACGGATCGACGAGATGCACCAGATGGTTGCCACCGGGCCTGATCAGGTCTAGCGTCACCTCCACGAGCACCTGCGACACCCTCGGCAGGACTTGGCGACAAGGAGTGCCATGCAGCTCATGGAGACGGCCATCCGCCTCGACGCCCAGTGGATCGACTATGTGCTGATCGCGATCTACTTCGCGTTCGTGCTCGGGGTCGGCGTCTTCGCCCGCAGGGGCGTGTCGAACGGCATCGAGTTCTTCCTGGCGGGCCGGTCACTGCCGGCCTGGGTCACCGGCCTCGCCTTCATCTCGGCCAACCTCGGTGCGGTCGAGATCATGGGCATGTCGGCCACGGGCGCCCAGTACGGCTTCCCGACCATGCACTACTTCTGGGTCGGTGCGATCCCCGCCATGCTGTTCCTCGGCGTGGTCATGATGCCGTTCTACTACGGCTCGAAGGTCCGCTCGGTGCCGGAGTTCATGCGGATGCGGTACGGCACCGGCGCCCACCTCGTCAACGCCGTGTCGTTCGCGCTCGCGCAGGTGCTGATCGCCGGTGTCAACCTGTACCTGTTGGGCACGATCGTCAACCGACTGCTGGGCTGGCCGCTGTGGGTGGCGTTGATCGTCGCCGCGGCGATCGTGTTGTCGTACATCACCTTGGGTGGGTTGTCGGCGGCCATCTACAACGAGGTGCTGCAGTTCTTCGTGATCGTCGCGGCGCTGCTGCCGTTGACCTTGATCGGCCTGCACCGGGTCGGCGGCTGGAGCGGCATGCAGGAGCGCATCGCCGGCGACGGGATGCTCGGCGAGGAACAACTCCACACCTGGCCGGGTACGCAGTTGTCCGGCTTCGAGAGCCCGGTGCTGTCGGTGATCGGCATCGTGTTCGGGCTCGGCTTCGTGCTCTCCTTCGGTTACTGGACCACGAACTTCGTCGAGGTGCAGCGGGCGATGGCCTCGAAGAGCATCACCGCGGCCCGGATGACACCGATCATCGGCGCCTTCCCCAAGATGTTCATCCCGTTCATCGTGATCATCCCCGGCATGATCAGTGCGGTGCTGGTCACCGAGCTGGTCGACTTCAAGGCGCTCTACTACAACGAGGGTGAGGCGGCGGCCGCCGAGACCGGCGTCAGCTACAACGACGCCCTGCTGCTGTTGATGCGCGACGTGCTGCCGAACGGGCTGCTGGGCCTGGCGATCGCCGGCCTGCTCGCGGCGTTCATGGCCGGCATGGCGGCCAACGTGTCGGCGTTCAACACCGTGTTCAGCTACGACCTGTGGCAACAGTACGTGGTGAAGGACAAGCCGGACAGCTACTACCTGAAGGTGGGGCGGATCGCCACCATCGCCGCCTGCGTCATCGCGATCTTCACCGCGCTGATCGCGGCGAACTTCGCCAACCTGATGGACTACCTGCAGACCCTGTTCGGGTTCTTCAACGCACCGCTGTTCGCCACGTTCATCCTGGGCATGTTCTGGCGTCGGGCCACCCCGACGGCCGGCTGGCTCGGCCTGGTGTGCGGCACGCTGTCAGCGGTGACGGTCTTCGTGCTGTCGGAGACCGGCGTGATCGACCTGCCCGGACAGGGTGCCGCCTTCCTCGCCGCGAGTGCCGCCTTCGTCGTCGACATCGTGGTGTCGGTCCTGGTGTCACTGGTGACCAAGCCCAAGCCTGCGCACGAACTGCGCGGCCTCGTCTACTCCGAGACCCCGAAGGCCGACCTGGTCGACGAGGAGGAGAAGTCGATGCCGTTCTACCGGCGCCCGGTCCCGATGGCGCTGGTCGCCCTCGGCCTGGTGATCATCCTGAACGTCGTGTTCGCGTGAGGAGTCCGTGATGACCGAGAAGCCAACCGGCACAGAACAAGCCGTCACCCACACCGAGAAGGTGGGCGCCTTCGACATCCGCAACTTCATCGGCGCGTTGATCGGGTTGTATGGGGTGATCCTGCTGATCGTCGGGCTGGTCGGGTTCAGCGAGGAGGAGGCCGCCCGGACCGGCGGCGTCAACGCCAACCTGTGGGCCGGTGTGGCCATGATCGCCTTCGGCCTGGTGTTCCTGGCGTGGGCGAAGCTCAAGCCGTTGGTGGTGAAGGTCGAGGAGGACCCGTCCGGCGAGGCCCCCCGCGACATCGCCGCCGCCGACGAGTGACCAACCCCGACCCGACAGGATGATCGACCCGGTCCGTGCGTGACGGTCCGTACGCGCCAGTCCGTACGGGGCCGGACTCAGGCGTAGAAGCCCTCGCGCAAGGTGATCCGGTGCTCCAGCCACACCTTCATGCCGGCGAGCATGCCCGTCCACCCCTCGCAGTTGCCGAACGCGATCCGTGCGCCCTCGGGGTCGGCACGCCAGGCCGACTCGGTGATCGTGACCAGGGTGCGGGCGTCGTCGTCGATCGGTTCGAACTCGAAGGTGACGGTGTTGTCGGGGCCGACCATGCCGCCCTCGGCCTCCCACCTGATCACCAGCCGCCGGGGCGGGTCGGCCTCGACCACCTGCACCGGGAAGCGACCCGGGAAGTCGTGGAAGTCCCAGCTCACCTCGGCCCCGGGCTCGAGGCGGCCACGCGCGCCACCGGTGGTGAAGTACTTGGACAGTTGGGCGGGATCGGCGACCGCCTCGTACACCTCGGCAACCGGGCGGGCGATCCGCCCCGACACGGAGAAGGACAGTTCGGTGAGCGGCGTCTCGTTCGTTCCGGAGGAAGACATGTGATAAATTTACAACATGTCAGCCGACGGGGTCAAGGGATCCGATGACGATCGCGTCTTCAAGGCCCTGGCCTCGGCGACCCGGCGGCAGATCCTCGATGCCTTGAAGGAGTCCACGCTGACCACCGGCGCCCTGTGTGCCCGGTTCGACGAGCTCGATCGCACCACCGTGCTGCAGCACCTGAGGGTGCTGGAGGACGCCGAGCTGGTCACCGGCCGCAAGGTCGGCCGCGTTCGCCACCTGACCCTCGCCCCGCTCCCGATCAAGCGGATCCATGACCGCTGGATCGGTGAGTACGCCCGCGCCGCGGTGGGGCTGCTGGATGACCTCGACCAAGGGTGAGGCATGCGCGCCGTCCCCCTGCACCAGCAGAACCACGCGATCCGCCGTATTCTGACCCGGATCACACGTACGGAGGCCCTGCCTTGAGCACAGACGACCGCCACCCCGGCCTGTCGATCCTCGACGACGGCGAGGACCAGGCCCCGCAGCGACCCAAGCCCAGACGTCGACGCCGCGGCATCCTGATCCTGGTCGCGGTGCTCGCCGTCTTCCTGGTCGTCCCGATCGCGGTCGTGTCGATCTATGCGGTCAACATCGAGAGCACCTTCACCGGCAACGTCAACCGCGAGCCCGGCCTGACGATCCCGTCGGAGCCCAACCGGCCCGAGAAGCCGGCCGAAGGTGAGAAGGGTGCCGGCTCGGTCAACTTCCTGTTGATGGGATCGGACGACCGCGACGACGGCAACGGTGGCCGCAGCGATGCGCTGATGTTGGTCCACCTCACCGCAGACCGGGACGGCGCCTACATCATCTCCTTCCCCCGTGACCTCTACGTCGACATCCCGGGCCGCGGCAAGAACAAGATCAACGCGGCGTACGCCTTCGGCGGTCCCGTCCTCTCGGCCCGGACGGTGGAGGACCTGCTGGACGTCCACATCGACCACCTGGCACAGATCGACATGGAAGGGTTCATCAACCTCACCACCGAGCTCGGTGGTGTGACGGTGAACAACAAGCACTACTCCAAGTCCGGCAAGTACGAGTTCCCGACCGGCGAGATCACCATCTCCGGCGAGGAGGCCCTGGCCTACGTACGCGAACGCAAGCAGTTGCCACGGGGCGACCTCGACCGGGCCGAGCGGCAACGTCAGGTGGTGCAGGCGATCATGCGCAAGGGCCTCAGCCCCGGGGTGATCAGCAACCCGACCACGTTCACCAACTTCGTGGCCGCCGCCGCCCGCAACATGACCGTCGACGACCGGCTCACCGACCAGGAGATCCGGAAGCTGGCGCTCGGCCTGCGGATGACGCCGAACGACGTGGTCACCCTCGAGGTGCCGACCAAGGGCACCGGAACGGCCGGGTCGATGAGCATCGTGGTCCCCGACGAAGCGGGCATCGCCACGCTGGCCACCCACGTCCGGGAGGACACGCTCTCGGACTACAACCCGTGACGCCCCGGGGATGACGACCCCCGATCCACCCGCACGGCCGTTCAGCCGGGAGCGTCCGCCAACGGTGCCATGTCGACGCTCACGTCCATGGTCGACGACGTCGACGTCGCGTAGATGACCCCACGGACCGGAGCGACGTCACCGTAGTCACGACCCCAGGCCACGGTCGCGTGGGACTCGTCGCAGGCCCGGTCATTCGTCGGATCTAGGTGCCACCACCGGCCCGCGCGGCCTTCCCGACCGGGGATCCACACCGCCACCCAGGCGTGGCTGGCGTCGGCACCCACCAGGCGCGGCTTGCCCGGCGGGGGCCGGGTGGCCAGGTAGCCACTGACGTACCGGGCGGCCAGCCCTTGGCTGCGCAGGCAGCTGATCATGACCTGGGCGAAGTCCTGGCAGACGCCCTGCCGGGCGGCGAACACGTCGGGCACCGAGGTGGTGACCGTCGTCGTCCCGGATCGGTACGCGAAGTCGGCGTGGATCCGGCTGTTCAGGTCGAGCAACGCCTCGGCCACCGGCCGCCCCTTGGTGAAGCTCTCCGCCGCGTAGGCGTACGACTCGTCGACGACGTCGATCCGGGGCGAGGCGAGCACGAAGTCGTAGGCACGCCAGGCCTTGGGCCCGCCGCCACCGGCACCCGGCCGCGCCTGCTCCCACGGTGTCCCGGCCAACTCCGGTGGCAGCGGTCGGTCCGCCACCGAACAGTCGGTCCTGGCGGTGATCACCAGCTCACGGTGGGGCTCGGTCACCTGGAAGTTCGACACCTGGTTGCCGTACACGTCGCGACGCACCGACACCCGTTCGGCGGGCGGACTCAAGGTCACCTGATGATCATGGACCGGCTGCCAGGCCAGCGTCCGGGGTCGCAGGTGGTAGGTGCCGTGGCTGGTCGTGACCTCACCGCCGTGGTACCGGTACGTGGTGACGTGGGTGATCCGGTAGTGCCGGGTGGTCACTCCTCCTCCTCGTCGTCGAAGGAGATGGACCGGGGCTGCAACGGCCGGCGCAGGTACTGCTCGTCGATGGCTCCCGACAGCGCACGCAGTGCCTCGTGGACCCCGGCCAGCCACTCCTCGAGCCCGACCCGGATGGATCCACCCGTGCCCGACTCGCCCTCGCCCGTCCACACCTCGGGATGGGGGCCGTCACCGACCCGCTCGATCAACGCCTCCACCAACCGCAGCGGTCGGGCCGTCGACGGGGTGTGCGGCAACGCCTCGAGCCGACGCCGGATCCGCTGCAGCTGGTAGGCCACCGAGCGCGGGTTGTGGGGGTCGCGCACCAGCAGTTCCATGACGTCGGCGCGGGCGTAGCCACGCGGGTAGCGCCGCCGGAACGTGACCACGCTCTCGGCGGCCAGCAGGGCGGCCGAGACGACCTGGTCCTCCACCTCGCGACTGCGCCGGGCGACCAGCGTGGAGCGGAGCAGCGCCACGACCTGCTGTGCCCGTTCGACCCCTCGACCGATGTCGAGCAGGTGCCAGCCGGCGTCGTGGACCATGTTCTCGCTGGTGATGCCGGTCAGCGCCAACAGCCCGGACAGGATCCGCTCGGCCGAGTCGGCCAGCTGGTTGCCACGGTCGAGCCGGGCCGCCCGCAGGGCGGTCACCGCCCGGTCGATGCCGGCGAGCACCATCCACACGTCGTCGCTGAGTTGATCACGTACCCCTTGTGCCGCGAACGTCAACGCCTGCAGGGATCGCGCGACCGTCCCCGGCCGGTCGACGTCGAGCACCACGTCGCGCAGCTCGGCCAACGGTTCGGGGTCGTCGTGCACGAATCCGGGGTAGGTGGCGCTGAGGTGGGTGATCGCCTGCAGCAGCACCGCCAGGGCGCCGTCGGGGTCCACCGCGAAGTCGGCCTCGACCGCCACGTGTCGGACCGACAGCACCAACCGCAACAGGTCCTCGGCGCGCTCGGCGTACCGGCCCATCCAGTACAGGTCGTCCAGCACGCGTGGCACCAACGCCTCGCGGGCGTGCGGGCCGGCGACCGGCAGCAGGTCGTCGTCGGGGAGCTCCACCGCGTCCGGGGTCGCCCCGGCGGGGCTGACCACCCAGACGTCCTTGGTACGGCGTTGCCGTCCGGGCAGGCGGTCGTCGGGGACGTCCGGGCTGACCTGGGCGAGCCCACCCACCATCGCGACGTACGAGGGCCCTCGTCGTACCGTGAAGTTGCGCATCACCACGTGGCCGGGGATCAGGTTGTCGTCGTCGCCGTCGGTCACGTCGGCGGCCATCGCCGGCGCGGACGACAGCGAGAGCAGTTCCTGGCCCACGAACCGGTGCGGCTCGGCGAGCACCCGCTCCCGCAGCGCCTCCCGCTCGGTCCGCCCCAGCTCCGACCCGACCACCCGTGGCCCGTCGGACCGGTTCACCGACCTGATCACCAGCTGGTCGAGGTTGGCGAGCACCTCGATGCGGGAGGTCTCGTCGCCGCACCACCAGGTCTTCACCGACGGCAACCGCAGCTCCTCCCCCAACAGCTCGCGGCACAGCTGTGGCAGGTACGGGTAGAGCGCCGGGTTCTCCAGCACCCCCGAGCCGAGCGAGTTCACCACCGACACCGTGCCCGCCCGGACGCAGTCGACCAGCCCGGTGACCCCGAGCTTGGAACCGCGACGCAGCTCCAGCGGGTCGGCCCAGTCGGCGTCGATCCGGCGCCAGATCACGTCCACCGGTTCCTGCCGGTCAACCGATTCGAGCCACACCCGGCCGTCGCGCACGACCAGGTCGTCCCCCTCGACCAGCGGGAAGCCCAGCAGGGAGGCGAGGAACGCCTGGTCGAACGACGTCTCGGAGTGGGCACCGGGGCTGAGCACCACGACCCGTGGATCCTCGACCGAGGTCGGGGCGGCGTCGACCAGGCCCATCCGGACATGGTGGAAGAACGGGGTCAACCGGAACAGGTGGGCCGAGTGGTACAGCTCGGGCAGCACCCGCGAGATCACCCGTCGGTTCTGCATCGCGTACCCGGCCCCCGACGGTGCCTGGGTGCGGTCGGCGAACACCTGCCAGCCGCCGTCGGCGCCGCGGCCCAGGTCGGTGCCGGTGAGCAGCAACTGGTGGGCGCTGGGGGCTGCCTCCCCCACCAGCGGCCGCAGGTACTCCGCGTGTCCGAACACCGTCAGCGGCGGCAGCAGTCCGTCGGCCAGCAGCCGCTGCTCGGTGTAGACGTCGGTCAGGATGCGGCTCAGCAGTTCGGCGCGTTGTGCCAGCCCGCGTTCCAGGTGGCGCCACTCACCCGCGTCGACCACCAGGGGCAGCGGGTCCAGCCGCCACGGCTCCGAATCCGACAGCGCCGGCTGGTCGGCGTCCCCGACCGGGCCCGGCCCCAGCAGGCCCGGCCCCCGGGTCGGGGTGTAGGTGACGCCGTCGTCCTCGAGCAGCCGGGCCACGTCGTCGGCCAGCCGGGTCAGCTCGGCGTCCTCGAGCTCCTCGAACCGACCGAGCAGTGCCTCCCAGCCCGGGCGTACGGTCCCGTCGTCGGTCAACGACTCGTCGTGACCGCCGGCGGGCTGGTAACTCGTGTCCGTCATGATCGCGATGGGCCCCGACCGGGGGTCCGGACCTTCCGGACGGCGGCCGAGCCCTCAGTAACGGTACTGCTCCGACTTGTACGGCCCGGCGACCGGGATGCCGAGGTAGTCCGCCTGCTTCTGGCTGAGCTCGGTGAGCTCGACCCCCAACGCCGGCAGGTGCAGCCGCGCCACCAGCTCGTCGAGGTGCTTGGGCAGCACGTACACCCCGGTCGGATACTCCGCGGTGCGGGTGTAGAGCTCGATCTGCGCCAACACCTGGTTGGTGAACGAGTTGCTCATCACGAAGCTCGGGTGTCCGGTGGCGTTGCCGAGGTTCATCAGGCGTCCTTCGGACAGCACGATGATCGAGTGCGGTGCGGGCCCGTCGGCGTCGAACACCCACTCGTCGACCTGCGGCTTGATGGTGACCCGCTTGGCGCCGCTGCGCTGCAACCCGGCCATGTCGATCTCGTTGTCGAAGTGGCCGATGTTGGCGACGATCGCCTGGTGCTTCATCTGCTTCATCGCGTCGATGCCGATCACGTCCAGGCAGCCCGTCGCGGTGACGAAGATGTCGGCGTACGGCAGCGCCTGGGACAGCGTGGTGACCTGGTAGCCGTCCATCGCCGCCTGCAGCGCACAGATCGGGTCGATCTCGGTGACGATCACCCGGGCTCCCTGCCCACGCAGGGATTCCGCACATCCCTTGCCGACGTCGCCGTACCCGCAGACGACCGCGACCTTACCGCCGATCAGCACGTCGACGGCCCGGTTCAGCCCGTCGACCAGGGAGTGGCGGCAGCCGTACCGGTTGTCGAACTTCGACTTGGTGACCGCGTCGTTGACGTTGATCGCCGGGAACAGCAGGGTCTGGTTGCGCTGCCGCTCGTACAGCCGCATCACCCCGGTGGTGGTCTCCTCGGTGACGCCGCGCAACCCGTTGGCGATCGCGACCCAGTCCACGGTCCTGTCGGCGATCGAGGCGGCGAGCACCCGCAGCACCTCGGCGTACTCCTCGGAGTCGTCGGGCCCCGCCGCCGGCACCTCGCCGGCCTTGCTGAACTCGACGCCGAGGTGGACCAACATGGTCGCGTCCCCACCGTCGTCCAGGATCATCGTGGGCAGCTCGTCACCCCAGTCGAGGATCTGCTGGGTGCACCACCAGTACTCCTCCAGCGTCTCGCCCTTCCAGGCGAACACGGGCACCCCGGCCGGCTCCTCGGGCGTCCCGGTGCCGACCACGATCGCGGCGGCGGCATGGTCCTGGGTGGAGAAGATGTTGCAGCTCGCCCAGCGCACGTCCGCGCCGAGGGCGACCAAGGTCTCGATCAGCACCGCGGTCTGCACCGTCATGTGCAGCGACCCGGCGATCCGCGCCCCGGCGAGTGGCTTGCTGTCCCCGTACTGCTCCCGCATCGCCATCAGGCCCGGCATCTCGTGCTCGGCCAGCCGGATCTCCCGCCGTCCGAAATCGGCCAGCGACAGGTCTGCCACGCGAAAGTCCATGCTTCATCTCCTGAGTTCTGCGGTCACCGGCAGGCTACCCGTCCGGCCGAGTCGTCCCGGCACACGTTCCCCGGGCCATGGCACAGGTTGCTCGGTCCGGCACAGGTTGCTCGCCATGGCACAGGTTGCCTGCCATCGCACAGGTTGCCCGCCATCGCACAGGTTGCCGGCTCCGGAAACGTGTGTCGCAACGAGGAACCTGTGCGACTGCGAGAAGTGGTGCCGTGAGACGGCGGTGGCCCTACCCCGACCAGGCGGCGAGCCGTACGGACCGGGCCGCGCGTCAGTCGTCGGAGTCGGGGTCGAAGACGTCGTCGACGGCCGTGACGGTCGGCCGGAGCTTGCGGACCCGGTTCTCCTGCCTACGGGTCCGCATCGCGACGGACGCGAGGGCGAGCTCGTAGCCCTCCAGACCGAGTCCGGCGATGACACCGGTCACCACCGGCGAGACGACGGACCTGTGGCGGAACTCCTCGCGGGCGTGGATGTTGGACAGGTGCACCTCGATCACGGTGTTGGTGCACTGCGCCACGGCATCGGCGATCGCGATGTTGAAGTGGCTCCAGGCGGCCGGGTTGATGACCACCGGCACGTCGGCGTCGGCGGCGGCATGCAGCCAGCTGATCATCTCGGCCTCGGCATCGGTCTGTCGCACGTCGACCAACAACCCCAGCTGCGCACCACGCCGGGCCAACCGGTCGGCCAGTTCGTCGTGGGTGGTGGTCCCGTACACCTCCGGTTGGCGTCGACCCAACCGACCGAGGTTCGGTCCGTTCAGGACCAGCACGTACCTGGCGTCGTCAGTGCTCACGACCGCACATTCTGTCAGATGGGTGGGCCCCGACCGACGAACAGGCCGTCAGCTCCGCCCGGCCACCGGCGCGTCCTCCCCCGGCGCCGGCGACTCAGCCGCCATGGCGTCCGAGACCGACGGCCAGGTACGCGACCCCGTACCGCCCGAGCTGGAGCAGCCCGGCGTACCGGGACAGCTCGTCACCCTCGTCGTGCTGCACCACCGACACCCGGACGTCCTGCCGGTCGGCGGCCGCGGTGAGCCCGATCCGGGCCGCCGCGACGCCCTCGTCGGCCGCCCCGTCGTCGAACACCACCAGCACGGGCCGGGAACTGGCGCTGTCCTCGAACGGGTCGGCGAACGGATCACGGACGGCTGCCTGCTCGATCACCGGCAACAGGGCCTCGGCGTCGGCGGCGAGCGCGGGACGCCCGGAGACCGACCGGAACCCCTCGGCGGTACGCCGGGCCGCCCGTGCGGCGAGGGTCGAGCCACCCCACACCAGTGGGGTGGCGTCGGCCAGCACCAGCGCCAGGTCCTTGCCCGGGTTGGTGGCCAGGTCGACATGTGGGGAGGAACGCCGGGCGACGTCGTCGAGCACGTCGGCGATCAGCTCGGGGTGGACGGCCGGCCCCAGCCCGAGTCGATGGAGGGCGGCGCAGGTGATCACCGCCGCGGCCAGGTTGTCGCCGGTCCGAGCCGTCAGGAAGGTGGTCCCCGACGACTGGGCGTGGTCGACCAGCGGGGAGTCGTCGGCGCAGGTGACGAGCAACCGGGCCCCACGCCGTACGGCTTCGTGTGCGGTCGCGATGAGCTGCGACTGCCCGCGGGCGGCGTCGTCAAGCACATCCGGCGACTGCGGGGCGAGCACCACGACCAGGTCGAGCGGCCCGACCCAGCCCGGCAGTCCGGCCGAGGGCCATGCGACGAACGGCACCGGGCAGACCGGCTCCAGCAGACCGCGCACGAGCCGGGCCTCGGGACCCACCGCGACCACGGCGCGCGGTCGGTCAGCCGCGTCCAACCCGCTGATCGCCCCCTCGCTGGCCTCGCACTCGATCCGGACCCGCCCGCCGGCCTCGGCCAGGTGGCGCAGCACGGGATCGGCGGCCGCCAGGGTCCGTTCGTCCTCGAGCCGGTAGTCGTCGAAGTCGGTCATGGCGCAAAGTCTGCCGCGTGGACGCGGTGCACGCAGCCCGGGGCCGTCGGGGGTTCCGTGACCGGGACGGTCCCCGACGCCACCACGGCCTGATCAGCCGGCTCGGGTCCGCCGTGCCTCGTCGACCAGCAGCACCGGGATCTGGTCACGGACCGGGTAGGCCAGCGCACAGTCGGGTGCGGTGCAGATCAGCTCGTCGCGGTCATTATCAACAGCCAGCGCGGCATGGCACTGCGGACAGACCAGGATCTCCAGGAGTTCGGGCTTCAGTTCGACGGCCATGATCATTCCTTCCCGGGCTCGTGGCGGGCCACGATGGCCAGCACTTCGTCCCGCAACTGTTCGACGGTGGCTCGGTCCGGTGCCTCGATGTTCAACCGGAGCAGGGGTTCGGTGTTGCTCGGTCGCAGGTTGACCCACCAGTCCTCACCGTGGACCATCAGGCCGTCCTCGTGGCCGACGGTACCGCGCGACGCGAACGCCTCGGCGACCTCGGCCATGCAGCTGGCCGCGTCGACCACGGTGGAGTTGATCTCCCCCGATGCCTCGTACCGGGTGAAGTCGGCCACCAGGTCCGACAGTGGGCGGGTGTCGCGGCCGGCCAGGTTCAGGGTGTGCAGGGCCGCCAACATGCCGGTGTCGGCACCCCAGAAGTCGCGGAAGTAGTAGTGCGCGGAGTGCTCGCCACCGAACACCGCACCGTGCTGGGCCATCGCGGACTTCACGTACGTGTGGCCGACCCGGGAGACCACGACGGTGCCGCCGTGTTCGGCGACGATCTCGGCGACCGCCCGGGAGGTGATGGTGTTGGTGACGATCGTGCCCCCGGGTTCCCGGTCGAGTTCCTGGGCGGCGATCACCGCGGTCAGCGTCGACGGGTTCACCACCTCGCCACGCTCGTCGATGATGAAGCACCGATCCGCGTCGCCGTCGAACACCAACGCCAGGTCCGCGTCGTGCTCGCGGACCGCGGCCTGGGCGTCGCGCAGGTTCGCCGGCTCCAGCGGGTTGGGCTGGTGGTTGGGGAAGCTGCCGTCCGGGTCGGTGTACAGCCCGATCAACTCGGCGTCGATGTCGGCGAACACCGCCGGCAGGGTCAGCCCGGCCATGCCGTTGCCGGCGTCGGCTACGACCCGGAGGCGACGGATGCCGGACAGGTCGACCAGCGAGTGCAGGTGCGCGGCGTACGCCTCGAGCAGGTCCCGCTGCTCGACCCGACCGGCCTGATCGGCGGTTTCCGGTGCCGGCGCGTCGGCCAGCGACGCCAACCGCGACAGGTGTTCCGGGTCGACCGGCTGGGCCCCGGGCCGACAGAACTTGATCCCGTTCCACTGCCCGGGGTTGTGGCTCGCGGTGAACATCGCTCCGGGCCGGTCCAGACTGCCCGAGGCGAACCACAGCAGGTCGGTGCTGGCCAGTCCGATGTCGATCACGTCGACACCGCGACTGGTGACGCCGGCGGCGAACGCAGCCGCCAGCTCGGGGCTGGAGGTACGCATGTCACGCCCGATCACGAGCTCGGGTCCGCCGGGCGTCAGCCCCAGCACGTCCACCCAGTGTGCACCGAGCAGCCGGGCACCTGCTGCGTCCCACTGCCGGTCGGCGCCGGAGACGATGCCACGGATGTCGTTGGCCTTGAAGATGTCTGGTGCGAGCACCGCGCCAGCCTAGCCGTTCAGGCGGTGGTGCCGGGACGGACCGAGGCGGGGTCAGCCAACATCCGCAGGTGCCCGCGACGCCGTACCTCAACCATCCGTTCGGCCTCGGGTGCCCCGGCTGCCGGCCCGGCGTCGTTGGTGGTGCGTTCCTCGTACGAGAAGCCGACCTCACGCACGGCGTCGGCGAGCGCGAGCAGGTCGTCGGTGGACGGCTCCGGGTCGGCGTCGGCCGAGCTGATCCGGATCACCTCCCAGCCACGGGGTGCCGACAGCGACGTCGCGTGGCGCCGGCACAGGTCGTACGTGTGTGGCTCCGGCCGGGTGGCCAACGGGCCGAGCACCGCCGTGGAGTCGGTGTAGACGTACGTGAGTGTCTGTACCGCCGACAGCGAGCAGCCGGACTTCGAGCAGGGTCGGGACCTCACGCGGGTGACGCTACCGCCGCCCGACGGCTTCCCCGGGGATCCCACGCCGAGGCCGCCCCGGGTCGCTGCCGACGGCCGGGCCTGCCGCGAGCTGGCGATGCGGTCGCCGTGCACGACCGCGAGCGCGAGCGACGCAGGGTCGGCGTCGTCGTGTCCACGGTCGGGCCGGTGCGGCGTACGCTGGCAGGCGTGGCGACCCGACATCGTGACCTCCGCGGCCGCGGCATCCGTGGCCCGTTGGCGCGCCCCAATCCGTGGACCGGGGAGCCGGTCCCGGTCCCGCGTCCACCGCAGCGCGGGTCGTTGTTCGACCGGGCGGTGACCGAGGCCGTCGCCCGCGTGCGGCGCCACTGCCCCGAGGCCGTGGTGGGCGTCACGATCGGGGTCGAGGAGGTCCCGCCGCCGCAGGCGCCGTGGGCGACCAGCCAGGTGCCACTCGCCGCGGCGGTCGAGGCAACCGCCGGCACCGCCGCCCAGGTCGTCATCTACCGCCGGCCGTTGGAGCACCGTGCCGCCTCCCGACGCGGCCTGCGCATCCTGGTCCACCGAACCCTGGTCGAACAGCTGGCGGCCCTGACCGGACGCTCGATCTCCGACCTCGACCCGATCGGCTTCGCCGACGAGGACGACGACGACTGACCGGGCCACTCGACGAGCTCGAGGGACGGAAAGGATCAGAACAGGATCATCGGTTCGTGTTCGGCGGGTGGCACCTGCGCCGCGACGGGCGTGCCGCCGAGCCCCAGCCACGCCAGGCCGGCGACCTGATCGGCGGTCGAGGCCAACGGCACCGCCGCGTGGACCCGCGTCCCGCTGGTGGTGAGCTGTGCCCACGCGCCGGCCGGGTCCATCGGTACGGCCCGGGTCCCGCCGGCAGGTAGCACGACGTCCTCGCTGACGAGCTCCGCACCGTCGGCACCTCGGACCACCACGGTGACGGTGGCCTCGGCGTCCCCGGCGTTGCTGACCACGAGCTCACCGGTGGTGTCGGACACCGCCGGCAAGGCGACCACGGACTGCTGGTTGATCGGTGTGGTGGCGACGGCCGTGGTCCGGTCGACGGCCATCCCGCCGGCCTCGGAGGTGGCCAGCACCGCCCCGGTGACCGGCACCGTCGAGGTGACCCGGAGCCCGGTCGCCTCACCGCCCAGTGCATCGGCCAGCGCGAGTCGGACGGTCCGGCCGGCGGGGACGTCGATCCGGTCGCCGCCCTCGGGGATGAACGGTCCGCCGGCGCCGAGCGCCTCCACCGTGGCGGTGGCGCTCCGCTCCCCCGGGTTGACCAGCACGATCTCGCGACCGCCCGGGCCACCGGGAACACCGGGGATGACCAGGTCGGTGGCCGGGGCGACGGTCGGGGCGACCCAGTCGATGCCGGCCGGTTCGGTGCCGGCGCGGTGGCGGTCGACCGCGACCACCGACACCCGGCCCGCGGTCGTGCGCACCTGGGCGGCGATCGGCGCCTCACCGTCCACCAGGCCCTCCAGGAAGATGGTGCGGGTGCCCTGCGGCGGGATCGACAACCCGGACGACCCCGGTGCCGCGATCGGCCCCTCCGGGCCACGGAACCGCACCTCGACCTCGGCGGCCTGGGTGTCGGGGTTGGCGACGACGAGCGCGGAGAACTGGCCGCCGCTGGCCCCGAGCCCGGCGAACCAGTGCTCGGTCGCGGGTTGGGCACAGGCCTGTGCGGCGAGGCCGCGGTCGACCCCGTCGGCGGTCCGGGTGGCGAGCGTCGCGGCGGCGGTGGTGGCCATCGCCCGTTCCCCGACGACGGCGTACGCGGCGGCCGGCACGTCCTCGCGAACGACGCCCTCGGCGGTCAGCTCGGCCACCACATCACGTCGGCCGAGCTGGGTGACCGCGAGCGAGCCGTCGCCCACCCCGGCAGCGGCCAACTGCAGCGACCGCTCGTCGTCACCGTCGACCGGGCACAGCCGGGTGGTGCGCGGGTCGACGGTGTCGCCGGCCACCGGCGGCGGCTGGGCCTCGACGGGAACGAGGGTGCCGACCGCGACGACGAGCGCGGTCGCGACGATCGCGATCACCGGCAGCAGGATCCGCTGCTTGACCGTTGGGGTGCTCATCGCACGGCCTCCTCACCACGGGACCGGGCGGCACGCCGGGCCGACTGTACGGGGTCCTTCGACACACTGCGCCGCAGCGCCGGCACGGCCAGGAAGGCGACCACCACGGTGGCGGCCCCCTGGCCCGCGGCGATCCACCCGGTCTGTTGCGGTACCGCGGCGGGTGGGGTCAGCTGCGGCTCCCCGGTGACCCGCCAGATCCGACCGTCGGGTTGGACGGAGGCGACCCGCAGCCCGGGGGTGCCGTTGATCCGGGTGATCAGCTCCGGCGGTCCGACGACCTGGACGTGGGTGATCCCCAAGGCGTTGAGGTCGCCGGCCAGGGTCTCGTCGCCGGTGGCGGCGAGCAGGCGCGCGACGGCGGTGCGGGCCTGCTCCCGGCTGTCGACGTCGGCACCGGTGGTGAAGCCGCGTTCGGCGTCACCCATCCGCAGCCCGTCGCCGTCCACCAGCACGTACTGCGGTACGGGACCCTGCTGGTCGATCCGGAGGGCACGGGAGCCGGGCTGCCGGTTGAGCTCACCGGTGACGAAGGCCGGCATCCCCTGGTCCCGGGTGACGCGTCGGGTCGGATCGGAGCCGCCGTCGACGACCCACCACCCGACCCCGAGCAGGGTGACCACCAGCAGCACCACCGCCCCCAGCGCCACCAGCGGCTGGGCGATCGAGAAGTTGCGGCCCGCCATCGCCGCCGCGACCGGGTCGAGACCCATCGCGCCGACGAGCACGAGGGCACCCAGGGCCAGCAGCAGCAGTCCCCCGGCCCAGGGTCGGACGGGGGTGTCGGCGGGCGGTGCGAGCACGACGAACCGGGTGACGACGATCGCGGCGAGCAGTCCGGCGATCGCCACCAGCCAGCCGGCCCGGACGACCCCGGAGGTCGGACGGAGGAAGGTTGCGGCGAGCGCAACCACCCACACCACACCGACCACGACGGCGCCGAGCCACAGCGGCGGCAGGCCCTCGCCGGCCGGCCGGCCGAGCAGCAGCTGCCAGGCGGCGGGGGCGGCACCGGTGTCGAGGGCCGGGTCGGGAGCGAGCAGGAAACGCGCCGGGTGGGCGAACAGCTGCGGCCACCACGGCGCCAACAGCACCGCCGGGACGAGCAGTGCCAGCCCGATCCCCAGCCGACGACCCAGGTCTCGCCAGGCGAGCAGGCCGATCACGGCGGCCACCACGGCGAACCCGGCGAGCAACGGCTGGAAGGCGATGACCACGGTCAACGCGAGGCCGATCGCCAGCGCGGAGCGGCGCCGACCGGCGGTGTTGCCGCCACCATCGCGGGGGTGGACGAACGACCAGACCGCACTCCCCAGCAGCGGCAGCGCGAGCGCCAGGGCGGCCAGCACGAGCCGACCCTGGGTCGACCCGCCGAGCAGCACCGGGAGGATCGCGTACGTGACCCCGGCCCACAACCGGACCCGCCGGTCGGCGAGCAGCCGGCCCAACAACGGCCGGGCCGCGAGCAGCGTCAACGGCACCATGCCGAGCACCAGCAGCGAGGCGGCGACCCCGGGCCGACCGATGGTGAGGGTGGACACGACGCCGTACAGGCCGAGCCACGGTGGTCCGGGAAGGATGCCGTCGCCGCCGACGACCGGGGCCAGCCACTGGCCGAAGATGCCGGACAGGTCCGCCGGGGCGGGCAGCAGACCCGGCCCGGCGAGTGCCCCGGGCCGGAGCAGGGCGCGGCCGGCGATGATCGCCAGCACCCCCGTCGCCAGCCAGGCCACCAGGTAGGCCGACTGCCACGGTCGGCGGGTGTCGGCACCGTGGCCGGAGAAGTCGTCGCCGGTCAGGTCGTCGATCCCGGTGTCGGAGACGTCCTCGTCCGGGCGACGACGGTCGGCCAGGTTGGCCCCGGCCGCGTCGACGAGCCGCCGGACCCCGGCGAACGGCCCCGGCCGCAACGCCCGTGTCCGGCGACGGGTCGCCGCCGTGCCGTGGGCGCCCGCGATCCTGGTACGGATCTCGCCGGTCCGACGGCCACCGGCCAGGTAGCGACGGACGGCCGCGAGCTCGTCACCGGCCCGGTCCGGGGCCTTGCCGAGCATGAAGCCGAGTGCCCGCAGCAGGCAGCCGAGCACCAGCCGGATCGGCGTGACCACCCGGCCCACGCCGCGGGCGTGTGCGCTCACCAGCTGCATCCCGTACGCCCGGTCGGCCGCCGCGGCGTCCTCACTGCCGGGTCGCAGCCCGGCCAGCCCCGTCTGCCGGTGGGCGATCCGGGCCGTCGGCACCGCGATCGCGGTGTGGCCGGCGAGGCCGGCCCGCCAGCCGAGGTCGACCCCGTCGCGGTGGCCCGGGAGGGCGGGGGTGAACCCGCCCAGCTGGTCGAACACGTCGCGGCGGACGAGCATCCCGCAGGTCGAGGCGCCCAGCACCTCGGCCACCTGGTCGTGCTGCCCCTGGTCGATCTCACCGGGGTCGACGTGCACCTCGCGGCGGCCCGACCGGGCCACCGAGGCGCCGAGTTCGGAGACCCGGGCCGGTTCCTGTCGGGTCCGAGGCTGGACCAGCTTCGGACCGGCGATCGCAGCCCCGGCGGTGAGGGCGGCGGCCAGCAACTCCTGCAGGGCATCGGGTTCGGGGACGGCGTCGTCGTGCAGCAACCACACCCAGTCGTGGCGAGGCCCCGCTTCCGATGCCTCCGACTCCGATGCCGCCGACTCCGCGGTGGCCGGGAGCGCATCGGTCCCACGCTCCCGCGGGAGCGTGTCGTCGTCGACGTCGCCGCCCGCGCGGTCCCCCGGACGCAGGGTGTCGTCGTCGAGGTCGGCTGCGAGGTCGGCCAACCCGGCGGCGACGGCGGCACCGAAGCCGTCGGCTCCGGTCCGCACCACCTGCCACCCCGGACGGTTCGCCGCGGCGGCCTCGAACAGGTCGGTGGTCGCGTCGGTGGATCCGGCGTCCACCAGCACCACCCGGTCGGGGTGCAGCCGCAGGGCGGCCAATCCGGTGAGGGCCTCGGGCAACCACTCCGCGCCGTCGTGGGCGACCAGCACCGCGGTCACGTCCTGGCCCGAGAGGTCGGGCGACTCGTCGTCGGCGACCTCGTCCACCCAGGCCCAGTCCGCCTCGTCGACCACGCGGTTGCTCAGGTCCAGGTTCAGGCTGTCGCCGTCGTCGGACCCGGTCAGGTCAGTCATGGATGCGGTGTTCCTCCGAGGTTGCCGACCGGCTGTTGCGCGGTGGCGCGTGTTCGTACGCACATGTTCGTCGTACGCAGGCGGTTCGTCGTGCGATGGTCGTCGCCCGGCGGCCGGTCGTACCCGGCCGCGAGCCCCCTCACTGTAATGGCCCGGCCCAACGGCGGTCGACGTGAGCGGACCTCGCACCGCCCTACCAGCGGCCACACCGGCCGGCTCCGCTGCTGCTGCCCGGGTCGAGTGTGGGGGCAGTCAGGGGCGAGCCGGCCGGGGGCTGAGGTCAGGTCGTGCCGGGTGCGGACCCGCGACGAACACTCCGGGACCGCTGCCCGATTCGCCAGACGGCTCTGCACCCGGGGCGGCGCGGTGTCGGCGCCGGGGCGTGCCCGGACGCACGACCGCTCCGGCCCCTCGATCACGCGCTCAGACGGCGCGCTTCTTCAACTTCCGCCGCTCGCGCTCCGACAGTCCGCCCCAGATTCCGAAGCGTTCGTCGTTGCCGAGGGCGTACTCCAGGCACTCGGCCCGGACCTCGCACGAGAGGCAGACCTTCTTGGCCTCTCGTGTCGAGCCACCCTTCTCGGGGAAGAACGCCTCGGGATCGGTCTGGGCACACAGGGCCCGTTCCTGCCAGCCCAGGACTCCCTCATCCTCACCGACGATCATCAGCTCGTGCATGCTGTCTCCTCGACCCAGTAGTACGGTGCAGCAGCCACTGCCTCTACTTACATGGGTGAAATTACAGTCCTGTCAATACCCAAAAGTCAAGTGCTGGCGTGATATGCGTCGAGGCTCCGCCCCGAAAAGGTGACTCGCGGGTAACCTCCCGCGAGCCCGATGGCGATGGGTTCAGCCGCCGTACGACCCCGAGCTGGGCGGCCACTGGCGTGGCTGCGCGATCCGGGTGTAGTCCTCGGCATCGGCCGACGACTGCGAGCTCGGCGGCGCCGAGTGCTCGTACGGCCCTGCCGCCCCGGGCTGGTTCGGCTGCGACGGGTTCGCAGGCGGCTGGTGCGACCGGGACGTCCCGTACCCGGACCCCAGGGTGGGGTGCTGCGGCGGCTGCGCCACCTGCGGGCCGGGCTGTTGCGGGACGCCGGGCTGCGGCGGGAGCGACCCGGGCGTCGAGGTGTGCGGGGGCAGGCTGGCGGGTGTCCACCCCTGCTGGGCACCGGCCCACCCCGAGGCCGAGGCGCCCGAGGCCGCCTGCTGGGCGCTGCCCCACATGGCCCCCTGTTGCGGGTCCCCCTGCCAGCCGGGCTGCCCCGGCTGCGGCTGCGTGGCGACCGGCTGGCCGGCCCCCGGGACGAGGCTCTGCGGACTCAGCGTGCTGCCCGCCGGCGGCAGCGAGTGGTACTCCTCGGAGGTGTCGGGGGTGTGCTGCCAGATCCGGTGGAGGGCGATCACGCAGCCGACCACGATGGCCAGCCCGGCAAGGTGCATCAGGAAACCGAGCACCAGGGTCAGCCCACCCCGTTGGTTCATCGAGGCGAGACCCGCCATCCCCAGCAGGGCCGACAGCGCGCCGAGCACCCCCACCACGATCAGCCCGGTCAGCGCGACCTTCCGCGCCGACGGGGTCCGTGGCAGCACCAACGTGCACGACATCACCACCAGCAGCACCAGCACCGCGCTGTACCACGGCATCAGCGACTCGGCGCGAATCTGGGCGGCACCGAGGAATCCGCCCTCCCGGCCGGAGGCGACGAGCATGGCGATGAGTTGCAGTACGCCGATGGCACCCACCGCGACGATCACCAGGATCGCCAACGGCTGACGCAGCGCCTTCAAGCTGTCCATCTGGGACTCCTCCTCCCGGCGCACAACACCGGGACCGTCTCCATTCTATCGGCGCCATCCGGCCACCGCGGGATGGGACGCGGCCCGGGTGCGCCCGGCTCCGTCCGGCCTCGAGACAGGTCGTGCCGGGCGGCAGCCCGTCCGTTGTGCGAACGTCGGTTCGACCTGAGAGGATCGTGCGATGCAGGTGGTGGTGCTGGCCGGCGGAGTCGGCGGATCGAAGTTCGTACGGGGGGTGCTGGCGGCCCTGCCGACGGCCGAGGTGACGGTGATCGGCAACACGGCCGACGACATCACCGTGCACGGACTGCGGGTCTGCCCCGACCTCGACACGATGATGTACGCGCTGGGGGGCGGGATCTCGACCGAGCGTGGCTGGGGTCGCGACGACGAGACGTTCGCCACGATCACCGAGCTGCGGTCGTACGGCGTCGAGCCGACCTGGTTCGGTCTCGGCGACAAGGACCTGGCGACCCACCTGGTGCGCACCCAGCTGTGGAACGCCGGGGTGTCGCTCACCGACATCACCGCGGCGCTGGCGACCCGCTGGTTGCCCGACCGGGTCCGACTGCTGCCGATGACCGACGCCCGCGTCGAGACCCACGTCGTGGTGGCCGACCCCGACGCCCCGTCGGGACGGCGGTCGCTGCACTTCCAGGAGTACTGGGTGCGACTGCACGCCGAGCCCACCGCACTGGCCACCGTGCAGGTCGGCATCGAGCAGGCCAGGCCGACCCAGGCCGTCCGCGACGCGGTGTCGGACGCCGACGTGATCCTGGTGGCGCCGAGCAACCCGGTGGTGTCGATCGGGCCGATCCTGGCGGTTCCGGGGATGCGCGAGGACCTGACCTCGGCCGCGGCCCCGGTGATCGGCTTCTCCGGCATCATCGGCAACCGTCCGGTGCTCGGCATGGCAGACAAGCTGATCCCCACCCTGGGGATCGACTGCACGGCCGAAGCGGTCGGTCGCCACTACGGATTCGTCGACGACACGAGCTTCACCGACGACACCGGCGACAGGGCCGGACTGTTGGACGGCTGGCTGGTCGACCAGGCCGATGCCGACGCCGCAGCCCGGCTCGTCGCCGAAGGACTCCCGACCCTGGCGACCCCGTTGCTGATGACCGATCCGGAGTCCACGGCCCGATTCGTCCGGGAGGCGATCGACCACTTCGGGCCCGGCTGCGACGTCGACCATCCCGCCGGCCAACCCCGTCAGCTCGCATGATCACCGTCTTCGCACCGGCCGGGATCGGTGAGGTCACCCAGGCCACCGACCTCGCCGCCACCATCGTCGAGGCGATCACCGCCGACCCGGACGGACCGCTGCAGGACGGGGACGTCCTCGTCGTCACCAGCAAGATCATCAGCAAGCACGAGGGGATGGAGCACCCCGAAGGGGCCAAGCCCGAGCTCCGACGACGGGAGACGGTCCGTACGGTGGCCCGCCGGCTCGGCTTCGCCATCGTCGCCACCAGGCACGGCCTGGTCCAGGCCGCGGCCGGCATCGACGCGTCGAACGTGACCCCGGGCACGATCCTGGCGTTGCCGGTTGACCCCGATCTCTCGGCCCGCCGGTTGCGGGCGGCGATCACGGAACGTACCGGGGCTCGGATCGGCATCGTCGTTTCCGACACCGCCGGTCGGGCCTGGCGGCTCGGCCAGACCGACCACGCGATCGGGGCGGCCGGGCTGATGGTGATGGTCGACCACAACGGCGACACCGACCCGTACGGCAACCCGCTGCGGGTCACGCTCACCGCGGTGGCCGACGAACTCGCCGCCGCCGCGGACCTGGTCAAGGGCAAGCTGACCGGCCGACCCGTCGCGGTCGTCCGTGGCCTGTCCCACCTGGTGGCCGCCGCGGACGAGCCGGGCGGTACGGCCCGTGACCTGGTGCGCCCACTGGCCGACGACCTGTTCCGGCTGGGCAGTCGGGAATCGGTCCTGCTGGCGGTGCTGGAGACCTGTGGTGCAGACCACCGCTACGAAGAGCTCGTCGAACTGGACGACCCCGCGGCGGTGGTCGACGCACTCGGGCTCGAGGGTGACCGGGCCCGGTGGGTCGAGGCGCTGCTGCGGTCCGCCGGCCGGTGGAGCAGCTGACCGCAGGTAGACTCCGCGTTCGTGCCCACGGCCCGCCCGGTGGCGGATCGGCGCACGACGACGACTCGGACCATCGACGACTCACCCGACCAGGAGGACACGTGGCGCGCTCGAACCGTGGCCAGAAGCGGACCCCGAAGTCCAGCCGGCCCAGCCGACGCAACGAGCCCACCCCGGCCGACGATCTGACCGACGAGGTCGACGCCGACGAGACCGCGGGCGAGGTCGACGCCGACGAGGAGTTCGTCGAGTACGACCCCGACGCCGAGGACCACGACGAGGAAGACCTCGACGACGAAGACGAGTTGGACGACGAGGACGACGAGGACCTCGACGACGAGTTGGACGACGACGAGCTGGACGACGACGAGGACGAGGTGCCCCCGGCGAAGAGCTCGGGGACTCGAGACGCCACCAAGCCCAAGAAGCAGAAGCAGACCCGCAAGCAGCGCACCCGCGGGGCCACCAGCCCGCTCGGCACCCCGCTGAGCGGTGGCAAGCAGACCAAGGCCGGCAGCCGACGTCAACGGTTGGCCTCCCTCGAGGCCCGGCAGAAGGCCCAACAGCGCAAGAAGACCGTCGGACTGGTCGCGCTGTGCGTCGTGCTGGCGTTGGCGATCATGGCGTGGCCGCTCTACCTGTACGTGAACGATGCGATCATGCGGGCGACACCACGCGTCGAGATCGGCGTGCCGGCGGCCGAGGCCGGATGCCTGCCGGACGAGGAGAATCCCGCCACCGGCAACCAGGAGCACGTACCCGACGGCACGGTGGTCCCCTACCCGCGGCTGCCACCGGACTCGGGATCCCACTACAACAACTGGGCGGAGTTCGGCCAGACGTTCTACGACGTCTCCGACCGGCCGGCGGTGGAGAACCTGGTCCACAACCTCGAGCACGGCTACACGATCCTGTGGTACTCCTCGGACACGATCTCCGACGGGGATCGACGGGCCCTGGAGACGCTGGCCGCGACCTTCAACGGCTCGGACCCGACGACCAACAAGTTCATCGCCGCACCGTGGAGCGAGCAGAACGACGGCGGCGCCTTCCCGGGCGACACCGAGATCATCCTGACCCGCTGGGTGGCCGATCCGGAGAACCCGACCGACGTGACGAAGCAGTTCGGCGTCCGTCGCGGCTGCGCGCGCGTCTCGGGTGAAGTGGTCATCAACTTCATGGAGCAGTACCCGCAGCAGAACTCACCCGAACCCAACGGCGGCTGACCGGCGGGCCGGTACCGAGCTGACCGCCGCGAGGTCAGGGCTCGCGGCGGGCCGGGTCAGCTGTAGGCGGTGCCGACCCGTTCGGTGACCTCACCGACCAGCGACTTGATCTGCTCGGCCGCGGTCATCGGGCAGACCAGGGTGACGTCGGGGGTGGTGACGATGATCATGTCCTCACAGCCCAGGGTCGCGACCAGGTGGTCGGCCCCGGCCCGGTTGATCACCAGGCTGTTCGCCGTCTGGTGTGCCACGGTCCGCCCTTCGATCGCGTTGCCCGCGTCGTCGGTGGCCAGATGCTCTGCCAGGGCAGGAAAGCCGCCCACGTCGTACCACCGGATCGGGAGCGCGACCGCGACGATGTGGGCGGTGCCGCGGCCCTGCGAGACGGGCTCCATGATCGCGTAGTCGACAGAGATCTTGGGCAGCTTGGGGTACAGTCCGGCCAGCTTCGCCGGCGCCGCGGCCAGCTCGGTGACGATCTCGTACGACTCCGGCACCAACTCTTCGAGCTGCCGCAGCAACACCGCGGCCCGCCACACGAACATCCCGGAGTTCCACCAGTGGTCGCCGCCGGCCAGGTACTCCTCGGCCGTGGCCCGGTCGGGCTTCTCCTTGAACTCCAGCACCGCACAGGCGCTGTCGTGCCCCGGGACGGGTTCCCCCTTGTGCAAGTAGCCGTACCCGGTGTGCGGCGAGGTGGGCAGCACCCCGAAGGTGACCAGCACCTCCTCCGACGTCTCGGCGACCTCGAACGCCTCGACCAGGGCAGCCCGGAACGCGTCGACGGGTTCGATGATCTGGTCGGCGCTGACCTGGGCAACCACGGCGTCGGGATCCTTGGCGGCGAGCACGGCCGCCGGCCAGGCGACGGCGTTCAGCGAGTCACGCCCCACCGGCTCGCCGAGCAGGTTCTCCGGTGGCAACTCGGGCAACTGCTCTGCCACCACGTCGGCGTACCCGGCTCCGGTGCAGACCAGGATCTGCTCGGCGGGCACCAGTCCGGCGACCCGCTCGTACGCCATCCGCAGCAGGCTGGTGCCGCCGACGAGTTCGAGCAGCTGCTTGGGCATTCCCTGCCTGGACAGCGGCCACAGACGGGTACCGGAACCACCGGCCATGATCACCACGTAGCGCATTCGGTCACTGTAGCCCGATGACAGCGCGTGGAGCCCGTGATCAGTTGCTGGTGTCCCGCTTCGAGGGACGGGAACTCGTGTCGTCCCGACGAGCTCGACGGGCGTGTCGGTCGTCCCCCGGGATCACGCCCGGCACCGGCCGTGGGGTCCGTTCCAGCTCGTCCCGTTCGGCGCCGCGGACGCCGACCCAGAAGCCCGCTCCCCAGGCCAGGTGCATGATCGCGTACACCATCGGCAACCGGACCCGGGCCGCCGGCGACAGTGGGCGGGGCAGCAACGAGCCGAGGGTGACGCCGGCCAGGTAGGTCAGCGGAACGAGCAGCCCGAGCTTGGGCCACCTGTCCGCCAGCAGACCCACCAGGCCGACCAGCCCGCCGATCCCGATCGCCCCCACCGCGGCCGGTGGGGCCAGGTAGCGCAGGCTGGCGGTCTCGGGGTAGCGGCGGATCACTTCGCGGCGCCACTTGCCCGTCAGGTAGAACTGCCGGAACAACGCGGCGGGGGTGGAGCGTGGGTAGTACGTGACGCGCAGCTTCGGGGAGAACCAGATGGTGCCGCCGGCCTCTCGGAGGCGGTGGTTCAGCTCCCAGTCCTGGGCCCGCGTCATCGACTCGTCGAACCCGCCGACCGCCCGCAGCGCCTCGGCCCGGAACACCCCGAGGAACACCGTGTCGGCCTCCCCTTCCGGCGAGTCGGGGTGGTGGAAGGCGGCCCCGCCCAGACCCAGCCGGGTGGTGTAGGCACACGCGGCCGCTTCCTGGAACGGCGTTGTACCGCGGGCGTCCATCACCCCGCCGACGTTCACCGCCCCGGTCCGCTCCAGCAGCTCGACCGCGGTCGTCAGGTAGTCGGCGGTGAGCTCCCCGTGACCGTCGACGCGGACGATGATGTCGTGCGCCGACGCCGCGATCGCGAGGTTGAGGCCGTACGGGGTGCGTCCGACCGGGTTGTCGACGACCCGCACCTGCGGGTGTGTGGCAGCCAGGTCGGCGGCGAGCTCGGACGTCCGGTCGGTGCTCGGTGCCACCGCGATGATCAACTCGATCTCGCCCGGATATCGCTGTGCCAGCACCTGTTCCACCGCCCGTACGAGGTGAGGCTCCTCGTTGCGGACCGGCATGATCACGCTGAGGCCCGGCCACTCGGCCCGGCCACCGGCCGCGGGCTCCGTCGGGCCGGTGGCGGCGTGGCGGGGTTCGGTCATGGCGCCCATTGTGCCGGTCGCGGTTGTGGGTCGCGGCCGACGGGGCTCGCCGTCATCGGGCCCGACACAGTGAGCCGAGGTCCTCCACCTGGGTCCGGGCCTCGGTGCTGGCACCACCACTCGGCCGGCCGCCACCGCCGGATCCCTCACCGGACCCGGACGTGGTCGAGGCGCCCGCCGTCGGACTGGCGGGCGGGCGGCTGGCCGGCGGGGCCGATGGGCCGGTCGATGATGCGGCCGGCGCTGGTGGCCTGGTGTCGGACGGCTCGGTGTCGGACGGCTCGGTGTCGGACGGCTCGGGGGTCGGCGCGTTGTCCTTCGCCTCCGAGGCGGCGATCTCGTCGGCCACCACCTGACGCATCTTGGCGAAGTCGGGGCTGCCGGGATAGATCAGCGGCGGCACGAACGACACGCTGCCGATCTTGTGTTCACGTGCCTTGAGCGCCAGGTCGACCAGTGCGCCGGTCTCCGAACGCGGCACGTCGGTCGCCATGATCTGCTTGCCTGCTTGCGAGATCTGCTGGAACCGGGCCAACACCGTGACCGGGTCCAACTGGTTGAGCATCGCGTTCATCACGCACTTCTGCCGCTCCATCCGCTCGAAGTCGTTGGAACCCTCACGTGACCGCGCGAACCACAACGCGTCGTGGCCGTCGAGGTGGACGTTCTCCCCCGGTTCGATCCAGCCGGTGATCGGCGAACTGCCACCGCCGATCGGCACCCGCTTGGTGATGTCGAGGTTGATCCCACCGACAGCATCGATCAAGGACTCGAAGCCCTGCAGGTCGACCATCGCGTAGTAGTTGATCTTCAGCCCGGTGAGGTGTTCGACCGCCTCCTTGGTGGCCTGGGCCCCCGGGTCGGCCACCCCGGGCCACAGCTCGGGGTGTTCGCTGGCCCAGGTGTAGATCCCGTTCAGCATGCAGCCGTGGTCCTCGCAGGTGAACCCGTCCGGGAAGTGCTCGTACATCGGACTGGTCTCCGGGAACGGGACGTCCTCCATGTTGCGCGGGAGGCTGAACAGCACCGTACGCCCGGTGTCGGCGTCGATGCTGGCGAGCGTGATCGAGTCGGGTCGCAACCCGACCCGGTTGGCTCCGGCGTCACCGCCCAACAACAGCACGTTGATCCGACCATGATCAGCCTCGGTCTCGCCGCCCCCGGCGAAGACGTGGCCCATCACGTCCTGCTGTGCCGACACCGCGCGGGCGCCTCCGATCGATCCCGACAGCACGGTGATCACCAAGGCCAGCGAGAGCAGCGCGTAGCCGGGTCGGTGCTGCCGCGCCAGTTCACCCGGCCGACCCAGCCGCCACGCGTCGAGGAACAGGAACGCCCAGCCGACACCGACGACCACCAGGGCCACCTGGGCGAACGACGACAGCCACCCGGAGGTGAGCACCCGCAGTGCCAGCTCACGCTGGAACACCAGCAGCAGTGCGAGCACCCCGGCCAGCGCCCACAGCAAACCCCAGACCCGCAGCGCGATCCGCCCGACCGCGCGGTTGCCGGTGGCCAGTTGCACCGAACCGGGCAGCACCAGCGTCATCCCCAGACAGGTGAGCCCCCGCCGCAACTTCACCCGGGCCGCCGCGGCCGCCGCTCGGGACGGCCCGGCAGCGGCCCCCGATGGCGTGGTCGGCACCCGGGACGGCTGGGAGCGCGCACGGTCGGTCACGATGGGCCTTTCGAACGAAGACGGGGAAGATGCCGGCGACCCAGGCCGTGGCCACCGGACGTACGCCAGTATGGGCAGCGCCGGGGCGTCACCGCATCCCGCCACGCCGCCGGGTGCTGACACGGTCGCCGATCGCCCCCGGACCGATGGATGCCGAGGACCGAGGACGGGACGGGGTTCGGCCACGACGCCGCTGGGCCCTGCTCGCTACATTGGGCCACATGGCAGGCCGTGACGACGATCTCGACTGGTTGTACCGCAAGGAGCGGTCACAACCGGCGCAGCCCGAGGGAACCCGGGTGTTCTCCCCCGAGGAGCTGGCCGAGTTGCGGCGTCAGTCGGAGGAGTCTGGCCAACGTGGCACCCGGGCCCAACAGGCCCACGCCGCGCAGCAGGAGCAGCGCCGGGTGAAGCCGGCGCCGGCACCACCACCTCAGCCCCCGCCGAAGCGTCCCCGACGCCGTGGCAGCGGGGTGCGCCGGTTCTTCGGCGGGTTCGTGTTGGTGCTCGCCGCCCTCATCGCGTACCTGCTGATCGTCCCGCTGATCGCGTGGAGCTCGGTCGAACACGCCGACGATCAACCGCCGGGCGAGCGCCCCGGTGAGCAACCCGGCCGGACGTACCTGTTGGTCGGTTCGGATTCGCGCGAGGGCCTGAGCGAGGAGGAGCGCAAGAAGCTCGGCACCGGTGACGCCGAGGGACAACGGACCGATACGATCATGGTCCTGTTCGTCCCGCCCGGCGGCAAGCCAGCCCTGATCTCGATCCCCCGCGACTCCTACGTCGCCATTCCCGGTCACGGTCAGAACAAGATCAACGCCGCGTACGCCTTCGGCGGGCCCGAGCTACTCACCCAGACCGTCGAACAGGCCACCGGCCTGCGGATCGACCACTACATGGAGATCGGCTTCGGCGGCTTCGTCAACGTGATCGACGCCGTCAACGGGATCGAGATGTGCGTCCCGCGCGACATCAAGGACGAGAAGTCCCACCTGGACGTGAAGAAGGGCTGCCAGACGATGGACGGCGTGACCGCGCTGGCCTACGTCCGGATGCGGTACGCCGACCCAGAAGGTGATCTTGGTCGAGTCAAGCGGCAGCGTGAGATGGTCGCCGCGGTGGCCGACAAGGTTGCTTCCCCGATGAACGTGATCAACCCGGTGCGCTACTGGAACCTCAACCACGCCGTCGCCGATTCCGTCCGACTCGGTGAGACGACCACCATGCTCGACCTCGTCCCGATGGGGCTGGCGGTGCCGAAGTTGACCGGCCCGGACGCACTCACCCTGACCGTGCCGATCGCGGGCAACGTCAGCACCAACGCCGGGGACGCCTTGGCCTGGGACGAGGAGAAGTGCGCCGACATGTTCGGCACCATCGCCCGCGGCAGTACCGAGGGCCTGGAACAGTACGCCAAGCCGTGATCCGGCCCGTCGCCGTCGCCAGCCGGGCAACTGGCCCGTCCCGTGGATAACATCGCTGCTGGTACCGATGTTTGAGGAGAGCAATGTCGAGCGGTAGCTTCCAGGTCAACACGAGCGCACTACAGCAGTACGTCAAGGGTCCGGTGGAGGGGCACCTGTCCGCCACCCGGCAAGGCGCTGCCAGCATGGCGCAGGCCACGGATTCGCGCAGTGAACTGCCCGAGGTCCTCAGTGAGGTCTCGGCCAAGATCGACAGCTCGTTGGCCGAGCTGAGCCGGGCGATGGACGACGTGCTGCGCAGCATCGAGGGCCACGGGGCCAAGGTCGAGATGGCCGCCCTACTGTACGAGCGGACCGAGCAGTCCAACGAGACACAGACCCAAGCGGTCCAGACCGACCTGGCCGGAGGCGTCTGACATGGGTGCGGTACAGGAATCCGGCATCATCGGCATCCTCGAAGCCATCGACAAGGCGTTGTCGGTGTTCGGTCTCAGCAACCCGCTGTACGACGCGGTGATGCAGGCTGACTACGACCAGGCACCCAGTGAACGGCAGTTGCAGGCGGCACAGCAGGGCAGCTCGATCGCCGAGGCGTCCCTGCAGCAGTACCGCGGCTCCGAGGTGAGCCAGGCCGACTGGGTGGGCGAGGCGCGGAAGGGGATGGACAAGGACAAGGAGTGCAACCTCACCTTCGAGGAGACTCTTCTCGACTGCTACCTGGCCCTGATCGAGATCGTGCTGCAGGTGCTGGACTACCTGATCGACCTGTTGCGGATCATCATCGCGATCGTCGTCGCGGTGTGCACGGCCATCGTTGCCATTGCGGCGGCCGCCGTGGCACTCTCGGTGATCACCGCCGGTGGCAGCCTCGCGGCCGGCTTCGCCGCGGCCGGCGCCGCCATCGGCGCCGGGGTGCTGGGAACCATCGGCACCATCGCAGCCCTGGGGGCGGTGGCCAGCGCCGTGCTGTGGTTGTTGAACATGCTCGTCGAGGCATTGCACGAGGCCACCTACAACGCCCGCCAGGACGGCTGCCTCAGCGGCAAGCCGGCCCTGCCGGACTGGGATCCCGAGATTCCCGCCCTGCCGTCCTGATCGCGCCCCGTCGAGCCCGTCAGCACACCCGTCGAGCTCGTCAGCAAGCCCGTCAAGCCTGTCGAGGCGCCCTCGACAACGCACGCCCACACCGAGCCACTGTGAAAGAATGACGACATGACGAGTTCTGCCGGAGAAGAGGCCCGAGCGGCCAGTGAGTCGGAGGCGGCTCGCAAGCTCGCCGAGATCCAGGCCGCCGTGGCAGCCGCCCCGAACACGGTCCTCACCAGTGAGGACAAGGAGGTCGAGGTCGAGCTCACCGCCGAACTGGTCGTCACGCGGGTGACCCTGCGCGCCACGGCGACACGGGACCGGCAGAAGCTCGAGGACAGCCTGGTCCAGGTGTTCACCGATGCAATTCGGCAGGCCCAGGAGAGCAATCCGGCCCAGCAGATGGCCAAGGACGCCATGGGCGGCGACATGGCCACCTTCCAGAAGACGATGTCCGAGATCCAGGGGGAGATGGAGGCCAAGAGCCAGGCCGCCCGCGCCCACTTCGACGAGATGGGTCGGCGGCTGCAGGCCATCCGGCAGCAGCAGCGCCCGCCACGGTCCTGACCACCGTGGCCCCCCTGCGTGACATTCGCATCCTGCCGGTCCGGCTGGTCGCCGCAGCGGGTGTCGCCTTCATCGGCCTGCTGATGATCAACTTCGCGATCCGGGAGGCCGACGCGACGATCTGGATCGCTGCCGCCGTCCTGATGTTCGCGATCGCCGTCGCCCAGGTGGTCGCCGCGCGGCAGGTGGTCGAAGCGGATGCCGAAGGCATCCGTACCCACCAGCTCGGAAATTCATGGCAGCTGGCGTGGGGCGACATCGAGACCTTGCAGGTGAGACCGGCGATGGTGCGGTGCCGTACGGCCAGCGGGCTGTGGCGGATCTGTCGCCCCCGGAACGCGGTCGTGGACCAGCTGCTCACGATGGCCGACGACCGGGTCGTTGTTCAGGACCTGCGCCTGCCCGACCGCCCGGCAGGTAACCCGTGAGGTTCGACCACACCGACCGTCGGGCCAGGTTCACGGCCTTCCTCGCGGGCGGTGCCGCCGTCCTGTGCCTCCTCTCGATCGCGCTGTCGGTCGCGGGCGTGTCGTCGCCGATGTCACCGCTGCTGGCGGTCCCGGCCGCGGTGGTGCTGGGTGCGCTGGCCGTGGTGTCGGCGCTCACGATGAACGTGGGCGTCTCGATCAACGAGTCCGGCGTCACTCGCTCGGTTCCGTTGCTGGGTTGGCAGTTGCGATGGGACGAGATCACCGCGATGGCAATCGTGCAGCTCGGTGAGGAACAGGAGCTACGGGTCTGGGCCGGCACCGACCCACGGCCCAAGCTCGTCATGATCAACGCCGAGCAGGCCGCCTGGCTGCGCGAGCACCAGCCTGCGCCGCTGGCCCGGAAGAACGGTCCGGACGAACTGCGCTGATCGGTTCCGAGGGGCTCGGTCAGGCTACGCGCTCCAGGTCTGCCTGCACGACCTGATGGTGCAGGGGCGCGCCTCGGCCGTACCGACAGATCTCGTCGATCATCAGTGCACCGAGCCGGTGGACCTCCGACCCGAGGGCGCCCGCCACGTGCGGGGTGACCTGCACGTTCGGCAGCGTGAACAGGACCGAGTCGGCCGGTAGCGGCTCCGGGTCGGTGACGTCGAGCACAGCCCAGATCCTGCCGGACAGCAGTTCTGCGGTGAGGGCCGCCGTGTCGAGCAGACTCGGCCGTGCCGTGTTGATCAAGGTCGCACCGTCGCGCATCAGGGCCAGCTCGGCCGCCCCGACCAGTCCCCGGGTGCTCGGCAGTGCGGGCGCGTGCACCGAGACGATGTCGGAACGGCGCATCAACTCCGAGAGCCCGACGAGCTCGACCTGATGACGCCGCGCATCCTGCGCGGTGGCGTACGGATCGTGCACCAGCACGGTGTGGTCGAACATCCGCATCAGGTCGGCGACGCGTCGCCCGACCCGGGACAGACCAATCAGGCCGACGGTCTTGTCGAGGTTCGAACTGGTCGGGTGTTGCCGGTGCACCTCGCCCTTGTCACCCCCGGACTCGCGGTACATCCCTGCCATCGACCGGACCTGCTTGCCGGCGTACAGGATCGAGGCCAGGGTGAACTCCGCGACCGGGATGGCATTGGCATCGGCAGCCGAGCACACGACCAGCTCGCGGTCCCAGACCGCCGGGGTCACCACGGCACGGACCGAACCGGCCGCGTGGAACACCGCGCGCAGGTGTGGCGCCTGTGCGAGCACCTGCTCGGTCAGCAGGTCACTCCCCCAGCCGGTGACGACGATCTCGGCGTCATGGAGGGCACCGCGCCCCTCGTCGGAGTCGAAGGCCGAGATCACGGCCGGCCCGGGTGCCGCCGTGATCCGCGCCAGTTCAGCCGACGACCCGGCGGTGAACAACCGAGCGCGGGTGTGCGGTGGCAGGCACATCACGGCACGGGGCAGGGTCGTCATCGAGGCATCCTCCAACAGGTGGGTGCGGCCATGCTGACACAGGCGTGAATCACCCTGCAACCTTTCGAGCGCAGTGACCCGATGGGAGTGACGGTGACCGTCAGCGGGGTGCCGGCGCCGGTCCGGTGGACTCGCGGACCACCAGCCGGGGATCGATGCGGATCCGACGGCCGGGTCCGGGGTCGTCGGTGGACAGCAGGGTCAGCAGTTGCTGGGCCGCGACGAAACCGACGGCCTCCCGCGACGGTGACACCGCAGTCAGCGGCGGCTTCAGGTGCTCGGCCATCTCGTCGTCGTAGCTGATCAACGACACGTCGCCGGGGACCCTGACCCCGAGCGCTCGCAGCGCCCGCAGGACACGGGCCGCCATCGCATCGTTCATGCACAACAGCCCGGTCACCCCGGCGGCCAGCAGCTCCGCAGCCGCCTCGCCCGGCTCGCGGTCGATCCAGGCCAGGTCGGTGTCGGAATCGGTGTTGAGGCCGAGGTCCCGGACTGCCATCCGCCAGCCCTCGACGACCCGCCTCATCGGGTCGGTCCGGTCGTGCACCGACACCAGACCGATCCGGCGATGGCCCAGCTGCTGGAGGTGCCACAGGGCCGCGTGGACGCCGGCCTCGTGGGCGGTGGAGACCGAGCGGACCCCGGGCAGCTCCAGGCCGCGGTACTCCCGCTCCACCAGCACGATCGGGCGTCGCAGCCGCCCCACCCAGGACCACGTGTCATCAGGCCCGTCGTGGCCGACGGTGGGAGTCAGCAGCATGCCGTCAACCTCGGTGTCGAGCAGCGTGTCGACCGCCTCCCGCACGTCGGCGGACTGATAGCCGGAAATGCTCAGCACCAGCCGGGCACCGGCGAGTTCGCAGGCCCGCCGTGCCCCGGCGATGATCGGCCCGTAGTAGTACAGCGACTCCGGGGCCTGCAGCCCGAGCACCAGACCCGGTTGCGGTGTCATGAACTCCAGGCTGCGCTCGACGCCGGCCAGGTCTCGCGCCCGTTCGACCAGCGTCGCGCCGCCGTGGACCTTGCTGACCGTGCCCCGACGTGCGAGCTCGTCGATGTCGCGCCAGATCGTGGCCCGGGAACTCTGCAACAGGGAGGCCAGGTCGGACACCTTCACCGAACCGCCCTGCTGCAGCGCACGGACGATCCGCTGGTGGCGTTCTTCCTTCAGCATGTGCGCCCCTCGCTTGTGCATGGTCGAAGTTGTGCATGGTCGCGGTGTGCACGGTCGCGGTGTGCATGGTTGAGCCGGCCCCGTACGGTCGCCGCCGGTGGCTGGTGTCGTGAGCGAGTCTCCCACCACGACTCCCTCGGCAAGCGCCATCCCATGGGTTGTAGAAACGTGATGATACATCCGTTGACATATCGGGCACTCGCGGGCAAGACTCTCGTACGGCGCTCTCCAGAGGGCCGACACGACGGCAATGTTGCCCACCACTCCGGCGGGCGAAAGGGGATGTGGTGATGTCGAACTCGACCAACGGTCCACTGGGCCACCTGACGGGGCCGCAGGGTCTGACGCGACGCGGGTTCCTCGGCGCCGCAGGCGTCTCGGCGGCGGGGCTGCTACTCGCCAGCTGTTCGCCCGAGACCGGTGGCGGTGAGGGCCCGGGCACCAGTGGCGGCACCGATCTCAAGGAGGCGCCCGATCTGACGGCCAAGGTGGAGTCCGGGGAACTGCCGCCGCTGGCCGATCGGCTGCCGAAGAACCCGCTGGTCGTGAACTACGTCGATGGACCCGGCGTTTACGGCGGCACCTGGCGCGCGGCCAGCGTGTCCAACGACGGCGGGTGGATGCTGCAACGGGTCACCGGCCACACCTACCTGGTGCGTTGGGACCCCGACTACACCGAGATCCTCCCCGACCTGGCCGAGTCGTGGGAGATGAGCGAGGACGCCAGCGAGCTGCGCTTCCAGCTCCGCGAGGGCGTCAAGTGGTCCGACGGTGAGCCGTTCACCTCCGCCGACATCGAGTTCGCGGTCAACGACGTGATGTACCACCCGAAGGTGAACCCCGCGGCGGAGACCAAGATCACCGCCACCGCCGACGGCGACTTCGCCGTCGTGCTGAAGCTGGAGCCGGCGAACGGCCTGTACCTGCAGAACATGGCCGGCCCCGGGCGAAACATCACCGCGATCCCCAAGCACTACATCTCGCAGTTCCACGCCGACTTCAACAACGACGTCGACAGTCTGGTGAAGGAGGCAGGCCTGCAGGACTGGGTCGAGCTGCTCACCGCCAAGGGCGGCTTCGGGGACACCCCACGGTTGAACGCCGTCGACCTGCCGGTGCTGACGCCGTGGGTGCTGACCGAGGCGCCGGGTGCCGCCGGGACCAAGGTCGGCTTCTCGCGCAACCCTTTCTTCTTCAAGACCGACCCGGACGGCCGCCAGTTGCCCTACATCGACAAGGTCGAGTTCTCGATCATCGATGAGCCCGAGGTGATGGTCACCGCCGCCGCCAACGGCGAGATCGACATGCAGAACCGGACGTTCAACATCCCGCGCAACAAGCCGGTGCTGGCCGAGAGCCGGGAGTCCGGGGGCTACGGCTTCTTCGACATGCCGTCCACGTTCATGAACACCACGGTGCTGGGCCTCAACCAGACCGCGACCAATTCGGTTGCTGCCGAGGCGTTCGGCAACAAGGACTTCCGGATCGGGTTCTCCCACGCCATCAACCGGCAGGAGATCATCGACGTGGTCTTCCAGCGGCAGGGTGAGCCGTGGCAGGCGGCACCACGTCGCGAGACCCGCTTCTTCGACGAGGAGTTCGCCAAGCAGTACACCGAGTTCGACCTCGAACTGGCCAAGCAGCAGTTCGACAAGGCCGGCTACGAGGCCGATGCCAGCGGAGCCCGGCTCTGGAAGGACGGCTCGAAGCTGTCGGTCTCGCTGCTGGTGTCGAACTTCAAGCCCGAGTGGGTCGACGTCGCCGAGCTCCTTCGGGGGCAGCTGGCCGAGGCCGGGATCGACCTGCGGGTCGATGCGGTGGACCGCACCCTGTTCAACGAGCGGGTCAACGCCAACGAGCACGAGATCGCGGTCTGGCAGGGCGACGGAGGTGGCAACGACCTGTTCCTGGACTCCCGGTGGTACTTCCCGTTCAACGTGCAGAACTCGCTCTTCGGGACGACCTGGGCCCAGTGGTACGTCAGCAACGGTGCCGAGGGCGAGGAGCCGCCCGCAGCTCCCAAGAAGCAGATCGAGCTGTACCGGGAGTTGCTGGCCAGCGGCGACCAGACCAAGCAGGACGAGCTGATGACCGAGATCCTCGCCATCGCCAAGGAGGAGTTCTACGCGATCGGGATCCACCTGCCCGGCGACGGCTACGGCATCGTGAAGAACAACTTCCACAACGTGCCGAAGGTCATGATCGACTCGTACTACTGGTCCGGTCCCGGTCCGACCAACCCCGAGCAGTACTTCATCGAAGGCTGATCGACCCGGTGCTGAAGTTTCTGGCCCGGCGGCTGCTGTACGTCATTCCCACGCTGGTGGCGATCTCGTTCGTCTCCTTCGTGATCATCCAGCTGCCACCGGGCGACTACCTGACGAGCTACATCGCCAAGCTGAACGCGCAGGGCGAGAACGTCGACCCGGCGCTGATCGAAGGGCTGCGCATCCGCTACGGGTTGGACGATCCGTTCATCGTGCAGTACCTGAAGTGGATCTCGGGGATCGTGCTGCACCTCGACTTCGGCCACTCGATGGAGTGGGGGCTGCCGGTCTCCGCCCTGATCGGCGAGCGACTGCCGCTGACGATCGCGCTGGCCGCCTCGTCGGTGCTGTTCGTGTGGCTGGTGTCGCTTCCGGTCGGGGTGTACACCGCGGTGCGGCAGTACTCGGTGGGCGACTACATCGCCACCACGATCGGGTTCCTGGGATTGGCCACACCCAACTTCCTGCTGGCGCTGGTGATGATGTGGATCGGGTTCACCACGTTCGGGTTGTCGGTGTCACAGGTGAACCCCGGCACCCTGCTGATCGCGATCATCGTGCTGGGCACGGCCGGCACCGCAGGCCTGATCCGCATCCTGCGGGCCAACCTGCTCGACGAACTGCGCAAGCCGTACGTCGTCGCCGCTCGTGCCCAGGGGCTGACCGAGGGCAAACTGCTGTTCAAGTACCCGGTCCGGGTGGCGCTCAACCCGTTCTTCTCCACCATCGGCTGGTTGCTGCCGAGCCTGGTGGGTGGTGAGGTGATCGTCTCGACCGTGCTCAACATCAACACCACCGGACCGCTGCTGCTCAACGCCCTGCTGTCGCAGGACATGTACCTCGCCGGATCGATCATCATGATCCTGGGCGTGCTCACCGTCATCGGAACCTTCATCTCGGACGTGGCTCTGGCGTGGCTCGACCCACGGGTCCGACTCGGCTTCAACTAGGACGTGGCCATGGCACAGGAATCACTGCTCACCGACTCGACGCCCGACCTGGACGTCCCGGTGGTGAACGCTCGGACCGCCCAGCTCTCCCAGCGCAAGTTGATCTGGCGCCGGTTCCGCAAGCACAAGCTGGCGGTGCTCGGACTGGTGATCACCGCCGTCCTCTACCTGATCGTGATCTTCGGCGACTTCGTCGCCCCGTACAGCACCGGCCACTACAACGCGGACTACACCTACGCCCCACCGCAGCGGTTGCACGTGGTCGACGCCCAGGGCAACTGGGGACTCCACGTCAACCCGTTGATCATGGAGCAGGACCCCGACACCCTCGCTCTGGAGTTCACCGCGGACACGTCGCGGACGGTCCCGGTCGGCTTCTTCGTCGAGGGTGAGGAGTACCAGCTGCTCGGCTTCATCCCGGCCAATCGCCACCTGATCGGCCCGGTGGATGCGAACGCCCCACCGATGCACCTGCTGGGCGCCGACCGCAACGGTCGTGACGTGCTGTCCCGGCTCGTGCTCGGCACCCGGATCTCGATGACCATCGGCCTGGTCGGTGTGCTCATCGCCTTCGTGCTGGGCATCGTGATCGGCGGCATCTCGGGTTTTGTCGGGGGCCGGACCGACATGATCATCCAGCGCATCGTGGAGTTCTTCATGTCCATTCCCACCATGCCGTTGTGGCTGGGCCTGGCAGCTGCGATCCCCCGCGAGTGGAGTCCACTGACCAGATACATGCTGATCACCGTGGTGCTGTCGTTCGTCGCGTGGACCGGGCTCTCCCGGGAGGTTCGAGGCCGGTTCCTCTCGCTGCGCGAGGAACAGTTCGTCACCGCGGCCCGACTGGACGGGGCGACCCGACCCGGCCTCATCTTCTCCGAGATGTTGCCTTCGCTGATGTCACACCTGATCGCCACCATCACCCTGGCGATCCCGGGGATGATCTTGGCGGAGACGTCGTTGTCCTTCCTCGGCCTGGGCCTGCAGGCGCCTTCGGTGTCTTGGGGTGTGCTGCTGCAGGACGCCCAACAGATCCGAGTCATCGCCACCGCACCCTGGCTCCTGCTCCCCGGCGTGGCTGTGGTGGTCGCCGTCCTTGCCCTGAACTTCCTCGGTGACGGCCTCCGTGACGCCGCCGACCCCTACAAGCGATGACCCCTACAGGCGATGACCACGGTCAGGAGAACACTGTGACCACACCGACCACGACGGCTGACATGTCACCGGCCGGGGCGGCCGACCGGGACACGGTGCTGTCCATCGCCGGGTTGAAGACCTGGTTCCACACCGACGAGGGCGTGGTCAAGGCCGTCGACGGCGTCGACATCGACGTCCCCCGCGGCAGGACCATGTGCCTGGTCGGCGAGTCCGGCTGCGGCAAGAGCATCACCGCACGGTCGATCCTCGGTCTGGTGGACCAGCCCGGCCAGATCGAGGCCGGCTCGGTGCACTGGCGGGAGACCCCGAGCTCGGAGCCGGTCGACCTGGCCGCCTTGAAGCCCACGGGTGACGAGATCCGCCGGATCCGCGGTGGCCAGATCGGGATGGTCTTCCAGGAGCCGATGGCCTCGCTGTCACCGATGTACACGGTGGGAGCCCAACTGGTGCAGGCGATCCGACTGCACCAGCCACTCACTGCGGCCGAGGCGCAGGAGCGGGCCATCGAGCAACTGGCCCGCGTCGGGATCCCGCAGCCGAAGCAACGGTTCCACTCCTACTCGTTCCAGTTGTCCGGCGGCATGTGCCAGCGGGTGATGATCGCCATCGCGCTCGCCAACGACCCGGCACTGCTGATCGCCGACGAGCCGACCACCGCCTTGGACGTCACCACCCAGGCCCGGATCCTCGACCTGATCGGGGAACTGCAGGCCGACACCGGCATGTCGGTGTTGTTCATCACCCACGATCTGGGGGTGGTGGCCGAGATCGCCGACGAGGTCACCGTGATGTACCTCGGCAAGGTGGCCGAACGAGGATCGGTCAACGACATCTTCGACTCCCCGCAACACCCGTACACCCAAGCCCTGTTGAGCTCCATCCCCACGATGGGCCGCGAGGACCGGGAGAGCCGACTGGCCACGATCAGGGGGATCGTGCCGACGCCCGCGAACCGGCCCGCCGGGTGTCCGTTCCATGATCGCTGCACGAAGGCGATCGACGGCCTGTGCGACACCACCGAGCCGGCGGTCCACCAGATCTCGTCGGGCCACGTCAGTGTCTGCCACCTGCAGGATCCGGATCGCGACCAATCCGGGATCGAGGCGAACAGCGGCGACGAGGAGGCGGGCGCGGAGTCGGGGGCGGCAACTCGGCCGGCGACGAGGACCGGGCCGGCGTCCGAGGCCCCGACCAACGCCGTACGTGATCATGCGGGCATCGCGGCGCGTCGGTCGACCGGCAAGCCGCTGCTGTCGATCAAGGACCTGAGCATGGACTTCCCGGTGAAGAAGGGAATCTTCTCCCGGGTCACCAGCACCGTCCACGCCGTCGACGGCGTCACCCTCGACATCCGGCCGGGTGAGACGCTCGGACTCGTCGGCGAGTCCGGATGTGGCAAGACCACGCTGGGTCGGTGCATCGCCCGCGCCATCGAACCGACGTCAGGCCAGCTGCTGTTCTCCCCCGACGGCGAGTCGCAGATCGACCTGGCATCGCTGTCCAGCAAGGCGTTGCGGCCCTGTCGCGAGCAGATCCGGGTGATCTTCCAGGACCCGTTCGCGTCCCTCAACCCGCGCAAGACGCTGCTCGACCTGATCGCGTCGCCCCTGAAGCGGATCCAACGGGCGAAGGTGGCCGACTCCTCGATCAAGGACCAGGTCGCCGACATGTTGACCCGGGTGGGGCTGCAGCCCGACTATATGCACCGCTACCCGCACGCCTTCTCCGGCGGACAGCGGCAGCGGATCAACATCGCCCGGGCGTTGATCACCCGGCCCAAGTTGGTGATCGCCGACGAGGCGGTGTCGGCCCTCGACGTGTCGGTGCGGGCCCAGATCCTCAACCTGCTTGACGACCTGCAGGACGAGTACGACCTCACCTACTTGTTCATCTCCCACGACCTGTCAGTGGTCGAGCACATCAGCGATCGGGTTGCGGTGATGTACCTGGGGCAGATCGTCGAGCAGGCCCGCACCGAGGAGCTGTTCACCACACCGCGCCACCCCTACACCGAGGCGCTGATGTCGGCGGTACCGATCCCCGACCCCCACCGTCGTGGCGAGCAGGCCAGGATCCGGCTGGCCGACGATCTGCCCGACCCGGCCAACCCACCGAGCGGCTGCTACTTCCACACCCGGTGCCCCCACCGACAGGAGGAGCGCTGCGACACCGAACCGGTCACACTGCGCGTGCTCCCCGACGGCGAGGGAGCGGCCGGGCGCAGCTCGGCCTGCCACTTCGCCGAAGAGCTGACATTGGCCGGCGTCACCGGGCAACACAGCTCAGCCGACTGACGCGGTCACCGCCGACTCGCAGGTCCAACCCGCGGATGGGTGGCCCCAGTCAGTCGGGCAGCCCGGCCAGCAGCTGACGGGCCATCACGACCCGCTGCACCTGGTTGGTGCCCTCGTAGATCTGGGTGATCTTGGCGTCGCGCATCATCCGCTCCACCGGGTAGTCGCGGGTGTAGCCGTAGCCGCCGAGCAGCTGGACCGCGTCGGTGGTGACCTCCATCGCGACATCGGAGGCGAAACACTTCGCCGCCGCGCCGAAGTAGGTGAGGTCGGCATCATTGCGCTCGGACCGGGCGGCGGCGGCGTAGGTGAGCTGGCGGGCGGCCTCGATCTTCATCCCGGCATCGGCCAGCATGAACTGCACACCCTGGAAGTCGGAGACCGGCTTGCCGAACTGCTTGCGCTGCTGGACGTATCCGAGCGCGAAGTCGAGTGCCCCCTGCGCGATCCCGAGTGCCTGTGCGGCGATGGTGACCCGGGTGTGGTCGAGGGTTCGCATCGCGGTGCCGAACCCCGTACCCTCCTCGCCGATCATCCGGTCGGCGGGGATCGTGACGTTGTCGAAGTAGACCTCACAGGTCGGTGACCCCTTGATGCCGAGCTTCTTCTCCGGCGCACCGAAGGAGACCCCGGGGTCGTCCTTGTCGACCACGAAGGCGCTGATCCCCCGGCTCCGCTTCTCGGGGTCGGTGACGGCGAAGACCGTGTAGTACTGGGAGATCCCGGCGTTGGTGATCCACCGCTTGACGCCGTTGATCACCCAGGAGTCGCCGTCGCGGACGGCCTTGGTCGTCATCGAGGCGGCGTCGGAGCCGGCCTCCGGCTCGGACAGGCAGTAGGAGAACATCGCCTCCCCCGCGGCGACGGGCGGCAGGAACGCCTGCTTGAGTTGATCATCACCGGCCAGCAGCAGCGGTACGGTGCCGAGCTTGTTGACCGCCGGGATCAGCGAGGACGAGGCGCACGCCCGAGCGACCTCCTCGATCACGATCACCGTGGCCAGGGCGTCGGCCCCGACCCCGCCGTACGCCTCGGGGACGTGGGGGGCGTGGAAGTCGGCACGCTTCAACGCCTCGTACGAGGCCTGCGGGAACTCCGCTGCCTCGTCGGCCGCCGCCGCGTTCGGGGCGACCTTCTCGTCGCACACCTCGCGTACGGCCGCGCGGAACTCCTGGTGCTCATCGGTGGGCCGGTACATGTCGCTGAAGTCGCTCACGGGCCCAGCCTAGCGCCCCACGTTACCGGCCGGTAACAAGGCGGCCCTTGAGATCGACGCAGGGCCCCGAGGCTGTCGAGACGCCCCTTGAGCCCGTCGACCGGGCAGTTGGAGAGCCACCCCCTCACCGACCGGGCAGTTGGAGAGCCACCCCCTCACCGACCGGGCAGTTGGAGAGGTCGTCGCTTCACCGACCGGGCAGTTGGCGGGGTGAAACCATGATCGCCACCTCTCCGACTGCCCCATCGGTGGAGGCCGCCGGACGCGCTGCACCGTGGCACCACTTTCCCGCCATGACACCGGTTCCTCGCCATGGCATACGTTGCCGAACCCCGGCAGTTTGTGTCACGCCGAGGAACGTATGTCACGGTGAGGAGCGTGTGCGGCCGCAATGCCTCGACACGTCCGACGGACACAACGCCACGACACGCCCGACGGACGCAACGCCTCGACGGGCGCGGCGGTCAGAGCGTGGCGACCGTGGGGTCGAAGTCCTCGGGCAGCAGGGTGGGCTTCTCGGCCGAGGTGGTGATCTGCTGGACGGATCCGTCCACGCCGGCCTCGATCGACAGCATCACGTCGAGGATGTGCTGCCCCATCTCGCCGCTGGCGTAGTGCGGCACCCCGGCACGGATCGACCGGGCCATGTCGAGCACACCGGTGCCGCGGCCGGGCACCCCCTCGCTGCTGTCGACGACCTGCGGCTCGGTCTCGTGCATCTTCAACACCTTGACCTCGCCGGCGAACTGGTTCGGGTCGGGGGCGATCAACGTTCCCTCGGTGCCGGAGATCTCGATCACCGTCCGCTTCACGGCCGAGTCGAAGCTGAACACCGTCTGCGCCACAGCGCCGTCGCGATAGCGCAGCAGCGCTCCGACGTGGGTGGGCACCGTCACGTCGAACGACTCGCCGGCCCGCGGCCCCTGGCCGATCGGCCGCTGCTCGAACGCCTTCGACCCGACCGACACCACACCCGACACCGGGCCGAGCACCTGGCTCAAGGCGGTCAGGTAGTACGGACCGATGTCGAGCAGCGGGCCACCTCCGGACTGGAACAGGAAGTCCGGGTTCGGGTGCCACATGTTCGGCCCCGGGCTCTGGAACAGCACCTGCGCGGTCAACGGGGTCCCGATGTCGCCACGCTCGACGGCCCGTCGCACACCCTGCCAACCACGTCCCAGCATCGTGTCCGGGGCCGAGCCGACCCGAACGCCGGCAGCCTCGGCGGCCGCCAGCAGCCGGGCGGCCGACTCGCGGTCCGGGGTCAGCGGCTTCTCGTTCCACAGGTGCTTGCCGGCGCCGACGACCGCCTCCCCCACGGTCGCGTGGGCGGCCGGGATCGTCAGGTTCACCACCAGCTCGATCTCGGGGTCCCCCAGCACCGCGTCGACGTCGCCGTACTTCGCGACGCCGAACTCCTCGGCCCGGCTCGCGGCCGCGTCGACGACCAGGTCACCGATGGCGCGGACGTCGACGTCGGGGAAGCTGCTCAGGTTCGTCAGGTACTGCTTGCTGATGACACCGGCACCGATGATGCCGACGCGCAGGGATCCGCCGCTCATGCCCACTCCCCGTACTGCTGCAGCCAGCCGTGGCTCTCCCGGACGGCTCCCAGCATGTCGCCGGTGGTGTCGTCGAGCTCGACCTGCCCGTCGGTGAAGTGCTTGGCGGCCTCGATGATCGCAGCCACGTCGACCTGACCCGCGCCGACGGCCACCTGCGCCTTGTTGTCATGGCTACCGTCGCCGTCCTTGATGTGGATGCTGCGAACCCGCTCGCCGAGCCTGCCGAGCAGGGCGGTCACGTCAGCACCGCCGACGACAGCCCAGTACGTGTCGAGTTCCAGCACCACGTTGTCGTCGAGCTGGTCGGCGAGCAGTTCGAGACCGTGCCGGCCGTCGATCCGCGACTCCAGTTCGTACGCATGGTTGTGGTAGCCGAACTCCAGGCCGGCGTCGCCGTACCGCTTGCCCAGCTCGTTGAGTTGCTTGGCGATGTCGGCGATGCCCTCGGCCGACTCCCACGCCTCCTTCGGAGAGGACGGCTGGATCACCCGCTTGACACCGAGCCGCTCACAGGCGGCGATGATCGCCTCGTGCTCGCCACCGAACGGGTTGGCGTGGGTGGACGGCGCGTCGAGGCCGTGCTTGGGCAGGCTCTCGGCGAGCTGGTCGACGAACTTGTCGACGTTGTACGGCTGCACGTGGCGGTACCCGTACCCGGCGATCTTGCCGAGCGTGCCGTCGAAGTCGTCGCCGAGTTCGTTGCGGACGGTGTAGAGCTGGATTCCCAGACGTGGTGTCATGCAGCACAGCCAATCACGCCGCCGCCCGCCGACGGCGGGTCCCCTGCACGCTTTCCGCAACCCGGACCACCGAACCGACGGGTTCGGGGCGGTGCTACACGCCGGGCCTTGCCGGGGCCGTACGCCGGGACGCGACCTCGGTCGACTCGCCGACCAGCCCGCGGGCCAAGAGGGTGGCACCGGCGATCGCGGCCGGGAAGGCGACGACCGACACCAGTGGCAGCGAGAACAACCAGAACACCGGGATGCCGAAGCCCAACGTCTGCAGGCGCCGGGCGGACGTGAGGGCGTACTTCTCCCGCAGGCTGGTCCGGCCGCGACGGTCGAAGGTGCCGCCGGTGAGTTCGAGGACGATCATGGTCCCGCCGACGAGGGCCGACCCGATGCCGCTGATGATGCCCCCGATCGCCGGGATGAAGCCGATCAGGAACAGCGGGATCGCCAGCCCGACGGAGATCGCGAGCACCGTCACCGACTGCCGGACGGCCCGCAGCATCGAGCGGCCCAACTTCTCCTCGACCGGATCGGCCACCCCGCCGCACTCCCGCTCGACCAGCTCGGAGATCTTGTCGTAGACGGGAGCCCCGACGGTGAGGGTGATCGAGGAGTACGTGATCACCATCAGCAGCATTCCCATCACCATGATCACGATGCCGATCGCGACCCGCAACACCTCCCGTAGCGTGCCGTCGGCGTAGCCGGTGGCCAGCAGGGTCAGGTCTCCCAGGTTGAAGATCAACACCAACAGCCCGGCGCCCATCAGCAGCGACACGACGAACGGCGGCACCATGCCGAGCACGAACAGCCGGGGACGTGTCAGCACCAGCGACAGACCGCGCGTGAGGTGACCGAACCCGGAGAGCACTTGGGAGATCACCTGGTCACCTCACCCTGCGCGGCGCGAACCTTCTCGCCCTTCGCCTCGGCGGCCTGCCGCAGCTCGTCCTGGAAGGTGATCATGGCGCGGGTGAGCTCGGGGTCACCGGCGGCCAGTATCCGTACGGCCAGCAGCCCGGCATTGCGCGCATTGCCGATCGCGACGGTGGCGACCGGCACCCCGGCCGGCATCTGCACGATCGACAACAGGGAGTCCATCCCGTCGAGGTACTTCAGCGGCACCGGGACGCCGATCACCGGCAGTGGGGTGAGCGCGGCCAGCATCCCCGGCAGGTGGGCCGCCCCGCCGGCACCGGCAATGATCACCTCGAGGCCACGGTCGTGGGCGGTCCTGCCGTACTCGACCATCGCCTCCGGCATCCGGTGGGCCGACACCACGTCAGCCTCGTGGGCGATGCCGAACTCCTCGCACGCGGTGGCTGCCGCCGCCATCACCGGCCAGTCCGAGTCCGACCCCATGACGACCCCGACGCGGGCCTGCTGTCCGGCCATGCGGCCACCTCTCCTCGCTGCGTGCTGTACCCGTCCAGCGTAGCGGGACCGAGGGGGCCGATCGGGCGTCGGCGGCCGTCACTCCGGTACCGAAACCCGTCGATTTCACCCTGATCTGCCACTGACGCGGCCATCACCTCGAAATCGCCGCGATTCGGTACGGCCCGGGTCACCTGATCGGCACCGTCAGGTCACCGATCGGCGCCGGCGGCCTCGGACAGCACCAGCAGGGTGCGCCAGGGGTCCCGGACCTCCAGGCCACGATCGGTCCGCCGGGTGGTGCGACCGGCGGTGCGGAGTCGGTCCTCGACCGCACCGAGCCCCTCGCCCGGAGGGAGCTCGATGTCGACGCTGCCCAGCCCGAGGGTGTTGCGGCGCGGCCCGACACCGGTGGAGTTCCAGGTGTTCATCGCCATGTGGTGGTGGTAGCCGCCCGCCGAGACGAACAGCGCCGACCGGCCCAGCCTCGCGGTCGACTCGAAACCGAGCTCGTCGACGTAGAACGCCCTCGCGGTCTCGACGTCGCCGACCTGCAGGTGGACGGTCCTGAGCGTGACCATGCCCATCGCCAGCCCCGCGGGCAGCAGGTCGGTCGCCGGACGACCGGTGATGGCCTCGTGGTTGCGCGATGAGGTGGCGGCGTCGGCGGTCAGGGTCATGTCGTCCTCCAGGTGGTGGGTGCCCGGCGGCCGCGGGAGCCGCCGGGCGGAAGTGCCTCATGGAGGACAACTAAGTTGTCAGTACAACTATTCCCTACCGGACGCCGGTCAGCGCTGGTACGCCCAGTGCCACGGCTCGCCGCCGACGTCGTCGTTGAAGCCGTAGCTCGGCGCGTTGGCGTTCAGCCAGTTGTACTTGGTCGACCCGTACGGGGCGACCGCGATGTCACAGGCCAGGCCCCAGCCGTGGTTCGAGGTGCCGGGTCGGGCCGCCAGGTTGCCGCGACCGGCCTGGTACTCGTTCCACAGGTAGACCTGCTGGTCGTAGGTGCGGTACGCCGACATGCTGCCCGAGATCGGCAGGTTGATGCCGAACCGGCCGCGGAACGCGGAGTTCAGTCGCTTGAAGTCGTCGATGCAGTACGTCGACATCCGCCAGTTGCCGAAGCCGACGTGGGCGAGCGCCGAGGACGGCATCCGACCGTTGGTGTAGGTGCCCTTGGGGTTCGGACCCCGGCCGCCACCGCCACCACTGCTGGCGCCCATCAGCTTGCCCCAGGTCTGCGCCCCGACGATCCCGTCCTTGGTCAGGCCGTGCCTGCCCTGGTAGTCCTTCACCTTCGCCTCGGTCGCCGGGCCGAACTCGCCGTCCCACGACAGGCCGCCAAGCTTCACCTGCAGGCCCTTCACGACGCGGCCGGAGCTGCCCCGGCGGACCACGTCGAGCAACCGTGCCCAGGTCTGCGGGCCGACGATGCCGTCCTTCTCCAGGCCCTTGGAGCCCTGGAAGCTGACGACGGCGTTGTGCGTGTCGGGGCCGAAGGAACCGTCGATCGTGATGCCCAGCCGGGCCTGGATGTACTTCACGTTGCCGCTCCGGGGAACCCCCTTCTTGGCAACCGGGAAGCCGGAGGTGGCGGAGGTGGGGAGACTGGCGTGCGAGGCCGGAGCGACGACTCCGGCGCCCAGCACTCCGGCGCCCAGGGCAGCAGAGCCCAGGAGCAGCGATCGACGGTTGAACATCGGGGGAATCCTTTCGCGGAGGAATACGGCAGGGCCCGCGCGCGGGTACGGGATCGCACCCCGGTTGTGGCCTCGGTGGCGACGCTAGTGACCCGCCGGGCCACCCTCGTCCGACTCGCGTTGCCGCTTGCGGCAGGTCGACCGCGAGCCCTGGTCCGGCGACCCCGCGTCCCTCCCCGGTCAGGTGCCGATGGTTCCCATCAGGTAGTCGGCAGCATGGTGGGCCCGCTTGCGGACCTGCTCGAGGTCGTCACCGAAGCAGCTGACGTGACCGACCTTGCGGCCGGGCCGGACCTCCTTGCCGTAGAACTCGACGCGGAGCCGACGGTCCCGGGCGAAGCTGTGCAACAACGCCGACGGCAGGTCGGCGACACTGCCGCCGAGGACGTTGCACATCACGGTCCAGCGCTGTCGCGGCGTCGGGTCGCCCAACGGCAGGTCGAGCACCGCCCGCAGGTGGTTCTCGAACTGCGAGGTGTGCGCCCCGTCGATCGACCAGTGGCCGGTGTTGTGCGGCCGCATCGCCAGTTCGTTGACCACCACCGACCCGTCGCGGCGCTCCATCAGCTCGACGGCCAGCACGCCGATCACGTCGAGCTCGTGGGCCAGTCGCAGGGCGAGCTGTTGGGCGGCCACGGCCTGGTCTGGGGTGAGTCCGGGGGCCGGGGTGACGGTCTCGACGCAGATCCCGTCGCGCTGCACCGACTCCGAGATCGGGTAGGCGACGGCCTGCCCGGACGGGGACCGGACGACCAGCGCCGACAGTTCGCGGGCGAAGTCGACGAACTCCTCGGCGACCAGCACCGCCCCGGCCGGCAGTCCGGCCAGGATGGCCGGAGCCTCGGCGGTGGCCCGCTCGGCCGAGTCGAGCTTCCACACGCCCTTGCCGTCGTACCCACCACGGGACGCCTTCGCGATCATCGGCCAGCCGTGCTCGTCACCGAAGGCGACCAGGTCGGCGACGCCGCCGACCACACGGTGCGCCGGGCACGGTGCCCCCAGTGCGGTCAGTCGTTCCCGCATCACGGCCTTGTCCTGGGCGTGCACCAGCGCGTCCGGTCCGGGCCGGACGGCGATGCCCTCGGCGGCCAGTCCCCGCAGGATGTCGGTGGGCACGTGCTCGTGGTCGAAGGTGACGACGTCGCAGCCGGCGGCGAAGGCCCGTACGGCGTCGGGGTCGGTGTGCTGCCCGATCGACACGTCGGCGAACACCTGGGCGGCGGACTCGCCGGGGTCGGTGGCCAACAGCCGCAGCTGGATCCCGAGCGGGATCGACGCGGTGTACATCATCCGGGCGAGCTGGCCGCCGCCGATGATCCCGACGGTGTGGCGTCGGGGGCTGGCCAGCGGGTCCGGGGTCGTCCCGGCGGCCGCCGGTGCCTCAGGTGTGGTGGTCACGACCGGCAACCCTACCGGCCGGACTCCTCGGGGTGCTGCAGCCGGAAGATCACCGTACGCTGCACGATGAAGTTTGCCGTGGTGGCCACGCCCTGGGCGATCACGAACGCGATCACGTTCACCACCGGCACCGGGAGCGCCGCACCGTCGGGGGTGTTGAGTTGACTGAACAGCGGGAAGAGCACCGCGTACAGCCCGACCTGCACCACGAAGGTGATGCCGTACAGGATCATCGTGGCGAGGAACCGCTTGGTCGAGGCTTCCGCACGGAAGGTCCAGCGGCGGTTGATCGCGTACGCGGTGGCCGTGCCGGCGACGAAGGAGACCGCCTTGGCCGGGGTGTGGTCCCAGCCGAACACCAACATCAACAGGTTGAGCAGCCCGAAGTCGACGACCGCCGACAGGCAGCCGGTGATCACGAACCGGACGAGTTGCGTCGACAGCCGGTGGTGACGGTCGTCGGCCGGATGCGATCCACCGCCCTCGCCGGTCGGCTCCGGGGTGGTCGCGGCAGGGGTCACGCCGGGACTGTCGGATGCATCGGGCACTGGCACCCCGACAGGGTACGTGCCCGGCGCCGCCGACCGCGCCACCCGATGCGGATCGGTCCGGTCGTGCCGTTGCGATTCAGGCGAGGCGGACGCTGCTGGGCGTGGCGTAGTCGGCGGCGACGTCGGCCACCTGGGCCTGCACGGCGTCGCCGCCATGGACCAGCACCCGGGTACGGAAACTGAACGGCCCCTGCGGCGCCGCAGCCGGCGGATAGTGCGCCTGGGTGATCTGCTGCACCATCGCGTACTTGCCCACCACGTTGGGGAACCCGTCGTTGTCCGGATGGTCGAGGACGCTGATGCCGTGCCACGGACCGTCGCCGACGCTGCGGTACTGGGCGGCGTCGGCCCGCAGGTCGGGCAGGTCCTCGGGCGGGCCGGACGGCGCCTCCGGCGGGCGTCCGCCGCTGGGGCCAGACGCGTCGGTCCAGGCGGCACGGTAGCGGTCCTCGACCCGGTACACCCGCTCCGGGGTGGCGGCGTCGGCCGAGTTGGACACCCGGCCGGTCTCGGGGACGCCCATCGCCTCGGGGGTGCGCGCCATCAGCAGGAAGGGACCGTTCCCTTGGTCGGCGACCCGGGACACCTCGGAGTGGAAGTCGAGGAATCGTTGGTCGTCGTCGCTGAACCACCAGCGGATCGTGCGGACCTCGTCGGCGAACGCGTCGCCGTCGGAGGTGAGGTAGGTGAGGTCCTGCACGATTTCGCCGTACACCGCACCGGTGGTGACCCGCCGGAACCCGCGGTGCACCATCCGGCCGCCGGGCCCGTACGGCGGCTCGTCCCAGTCCGACCAGATGTTGGTCGCCCCGGCCTCGCTGTGCCCGCCGTAGCTGATGGCCAGACCGGTGTGGTGCGGGTGGTCGGCGGACCCCTGGCCACGGACGACACTGGCGCCGGTCGAACTGACCACGGGCCAGAAGTACGGGCGACGGCCGCCGGCGACCAGGTAGTCGGCGAAACGGGCACCGCCGACCTGCAGCACCACCCGGTCGAGCTTGACCACCGCCGACGCCGGATGGGCGGCCGTGGCCGGTTCGTCGGTCTCCTGGTAGCTCCGCGACTGCCCGGCCGACAGGTTACCGACCGCGATGAAGACGCCCTCACCGGTCAGCGGATCGGCCTGGACGGGCAGCACCTGTCCGCTGTCGGTGTCGCGTACGGCGGCCGGCACCGGACCGGGGCCGAAGGGTACGCGCACAAGTGGGGAACGGCGGGCCAGGTCTCCGGCCTCGACGACGATGGTCACGGTCAGTGCCCCTTGCTGTGGTCGGGTGTTGCGGTGAGCGTGTTCGAAGCTGCGACCCTAGCGTCACCCGGTCGGCGGCAACCGGTCAGCCCCAACGTGGTTCGCGCTTCTCGACGAAGGCGGCCACGCCCTCGACCCGGTCGGCGGAGCTGATCGCGTTCTCCCAGGCCCGCTCCTCGATCTGCAGGCCCTCGGCCAGTGGGAGGTCCAGCCCGTGCCGCATCGCGATCTTGGCCTGCCGCACCGCGACCGGCGAGCGCGACGCCAATCGGTCGGCCAACTCGGCGGCGACCGTACGGGCCGCGCCCGGCTCGGTCAGCCGGTCGACGATGCCGTACGACTTCGCCTCGGCCGCGTCGAGCTGGCGGCCGGTCAGGATGATGTCGGCCGCTGCGTTGTAGCCGAGTCGGCGGGTCAGCAGCTGGGTGCCGCCACCTCCGGGGACGATCCCGACGCCCACCTCCGGCAACCCGAAGGTGGCGGTGGTGGCGGCCACGATCAGGTCGCAGGCGAGCGCAAGCTCGAATCCGCCGCCCAAGGCGTACCCCTCCACGACCGCGACCACGGGCATCGGAAGCCCGAGCACTCCGCGGTAGGCGGTGCGGGTGACCTGGCGCTGCTGCAGCAACTGTTCGGTGGACATGCCGCGCCGCTCCTTCAGGTCGGCGCCGACGCTGAACGCCTGGTCGCTGGTGCTGGTGAGCAGTACCACCCGGACCCGGTCGTCGTCGGTGAGCTCGGCACAGGCGGCACCGATCGCGCGGGCGTGGGCGGTGGAGATCGCGTTCAACGCCTCCGGCCGGTCCAGCACCAGTTCGGCGACGTGGTCCGACGGGCGCTCGAGGCGTACCGACCTTGGGGTCGTGGCAGCAGGGGGCGTGGCGTCACGGGTGGTCATCGGATGGCTCCTCACGGGAGAACTGGGGGTTCGTGGACTCGAACAGCAGCTCGGTGATCTCGACGTGGACGCGCTCCACGTCGGGGACGTCGGGCAGCACCACCGGGCCCTGGTCGGAGGCGGTGCGGATGTTGAGGGTGCCGCAACCCAGCACCCGGTCGACCAGGCCCCGTTCGTACGACACGTCGTTGATGCGGACCAGTGGCAGGTCGTGGCCGATCTGGTTGACGATGCCGCGCCGGGTGATGATCCGCCGGTTGGTGACGCTGAAGGTGGTGGTGAGCCAACGCAGGAACGGGACGATCACCAACCAGACGACCAGCACCACCGCCACGACCACCACCACGATCCAGCCGATCGGCTGTGTCGCCGGCGGCAGCAGGGCCAACGCGACGCCGACCAAGCCGCCGAGCAGGATGAGCAGCAGGGCCGGTCCGATCAGCCGCTTCGGATGGGTGCGCAGGTGCAGCGCCACGTACTCGCCGTCGCCGAGCAGTCGGTCCGGTAGTCCCATGACCAGCCATGCTTCCACGCGGGGCCGCGTGGGTCGAGAGTGCGGGGCGAGAGTGTGGGGTCGAGAGTCTGGAGGTCGTCACAGCTCACTGCTGGTCATCCCCGTGACTCCCACGGTTCACCCACCGGCCATACCCTTGCCGACATGGAAATCGGAGTCGACTTCGGCACGACCCGCACGATCGTGGCGGTGGTCGATCGCGGCAACTACCCGGTGATCAGCTTCACCGACGCCGAGGGCGACTCCCACGACCACGTCCCGTCCCTGGTCGCGCTGACCGATCAGGAGCTGCGGTACGGCTTCGACGCGCACACCGCCGGGCTCGCCGGTGCCCCGGTGTTGCGGTCGCTGAAGCGTCACCTGGCGTCCGCGTGGGTCCGTCCGGACACCACGGTCGCCCTGGGCGACCAGGAGTTCGGGGTGCTCGACCTGGTCACCGGCTTCCTGGCCCACCTGCTGACGGCGTTGCGGACGGCGTCCAACCTGGACGGCTGGGGTGACGACCCTCCGGCCACCATGGTCGCGGTCCCGGCGCACGCCCACAGTGCGCAGCGTTTCCTGACCCTGGAGGCGTTCCGGCGGGCCGGGTTCGGAATTCCGCGGCCTGGTCAACGAGCCGTCGGCGGCCGGGTTCGAGTACACCCATCGGCAACGCCGTACGGTGTCGTCGCGGCGGACCAAGGTGTTGGTGTACGACCTCGGTGGCGGCACCTTCGACGCCTCGCTGATCACCGTGGACGACGCCGCCCACCACGTCATCGCCTCCCGGGGTCGCCACGACCTCGGCGGCGACGACGTCGACCGGGCGATCGCCGACCTGGTGCTCGCCGAACTGGACGCTGAGGCGTCGGGCGTCGACGCCGCACTGTTGGAGCAGTGCCGGCTGGCCAAGGAGATGATCACCCCGCAGACCCGGCGGATCACCGTCGAGCACGACGACACCCCGGTCACGGTGCCGATCCACCGGGTCCGCGATGCTGTCGCGCCGTTGGTCGAGCAGACCCTGGAGACGATGGCTCCGCTGGTGGACGGTACGGCGGATTCGCTGGACGACCTGGCCGGGATCTACCTGGTGGGCGGCGGGAGTGGCCTGCCGCTCGTGCCGCGGCTGCTCCGGGAGCGATTCGGGCGCCGGGTCCACCGGTCGCCGCATCCGGCCGCCTCGACCGCCATCGGGCTCGCGATCGCCGCCGACCCCGGGTCCGGGTACTCGCTGACCGACCGGACCGGCCGGGAGGTCGGCATCTTCCGTGAGGGTGCCGCGGGCGACCGGATCGTGTTCGAGCCGCTGCTCCACCCCGACACCGTGCCCGGTGGCGCGCCGGTGGTCCACCGCTACCGGGCAGCTCATGACATCGGGTGGTTCCGGTACGCCGAGCGTGCCGGCGGGGTGGCGCCGGGCCGCGACACCGAGCTGATCCCGATCGGTGAGGTCCGGATGCCGTTCCGCCCGGAGCTGCAGCACCTCGACGAGACCGAGCTGGCCGGGCTCCCGGTGACCCGTACCCACGCCGGGCCCCGGGTCGAGGAGAGCTGCACGGTGGGCGAGGACGGCCTGGTGACCGTGACGATCACCGACCTCGACTCGGGCCACACCCGGACGGTGGAGCTCCGCGGCGGCTCGCCGGTTTCATGATCAACAGGTCGTGATCAACGGGCGACCCGTGACCTGCCACCGGCCAGGGGGCAGGCCGAACCGCGGCACGATCAGGCCGAGTCACGCACTCCCGGCCGATCGAGCAGGGTGGCGGCGTTGATCGACCGTGGTTCGGTGCCGGCCTTGGTCGCCGCCAGGAGTTCGTGGCACAACAGCTCGTTCGCGGGAGCGAGTTGATCATGTTCCCGGGCGAGCAGCACGATCTCGCCGTTGAGGTGGGCCACCTCGGTGTTGCCGGTGCCACGGGCCAGGCTCTGCCATGTCGATGACCCGGACTCGGGGACCTCGGCGAGCCGGTGGTACTGCATCAGGTCACCGCGTCGTGCCTGGGCCTCCTCCTCGGTCGCCACGTCGATGCCCAACCGGGCGAGCAGGTCGGCCGCCTCCGTACGGACGACCCGGGCGAGCTCCTTGGCGTCATCGCCGGGGATGCACAGGGCATCGATGGCGTTGCCCAGGTTGCCGATCAGCTTGCGGTACTTCCACCGCATGATGTCGGGGCGCGGCACCGAAGCGAAGCCGGCCTCGGTGAGTGCTGCGGCCACCGTCTCGGCGACCTTCGTCGTCCCGTGCGGGTAGCGGCCGACGTCGAGGATGCCGGGGACCGGATGGGCGTGCTGCCCGACCCGACCCGGCGACAGGTTCGTGGCCGGCAACATCACCCACATCCCCAACACCGAAGCGAAGTGACGCAACAGCACCCGTTCGTTGGCGACCCCGTTCTGGCCTGCGACCACGGTGATGGTGGGCGGTGCGACCGCGGCGAGCGCGGTGGCCACCTCGGTGGTGTGTTGACCCTTCACGGTGATGATCACCACGTCGTCGTCGCGCCAGTCGAGCTCGTCGGGACAGCCGTACGACGGGAGCCGGAATCGTCGGCTGCCCGCGGCCGAGACCAGTTCCAACCCGTCGGCACCCAGGGCGGTGAGTTGATCACCCCGGGCGATCAGTGCGACCTCTTGACCTGACGCCGCCAGGTTGCCGCCGATGACGCCGCCGACCGCTCCGGCTCCGTACACCACGAATCGCATGGTCGTCCCTCTCGTGAGTCTGGTTCGGTCAGTAGATCATCCCCATCGCCTCGGTGACCCGATCCAGTGTCGCGGTGGCACGGGCACGGGCGACGACGTTGCCGTCGCGGACCACCTGCAACACGTCGTCCCCGACCGCCGCCAGTTCGCGGCGTCGGGCCCGGATCGGTGCCAGGTGCTCGTTGACCGCCGCGATCGTGAGCTGCTTCAGCGCCCCGGCTCCGCCGTCACCGATCCGCTCGGCGATCGCTCGGGGTTCCTCGCCGGTGCACAGCGAGGTGATCAACACCAGGTTCGACACCTCGGGCCGCCGCTGCGGGTCGTACGTGATTCGCCTGTCGGAATCGGTCCGGGCCCGTCGGATCAGCGCGGCCGTCTCGTCGGCGGTGTGCCGCAACTCGATCGCGTTGCCACGGCTCTTGCTCATCTTCGTGCCGTCGATGCCGAGCACCACCGGCGCTTCGGACAACAGGGCCTCCGGGGCGGTGAAGCACGGCCCGTACGCCTCGGTGAACCGGCGGACCAACAGCCGGGTGACCTCCAGGTGGGGCAGCTGGTCCAGGCCGACCGGCACCACGGTGCCACCGACGCCGAGGATGTCGGCGGCCTGGTGGACCGGGTAGGTGAGCAGCAACCCCGATATTGCGGAGATGCCCGCCGCGGCCGCCTCCGCCTTGACCGTCGGGTTGCGCTGCAGCTCGGCGATGCTGATCAACGACAGGAACGGCAGCAACAGCTGGTTCAGCTCCGGGATCGCACTGTGGGTGAACATCGTGCTCTTCGCCGGGTCGATGCCGACGGCGAGCTGGTCACAGACGATGTCACGAACGTGCTCGGCGATCCGGTCCGTGCCGGCCCGGTCGGTGATCACCTGGTAGTCGGCGATGATGATCATGGTCGGGACACCGGCCTGCTGCAGCCGAACCCGGTTGCCGAGGCTGCCGAACAGGTGTCCCAGGTGCAGCGGCCCGGTCGGCCGATCGCCGGTCAGGACGCACAACGACGCGGGTTCGGTGCGCACCCGTTCGGCGACCAGGTCGGAGCGTCGCTGGGCCTCGAGTCGGGAGCGTTCCACCGTGCTGGAGAGCTCCGGGTGGGGCGGCTCTGGGCTGGGTAGGGACTCGGTGATCAGGTTGGTCATGGTGGCTCCTGTGGTGAGTGTGTCGTCACGCCACGGGCCACGAAAGCATGAAGGCCGAGTCGTGACGACTCGGCCTGGTGGGATTTCCTGAGGTGTGTCAGGACACGCAGTGGTGAGGCGTCATCGGTTGACGCCACCACCAGTTCTGCCTGCCCTTGATCATGTCGGCCACCCTACACCGGCGGTCACCAGCGGAGGTGGACCACGTCGCCGGCCACCACCGTCCGCTCCCGTCCGCCGACCTGCAGCACCAGTCCCCCGTCGGCGTCGATCCGGACCGCTTCGCCTTCGATCCGTTCGGTGCCGAGGTCGGCCCGGACGCGGCGGCCGAGGGTGCTGCTGCGGTCGGCGTACCGTTCGGCCAGCAGGTGGTCGGCGGTCCCGGACTGCCAGGCCTGCAACAGACCCACCAGCCGGGACACCAGGTCGATCACGACTGCGGTCACGTCGAACGGAGCCGCCCCGGCCAGGGCCAACGAGGTGGCCGTCGGGACCGGGAGTTGATCACGGTCGGCGGTGGTGTTGAGTCCGATGCCCAGGACACACGCCGGTCCGGCCGGGGTCTCGGCCCGTTCGGCCAACAACCCGGCCAGCTTGCCCGTCGTCCCGTCGGAGTCGGGGACCACGACGTCATTGGGCCACTTGAGTCCGGCCGGGACGCCGACGGCTCGGACCGCATCACAGACCGCCAGCCCGGTGAGCAGCGGCAGCCACGACCAGCGGTCGGTCCGGGTGGGCCACCACAACACCGAGATCGCCTGTGAGGTGCCGGGGTCGGCACTCCAGCCGCGGCCGCGGCGACCCCGCCCGGCCGTCTGGTGGTCGGCGACCAGCAGTCGTGGCCCTGGCCGTTCGTCCCCGCCCGGCGTCACGGTGCGGGCGACGGCAGCGAGGTCGGCATTCGTCGACCCGGTCTCGGCGACCGCGTTGACACCGGCGAACACCTTGGGGCCACGTCCGGCGTCGGCTCCCTCGGCGAGCAGCACAGCCGCCAGCCGGTCGCGGTCCACCACGGGGACGTCGCCGGTGACGCCGGGGTCGTACGGTCGGGCTTCCTCGGGGCTGGGCACCGCGTCAGCGTACGCTCACCTCCGATCGCCCCGATCGCCCCGATCGTCCGTACGGTCGCAGCAGCAGAGGGTCGGCGCAGCGAAGGGAGCCCGTGGTGCAGCCGTGGAGTCTGCTCGACCTCGCGACCCGGCAGTGGTGGCGACTCACCGGTCGGCGGATCGATCCCGCCGGCACCGAATCCTGGCTGCAGGCACCGACGAACCGGCGGGGCGAGGTCGGCGACGCCTGGCTCGACGACCTGGTGAGCGCCGGGCTGGCCCGACCCGACGGTGAGGTGGCGGGCCTGGTGCCCGATCTCGCCGCCCTCGACGGGCCACGGTTCGCGGCCGAACGGGTCGCCCCGCAGGTGCGGACGTTCTACGAGCGGACCGCCGCACATCGGATGGACGTGTGGACCCAGTGGAGCCCGCTGTTGGCCCCCGGCGGTGAGCTGATCGCCCGATTCTTCGGCCGCCGGGTGAAGCAACTGGCGCTTCCGGTGCAGCCGCTGGCGGTGAGCCGCGGGATGACCAGTGCCGTCCGCGGCGTGGACGACGTGCCGGGCGGGCATCGTGGCACCGCCTGGCTGCGGACGCTGCGCTCCGACGGGTCGACGGTGTTCAGCGGCTTCTACCGGGTGGGCCGGGTACCGGGCAGCCCACAGCCGCACGTGTCGGTGGCGTTCCCGCTGGAGGAGGGTGCGGTGCACGTGATGCTGACGCCCCGGGTCGGCGACGACGGGTCGCTGTGGCTCCGCTCGCGGTCCCATCGGTTCGGCCACGACGGTGCGTACGTCATGGTCCGGTCGAAGGATCGGTGGTGGGCGGCGATGCCGCCGTTGGCCGAGACGTTCCACGTGTTCGTCGACGACGAGGGTGTGCTGCGGACCGACCACTGGCTCCGGTTCTGCGGCGTCCCGGCGCTGCGGCTGCACTACCGGATCGACCGCCCGTAACCGGGTCACGCTCGTAAAATCGGGCGCCACAGCGACACACGTGGACGTCAGCTCCAGCTGTGTCGCTCAGGCGCCCGTGCTCACGTCGCCGCCCCGGTCAACCGTGACGGAGCTCGACCGGCAACTCCTCCAACAGCCGCAACCACAGCTCGGCGGCCGTCGGGTAGCTCGGCACCGCATGCCGCAGCACGTGCACCGGCACCCGGCCGACGATCGCGACGGTGGCGGCGTGGACCAGCTCGGCCGCCTCCGGCCCGCAGAAGGTCGCCCCGACCAGGGTTCCGGTCCGCCGGTCGACCACCAGCTGCGCCTCGCCTGCCACATGGTCACGCAGCAGTGCGGCACCGGCCGCCCCGCCGAACGGCACCCGAGCGGTCACCACGTCGGCCAGCGTCGCCTGCGCCGACTCCTCGGTCTCCCCCACGGTGGCTACCTGCGGATCGGTGAACACCACCTGCGGGACGGGCACCACCTCCGGCACCGGAGCCGGATCGCGTCCCGCGGCCTCGGCCGCCAGCCGGTCCCCGACCACCCGGGCCCGGTACTTGCCCCAGTGTGTGAGCGGTGCATCGCCGCTGGCGTCACCGACCGCCAACAACCAGTCCGGGAGCCGATCCTCGACGATGTCGGCCGTGGTCAATCCGACTGCCTCCAGTCCGGCGTCGCCGAGCCGGGGGTGCCGGCCGGTCGCCACCAACACCTCGTCAGCCGACAGTTCGCCGTCACTGGTCTCGAGGGTGACCGGGCCACCATGGATCCGACCCAGACCGGTGTCGGCGGGGTCGTCGCGGTGACAGTCGTGGACGTCGGTGTGCAGGCGGACGTCCACCCCGGACTCGACCAGGGACTGCCGAACCGCCTCGGCCGCGAACGGCTCGCAGCTCGGCAGCAGCCGGTCACCCCGGACGACCATGATCACCTCAGAGCCCAACCCGTTGAGCCAGGTCGCGGCCTCGCAGGCCACCACGCCGCCGCCGATGATCACGGTCCGTCCGGGTACGTCGACGACCCCGGTGGCATCCCGGGAACCCCAGGGTCGGACGTCGGCGTACACGTCGGGGACCGTGGGCTCGCTGCCGGTCGCCAGGATCACCGCCCGACGTGCCTGCAGCACCCGTTCGCCCTCGGCGGTCGCCACCGCGACCGTCCGATCGGCGACCAGCCGGCCGTGCCCGCGGACGACGTCGATGCCGACCGAAGTGGCCCACTCCAGCTGCCCGGTGTCGTCGTAGTTCGACACCCAGGTGTCGCGGTGGGCCAGCAGTGCCGCCGGGTCGACCGCGGGCGCCGGCAGCGGCGCCAGGTCGGCGGCCGTCGCGGCGACCTCCAAGGGGCGGAGCAGCGCCTTGCTCGGCATGCATGCGTAGTAGGAACACTCGCCACCGATCAGCTCACCCTCGACGAGGACGGCTGTGAGTCCGCTGTCGGCCATGGCGTACTGGGCCACGTTCTCGCCGACGGGGCCGGCGCCGATCACCACGATGTCGTACGTCTGCTGGGTCATGCTTCACAGTAACGGCACCACCCATCGCCAGAACCTTGGTCGCCTCACCGTCGATCGCACCAGGATGAGACGGTCGTCCGTGCACGGGCGAGGTCGACCGCAGCCACCACCTTCCGGGTGGAGAACGGGGTCACCGACTGAGCGATGAGACCGTTTGCACCGAGGTCTGGTCAAAGCCGTTCCGGGGCGGCAGAATTCACCACCACTGGCGCCCGAACTGAAGTGGCGTCTCGCGAGGTGCTCCCCCGACCCATCTCGCGTGGAGGTTGAACTGCAATGAAGCGACGTACCTTCCTGGTGGCCGCGAGCGGCGCCGCCCTGGCGGCCGGACTTGCCGAGTGGACCACCTCAGCCCGCGCGGTGGGCGCTCCCGGCGTCGGCCCGACCGACCGGTCGCCGCGGGTGAGCACCCGCACCGACCTGGTTGCGGTGGCCGACACCGTGCCCGGGATCACCCTCGACGGCACGCTCGCCGACGAGCGCTGGGGCGAGCCGCACTGGCAGGACTTCACCACCCTGTACGACCTCACCGCGGTCCCTGCGACCGCACTCCACGTGGTGCACGACCAGACGACCCTGTACGTGGGCGTGCAGGTCACCGGCGCGACCGCGGCGACGGTGAGGCAGGTCTCGCTGCTGGTGCAGGCCGGCACCGGCGCCGACAACCACTGGACCTCGGTCAAGGTCCGTGACTTCCCCACCGGCATCAGGTTCTCCTCATGGGGTGGCGAGACGACCGAACTCACCGGACACCGCAGCGCCCACCGGACGGCCGACGACCGGGTCACCTGCGAGATCGCCGTACCGCTGGCCGAACTCGGGCTGACCGGCGACCCGGCCGGCCGCGAGGTGGCGATCAACGTCGTGATCGACCACGACGACATGACCAACCCGGTCACCACGGTCGCGCCCACCCGGACCAGCGACAACATCTTCCAGTCCAGCTCCGGGTCGCTGACGACCGACGTGGTCGACGAGCACCGCGCGGCCACCGTCCACCTGGGTCGCATCGTGCCCGTCGCCGACGGCCGTCGTGCGCCGACGCTGGTCCGCGACACCGACCTGCGGCTCGACTACGTCGACTACACCCACAAGCGGCTGACCTATGCCCTGCCCAACGGTGCGGTCGCCGACACGACCACGATCGACTGGCGCGAACCGGGCGGTGCGTGGACACCACTGGAGGCGACGGTGAAGCCCACCCGTGGTGGGGTGAGCGCCACGCTGGAGCACCCCGAACCCCGGACCCCGGGCCAGTACGGCCTCCGGATCCGCACCCGGGCCCGGGCGGGCGAGGACACCGTGCTGGTGGCGACGTTCGACCGGTTGGACCTGATCACCGCCGGTGATCAACTTCCGGCGAACCAGCCGCACCCGCCCCGCGGCAACACCGCCATCACGCCGGCACCGGCGTCACCCGAGGTGGCCGCCCTGCTGGCGCTGATCCCCGACCGGACCGGCTTCACCTTCTGCGGGGTGCCCGAGCGGCCGTCGCTGCGCCCGCAGAACCTGTTCAGCTGGTCGGTCGACCAGCCCGACAAGGTCATCGCGAAGTCGACCGGCACCGCGTACCCGAACGACCAGTACCCCGAGGACAAGGAGCTGGTGGTCACCAACCGGCTCGGCGAGCAGGTGAGCTACCCGTACCACGAGGACGCCGAGGGCAAGCGCTACTTCCTCAGTGGGCACCTGTGGTACCAGCAGCGGGAGTACGTCTACGACCAGCTCCTCCCGGTGGCCGAGGCCGACCCGCTCGGGGCGGCCCGCCTGCTGCACAAGTTCGCCCAGGTCTTCCAGGGTTGGGTCCCGACCAACGAGTACCCCTGGCTGAGCCGACCGGTCGCGCCGGCGTCGACCCCACGGAACCACTGGTGGGGTGGGGTCTGGGGCCGCTGGTCGACCTCCCAGCTCGGCCCGGTCGGCGTGCTGGCCCAGGCGTTCGCCATCGTCGAGCAGACCGACGCGCTCGACGTGCTCAGCGAGGAGGTCGGGCACGACGTCCGGGCGTTGATCACTGACGACACCTTCCGCCCCTCGGTGGAGTGGCGGCGGACGTTCTCCCCGCGCTACCACAACATGGACTACCCGAGCTATGTCGGGATGGCCCAGATCGGCAAGGGGCTCGGCGACTCCAGCCACACCCACGAGGTCGTGGAGTGGGCCGGGGAGTACCTGCGCCGCGGCTTCCTGTTCGACGGCTTCTGGAAGGAGACCACGCTCTCGTACCACAACCAGTCGGTGAACGGCCTGTTCCGGGTCGCCGACTCGGTCAAGGGCTGGAGCGACGCCGACGGCTACAGCTCACCACGTACCGGCGACCGCTTCGACGACCTCGACCTGCTCGACGACATGCCCGTCCTCGGGTCGTCCAGCCGGATCCCCAACGTGTTGGTGTATCCCGACGGCAAGCTGCTGCCGATCGCCGACACCTGGGCGTCGTCGAGTGCCGGCTCGCCCGACTTCGGTGCCGGTTCGGTGATCTTCGGCGCCGGTGGGGTGGCCCGGCTCTCCCGCGGCCGGATCCCGACCACCGGTCCGTTCGGGGTGGTCCAGCAGTTCCCCGACCTCACCATCACCGACCAGAGCGTCGAGGTCCGCGAATTCGCCGACAGCGGCACCATGCAGCTGGAGGCGGCGGCCGCCGACGCATCGGTCAGCTTCGCCTTCACCGCCGAGGCGGGGAACTACGACCTCGACCTGTTGCCGTTCCACGCCGGGACGTACGGCCGGTACGAGATCAGCGTCGACGACGCGGTGGTCACCGAGCACGACTTCTTCGACACCTCCAGCGGGGTGGCGGAGTTCTTCACCCTGGGCCGGCTCGACCTGACCGCCGGGGACCACACGATCACCTTCCGTTGCCTCGGCAAGGCCGACGCCTCCGGCGGCTTCAAGATGGGCGTGGTCAGCCTGGCACTGCTCGACGAGGCGGCCCGCGCGGAGCGGGACGACGCACAGCCGCCGGAGACGGCGAACCCGTCGCAGGCGAACCTGCTGTTCACCCCGAAGTACGGCCACAACCAGTGGGACCCGTTGAGCCTGGCGGTGTACGCCGAGGGCCAGGAACTGTTCCCCGACATCGGGTACACCCACACCTTCTACCGCCGGTGGACGGGCTCGACGTTGGCGCACAACACCGTCGTGGTGGACCAGGACGACATGTCCTCCGACGGCAAGGACGGCGGCTCGGTCGAGGTGTTCTACCACGTGGACGAGGCGGTGCAGGTGATGCGGGTCGAGTTCGGGTCGGCGTACCCGCAGACCAGCCGCTACCTCCGCGAGACGTGGTCGATCAAGCACCCCGGCACCGATCGCGAGGAGGGTTACCTGCTGGACGTCTTCCGGGTCGCCGGCGGCTCCCGCCACGAGTTCACGCTGAACGGCGACGCCAACCGGGACGCCACCTGGACGACCACGGCCGAACTGACCGACCACGGGCCGTACCTGCTGCCGCCCGGCGTCGAGGTGACCGAACCCGAGACCGAGAACGACTACGGGAGTGCCGAGGGCCACTACTACGGCTACATCTACGTCCGCGACGTCAAGAAGGCGACCCTGGCCGACGGGGCGTACGACGCGTCGCTGGCCACCACGGTCGACGAGCAGCCGGGGTCGGGCGCCCACGTCCTCGGGCTCGCCGGCGACGACACCGAACTGTTCCTCGGCATCGCGCCGTCGGTGCGGGCGACCCGGCTCAACGGCACCGGCTCCGACACCAATGACGAGGCGGTGAAGTACTGGCTGCCGAAGCTGGTGCTCCGCCGCGAGGGGACCGACCTGAGGAGCACCTTCATCACCGCGATCGAGCCGCACGCGGCGGGGGCCGCATCGCGCATCGCCGGCATCGAATCCCTTGCTCACAACGGATCTGAGGACGACGTGGCGATCAAGGTCACCCACGCCGACGGCACGGTCGACGTGATCATCTCGTCTTTGGACGACGCCGGCAGCGTGACCGCCGAGGGCGTCACCGTCACCGGCAAGCTCGGCTTCGCCCGGCTCGTCGGCGGTACGGCCACCGCGGCCCACCTGGTCGGTGGGAGTGCGCTGACCGCACCGGGCAAGGAGCTCACCGGGACCGCGCCGGTGGCCGGGACCGTGACCGGCACGCTGAGCTCGCTGGCCGGCGACGACGTCGATGCTCTGGTCACTTCGGTCGAGGTGCCGGACTGGGTGGTCGGTCACACGATCGTGGTCACCCACCCCGACGGGAAGACCCACGGCTACCCGATCAAGGCCGTCAGCAACACCGGCGGCGCAGGCACCGTGGAGCTCGACGGCATCGATCCCGGCTTCGCCATCGCCGCCGACGGCAGCTCGGCCATGGTGTTCACCCCGTTCACCACCTGGACCGGGGAGACCACCTTCCGGATCGAGAACGGCGTGTCCGGCTGACGCACCGACGGTCCGGCCCCACCACCACCGACTCGGCACGGGGCCGGACCGGTATCGTCGCCCCATGCAGTCCCCGGGACCCGACATCCACACCACCGCGGGCAAGCTGGCCGATCTCGAGGACCGACTCGCCGAAGCGGTCCACGCCGGTTCCGCGGCCGCGGTGGAGAAGCAGCACGCCAAGGGCAAGCTGACCGCCCGGGAGCGGATCGCCCTGCTGCTGGACGACGGATCGTTCACCGAGACCGACGAGCTGGCTCGGCACCGGGCGACCTCCTTCGGCATGGCGAGCAAGCGCCCGTACGGCGACGGTGTCGTCACCGGGTACGGCACCGTCGAGGGTCGGCAGGTGTGCGTGTTCTCCCAGGACGTCACCGTCTTCGGCGGCAGCCTCGGCCAGGTCTACGGCGAGAAGATCGTCAAGATCATCGACCTCGCGATCAGGACCGGCTGCCCGCTGATCGGGATCAACGAGGGTGGCGGAGCCCGCATCCAGGAGGGGGTGGTGTCGCTCGGCCTGTACGGGGAGATCTTCCGCCGCAACACCATCGCCTCCGGGGTGATCCCGCAACTGTCGTTGATCATGGGGCCGGCGGCCGGCGGCCACGTCTACTCCCCCGCACTGACCGACTTCGTGGTGATGGTCGACCAGACCTCACAGATGTTCATCACCGGGCCGGACGTGATCAGGACGGTCACCGGCGAGGACGTCTCGATGGAGGACCTCGGCGGCGGCCGCACCCACAACACCCGGTCGGGCAACGCCCACCACCTCGCCGGCAACGAGGAGGAGGCGATCGAGTACGTGAAGCTGCTGTTGTCGTACCTGCCACAGAACAACCAGTCCGACCCGCCGGTCTACGAAGCAGAGCTCGACGACCCGCTGGCGGTGACCGACCGGGACCGCGAACTCGACACGGCCGTGCCCGATTCGCCGAACCAGCCCTACGACATGGCCGATGTGGTCCGCCACGTCCTCGACGACGAGGACTTCTGTGAGGTGCACGAACTGTTCGCCCCCAACATCGTGTGCGGGTTCGGCCGGGTGGAGGGCCGCAGCGTCGGTGTGGTGGCGAACCAACCGCTGCACCTGGGCGGCTGCCTCGACATCCACGCCTCCGAGAAGGCTGCCCGGTTCGTCCGGACCTGTGATGCGTTCAACGTGCCGGTGCTGACCTTCGTCGACGTCCCGGGGTTCCTGCCCGGCACCGACCAGGAGTGGAACGGCATCATCCGACGTGGCGCGAAGTTGATCTACGCGTACGCGGAGGCGACGGTCCCACTGGTGACGGTGATCACCCGCAAGGCGTACGGCGGGGCGTACGACGTGATGGGGTCCAAGCACCTCGGCGCCGACATCAACCTCGCCTGGCCCACCGCCTCGATCGCGGTGATGGGCGCCCAGGGGGCGGTCAACATCCTGCACCGCAAGGAACTTGCCGCCAGCGATGATCCCGACACCCGCCGCGCCGAGTTGATCACCGAGTACGAGGACGAGCTCGCGAATCCCTATGTCGCTGCCGAACGGGGCTACGTCGACCGCGTGGTGCAACCCCACCAGACGCGCAGCGAGATCGTCCGGGCGTTGCGGTTGCTGCACACCAAGCGCGAGGTGCTGCCGCCGAAGAAGCACGGGAACATCCCGCTGTGAACGGCAACGAGCCCCAGAACCTCGACGCGCCCGCCCTCCAGGTCGTCCGGGGCAACCCGACCGACGAGGAGCTTGCCGCGATCACCGCCGTGCTCGCCGCGGTCACCCGTCGGTCCGGGTCGCGGACGCCGACACCCGACGAGACGGCGGTGAACGGCTGGGCCGCGCACTGGCGACGCATGGGCGCAACACCGCAGCACGGGCCCGGCCTGTGGCGGTTGTCGGCCCGCTGACCCGGAGCCGACGACGCCGGCCGAACGCGTCGGTCGTCACCGAGCGGCACCGCCGACGTGGTCGAGGTGACCGAGGATCTCGCGGTACGAGTCGAGCAGACCGACCTCGTGGTACGGCAGCCCCACCTTGCGGCAGTGGTCCTTCACGATGTGACGGGCGGCCGGCAGGTTCGGGCGCGGCATGCTCGGGAACAGGTGGTGTTCGATCTGGTAGTTGAGGCCGCCGTACCACCAGTCGACGAACCGGCCACCGACCAGGTTGCGGGAGGTGAGCACCTGCTTGCGCAGGTGGTCGAGCCGCTCCTCGGGCTCGGGTGCCAGCATTCCCTTGTGGTTCGGCGCGAACGCCATCCCCATGATGAATCCCCAGCACAGGTTCATGATCACCAGGAACTGCACCGCGAACACCCAGCCGCCGATCCAGCTGAGGAAACCGAAGGTGATCACGATGTGACCGAGCAGCATCACGGCTTCGGCGACCCGCTTCCATCCGGTACGGTCCCGCAGGTTCTGCAGGCTGGCAACGCGCAGACCGATCCCCGTCAACGTCAACAGGGGAAGGAAGAACTTGGCCTGGTGCCGGGCGAACCAGCGACCGAAGCCGGTGCGCCGGGCCGCCTGCCGGTCCGACCAGGCGATGATCCCGTCGGCGACGTCGGGATCGCTGCCGTCGACGTTGGGGCTGGCGTGGTGCCGGTTGTGCTTGTCGTTCCACCAGCCGTAGCTCAGCCCGGTCACCAGGTTGGCCAACGTCGCCCCGGCCAGCCAGCGCCAGCGGGCTCCCCGGATCACCTGGTGGTGGCCGATGTCGTGCCCCAGGTAGGCCAACTGTGCCGAGGCGACCGCGACGAGCGGCGCCACCAGCAGCGCCCACGCCGTACCCTGCAGGGTGATCAACAACAGGACGCTCAGCCACACCAGGCCGAAGCTCAGCAGGGCCGAGCTGACGTAGAAGTCGGGACGCGGCTCCAGCAGGCCGGCGGCGCGTACCCGCTTGGCGAGAGGACCGAAGTCGCTGCGAGGAGTCCGGCCCGGATCGGGCGTGGGTGGAGATGTCGTGGCGGGAGGAAGGGGTGTGGTGGGAGGGAGGGGTGTGGTGGGAGGGAGGGTTGTGGTCATGGCCTCCACGCTCCCGGCTGGTGTCTGCGAGCGCACTGGTCGCAGCACCCGAACCACAATGGGGTCCAGCACCCCTGTGCATCCGTCGCCGGTGGGCCAGACTGAATCCATGGCCCGACGCGGAATGCTCACCCTCGCCAGTCTCGTCCTCACCGTGGTGACGATGATCGGACTGGTCCCCTTCATCCTGTCGGTGGTGTCGATCCCCCTGTTCGTGGCGTGGGTCGGCATCCCGATGTTCCTCGGTTCGACGCTGCTCACCCGAGCCTGGTCCAACGGCGGCCGCTGGTTGGCCGGCTCGATCCTCGGCGAGCCGGTCGCCCGCCCCTACCGTGCGGTGCCGGCCGGGACCGGCTTCTTCGGCCGGGTCCGGATCTGGCTCACCGACCCGGCAACCTGGCGTGACCTGCTGTGGCTGCTGGTGTCGTGCACGGCCGGGTTCACCATCGCCGTGCTGGTGCTGACGTTCGCCGCCGGCACCCTGTTCTACCTGGCGCAGCCGCTGCTGCTGTACCTCACCCCGCCCGGGATCTTCGACGACCCGTTCGGCGGCCTGGTCCACCTCAGCCACTGGACGCACGGGTTCTTCATGTGGCCGCTGGCCGCGCTCGTGTTCGGCCTGTGGTGGGCCACCACCCCGGCGCTGATGAAGGCGTGGGCCCACATGGCCCGGGCGTTGTTGGCCCCCACCCGGGCCGCCGTGCTGGCCGGTCGGGTCGCGAGTCTGTCCTCCAGCCGGGCCGAGACCCGCGACTCCGCGGCCGCCGAGTTGCGGCGTATCGAACGCGACCTGCACGACGGGGTCCAGGTGAAGCTGGCCTCCCTCGGGATGAGCCTCGGCCTGATCGAACAGCTGATGGTCGACGACCCGGAACGTGCCCGGGCGATGCTGGCCGAGGCGTCCACCGCCACCACCGGGACCATGGAGGACCTGCGCTCCCTGGTCCGCGGCATCCACCCGCCGGTGCTGGCCGATCGTGGTCTGGTCGGCGCGGTGGAGGCACTCACGCTGGACGTGAGCGTCCCGGTCTCGTTCACCGTCACCGGCTGTACCCACCCCGACGGGGAGCCGATCCGGTTCGACGCCCCGGTCGAGTCGTGCCTCTACTTCGGCATCGCGGAGTCCCTGGCCAACGTGGTCAAGCACTCCGGTGCCACCAGGGCGACGGTCACCCTGGTCCGCCGGAACGATCGCCTGGTCGCCACGGTCTCCGACAACGGTCGGGGTGGCGCGGAGCCGGCCGGTGGGTCGGGCCTGACGGGGCTGGAGCGACGACTGCGGGCGTTCGACGGTAGCCTCCAGATCGACAGTCCGGTCGGCGGACCGACCACGATCTCCATGGAGGTGCCTTGCGAGACCCCGGCATCCGAGCACTCGTCGCCGAAGACCACACCCTCCTCCGCGAGGGGCTGATCCAGCTCCTGGAGTTGAACGGCGTCACCGTCACCGAAGCCGTCGCCGACGGGCCCAGCCTCGAGCGGGCCCTGTCCGGTGACGGCTTCGACGTCGCCGTGCTCGACATCCGGCTGCCTCCCACCGGCACCGACGAGGGTCTCCGGGCCGCCATCGCCGCGCGGTCGCGGCGTCCCGGACTGCCGGTGCTGATGTTGTCGCAGTACGTGGAACCGTTGTACGCAAGGGAACTGCTCGCCTCGCCCGGCGGCGGCGTCGGCTACCTGCTGAAGGATCGGGTCAGCAAGGTCGCCGACTTCGTCGACGACCTCCACCGGGTCGCGAGTGGCGCGACGGTGATGGATCCGGAAGTCGTACAGCGCCTGATGTCGCGGCAGCGCAGCGCCATCGACTCCCTCAGCCCGAGGGAACGCGAGACCCTCAGCCTGATGGCGACCGGGCGCACCAACGCCGCCATCGCCCAGCAGATGGTGATCACCGAGAAGGCCGTCGGCAAGCACGTGGCATCGATGTTCGCCAAGCTCGGACTGCAACCCTCCGACGACGGCAACCGCCGGGTGCTCGCCGTGCTGACCTACCTGCAGCAGCAGGGCTGACGCTCCCGAGCCCGTCGAGGGGCCTGCGCCACACCACAACGCTCCCCGAGCTTGTCGAGGGGTCCCGAGACCTCAGTCCGTACCTGTCCCCGGCCGCCCGACCAGGTAGGCCGACCCGGCTGCGAGCAGGTTGGCCGGCCCACGTACCGAGGACGGGTGGCCGTCGTGGGTGAGCAGCACCTGACGCCGCACCTCCACACCGGCGGCGACGAACAGGTCGGCCATGTCGGACAGGGTGGCCAGGTGGATGTTGGGGGTGCTGTACCACGGGTTCGGCAGCGCCTTCGACACCGGCATCCGGCCGCGCAGTCCCAGCTCGAGCCGGTGCCGCCACCATCCGAAGTTCGGCACCGACACCACCGCACACGGGGCGATCCGCATCATCTCGGCGATGGTCTCGTCCGGCCGTCGGGTCGCCTGCAGGGTCTGCGACAAGACCACCACGTCGAAGGAGTCGTCACCGAACTCGGAGAGCTGGTCGTCGATGTCGAGCTCGACCACCGAAACCCCCCGCCCGATGGCGGCGACCACCTGATCAGGGTCGACGTCGACCCCGACACCGCGGCAGCCGCGTTCCCGTGCCAGGTGGAGCAGCAGTTCGCCGTTGCCGCAGCCCAGGTCGAGGACGCGGGCACCCTGGTCGACCATGGTGCCGATCACCCGCAGGTCCGCCCTCATGCCGCATCCGCCTGGCTGAGGAAGGCCGCCACGGTGCGGTGGTAGTCCGGAATGGTCAGCAGGAACGAGTCGTGCCCCCACGGCGAGTTGATCTCACGGAAGCTGACGTCCACCCCGCCATCGAGCAGGGCGCGCACGATGCGGCGGGAGTGGCTGGTGTCGAAGCGCCAGTCGGAGTCGAAGCTGATCACCAGACATCGGGTGCCGGCCGCGGCGATCCGTTCCGCGGCAGCCGCATCGGCGAACGGGTCGAAGTAGTCCATCACCCGGGTCAGGTACAGATAGCTCAACGCGTCGAAGCGATCAAGGAAAACCGAGCCCTGATGATCAAGGTAGCTCTCCACCGCGAAGTCGACCCCGAACCCCCCGATCGACTCCTCGGCCTGGAACCGGCGGCCGAACTTCTCCGCCAGCCCCTGCTCGGACAGATAGGTGATGTGGGCCATCATCCGGGCGATCGCCATCCCGGTCCGCGGGCCGTCGGAATGCTCGAGGTAGTGGCCGTCGGCGAACTGCGGGTCACGCAGGATCGCCTGCCGGGCCACGGCCGAGAACGCGATGTTCTGCGCCGTCAGCCGGCTGGACGCGGCGATCACGACCGCCTGGTCGAGTTGCTCGGGGAAGTCGGTCGCCCACTGCAGCACCTGCATCCCGCCGAGCGAGCCACCGACGGCCGCCCGCAGCCTACGTACCCCCAGATGATCAAGCAGTGCCCGGTGGACGGTGACGAAGTCGCTCATCTGCAACAGCGGGAACGTCATCCCGTACGGCACGCCGGTCGTCGGGTCGACCGACGACGGACCGGTCGAGCCCTGGCACCCGCCCACCAGGTTGGGACAGATCACGAAGAACCGGTCGGTGTCGATCGCCTTCCCCGGGCCGATGAGGGTGTCCCACCAGCCGGCCCGGCCGGTCTGGGGGTCGACGCCGGAGGCATGGGCGTCACCGGTCAACGCATGGCAGATGAAGATCGCGTTCGACCCGTCCTCGGCCAACGTGCCGTAGGTCTCGTACGCGACCTGGACCGGACCGAGTGTGGCACCGCCGGCCAGCTGCAGCGGTGCCTGGGCGGTGAACAACTCGACGAGCTGTGTCCCTTCGGGGACAGGGGTTCTCGTCAGTGTCCTCACACCTTGGCCAGCGCCTGCTCGAGGTCGGCGATGATGTCCTCGACGGCCTCGATCCCGATCGACAGGCGGACCAGGTCCTCCGGCACGCCGGCCGACTCCAGCTCCTCGGGGGTCAGCTGCGAGTGGGTGGTGGTGGCGTTGTGGATGGCCAGCGACTTGGCGTCGCCGATGTTGGCCAGGTGGGAGAACAGCTCCAGCGACTCGATGAAGGTACGGCCCGACTCGCGACCACCCTTGACACCGAAGCTGAGCAGGCCCGAGTAGCCGTGTCCGGTGAACACCCGGTCGGCGACGGCCTTGGACGGGTTGTCCGGCAGGCCCGGGTAGTTGACCCACGACACCTTCTCGTGGCCGAGCAGGTGTTCCGCCACCTTGAGCGCGTTCTCGCTGTGGCGCTCCATCCGCAGGTGGAGGGTTTCCAACCCCTGCAGGAAGAGCCACGAGTTGAGCGGCGCGATCGCGGCACCGGTGTTGCGGAGCATGATCGTCCGGGCACGGGTGATGAACGCGGCCGGGCCGACCGCATCGGTCCACACCACACCGTGGTAGGCCGCGTCGGGGCCGGTCAGGTTGGCGAACCGCTCCGGGTGCTTGGTCCAGTCGAACTGGCCGGAGTCGACGATCACGCCACCGATCGAGGTGCCGTGGCCACCGATGTACTTGGTCGCCGCGTGCACCGTGATGTCGGCGTTGTGCTCGAACGGGCGGCACAGGTACGGGGTGGCGGAGGTGTTGTCGACGATGAACGGCAGGCCTTGGGCGTGGGCCGCCTCACCCCACGCGTCGATGTCGATCACGTTCATCCGCGGGTTGCCGATGGTCTCACCGAAGACCAGCTTGGTTCGGTCGTCGACCAGGGCGGCCAGTGCAGTGGGGTCGTCGGGATCGACGAAGCGCACCTCGACGCCGAACTGCGGGAGGGTGTGCGCGAACAGCGCGTACGTGCCGCCGTACAGGCTCGACAGCGCCACGATGTTGTCGCCGGTACCGGCGAGGGTGAGCACCGCGTACGTCGTCGCCGCCGACCCGGAGGCCACCGCGAGCGAACCGACACCCCCTTCGAGGGCGGTCATCCGCTCCTCGAACGTGTTCTGCGTCGGGTTCATGATGCGGGTGTAGATGTTGCCGGGCTCGGCGAGCGCGAACAGGTTCGCGGCGTGCTCGGTGTCGTTGAAGACGTACGAGGTGGTCTGGTAGATCGGGACGGCGCGCGAATTCGTCGCCGAATCCGCCTCCTCCTGGCCGGCGTGGACGGCTTGGGTCTCCGGTCGACGAGTCATGCGCTTCCTCCCTCGGTTGCGCGGAGGTCACCCGATCCGCGCCGGGCCGATGTGGCCCGTCTCCGATGGTCCACCGGACGCAGGCGACAGCGCTCGGCTTCTCATAAGTCGAGACGCCGTCTCGGCAGCGGGACCTGCCGTTCGCCTCCCTGAGGACAGCTGGCACCCGACGGCCCGCTCGAGATGGCCCCGCTCGGGACAAAGGGGCGCCACAGCGACACAGCTGGACGTATGCGTCGCGTGTGTCGCTCAGACGCCCTTCTTCACGGGCGAGCCCCCGATCCGCCGCCCGATGGTGCCGCGGCGGCCGAGCGCGGGAACGTGTGCCACGGCGTGCACCTGGTGCCGTTAGGGTCCTCGTCGTGATCACCCTGGTTCTGGCATCGCGTTCCCCGGCCCGGCTCAAGACCCTCCGTGCGGCCGGGCTGCACCCCGAGGTGGTGGTCTCGGGGGTCAGCGAGGACGACCCGACCGCGTCGACTCCGGCCGACGTGGCCCTCGAACTCGCCACCCGCAAGTCGCGGGCGGTCGCGGCCGCCCGTGACGCCCCGACCGGCGGGGTCGAGCTGATCGTCGGGTGTGACTCGGTGCTCGAACTGGCGGGCGAGATCCACGGCAAGCCCGGATCGCCCGAGGTCGCGGCCCGTCGTTGGCAGGCGATGCGTGGCCGCTCCGGTGTCCTCCACACCGGCCACCACGTGATCCGTCGCGAGGCCGATCCCGGCGCCCACCCGAGTGCAGGACGGGCCGCCACGACCGAGGTCGGCGCCACCGGCTCCACCACCGTCCACTTCGCCGAGATCACCGACGACGAGATCGCCGCGTACGTGGCCACCGGTGAGCCGCTGGAGGTGGCCGGCGCGTTCACCCTGGACGGGTACGGCGGCGCTTTCGTGGCCGGCATCGAGGGCGATCCGCACAATGTCGTCGGCATCTCCCTGCCGCTGTTGCGTCGGTTGCTGGCGAGCCTCGACGTCAGCTGGCATGACCTGTGGAGGCCCTAGAGTTGTGTGGTGCCCATCACCCCTGAGCCCGCGTCCCGGACCGACCTCCCGCCGTCGACCGATGGTGCCGAGCCCGATGGCACCGCGTCCGCAGCCCCCACACCTGGCGGCGGCCACGTACTCACCGGCCCGGTCGTCGAGCAGTCGGCGACCCTGCCGATCGACCAGCGGACCACCTGGCAGCTGCTGACCACCCCGATCGGGATATCGGCCTGGTACACGGTCGGCGGTGGTGCCGAGATCGAACCGACCGAGGGTTCGCTGATCAAGTTGTGGTGGGAACCCGACACCAAGTTCCACGGCCGGATCCTCCGGGCCGCCGCCCCGCAGCGGCTCGACTACCGGCTGGCCCAGGGTGTCAACGTCGATCCCGAGGGATGCGACAGCACCTTGGTCCAGTTCAAGGTCGAGCCGGCCGACGACCCCGCCCACACCACGCTGACCGTGCGGGAGAGCGGGTTCACCGAGATCACCAACGGCCGCGACGCGTACGCGGCCTCGTCCATGGCCTGGATCGGCGCCCTGGGCATGTTGCAGCAGCTGACCAGCCAGGCCGCCGCCGAGCCGGCGGCACCCGAGGCCACGCCTGCCCCGCCCCCGGCCGAGGCGTGACCCGACCGCCCCGGCGGAAGGCGCACCCGCAACTGCGCTGGCACTTCTACGATGTGCCCGTGACCGACCGCGACGCCACCAGCTCGCCCGACTCCACCGATTCACGCCTACCGGAGGGCCGACTGCTGTTGCTGACCGACGTCGACTCGACGTTGATCCGCAACGAGGTGATCGACCTGCTGGCCGACGAGGCCGGCTGCGGCACCGAGGTCGCCGACGTCACCGCCCGCGCCATGGCCGGGGAGCTCGACTTCGAACAGTCCCTGCGGGCCCGGGTCCGGCTGCTCGCCGGGCTCGACGTGGCCGCCCTCGGCCGCGCCGACGCCCGGGTGACGTACACCTCCGGCGCAGCCGAGCTGATGTCGGCCCTGCGCGCGGCCGGCCACGCGACGGCGATCGTGAGCGGCGGCTTCACCCACTTCACCGACCGGTTCCGCCGGGAGCTCGGCATCGACCACGCGTACGCCAACGAGCTCGAGATCGTCGACGGCCGGCTCACCGGTCAGGTGGTCGGCGAGGTCGTCGGCCCCGGTACGAAGGCTCGGCTGGTCCGCGAGCTGGCCGCGGCCGAAGGCGTACCGATGAGCCGAACGGTGGCGGTGGGCGACGGCGCCAACGACAGCGAGATGGTCGCTGCCGCCGCCCTCGGCGTCGCGTTCTGCGCCAAGCCCGCACTCCGCGCAGTGGCCGACGTGGTGATCGACGAGCCCGACCTACGTCACGTGCTGCCGCTGCTGGGCCTGTGAGGCCCGGACCGTGAGGCCCACCACGCGGTCCGGCGTTCAGTCGAGTTGTTGCAGGGTCACCATGGTCGACGGCGCCCCGGCCGGCGGCTCCACCGCGACGACGCTCCCCCGCCAACCGTGGCCGGTGGCCAGCAGCGCGTGACCGGGCGCCTCCAGCCGTACCCCGGTGACGGTGAACCCAGCCCTCGGCAGGGCGTCCACCAGGTAGGCCAGCACCTCGGCAGGCGGCGGCGACAGCACCTCGAAGGTGAGCTGGTTGGGCTGGTCGATGCGGCGTCCCAGTGTCACCGACGCGGGCAGGGACCACTGCCCCACCGGACCGTGGCTGAACCCGAGCTTCGCCAAGGTGACACCGCCGGCAGGGATCGACACCGCAGCCGTCGGGGTGACCGGTGGTGGTTGCGGCGGCGCACCGGCCGAACACCCCGCCAACAACGCGCCACTTCCGCCGAGCAACGAACCGGCCGCGACCAACACGGTGCGTCGGCCGACATGGCGTCGGCGACCGACCCCGCTCTCAGATTGCACCCGGACACGGTAGCCCGCGCCACAAGGCGTTGGGCACGGTCCACGTATAGGCTCTGACCTGCCATGAGTAGCCCCAGCCACACGCCGGTCAACCCGCCGCCGGACCAGGACTCGTCCCCGGTCCCTGCCCGAAAGCACCGACTGCCCGCCGCGCTCCGGGCGATGCGCCCCAAGCAGTGGGTCAAGAACGTGCTCGTCTTCGCCGCTCCGTTGGCGTCGGGACAGCTGCTCGACCTCGAGGTGCTGGTGCGGTGTGCACTGGCCTTCGTCGCGTTCTGCCTGATCAGTGCGACCGTCTACCTGATCAACGACGCCCGCGACGTCGAGGAGGACCGCCTCCACCCCAAGAAGCGGCATCGTCCGATCGCGGCCGGGGAGCTGACCATCCCGGCGGCCCTGGTACTGGCGGCGATCACCGGCGTGATCGGGTTCGCGATCGGGTTCGTGGTCGCGATCCCGCTCGGCATCACGTTGGCGGTCTACCTGGGCCTGCAGATCATCTACTCGTTCTTCCTGAAGCACCTGCCGGTGATCGACCTGGCCATGGTCGCCTCGGGCTTCCTGCTCCGGGCGATCGCCGGCGGTGTCGCCGCCGACATCGAGCTGAGCCAGTGGTTCCTGCTGGTCGCCTCGTTCGGTTCACTGTTCATGGTGGCCGGCAAGCGGTACTCCGAGATGGTGGCCCTCGGGGCGGAGGCCGGTACGAGGCGCTCACTGGAGCGCTACTCCAGCTCCTACCTCCGCTTCGCGTGGATGACCGCCGCCGCGATGGTGCTGATGTCGTACTGCCTGTGGGCGTTCGAGAACCGCGACAAGGGCCCGCTGGACGTACCGTGGACCGCGCTGTCGATCGCGCCGCTGACCCTCGGGTTGCTGCAGTACGCCCTCGAGGTCGACCGGGGTGAGGCGGGCGAGCCCGAGGACGTCGTGATGGCGGACCGGGTGCTGCAGGTGCTCGGCCTGATCTGGTTGGTGTTGGTCGCCGTGGCAGTCTTCGTCCCATGAGCCGTTTCGACGCCGTCCCCGCCACCGAGGGTCGCCGACTGACCGGTTGGGGCCTGACCATGGCGTCCCGATCCGATGTCGTACGTCCCCGGACCCCGGACGAGGCGATCGCCCTCGTACGCGAACTGGCCGATTCACCCGGGCGTGGCCTGACCGCACGCGGCCTGGGGCGCAGCTACGGCGACCCGGCCCAGAACACCGGCGGCACCACGATCGAGCTCACCGGGCTCGACAAGATCTTGTCGGTCGACGCCGAGGCGGACGAGCCGACGGTGGACGTCCAGGCCGGGGTCAGCCTCGACACGTTGATGAAGGTGCTGTTGCCGTTCGGGTTGTGGATCCCGGTGCTGCCGGGCACTCGGCAGGTCACCATCGGTGGTGCGATCGGCGCCGACGTGCACGGCAAGAACCACCACACGCAGGGGTCCTTCGGCAACCACGTACGCAGCATCGACCTGCTCACCGCCGACGGGGAGGTCAGTCGCCTCACCCCGGACGGGCCGGACTCCGAGCTGTTCTGGGCGACCATCGGCGGGATGGGCCTGACCGGCTTGGTGCTGCGGGCGACCGTCGCGGTGCAGCGGGTGACGACCGCGTACTTCTCGGTCGACACCGACCAGGTCGACGGGATCGACGACCTGATGACGCAGATGAGCGCACGCGACGACGACTACACCTATTCGGTGGCCTGGTTCGACGCGGTCACCAGCGGTGAGCACATGGGACGTGCGGTGCTCACGCTGGGCAACAAGGCCACGCTGGAGGAGCTGCCGGAGAAGCTGGCACGCAACCCGCTGAAGTTCTCCGCGCCGAGCTTCGGCACGGTGCCGCCGGTCTTCCCCAACGGGATGGTCAATGCGTTGACCGCCAGGGTGTTCAGCGAGTTCTGGTTCCGCAAGGCACCTCGACGCCGACGCGGCGAGATCCAGAACATCACCCAGTTCTTCCACCCGCTCGACGTCGCCCAGGACTGGAACCGGGTGTACGGGCCGGCCGGCTTCCTGCAGTACCAGTTCGTGGTGCCCTTCGGCGCCGAGGACGTGTTCCGGCGGTGCCTGGAGTTGATCACCTCCTCGGAGCACTACTCGTGCCTGAACGTGCTGAAGCGGTTCGGCGAGGGCAACCGGGCACCACTGTCGTTCCCGACGCCCGGCTGGACGTTGACCGCCGACTTCTCGATCAAGGACGGGCTGGACACGTTGTGCGCCGAGCTCGACGCCGAGGTGCTCGGTGCCGGCGGACGGCTCTATCTGGCCAAGGACTCCCGCATGGCGGCCGCCGACTTCGCGACGATGTACCCACGGTTGCCGGAGTTCCGGGAGGTCCGCCGACGGGTCGACCCGACGGGTCTGTTCACCTCCGACATGGCCCGCCGGCTCGAGATCTGATCATGGCACCCGGCAACCCGACCGTTCGGTCCGCATCGACGGATCGCCGAGCCGTCACGACGAAGAGGACTCCTTCATGATGGACGCCCTGGGCACCCCGCAAACCTTGCTGCTGTTGGGAGGTACGTCCGACATCGCGGTCTCGATCGCGAAGCGGTACGCCGCTGACCGGCCCCTGACGGTGGTGCTCGCCGCCCGCCCGACGGAACGTCGAAGTGCGGTGGCGGCCGAGTTGGGCACGGTCGGGTGCACCGTCCGCGAGGTCGACTTCGACGCTGTTGATCATGCTTCGCACCGGGCCACCGTCGAGGCGGCGTTCGCCGAGGGCGACATCGACATCGCCGTGGTGGCGTTCGGGTTGCTGGGTGATGCCGAGCAGGCCTGGCAGGACCCCGAGCTCGCCCTCGAGCTGGCGCAGGTCAACTACACCGCTCCGGTGCACGTCGGCGTACTGCTGGCCGAGCAGATGAAGGCGCAGCGACACGGTTCGATCGTCGCGCTGTCGAGCGTTGCCGGTGAGCGGGTCCGGCGGTCCAACTTCGTGTACGGCTCCACCAAGGCCGGGATGGACGGGTTCTACACCGGGCTGGGCTACGCGCTCGACCAGTACGGGGTGCACGTGCTGGTGGTACGCCCGGGGTTCGTGAAGTCGAAGATGACCGAGGGCATGGCGGCCGCGCCGTTGGCGACCACCCCCGACGAGGTCGCCGAGCTGACGGTCAAGGCCGTACGGGGCAAGAAGTCGACCATCTGGGCGCCGCCCCTGTTCCGGCTGGTGATGCTGGTCCTCAAGGCGATCCCGACGGCGATCTTCCGCAAGCTGTCGTTCTGACCCGTGCCGGGTCGCCGGTGCCACGACCAGGGCGCGGCGTCGTCGTCGGCCGCGCCGGGACCCCGTTCCCGGCTAGCATGATCGACCGAGCTACCGGAGGGAATCGACATGGAAGGCTTCGTCGTCCTGGTCGTCGTGGTGATGATCGTGGTGTGCGTCGTCGCCGTGGTGGCGGGCCAGCAGCGCCGCAAGGAACGCGCTGCCGAGTTCGCCAGGTTCGCGGCCCGGCAGGGTTGGCACCACCTCGAGGAGGAGAACACCCTGGTCGAGCGTTGGCAGGGCAAGCCCTTCACCGGCGGCGGTACGGCGCGCAACGTGATTCGGGGTCGCCATCGGGAGCGTGACTTCGTGGCCTTCACCTACAGCTACACCACGACCCAGTACAACGGCACCACCACGACGACGCAGTCGCACGACTACGCGGTCGTGACGATCGCGCTGCCGGGATCCGTTGCGGAGTTGAGTGTCGGCGAGGAGGGCCTGTTCGGCGGCAAGGTGGCCGAGGCGTTCGGCTTCGAGCGGGTCGACACCGGCGACACGCACTTCGACGAGGTGTTCAAGGTGAAGTCCGACAGCCCGCAGTTCGCCCGTGAGGTGTTGCAGCGTCCCCTGATCGACCTGCTGAAGTCCCACGGCCCCTGGGAATGGCGGTTCACCGGCTCGACGATGCTGTCGTACGAGAAGGGCAAGCTGGACGTCCACGAAGTGCAACCGCGACTGGACAGGATGAACGAGGTGCTCGACCACATCCCCTACGACGTGCTGCACTGAGGCCGACGACAAGGCGTCCGGCTGATCACGCACCGTCCTGCGGTACGCACGAACCGCGCGTACGTGCGCACCGCCGGCCGATGTGGATCAGCCCATGGTCTTCTGACCGTCGATGGCCTCGCGAACGATGTCGGCGTGACCGGCGTGCTGGCTGATCTCGGCCAGCATGTGCAGTGCGACGCGGCGGACCGACCAGGCCACACCCGGCTCGAACCACGGTGCCTCGGGCAGCGGGTGGGCGAGGTCCAGGTCTGCGGTGCGCAGCACCTCGTCGGTCTTCGCCGCGACGTCGGCCACCCGGGCCCGCAGCACCGGCAGCGTCTCGTCGTCGCTGAGCACGAACAGCTCGTCCACCCACTCGCTGTCGGACCAGTTGCCGTCGTTCTGCGCCGCCTCCTCGTCCACCGCCGACCAGTCGACGCTGCCGTCGTACACCTCGGTGTTGCCGAAGGCCGCGGCACCCTGGACGGCGAAGGCGAACCACTGCTCCTCGGTGTCGGCCACGTGCTTGAGCAGGGAGGCGATCGTGAGCGCGGAGACCGTGCTCGCGGTCCGGGCCTGGTCCTCGGTCAGGCCCTCGGCGGTGTGCAACAGGAAACCGCGGTGCCGGGCGAGCGACTCGATGAGCGTGGCCCGCTCGCCGATGGTCGTGGTCACGGCACTGGTGGTCGCGTCGGTGGTGGTCGTGGTGGTGTCGGTCATGGCGCTGTCCTTGGCTCGATCGGATCGGGAACTGTCACGACTCTAGGCAGGCTTCCGGACGTTTCCTGTCCGCTGCATCCGGATCGAGTGTGTGAGGTCCGCGGAAGTTTCCGCAGAGTGACCGGTCGACTGTGGTGGAACGGCGTGGCCCCGCCTGTGCGCGCACGCATCCCACCGTCGACCGGTCGCTCTGCGGAATCCGCGAGCCCACCTTCGGCTCAGCGAGCCGGATGCACGACGTCGTAGGAGAGGAACACGATCCCGCGGCCCACGGTCCACTGTCGCCGCAGCGCCAGGTCGATCCGCAGGTCGGGCAGGAAGCGGAGGCCACGGCCGATCGCGACCGGGTAGACGACCGGAAGGATCGTGTCGACGAGCCCGTGTTGCAGTGCCGCTGCCGCCAGGGTCGGGCCGTCGATCGTCAGGTCGCGCTCCGACGACTCCTTCAGGGCACGGACCTCGTCAGGGTCGAAGGCCGCCCGCAGCTCGGTCCGCGCGGTGACGGGCTCGGTGAGGGTGCTGGAGTAGACGACCTTGTCGGCCTGTTGCCAGATCTGGGCGAACTCCGCCGCCTCGGGACCCTCGGCCGCGATCGCGGGGTCGGTCTCCCAGACGTGCATCATCTCGTACATCCGCCGGCCCATCAGGTAGGTGCCGACGTCGGCTATCGCCTCGTTCATCGCGGCGTGGTCGTCGGCCTCCGGGGCGGCCCAGGAGAAGTCCCCGGTGTCGTCCTGCACGAACCCGTCCAGTGACACCTGCATCGAGTAGATCAGTCGTCCCATGACCAGCACCTCCGCCGTCGTACCGCTGGCCAGCTGCCCTCGGTACGACGACCGTACTGCTACTGGTTGCAGAACGCAATCAGTTGTGATCGTCGGATTCCCGGATGCTCACACCGGCGGTACGCCATGCCGCTTGGCCGGCACCGTACGGTCCTTGCCGGCCGCGGCGGCGAAGCGGGCGACGAGCTCGCGCCGTACCTCTCCCGGCTCGATCACGGCATCGACCACGAGATCGCTGGCCAGCCGGAGCAGGTCGATGTCGGCCTCGTACTCGGCATGCCGCTGCGCCACGAAGTCGGCCTGCTCCTCACCCGACAGCTCGTTGATCTTGTTCGCGAACACGGCGTTCACCGCCGCATCGGGCCCCATCACCGCGATCTTGGCGGCCGGCAGGGCGAGACAGGCATCGGGCCCGAAGCCCGGGCCGGCCATCGCGTACAACCCCGCCCCGTAGGCCTTCCGGACGATCAGTGACACCGTCGGCACCGTCGCCTCCGACACCGCCGTGATCATCTTGGCCCCGTGCCGGATGATGCCCTGCCGTTCGACGTGCGAGCCGATCATGAACCCGGGTACGTCGGCCAGGTACAGCAGCGGCAGGTTGAACGCGTCGCACAACCAGATGAACCGCGCCGCCTTGTCGGCGGAGTCGACGAACAGCACGCCACCCCGGACCGCAGGCTGATTGGCCACGATCCCGACGGGGTTGCCCTCCAACAACGCGAAGCCGGTGACCAGCTCGCCGGCGAACAGTGGCTTCACCTCGAAGAAGGAGTCGGCGTCGACGATCGCCTCGATCACGGTCACCATGTCGTAGCCCGCCGCGTCGTCGACCGGCACCATCCCGTCGACGAACTCCTTGGCCGGGTCGGCCCGGTCGTACGTCGGCGGCGACTCGCGCCAGTTCCCCGGCAGGTAGGAGAAGTACGCCTTCGCCTGGTCGATCGCGTCCGTGTCGTCGGTGGCAAGTTGATCACCGCACCCCGACACCGAGGTGTGCATCCGGGCACCGCCCATCTCCTCCAACGAGACGTGCTCCCCCACCACCTTCTCCGCCATCCGTGGCGACCCGAGGTACATCGAGGCATTCCCGTCGACCATGATCACCACGTCACAGAACGCCGGGATGTAGGCCCCGCCGGCCGCACTCGGCCCGAACAGGCAGCAGATCTGCGGCACCTTGCCCGACAGCGCCACCTGGTTGGCGAAGATGCGTCCGGCACCGCGACGCCCGGGGAACAGGTCGACCTGGTCGGTGATCCGTGCGCCGGCCGAGTCCACCAGCCAGAAGATGGGCAGCTCCTCGCGCAGCGCCGCCTCGGTGATCCGGATGATCTTCTCCACCGTCCGGGCGCCCCACGAGCCGGCCTTCACCGACGGGTCGTTGGCCACCACCAGCACCGGGCGACCGGCGACCAGGCCACGACCGGTGACCACCCCGTCGGCGGGCAGTCCGGCGGCGAGGGCATTCGCCAGTTGACCGTCCTCGACGAAGCTGTCCTCGTCCAGCAGCAGGGCCAGTCGGTCACGTACGAACAACTTGTGCTGGGAGGCGAGTTTCGCGGCCGCCTTCTCGCTCGGCCGCTCGGTGGCCGTACGGGCGTGCGTGATCCGCACGGCGGGGTCACCTGGCTGTCCATCATCGGTCGCCGACATGGGCCCAGCCTATTTGAGTGGCCCCGCGTTCAGGTCAATCCCGAGGATCCCGGGTGAGGGTCACGTGGACTACCCCGCTCGGCGAACTGACCGACTCCACGTGGAACCCGTCCTCGACCCCTTCCAGGCCGTCCCACAGCCGTACGCCACGCCCCAGGATGATCGGCACCACCACCAGGTGCAGGTGGTCGACGAGGTCGGCGGCCAGGAAGTCACGCAGGGTGGTCGCCCCGCCGCCGATCCGGATGTCGGTCCGGCCGCCCGGATCCTCGGCAGCGATCCGGCGGGCGAGCTCCAACGCCTCGACCGGAGACGCGTCGACGAACCGGAAGCTGGTGCCGTTGGCGAACTCGATCGGCTCCCGCGGGGTGTGGGTCAGCACCAGCACCGGGGTCCGGAAGGGCGGCTCCTCACCCCACCATCCTCGCCACTGCGGGTCGTCCCGCTTCTCCGGCGGCACGAACTTGTTCATGCCCATGATCTCGACCCCCACACCGGCACCCCACTGCGAGGTGAAGGCATCGTCGACGCCGCGCACCCCGCCGGTCTCCCCGTGCACCTGCCGTCCCATCCGGGTGTCGAAGAACCACTCCATCAGGCGGGTGCCGGCATGGCCGAACGGCGCTTCGAGGCACTGCCCCTCACCTGCCCCGTACCCGTCGAGCGAGATGGCGAAATGGTTCACCCGAACTGCCATGAGCCCAGACCTCCTGTGTCGACCGCTGATTGCGTACCGCAACCACTGCCCCGGACGCTACAGTGGCCACTTGCAGCGTGCAATCACTTCTTCACATGACCGAGCATCACAAGGAGGCCCGGATGACGACAGCCGGACCACGCAGTGGCTGTGCGATCAACGCAGCCGTCGAGGCACTCGGTGACCCATGGAGCCTGATCGTGCTCCGCGACGTGATGTTCGGCAACCGACGGAGCTTCCGCGAGCTGCTCACCCGGTCCGACGAGGGCATCGCGTCGAACATCCTGAGCAGCCGACTCCGCTCACTCGTCGCCGCCGGGCTCCTCACCAAGGCCGAGTCGACGCGTGGCCGGCGCGGCTCGTACTCCCTCACCGAGGCCGGCATCCAGACACTGCCGATCCTGGTGGCGATGGGTACGTGGGGCCTGGCCCACCGCGACGGCACCCCGCAGCTGCGGATCCGCGCCGAGCTGCTGCGCGACGGCGGGCCCGACCTGGTCGAACGTCTGTCCGAGGAGCTCCGCGAGATCCACCTGGGGACTGCCCGCCCCGACCCGGACGCCCCGCGGGTCTCGGAGGAGCTTGCCCGCGCAGTCGCCGAGGCTGGGTGACGGCCATTCCGTAAGGCGACCGGTCGATCGCGGGGGAACGGTGCGCTCCCGAGGACTGCCCGATCACTTCACCCCACCGCCGACCGGTCGCTTTGCGGAACCACGCGGGCATCACTCGACCGGGAGCCCCATCCCCCGGGCGATCAACAGGCGCTGCACCTCCGAGGTCCCCTCCCCGATCTCGAGGATCTTCGCGTCCCGGTAGAAGCGGGCGATCGGGTACTCCTCGACGAAGCCGTACCCACCGAAGACCTGGGCGGCGACCCGGGTGGCGGTGACCGCGGCCTCGGTGGCATGCAGCTTGGCGATCGCGGCAGCCCGTCGGTAGGCCTTGCGGCCCGCGTCCGTCCCGGGAGCACCACCGTCCTTCATGGCGGCCGCCGAGTAGACGGCCAGACGACTCGTCTCGGCCAGCACGTCGAGGTCAGCGAGTTGGAAGGCGATCCCCTGCCGGGACCCGATCGGCTTGCCGAAGGTGGTCCGGTCCATCGCGTGGTCACGGGCCAGGTCGCGGCAGGCCCGGATGCAGCCCAGCGCGAGGGCGGCGATCGCCACCCGGCCGTCATCCAGGGTCGCCAGGAACTGGGAGAACCCGCGACCCCGTTCGCCGAGCAGGTGGTCGGCCGGCACCCGGACACCGCGCAGGGTCAACGGGTGGGTGTCGGAGGCGTGCCAGCCGAGCTTGCGATACGCCGGTTCGACGGTGAGTCCCTCGATCCCTGCCGGGACGCAGATCGCGGAGATCTCGGCCCTGCCGTCGTCGCGAGTGCCGGTCCTCGCGGTGACCGTCACCACCGAGGTGATCTTGGTGCCGGAGTTGGTGATGAACTGCTTGGACCCGTCGATCACCCAGGCATCGCCGTCGAGCCTGGCCCGGGTCCGGGTGGCACCGGCATCGGACCCGGCCTCCGGTTCGGTCAGGCCGAACCCGGCCAGCGCGCGACCGGCGATCAGGTCGGGCAGCCAGCGTTCCCGTTGATCATCCGAGCCGTACGTGGCGATCGGGCCGATCCCCAACCCGACGGCCGCCTCCAGCGTGATGCCGACGGACTGGTCGACCCGGCCCAACTCCTCGATCGCGATGCACAGACTGGTGAAGTCACCCGCCCCGCCGTACTCCTCGGGCACCCCGAGTCCGAACAGTCCCAACGCCCCCATCTTGGTGATCAGGTCGAGTGGGAAGTGGTGGTCGCGGTCCCAGTCGGCCGCGTACGGGGCGACCTCGGCCGCAGCGAACTCGGCCACGGAGTTGCGGAAGTCGTGGTGCTCCGATGAGTCGGCGAAGCCGCTCGGGTGGTCGGCAACCATCGTGATCCTCCTCGATCGGCATCCGGGTGGGATGCGGCGGCAGGGCGGTGTCGGATCGCGACGGGCGCCCACCCACAGGCTAGAGGAGAAGTTGCCACCAGGTCGGAGAACCGGCAGACCGCGGAGCCGGCTGCCCGCGAGTGGTCGGCTCAGGGTCGGGTACGGCGGGCCTCGCGCCACCGCGCCAGCGACTGCTCCACGTCGACCAACCCGACATGGATCACCGGCCCGTCCAGCCGGCGGCGGTGGGAGTCGCGGATCCGATCATTGAGGGCTTCGATGATCTCGCGGGCGTCGTCCTCCCGGCGTACGTCGGCCAACTGCTCGGGCAACTCGGCGACGTCCTTGCGAAGCTGCAACGACGGCGGGAGCGGCATCGAGATCCGTTCCCGTTCGAGCATCCCCTTCACCCACCAGTCGTCGTCACGCTTGTCGAGGCCGCTGATCGGCTTGCCCTCGCCGGGCAGGTTGGAGAACTCACCGCGCTCGGTCGCCTCCCGCACCACGCGGTCCGCCCACGACTCGCGGTACAGCGGGGTCTCGTCGTCCTCTGGGGTTCGCGGAGGAGTCATACCGTTGGAGACTACCCGGCTGCCCGGACGGGCACTTCGTTCGGACGACGTCGGCCGCCCGTCATCGTCTCGTCACCTGTACGGCCCCGAGGCGTCCACCACGACAGGCACCATTGCCAGATGGAGTTCGCCCACGATCCTTGTCCAACGTTGGGCGCCGTCCGGCCCGATGAAGGCGGCCGAGTCAGCCGGATCCCTGCCTGCACGGGGATGCCGCGATGACGGCCCGGACGATCCGACCGTACGGTGATCGCGCGCTGCTGCTCGACTGCCGTGATCCGGAGGAGGCACTCGCGCTGCACACCGAGCTGGCCGGGCAGCCCTGGGTCGCCGAGGCCATCCCCGGGGCACGGACCCTCCTCGTCCGACTCCACGAACCGCCCACTCCCGAGCAACGTGCCCGACTGGCCGGCGCGCCTGCCACCCCCGAGGCACCGGAGCCCGGTCGACTCGTCGAGGTCGAGGTGATCTACGACGGACCCGACCTCCACCTGGTGGCCGACACGTTGCGGCTGTCGCCGGCCGCGGTGGTGGCCCAGCACACCGGGACCGAGTGGCAGGTCGCGTTCTGTGGTTTCGTTCCCGGCTTCGCGTACCTGCATGATCCGCGCGGCCGGCATCCGCGGGTGCCCCGGCGCACCGAGTCACGGACCGTCGTCCCGGCCGGCTCGGTGGCCATCGCCGCCCAGTGGTCGGGGATCTATCCGCGGCAGGCAGCCGGCGCGTGGAACGTGATCGGCCGCAGCGCCACCCCGATCTGGACGCCGGCCCTTGACCAGCCCACCGTGCTCGGCCCCGGGGACCGGGTCCGATTCATCGCCACCACCGAATCGGCCAGCACCGGATCGCCACTCGTACGGATGTCCGACCCCGGTGGCCGACCGACCGACCGAGCAGGACGGGACGCCCCCGCCAGCGACGCGTTCATCGGCCGGGTGCCGTGATGATCAACTCTAGCCCGTCCGGGGTCCCGGAATCGTTGGTGGTGGAGGAAACCGGCAGCCACGCCCTCATCGAGGACCTCGGTCGACCGGGCCGGGCCCACCTCGGTGTGCCGACCTCCGGAGCCGCCGACAAGGCTTCACTCCGGCTGGCCAACCGACTGGTCGGCAACGATGCCGACGCCGCCGCCGTCGAGTGCCTGTTGGGAGACCTGACCGTACGCGTCTGCGGTCGGCGACCGGTGTGGCTCGCGGTCACCGGCGCCCGCACCACGGTCACCGTGAACGGCCGACCCCAGGCGTCCTCGTCGAGTCTGGTCGCCCACCCCGGCGACATCCTGCGGGTGGAGCCACCGGTCGACGGTGCCCGCAACTACCTTGCGGTGCGAGGCGGGATCGACGTACGACCCCAACTCGGCAGCCGAGCCACCGACGTGCTGTCGGGACTGGGGCCGGGGCCGATCAAGGTCGGTGATCACCTCCCGATCGGCGCGCCCGGTCGTGGCCTGCCCGACACCGACGTCGCCCGGGTCCCGCCGATCAGTCGCCGGTTGCCGATCATGCTCGGCCCGCGGGACGACTGGTTCACCGACGGTGCCCTGGAACGTCTGGTGAACGGCAGCTGGTTGGTCGCACCGGCCACGGACCGGGTCGCCGTACGACTGTCCGGCCCGCAGTTGCCACGCTGGTTCGACGGGCAGCTACCGTCCGAGGCCATCCTGCCGGGGGCCATCCAGGTCCCCCCGTCCGGCCAGCCCGTGATCTTCGGTCCCGACCATCCCGTCACCGGCGGCAACCCGGTGGTGGCCGTGGTGGTGTCCGGCGGGGTCGACGTGATCGGGCAACTGCGGTCCGGCGATCTGGTGTCCTTCGCGTTGGTCGACTGAGTCGGCGGTCGGCGATCCCGGCGTCGACAGCCGGTTGATCTTGGAGAACCTGATCAACAGTTCCATGACGCCGATCGTGACCCCGGCCAGCGCCAGGGCCACCGGTAGCGTCGACGGGCTACCGCTCTGACCGCCCTGGAGCGCATCGTTCACGTCACCCCACAACACGGTCGGGACCAGGATGAACACGTTGTTGAGGGCGTGCGCCATCACCGCCGCCTCGAGTCCACCGGTACGCCAGGCGAGGTAGCTGGCCGTCATCGCGAACAGCAGGTAGTCGAACACCTTCCACCCGTCGAGGTTCGGGTGGCCCGCGGTGAACACCAGCCCGGTCGCCACGGACGCCACGAGGAAGGCCACCAGTGGATGCGGGATCCAGGACGCGATGCCGCGGGTCAGCAGGCCGCGAGCCGCGTACTCCTCCCCCGCCGACTGCAGCGGGGTGGTCAACAGCACCATGATCAACAACGGGATCGCGTCCGGTGACAGCGGCCCCGGCCGATCACCACCGAGGAAGAACGACAGCCCGATGTAGAGCCCGTAGATCGGCACCAGCACCAACGCCGTCCGCGCGAACCACCGCCAGCGGAAGCGTCCGACCACCGACGACAGGTGGCCGGGCCGCTGCCCGTACAGCGCCCACTGCAACAGCATGCACGCCGGGATCAGCAACGCCAGCGCGACGTTGGTGGCCAGGAACAGTGCCGGGGTGATCACCACTTCCAGTGACGTCGGGTCACTGCGACCGGTGACCGCGTCGTAGATCATCGCCGGGACGGCGATCACGATGCTGAGCACGACGTACGCGGCCACCGTGCCGAGCACGGCCAGCAGGCCCTTCCACCACCGGTTGCGCGGCGTCCGGAAGAGGTGGTGGTACGGCGTCGGGGACAGCGGCAGCGACGACGGGCGGACGGGTGGCCCGCCCGAGGGGAGGAGGGTGGGCGGCTGGTGGTGGGGGCCCGATGTCATGTGTCAAGGCTACTGAGCGACGGCTCCACCGCGGGCCCGTTGTCCACAGGGTTCGGCCTGCGCGGCCCGGCACTGGGCCATAGACTCACCGACGTCGGTGACACCCCGACCGAGGAGGACACAGGTGACCATCAGCGAGCCAGGGACCATCGGCAGCGGGACCGGTGGGACCAGCCGGACCATCAGCAAGGTGCTCGTCGCCAATCGCGGCGAGATCGCGGTCCGGGTGATCCGTGCCGCCGCGGACGCCGGGCTGGGCAGCGTCGCCGTGTACGCCGAACCCGACGCCGACGGCCTGTTCGTCAGGCTGGCCGACGAGGCGTACGCCCTCGGTGGGGCGACCCCGGCCGACAGCTACCTCGACGTCGACAAGGTGCTGGCCGCGGCGACCCGCAGTGGTGCCGACGCGGTCCATCCGGGGTACGGCTTCCTGGCCGAGAACGCGGACTTCGCGCGCGCCGTGATCGACGCCGGGTTGATCTGGATCGGCCCGCCCTCGGCCGCGATCGAGAAGCTGGGTGACAAGGTGCAGGCCCGTCACATCGCCCAGGCCGTCGGTGCCCCGCTGGTGCCGGGGACCGCCGATCCGGTGGCCGACGCCGCCGAGGTGCTCGCCTTCGCCGACGAGCACGGCCTGCCGATCGCCATCAAGGCGGCCCACGGTGGCGGCGGTCGAGGGCTGAAGGTTGCCCGGGACCGCGACGAGATCCCCGAGCTGTTCGAGTCCGCGACCCGTGAGGCGACCGCCGCGTTCGGCCGTGGTGAGTGCTTCGTCGAGCGTTACCTCGACCGGCCGCGGCACGTGGAGACACAGTGCCTGGCCGACGCACACGGCACGGTCGTGGTGGTCTCCACCCGCGACTGCTCGCTGCAGCGCCGCCACCAGAAACTGGTCGAGGAGGCGCCGGCACCGTTCCTGACCGACGAACAGCTTGCGGTGCTGTACCGGTCCTCCAAGGCGATCCTCGCCGAAGCCGGCTACGTCGGTGCGGGGACCTGTGAGTTCCTGGTGGGCACCGACGGCACCATCTCCTTCCTGGAGGTCAACACCCGCCTTCAGGTGGAGCACCCGGTCTCGGAGGAGGTGACCGGCCTGGACCTGGTCCGCGAACAGTTCCGGATCGCCGACGGGGAGGAGCTCGGCTACGCCGACCCGCGACCACGCGGCCACTCGATCGAGTTCCGGATCAACGCCGAGGACCCCGGACGGGGCTTCCTGCCCGCACCGGGCACGCTCGCCAGCTGGCAGCCACCGGCCGGGCCCGGCGTCCGGGTCGACGAGGGCTACCGGCCGGGGCAGACCGTACCGGGCGCGTTCGACTCGTTGATCGCCAAGGTCGTCGTCACCGGCGCGAACCGGCCCAAGGCGCTCGCCCGGGCCCGCCGCGCGCTCGCCGAGCTGGAGGTGACCGGGATGCCGACCGTGGTGCCGTTCCACCGCGCGGTACTCGACGATCCGGCGTTCACCGCCGACGACAGCGCCGGGTTCGGGGTGCACACCCGCTGGATCGAGACCGAGTTCACCGGCCGCATCCCGCCGTACGAGGACCCCACGGCCGAGCAGTCGACCGAGCCGGTGGCCAGGGAGACCGTCGTGGTCGAGGTGAACGGGAAACGGGTCGAGGTGTCCCTGCCCGCCGGTCTGGGCGCGACCGGCGGCAACAGCGGTGCCCGGAAACGGCCGGTACGGCGTCGCGCGGCCACCTCCGGCCCGGCCCCGTCGTCACGGGCCATCACCTCCCCGATGCAGGGCACCATCGTGAAGGTCGCCGTCGGCGACGGGGACCGGGTGGCCGCGGGAGACCTCGTCGTGGTGCTGGAGGCCATGAAGATGGAGCAGCCACTGACCGCGCACCGCGACGGTGTGGTCTCGGGGCTGAGCGCCGGGGTCGGTGCGACGGTGGCCAGCGGTGCGGTGATCTGCGAGATCGTCGACCCCGACTGAGCCCCGGCAGAGCCCCGACTGAACCCCGTCCGCGCCCGCGAGTACGGCCCGTCGCGCGGGCTGGTGCGCGAACGTACACTGGCCAGATGGAATTGTTGGTGTTGCTGCTGGTCGTGGTCGTCGGTGGTGGCGGCCTGTGGCTGCTGGCGCGGCGCAACAACCAGAAGCAGCTCGCGATCGCGGCCGCCGAGGACGAACGGAAGCTCACCGAGGCCAAGCGTCCCGCCGAGGAGGACGTCACCAAGTTCGGTGAGGAGCTGCAGCACCTCGACGCCGACGTCAAGATCAACTCACTCGACGAGGCGATGACGCAGGACTACGAGCGTGCCCTGGACGCGTACGAGGACGCCAAGAAGTCCCTCGACGCGGTCGCCCGCCCCGAGGAGATCAAACACGTCACCGAGATCCTCGACGACGGTCGGTACGCCGTCGCCTGCGTCAAGGCGCGCATCGCCAAGCAGCCGCTGCCGGCCAAGTTGCCGCCCTGCTTCTTCAACCCGGCCCACGGCCCCTCGGTGCAGAAGGTCAGCTGGGCACCGGCCGGTGGCACCGAACGTGACGTGCCGGCCTGCAAGGCCGACGCCGAGCGGGTGCTGGCCGGCGCGGATCCGTACATCCGGACCGTCCAGCTCGGCGCCCAGCGGGTGCCGTACTGGCAAGGTGGCGAGGCCTACCAGCCGTGGGCGAACGGCTACTACCAGAACTGGCGTGGGCACGACATGCTGACCGGCATGATGATCGGCGGCATGTTGTTCGGCGGCTTCGGTGGTGGCGGCATGGGCTCGATGTTCGGCGAGATCGGCGACGGCATCGGCGGCATGTTCGAAGGTGTCGGCGAAGGCATCGGGGAGATCGGCGAGGGCATCGGCGACATCGGTGAAGGCATCGGCGACATGTTCGGCGACCTCTTCGGCTGAACCGCTCCCCCCGACCAGCTCGACGAGCACAAGGACGAGCTCGACGGGCGTCGAACGGCGTCAGCCCCGGCGCAGGCTCGCCACCAGGAAGTCGCTGTCAGGGGTGAACGGCCGTACGTCCCAGGTGCCCAACAGTTGATCGGTGACCAGGCCGGAAGCGGCCGCGTCGGCGAGGAACTCGTCGAAGTCGTAGCCGCGTCCGGCGCCGAAGCCGATCACCGCCCGTCCCGAGTCGGCCAGGTGTGCCGCGATTCCGGCCAGCACGGGGCGTCGGGTGCTGGGAGCCAGGAAGGTCATCACGTTGCCGGCACAGACGATCAGGTCGAAGCCGTCACCGCGCAACTCGGGTCCGAGGTCGAGCTCGGCCAGGTCGGCGCACACCCAGGTCGCGTCCGGATGGACCCTGGACGCCTCGTCGATCAGCACCTGATCGACGTCGACCCCGATCACTGTGTGCCCCACCGTGGCGAGGTGCCCGCCGATCCGGCCGGGCCCGCAGCCGGCGTCGAGGATCCGTGCCGCCCGCGGTGCCATCGCGTCGACGAGCCGGGCCTCCCCCACGATGTCGGCCCCCTGGTCTGCCATGGCCTTGAACCGTTCGATGTACCAACGGGAGTGGTCGGGGTTCTCCTCGACGATCCGCATCCACTGACTCGGCTCGACCATGATCAACTCCTCACCGTGGCGACGGCGTGCAGGTGTTGCTGGCGGGCGGCTTCGGCCAGGGACCCCGACAGCGACGGGTAGACCGTGAACGCCTGGGCCAGTTGGTCGACGGTGAGTCGGGCATGGACCGCGACGGCGAGGGTGTGGATGAGTTCACTGGCACGCGGTGCCACCACCACCCCGCCGATCACGATCCCGGTCAGCGGCAGGCAGAACACCTTCACGAACCCGTCCTGGATGCCCTGCATCTTGGCGCGCGCATTCCCCTTCAGCGGCAGGGTGACGCCGACGGCTCGCACCTCCGCGGTGTCGACGTCGGTCTGGCTCGCCCCGACGGTGGCGATCTCGGGGGCGGTGAACACGTTCGACGAGACCGACTTCAGGTCCAACGGTTGTACGGCGTCGCCGAGCGTGTGCCACATCGCGATCCTGCCCTGCATCGCGGCGACCGAGGCCAACATCAACACGCCCGTGCAGTCGCCCGCGGCGTAGACACCGCGGACCGAGGTGCGCGAAACCTTGTCCACCTTGATGAATCCGCCCTCGTCCACCTCGACACCGGCGGTCTCCAGTCCGAGGTCGGCGGTGTTGGGGATCGAGCCGACGGCGAGCAGGCAGTGGGAACCGGTGACCTCGCGGCCGTCGGTGAGGGTGACGACCACCCCGTCGCCCTCACGCCGGACGCCGGCGGCCCGCGACTTGCCCAGCACCGTCATGCCGCGCCGGGTGAACACGTCCTCGAGCACCTGCGCGGCGTCGGCGTCCTCGCCGGGCAGCACCCGGTCCCGGGAGGAGACCAGGGTGACGTCGACGCCGAGGGCGTCGTACGCGCTGGCGAACTCGGCGCCGGTGACGCCCGACCCGACCACGATCAACTTCTCGGGCAGGTCGTCGAGGGCGTACACCTGGGTCCAGGTGAGGATCCGTTCACCATCGGGTACGGCGTCGGGCAGGATCCGGGGGTGGGCGCCGGTGGCGAGCAGGATGGCATCGGCCTCGATGCGTTCCTCACCGGACTCGGTGGTGACCACCACGGTCTCGGGTCCGTCGAGCCGACCGGCGCCGATGATGATGCGGACCCCGTCGGCGACCAACTTCGCGTAGATGTCGGTGGACTGCTGCTTGGCCAGGCCGAGCACACGTTCGTTCACCGCGGCCAGGTCGACCGACACCGACTCCGGTCCACCGTCGCCGAATCGCAGGCCCAACTGTTCGGAGTCGGTGACCTCGGTCATCACCTCGGCGGTGGCGATCAAGGTCTTGGAGGGGACGCAGTCGGTGAGGACCGCCGACCCGCCGACGAAGTCGTTCTCGATCAACGTCACCTCGCCGCCCAGCTGACTGGCGACCAGGGCCGCCTCGTACCCGCCGGGTCCACCACCGATGATCACCACGCGTGTCATGGCCCGATTGTCGCAGGTGCCACCCGGCCGTCCCGAGGGGCCGGGTGGGAGCTGGGTCAGACGGGCCGCCGGTGACCGTACGAGCGGCCGGTGGTGAGCCTCGACGACGGTTCCCGGCCGGTGCCGAACTGATCGGACCGGCCGCGCTGGATGTCGAACAGGCTCGGCAGCACGGCCAGCACCCCGACCACGAGGATGCCGAAGAGTGCCAGCACGGTGACGATGACAGACAGGTTCTCCATGTCCACCACTCTCCGTGCCGACCGCACACCACACATCGCCCCGACGTCCGGATCGTCGTACGACCACGGTCGGACCGGGGTACGTCGACATCAGCCGCGGGTGGTGTGGCAACCTGCCCCCGTTACGCTGACCACGTGTTGTACGCCGCCTACGGGAGCAATCTCGACCCGCGCCAGATGGCGCAGCGTTGCCCACACTCACCACTGCGCGGTACCGGGTGGTTGCCGGGCTGGCGACTGACCTTCGGCGGCGACGGCTGGGACGGCGCATTGCCCACCCTGGTTGAGGATCCGGGCCAGCAGGTGTTCGTCGGGGTGTACGACGTGACCCAGCCCGACGCCGCTGCGCTGGACCACTGGGAGTCCGCGACCGACGGGCTCTACCGCCGGTTGACGGTCCGGGTCCAGCTGCTGGAGGGCGAGGCCTCGGCCTGGTTGTATGCCCTGGACGACTTCGAGGGCGGCACGCCGAGTGCGCGGACCATCGGGTTGCTCGCCGATGCCGCCGAGGCGGCCGGCGCACCCGAGGACTACGTGGCAGCCCTGCGGGCGAGGCCCTGCGACAGCGGCTGGTGACAGCCCGGGCGCGGGTCCTCCTGCGCCGTCGCGCCGTGGCGACATATAGTCACGGTGTGTCCGCCGACCCACGACGTTTGGCCGGGGCCGCCGCTGCGATGATCAACCAGCGCTGGGCCCCTGATGGACTGGACCTTGCCTTCGTACTCGGGTCGGGCTGGGCGAACGCGGCCGACGAGTTGGGCGAGCCGGTCGGTGACTGTCCGCTGGCAGACCTGCCAGGCTTCACGAAACCGGCGGTGCCGGGTCATGGTGGCCAGCTCCGGGTGGTCCGGACCGCGACGGGTCGGACGGCGGCGATCCTGACCGGCCGCACCCACTACTACGAGTCGCGTGACGTGACGGCGGTCGCCCACGGTGTCCGGACCGTCGCTGCGGCGGGCGCCACCACGGTGGTGCTGACCAACGGTGCCGGCGGCCTACGTACTGAGTGGCCGCCCGGGACGCCGGTGTTGATCAGCGACCACCTGAACCTGACGGGCGCCTCGCCGCTGGTCGGTCCGACCTTCGTCGACCTGACCGAGGCCTACAGCCCTCGGCTGCGTGACCTCGCCAGGCGCGTGGACCCGGCCCTGCCCGAGGGCGTGTACGCCCAGTTCCCCGGTCCGCAGTACGAAACTCCCGCCGAGGTACGGATGGCGGGGGTGCTGGGTGCCGACCTGGTCGGCATGTCCACCGCCCTGGAGACCATCGCGGCTCGCGAGGCCGGGCTGGAGGTGCTGGGCATCTCGCTGGTCACCAACCCGGCCGCCGGCACCCTCACCGGTGCCACGCTCGCCCACGACGACGTGGTCCGGGCCGGTGCAGATGCCGCCGATGCGCTGCGTGCCCTGCTGGTCGGACTGGCAGGTGTGCTGTGACCGTCCCGAACGCGGTGGTGGACGCCTGGCTGGCGCAGGACCCCGACCCCGTCACCCGGCGCGCCCTGGTCGAGCTGCGGCAACGGGCAGCCATCGACGAGGCTGCGGCGGCCGAGCTCGCCGACGCGTTCGACGGCACCCTGTCGTTCGGGACCGCCGGGTTGCGCGGTGCGCTCGGTCCCGGCCCCAACCGGATGAACCGGGTGGTGGTGATGCGCGCCGCCGCCGCACTGGCCGCCTACCTGCACGACCATGATCAACCGGACCGACCGGGCCCGCCCCGCCCCCATGATCAACCCACGGTTGCCGGGCAACGCCGGACGGTGGTGGTCGGCCACGATGCCAGGCACGGCTCGTACGACTTCGCGCGCGACTCGGCCGCGGTGCTGGCCGGCGCCGGCGTCGAGGTGCTGCTGTTCGACCGGCCCGTCCCGACGCCGTTGGTCCCGTTCCTGGTGCTGGCACAGGGATGTGCGGGCGGTGTGGTCGTCACGGCCTCCCACAACCCGGCCACCGACAACGGCTACAAGGTCTACCTGGGCGACGGATGCCAGCTGGTGTCCCCCGCCGACTCCGAGATCGCGGCCCACATCGACCGGCTCGCCTCGACCCCGGTTGATCAACTCCCGCGCGGCGATGCGGTCAGGTTGATCGGCGACGCGGAGGCCGAGGCCTACCTGGCCGCGATCACCGCCGACCTGCCCGACGGTCCCCGAAAGGTGCGTTGGGTCCACACCGCACTGCACGGGGTCGGCTCGGCGACGATGGTGGCCGCCGCGGCCCGGGCCGGCTTCGACGCCCCCAGCCAGGTGGCCTCGCAACGCGATCCCGATCCGGGCTTCCCCACCGTCGGCTTTCCCAACCCGGAGGAACCGGGCGCTCTCGACCGGGCCCTGGCGCTGGCCGCCGAGATCGATGCCCAGGTGGTGATCGCGAACGACCCCGACGCCGACCGGCTGGCGGTGGCCGTACCGCGTCATGGTGGTCCGGGCTGTGGTGGGTGGCGGCAACTGACCGGGGACGAGGTCGGCGTCCTGTTGGCCGACGACCTGCTCCGCCGCGGCGTCACCGGCACCCTGGCCACCACGGTGGTCTCCTCGACCATGCTCGCCGAGGTCGCCGCCGCGTACGGCCGCCCCGTCACCACCACGCTGACCGGCTTCAAGTGGTTGGGTCGGGTGCCCGGCCTGGTGTTCGCGTACGAGGAGGCCCTCGGCTACTGCTGCACACCCGCGGTGGTGCGCGACAAGGACGGAATCGCCGCAGCCCTGCGGATCCTTGCCCTGGTGGCAGACCTGGCCGCCCACGGCCAGTCGCTGACCGATCGGCTCGCCGAGCTGACCGACCGCTTCGGCGCCCACGCCAGTGATCAACTGAGCCGTCGCCTGACCGACCGGTCAGCCGCCGAGTCGATCATGGAGCGGCTGCGGGCCACCCCGCCGACCCAGCTCGCCGGGCAGCCGGTGACCTGCACCGACCTGGCCGACGGCGGTGACGACCTGCCACCCACCGACGCGCTGGTGCTGACCGGCGACTCGGTCCGGGTGGTGGTGCGACCGTCCGGCACCGAACCGAAGCTCAAGTGCTACCTGCAGGTCCGCGAGCGGCCGGGGGCCGAGCGAGGTCGCACCCGGGCCCGCGAGCGGCTGGCCGCACTGCGGACCGATGTCGGACAGTTGGTGACGCCATGACCGCCGGACGCGCCCTGGTCGACGTACGTCCCAGCGCTCCGCTGGTGATCGGCCTGACGGCCCTGGGGGTCTGGCTGGTCGGCTTCGTGGTGCTCGCCGGGCTGAGCCTGGTGCAACTCCTCACCGGTCACGACGCGAGCCTGTTCGCCGACCACCAGCGCCCCCTGTTGATCATGGCGTTGGCCGCCGGCGTACTGGTCGGTCTCGGTTGGCTGTGGCCACAACGGCTGGTGATCGACGCCGACGGCCTGTCGCTGCGACGATTCGGCCGGCGGCTCCGACTCGACTGGGACGAGGTCAGCCAGGTCCGGGTCGTACAGGGCCGAGGCCTCCGCCGTGCGGCCTGGTTCCTGGCGATCGAGCCGGTACATCACGCCCGGGCCGCCAAGGCACTGCGACAGTTCGACGGGCAGTGCTGGCTGGCGCTGTGGAGCACCCGCGCCGCGACGCAGACCTCGATCGCCCTGCAGCGGCTGGCCCAGCAGAAGTACTCCGGGATGGGCACCACCGACGAGGTGCCCGGCTGGATCCCGACCCGCTGATCGGAGGAGTGCCGGGTCAGAGGTCCAGCAGTGGCGACCAGCTCGGCCCGGTCACCCCGAGTGACTCGTCCAACTTGCGGAACAACGGGGTCGGTTTGTCGAGCGGACGCCCCACCGCGATCGGCGTCGACTCCCACCGCGCCTCCTCGCTCGCGTAGTCACCCATCAGCACCGGGTACGGCACCCCGTCGTCCTCGCTGACCTCACGGATCTGCGGCTGGGCCGCCCACACGCCGGTGCCGCCGAGAGCTTCGTACACCTGTTGCGCGCTGTGCGGCAGGAACGGGGTGAGCAGGGTGTTGCAGTCCTGCACCAGCTGCAGGGCACAGTGCAGCACGGTGTCGCGGCGTGCCGGATCGTCCTTCAGCTTCCACGGCTCCTGATCACTGAGGTACCGGTTGGCGAGCGTGACGATCCGCATCGCCTCGGTGATCGCGTTGCGGAACCGGTTCCGCGACAGGTGCGCGCCGACGGTGTCGAAGGCCGCCCGCGCAGCGGCGAGCAGCTGGGTGTCGACCTCGGTCAGCTCGCCGGCAGCCGGGACCTTGCCGTTGTTCTTGTGGGCCATGGAGATCGAGCGGTTGACCAGGTTGCCCCACTCGTTGGCGAGCTCGTTGTTGTTGCGCCGGACGAACTCGTCCCAGGTGAAGTCGGTGTCGTTGTTCTCCGGGCCGGCGACCGCGATGAAGTAGCGGAGCGCGTCCGGGCCGAACTCGGCCAGGAAGTCACGCACGTAGATCACCCGCGACCGGCTGGTCGAGAACTTCGCACCGCTCATCGTCAGGAACTCGCTGGAGACCACCTCGGTGGGCAGGTTCAGCTCACCGAACGGGCCGAGTGTGCCGCCGGTGTCGCCCTTGCCGTTCTGGCCCAGCAGGATGCCCGGCCAGATGACGGTGTGGAAGACGATGTTGTCCTTGCCCATGAAGTAGTACGCCAACGCCTCGGGGTCGTTCCACCACTTGCGCCACGCCTCCGGATCGCCGGTGCGCCGGGCCCATTCGACCGAGGCCGACAGGTAGCCGATCACCGCGTCGAACCAGACGTAGACCTTCTTCATCGGCTGGTCACGCCAACCCTCCAGCGGGACCGACACACCCCAGTCGATGTCGCGGGTGATGGCCCGCGGCCGCAGGTCGTTGATGAAGTTCTGGCTGAACTTCAACACGTTGGGCCGCCAGTCGGAGCGACGCGACAGCCACTCGGTCAGGCTGTTCGCGAACGCCGGCAGGTCGAGGAAGAAGTGCTCGGTCTCGCGGAACTCCGGGGTCTCGCCGTTGATCTTCGACGTCGGGTTGATCAGGTCGATCGGGTCGAGCTGGTTGCCACAGTTGTCGCACTGGTCGCCGCGTGCGTTGTCGTACTTGCAGATCGGGCAGGTGCCCTCGATGTAGCGGTCCGGCAGGGTCCGGCCGGTCGACGGGCTGATCGCCCCCATCGCCGACTGCTTCACCACGTACCCGTTCTCCAACAGGGCGGAGAACATGTCCTGCACCACCGCAGCGTGGTTGGCGGTGGTGGTGCGGGTGTACAGGTCGTACGACAGCCCCAGCCCGTGCAGGTCGTCGATCAGCTGCCGGTGGTACTTGTCGACGGTCTCGCGGGCGGTCAGGCCCTCCTGGTCGGCCTGCACCGTGATCGCCGTGCCGTGCTCGTCGGAGCCGGACACCATGAGGACGTCGTGGCCGTTCATCCGCAGGTAGCGGCTGAACACGTCGGACGGGACACCGAAACCGGACACGTGACCCAGGTGGCGGGGGCCGTTGGCGTACGGCCAGGCCACCGCTGTCAACACACGAGAACTCATGGGCCCAACCCTAGAGCAGGATCCAGCGCGGCTCCGACCGCTTTCGGCGCAGTGCGGCCGGTCTGCACAGGCCGACTCAGTGGCCGAACACGTCCTTCAGCTCGGCGACCTGCTCGTCGGAGAGCTCGATCTTGCCGGCCTCGGCGTTGGCGTCGACCTGCTCCGGGGTCGAGCTGGAGGGGATCTGGATGCCCATGCCCGGCATCGTCAGCAGGTACGCCAGGGTCAGCTGGCTCACCGAGTGGCCCCACCCCTTCGCCAGCTCGGCGACCTTGGTGACGGTGGCGCGCTGGTCGGCGGTCACCTTGACACCCTCGTCGAACAGCCGGTCACCCTTGCCGACCTTCGCCGGGTCGAGGTAGCGGTCGGTCAGCAGACCGCGGGCCAGCGGCGAGTACGGCACGAATGAGATCCGCTCCGCCGCGCACAGCTCGAGCACCCCGTCGTGGTCGGCGCCGGTGAGCGGGTCGTACCGGTTCTGCACCGCGACCGGACGGGTTCGCCGCGACAGGGTGCTGCTCACCCGCAGGTACGACTCGAGGTTGGCGGCGGTGAAGTTGGAGACGCCGAGGTAGCGCACCAGGTCCTGGCTGACCAGGTCCTCGATGGTCTCCAAGGACTCCTCGATCGGCACGGCGTCGTCGAACCCGTGGAACCACAGCAGGTCGATCGACTCGATCCCCAGCCGGGCGAGGCAGGCCTTGACGCCCTCGATGATCTGCAGCCGGGACAGCCCCGAGTGGTTCGGGGTGGTGCCGTCCATCCCGCCGAAGATCTTGGTGGCCAGCACGATGTCGCGACGTCGCCCCGGGTTGCGCTCGAACCAGGTGCCGATGATCCGCTCCGAGTTGCCGGAGGCGGCGTTGTAGCGGTTGGCGGTGTCCCAGAAGGTCATGCCGACCTCGGCCGCCCGGTCGAGGATGGCCAGTGAGGTCTCCTCGTCGCTGCGGGCACCGTCGCCGGTGTCGGGGTAGCCGAACTTCCAGGTGCCCAGGCCGATGGCGGAGGCCTTCAGTCCGCTGCCGCCGAGGGGGCGGTACGGCATGCCCTGGTATTCGTCGGTCTGGAAGGGGACGCCGTAGAGGTCAGGGTTGGGTTGCCGAGGATCCATGCCCTTGAGCCTATGGGATCGCCGCCGGCACCGGGCAGGTGGTCGCACCCGCACGCCGTCCGGGCACGATCCCCCCAGCGGGGGAGCCCGATCCCCCGTGGGCGGGATGGGCAGCGGCTCCGGAATCGGCAGGCTCGACGCCATGATCACCCATCAGCCAGACGCCACGCCGACCACCGACGCCGACGAGTTCCACAGCACCGCGACCGTGCCACCGGCCCCTGCGGCCGGTGCACCCGACGCCCCACGATCCGGGGCAGGAACGGTGCGCGCCCATCGCCTCACCCTGGCGGCCGGTTGGTCGTTGCTGGCGATCTGCGTGCTGCACACGTTCGCGTTCGCGGTCCACCCGTGGTGGCCGGCCTGGTTCGCGGGCCCGATGCGCACCGAGCAACTGCCGCTCGACGCCGCCGTCCAGTTCTGGGGCCTGCCGGGCGGGTTCGTGGTGCCGGGCGTGCTGTTCGCGCTGTACGTGATCAGCACCGGTCGCCGGGGACGACGAGTCCCGTCGTACGTGGGCATCGTGCTCGGAGTGTGGGCCCTCTGCTGCCTGTGGATCGTCGGCCCCAGCGGTTTCGTGCTGGTGCTGGCGCCGGCGACGCTGTTGATCATCGCGAGCATCCGCGCCCGGCGCTGACCCGTACCGGGGCGGGCCTACTCAGCCGACCACGCGTCGCCCGCCCGCGAGCCGTCCGGCCAACGCCCCCGCGCCCGGGAGTGCGGTGGCGTTGACCGCCAACCGGCGCAGCGCGAGTTGGGCCCGGTTGCCGGGGCAGAAGGTGGCCGCAGCGGTCGGCGCGGTGCGCTGGACGCCGGCGACCTGGGGCCCGAAGCCGTCCTGGTAGCGGTCGATCGCCCGGCCCAGGGCGTCGGCGGTGGGCACCCCGTCGGTGGCCAGCGGCCCGACGAGCCCGCCCAGGTGCCAGCCGCCGGTGATCGCCATCGACACCCCCTGCCCGGCGAGCAGGGAGACGGCGTGCGCGGCATCCCCGGTCAGCACGACCCGGCCCCGGCGCCAGCGCGGCACGACGGACTGCGCGACCGAGTCGCAGTACATGTCGGCCGGCGCGACCGCGAGGGCCCGCCGGATCGTCGGCCCGAGATCGTCGAAGCGGGTACGCCAGTGGGCCGCCACGTCGACCGGCCGGTCGACCTCGTCGGTCCGTTCGATGAACAGGGTCGCCGCGGTTCGTTCGTCGACGGCGTACAGCCCGGCCTGGCGGTGCAGGGTGTCGGTGAGCAGCGGGGTGTCGCCGAGCCAGCGTGCCAGCTCCGGATCCTCGAACAGGTACGCCGCCGACCGGTAGCCGAGGTGGCGGAGGAAGTAGTCCTCGGGGCCCCAGGCGAGCTCCCGCACCCGGGAACGGATGCCGTCGGCGCCGACCAGCAGGTCGCCCTGCCACGTCCGGGTCTCCCCCGTCGCCGTCCGGGTGGTGACGTGGACGTGATCGCCGTGGTCGGCCGCGGCGAGATCGAGGTCGGCGACCCGGTGGCCGTACGCGACGGCCACCCGATCAGGCAGGGTGGCGAGCAGCGAACGTTCGACATCGGGTCGCAGGATGGAGAAGTAGCGACCACCGACCCCGGCCACGATCGCGTCGACGTCGGCCCGGGCGGTGATCCGGGTCTGCTCGTCGACGTAGCGCAGCTCGCGGAACTCCTTGCCGTGTGCCCGCATCTCCGGCAGCACCGCACCCATCCGTTCCGCGGTGTCGTAGCCGGGGCCGAAGAAGTCGATCATGTAGCCGCCGCCGCGCGGCGTGGGAGCAGCCTCGAACAGCTGGACGTCCCAGCCGTGCCGGGCCAGCCCGTGCGCGACGGTCAGGCCGCTGATGCCGGCACCGGCGATCAGCGCCCGAGGCACGTCGGGGCGCTCGGGCAGTTCCGCCGGTGGCAGAACACGTCGTGGGTGTGTCGTGGTCCTCGCCTCGGTGCTCACCTGTTCACCGTAGTGCCAACCCAGGACCCCTGCGGGCCTGTCACGACCGGTCGAGCCAGCCTCCCGGCACCGGCCCGCCCGACGACGAGGCTGGTAGAACTGGACCGTGACCGAGCCGTCGCCGCGTGAGCGGTACCTGACCGTCTTCGGCAGCCGGCCGGTGCTGGCGGCACTGACCGACGACCGGCTGGACGTTGCCCGGATTCACCTCGCCGACAATGCGGCCGGACCCGGGGTCGACGACATCATCGCCGCCGCACACCGGCAGGGCGTCCCGGTCGAGCGGGTCAGCCCGACCCGGGTGAAGCGACTGGCCGGCAACGGCCGACAGGACCAGGGCGTCGTCGCCGACGTCACCGCTCCCCGGATGCGGGGACTCGCCGCATGGTTGGCCGATGCCCCAGCGCAGGCCCAGGTGCTGCTGCTCGACCAGATCACCACCCCGGCCAACGTCGGGATGATCCTGCGGACCGCCACCGCGGCCGGGATCGACGGCATCGTCGTCCCGTTCAACCAGGTCGCCGATCTCGGGCCGTTGGTGATCAAGGCGTCGGCCGGGGTCGCCTTCGACGCCCCGATCCTGCGCTGTCGCACCTCGGTCGAGGCGCTCACCCTGCTGCGGCAGGCCCGGTTCCGGGTGTACGGGCTCGCGGGCGAGTCGGCGACCTCGCTCTATTCGGCCAGCTTCGCCGATCGCGCGGTCTTCTGCCTGGGCAACGAATCCAGCGGACTGTCCGACGCCGTACGCGACAAGGTCCAGGTGTCGGTGGCGATCCCGATGCAGTCGGGCGTGGAGTCACTCAACGTGGCGAGTGCGGCTGCGGTGCTGTGCTTCGAGCTGCAGCGGCGAAGGCTGGCCGGATCACCTCGGTGATCAACTGCTGCCGCTGCGGGTACGGCAGGAAGGCGCTGCGGGCCGCCGCGACGGTGAACCGCTCGAGATCGGCCAGGTCGTAGCCGAACGCGTCGACCAGCAGCCCGAACTCACGCGTCAGCGTGGTACCGCTCTGCAGCCGGTTGTCGCAGTTGACGGTGACCCGCATCCCGGCCCGGACGAGCCGGTCGAACGGGTGCTCGGCGATCGTGGCGGCGACCCCGGTCTGCAGGTTCGAACTGGGGCACAGCTCCAACGGGATCCGCAGGTCACGGACGTAGGCGGCGAGGTCGCCCGGCACCGGCGTCCCCGCCTCGTCGGAGGTGATGTCGTCGATCAACCGCACCCCGTGCCCGATCCGGTTGGCGTGGCACACCTGCACCGCCTCCCAGATCGACGACAGGCCGTCGGCCTCACCGGCGTGGATCGTGTACGGGAAGTTCGCCTCGCGCAGCAGCCGGAAGGCGGCCAGGTGGCGCCCGGGCGGGTTCCCCAGCTCGCCGCCGGCGATGTCGAACCCGCCGACGCCGGCGCGGCGGTGCCGCAGCGCCAGCCCGGCGACCTCTACGGCCCGGTCGCCGTGGCGCATCGCGGTGATCAGTTGGCGGACGCTGATCACGTGCCCAGCAGCCGCTGCGTCCCGGACCCCGTCGTCGATCCCGGCCTGGACCGCCTCGACCGCCTCGTCCATGGTCAACCCGTCACGCAGGTGCTGCTCGGGTGCCCAGCGGGTCTCGGCATGGATCACGTTGTCGGCGACCATGTCCTCGACGAACTCGCGGGCGACACGGCGCAGGTTGTCGGCCGTCTGCAGCACCGCGATCGTGTGGTCGAAGGTGGTCAGGTAACGCTCCAGCGACCCGGAGTCCGCCGCGGCGACGAACCACTCCCCCAGCGCGGTCGGATCGGTGCTGGGCAGCTCGTGGCCGTTCGGCGCCAGGTCGATGATCGTCCCCGGCCGCAGCCCACCGTCCAGATGATCATGGAGCGCCACCTTCGGCAGCGACCTGATCAGTTCGGCGTCCAACACCCTCACTCCTCCTCATCGGTCGGCGACTCGTCAGCCACCGTTCCCCCGCCTGCCCCGCCGCTGTCGCCCGTCGTACGGGTCAGCTCGGCGGGCCCGAAGGCGTACGGCAACACGTGCCGCATCGGCAGCACCCCGGCCGGGGTGTCGACCAACAAGGTGTCACCGCCGAACTCGTGCAGCAGCTGTCGGCACCGCCCGCACGGCATCAGCGCCTCACCGTCGCCGGCAACGCAGGCGAAGGCGACCAGGCGGCCGCCGCCGGTCGCCTGCAGCTGCGACACCAGCCCGCACTCGGCACACAGGCCGACCCCGTACGAGGCGTTCTCCACGTTGCAGCCGGTGACGATCCGGCCGTCGTCGACCAGGGCTGCCGCACCGACCGGGAAGCCGGAGTACGGGGCGTACGCGTGCCCCGCCGCCTCCCGCGCGGAGTCGCGCAACCGTTCCCAGTCGACCGAATCCGGGTCGACCCCGCTGTGCTGCGACGACATGGTCACACCGGAAGCGGTTCGGCGGGGACGAGGTGGTGGTGTGGCCGCCCCACGACCAACTCGCCGGAGCGGACGAACCCTTCCGGCCGGTCGGCGAGCGTCTCCACCAGTCGGGCCCGCCACCCGGCCAAGTCACCACCTCCCGGCGCGGCACTGAGGTCGTGCAGTTCGTCGGGGTCGGCGTCCAGGTCGAACAGGTGCTCACGACCGGTCTGGGTGTACCAGACGTACTTGTGGTGGCCGTCGGTCAGGTAGTGCATCCCGGCGTCGTAGTCGTACTGCCCCGCGTGCTCGCCGTGCAGGTACTCCCGCCAGCCGGTCGCCCCGTCGTCACCAGCGGTGGCCAACGGCAACACGCTCCGGCCGGTGCAGCTGTCGGGGATCGGGACCCCCGCGGCCTCGAGCAGGGTCGGCATCACGTCCTGCAACCCGACCGGCTCGGAGCGGACCACGTCGGCCGGCAGGCCCATCGACCTGGCGGGCTTGAGGAAGAACGGCACGCGGGCCGACGCCTCGTACGGGAACGTCTTGCGCCACATGTTGTGGTCACCCAGCATCTCGCCGTGGTCGGAGGTGAACAGGATCACCGTGTCGTCCAGCAGCTTCGACCGTCGCAGCAGGTCGACGAACCGGCCGACCTGGTCGTCGACGTGGTTGATCATCCCGTAGTAGCCGGCCCGGGCCTGGTGCAGCAGCTGGTCCTCGAGCCGGATCTCCCATGCGTTGATGTCCAGCCCACGTACGGGTTCGTCGAACCGGGGCGCCCAGTCACCGACCTTCGGCCTGCCCAGGTCCATCGCGTCGAACCGGTCGTAGTAGAACTCCGGCGGCGTCATCGGCGGGTGTGGGTCGATGTAGGACAGGTGCAGGAAGAACGGCGCCTCCGGGTCACGGCGACGGACGAAGTCCATCGCCCGACTGGTACTCCAGAAGGTGTGCGTCAGGTGCTCGGGAAGGTGGTTGGGCCGTCCCACCCATCCGTTCGCCGACACCCCGTGGGCGACACCGGGCTCGACGCCCTCGACCGGTCCGTTCCTGGTCAGCCACTCCACGAAGTCGTTGTCGGTCAACCCGCCACCGCCGGAGTGGGTCGAGTCGGCGAGTTCCATGTTCTCGAAGCCGAACCGCTTGCGGGCCGGCGTCATGTGGAGCTTGCCGACCAACTGGGTCTGGTAGCCGGCACGGGCCAGCTCACCGGGCAGGGTGTGCGCGGGATCCCAGGGGGCACTGGTCATCCCGACCATGCCGTGGGCCACCGGCGACTGGCCGCTGAGCAAGGTCCGCCGGGCCGGTACGCAGCTGGGGCACTCGGAGTAGCCGCGCCGGAACAACGCCCCGGACCGGGCGAGATGATCAAGGTTCGGCGTCTGCACCACCGGGTGCCCGTCCACCCCCAGGCAGTCACCACGCTGCTGGTCGGTGGTGATCAGGACGATGTTGGGTCGCTCGGGGTTCGGTCGGCCGATCTCCGTCATGGACCACCACTCTAGACCGCGGGACGCGGTGTCCGACAGGGGTCGTCGGCGCTACGGGCTCGGTCGCGGGGTCGCCCGGACCTTGCCCGCGATCAGTTCCTGCCGGAGCTGGGCGACCTCGGCCCGGACGGCCGCCGGCACCTCGTCGGCGGACTCGGGCAGCTCCGCCAGGCTCGTGCCCCCGTTGCCCAAGGTGCCGACGACGGTCGTGTTGTCCGGCCGGTCCCCGGTCGTGGCCTGCTCGATGATGGCGTACAACACCGTGTCGGCGTTGCGTTCCACACTGGTGAGCAGCGCCCCACAGTGGTTCGGCACCGTTTCGCAACCGTTGCTGTCGGCCCAGATGGCCCGGATCGGCTCCCCGGTGGCGTCGATCGCGGTCAGGGTGCCGAGTGCGGACCGCCCCGCCACCGGGTAGATCACGTCGGCATCGGCGGCGATCAGGTCCTCGGTCATCCGTTGGGCGCGTTCGGTGTCGTCGAACGGGATGTCCCCACCGAGGAACTGGCCGGTCCTGGTCTTCGGGCTCCACCCCAGCACCTGCACCGAACCGCCGTGCACGGCGTTGTGGTGGGCCACCCCGAGCGCGAAGCCGTCCATCGCCTCGATCACCGACGGGAAGCGGTTGGCGCCGTAGGTCGCCACCGTCCGGGTCCGGGTGGTCGCTGCGGCCAGGTAACCGGCCAGGAAGGACGCCTGCGCGCGGTCGAACACCACCGGCTTGAGGTTGCGGACCGCCGGGAACGTGACCGGGTCCTCGTGTTCGACGATCACGAAGTCCAGCTCCGGGTGGGCCTGGGCCGCGGCCAGGGTCGCATCGGACAACGCGTACCCGACGGAGATGATCATGGTGCACTCGTTGTCGATCATGGCCTGGATCGCTCCGGCGTACTGTGCCGCCTCCGACACCGAACGCTGTTCGGTCTCCACGCCGAGGTCCTCCCGGGCCCGGTTCAGGCCGGCCACGGCGACCTGGTTGAGGGTGAGGTCGGTCAGGCTTCCCGGCCCGGCGACCAGACAGGCCTTCACCCGGGGGTCGACAGGAGTCGGTGACGACGACGGCGACGACGACGGTGCGCCCGGGGTCCCCGGAGTCTGCTCCGGTGGCTGCACTTCTGGCGTACACCCGACCAGCACCATGATCAACACGATCATGATCAACACCACCGACCGGTCGCGGTGGCGAGGACGCAGGGCCGAGCCGGCGGCCGGTCGGGGCCGCACCGGGCTGGCGTCCGTCATGCCGTGTCGACCGCCAGCTCGGCGAAGAGTCGGACACCGACGGCGATGGCCCGCTCGTCCACGGTGAAGTCGGGCTGGTGGATGTCGGGGAACGTCGGCACCCCCGGCGTCCGAACCCCCAGGCGCCCCAGGGCACCCGGCACCGACTGCAGCATCCACGCGAAGTCCTCACCACCCAGCGACTGCTCGGTCGGCTCATGGCCACCCGGCCCGAGCACGGCCGTGGCCGCACGGGTGAATCGTACGACCGAACGGGCATGGTTCACCGTCGGCGGGACACCTCGCTCATGATCGATGTCGATCTCCACGCCGTACGGGGCGACCAGCTGGCGCAACACCTCAGGCAGCACCTGCGACACCCGTTCCCAGCCGGCGAGGTCGAGGGCACGGACCGTGCCCGACAGCTCACCCCTGCTCGGGATGACGTTCGGCACCGTCCCCGCCGTCACCCGACCCCACACCAGCGACACCCCACCCCGCGGATCGATCCGCCGGGACAGCACCAGCGGTGCCTGTCCGGCCACGGCCACCAGGGCACCGATCACGTCCGGGGTCAGGTGTGGTCGCGCGGTGTGGCCGCCGGTACCCCGCACGGAGACGGTGAGCAGGTCGGTGGCCGCGGTCACCTCACCGGCGGCGAGCCCGACCTTGCCGACCTCGACCCGGGGGTCGCAGTGCACCGCGAAGACCTCCTCGACACCGACCAGCTCCCCGGCGTCGATCACCGACCTGGCACCGGTCAGCACCTCTTCGGCCGGTTGGAAGATGACCCGCACCGGACGGGGCAGCAGGCCCCGATCGCGCAGCCGGGCCGCCACCAGGGCCGTACCGACAGCGATCGCAGTGTGCACGTCATGGCCACAGGCGTGACTGACCCCGTCGTTCACCGACGCGTGGTCCACCGCCGACGTCTCCTGCACCGGCAGTGCGTCGATGTCGGCACGGAAGGCCACCACGCCGCCGTCGGCCGCTGGATCGGCCACCTCGGGGGCGATGTCCACCACGACCCCGGTGCCCGAGGCCAGTTCCCGGGGCGTCAGCCCGGCGGCCGACAGCACCGACATGATCCGACGCGTCGTCCGGAACTCCTGCCGCCCCACCTCCGGATGGGCGTGCAGGTCCCGGCGGAAGCCGATCAGTGTCTCCTCCAACTCCGCGACGAGGGAGCTGATCACCTCGCGTACGTGAGGCTCTGTCGTCCGATCGGGCATGCGGGCCAGTGTTCCAGACGTGCAGGCCGGGTTCAGAATCGCTCGTCCGGGGTGAACGTCCCCCAGACGCCGCGGAGGGTGTCACACACCTCACCCACGGTGGCCCGGCGCCGCAGTGCCGCCTTCATCGGCGGCAACACGTTCCTGTCCCCCGCGGCAGCGGCGGCCAGGTCGGCCAGCGCGCGCTCCACCCCGACCGTGTCGCGGGTGGCCCGCAGCGTGGCCAGCCGCTCGGCCTGCCGGGCCTCGATCCGCGGATCACCCCGCAGCGTCTCGTACGGTTCGTCCTCGTCGGCGAGGAACCGGTTGACGCCGACCACGATCCGCTCACCGTGCTCGATCTCGCGCGCGACGTCGTACGCACTCCGCTCGATCTCGGCCTTCTGGAACCCCTGCTCGATCGCCGCGACCGCACCACCCCGATCGGCCACCCGGCCCATCAGGTCGAGTGCCTCGGCCTCCACGTCGTCGGTCATCGCCTCCACCGCGTACGACCCGGCGAACGGATCCACGGTGGCGGTCAGGTCGGTCTCGTGGGCGATCACCTGCTGGGTACGCAACGCCAACCGTGCCGACTTCGGCGTGGGCAGCGCGAGGGCCTCGTCGTAGCTGTTGGTGTGCAACGACTGGGTCCCGCCGAAGATCGCGGCCAGCGCCTGCACCGTCACCCGGGCCAGGTTCACCTCGGGCTGCTGGGCGGTGAGCTGCACCCCGGCGGTCTGGGTGTGGAAGCGCAACATCAGCGACTTCGGGTTCGTCGCACCGAACGTCTCCCGCATCAGCCGGGCCCAGATCCGGCGGGCCGCGCGGAACTTCGCGACCTCCTCGAGCAGGGTCGTGCGGGACACGAAGAAGAAGCTCAACCGGGGCGCGAACGCGTCCACCTCGAGCCCGGCCGCCAGCGCCGCCTGCACGTACGCGATCCCGTTGGCCAGGGTGAACCCGATCTCCTGCGCCGGCGTCGCCCCGGCCTCGGCCATGTGGTAGCCCGAGATCGAGATCGTGTTCCACCGCGGCAGTTCGGTCGCACAGTAGGCGAAGGTGTCGCTGGCCAGCCGCAGCGAGGCCGCCGGCGGGAAGATGTAGGTGCCGCGGGCGATGTACTCCTTGAGCACGTCGTTCTGGATCGTGCCGGCCAGCCGGGCGGGGTCGGCCCCCGACTCCTCGGCGACCAGCTGGTAGAGCAACAGCAGCACCGCGGCCGGCGCATTGATCGTCATCGAGGTCGACACGTCGGCCAGGTCGATGCCGTCGAACAGCACCCGCATGTCGTCGATCGAGTCGATCGCGACACCCACCTTGCCGACCTCACCGGCGGCGATCGGGGCGTCGGAGTCGAACCCCATCTGCGTGGGCAGGTCGAACGCGACCGACAACCCGGTGGTGCCGTGGGTGATCAGTTCGCGGTACCGGGCGTTGGACTCCGCCGCGGTGCCGAAGCCGGCGTACTGCCGCATCGTCCACGGCCGGGCGGTGTACATCGTCGGGTAGATCCCACGGGTGTACGGGAACTCGCCCGGCGCACCCAGTGCGGTCGCCGGGTCGAACCCGGCTGCCGATGCCGCGTCATACACGGCGTGGATCTCGGTCCCGGACTGGGTACGGCGGGGGTCGGCTGGTGTACTGCTCACCCCCGCATTCTCACCCACCGGCCGGTTCCCGGCGCGGTGGGTGAGGCTGCGAGCGGTCGCAGGGACGTGGGTCAGCGGACCTGCAGGAACTCCGCATGGCTCATGTAGAAGGTGTTGTCGGCGTGCGGCTGCCGGAACGTCAGGTGCACCATCGCGGTGGCCGCGCCCTCGGGCACCCGCTCACAGCGGATGATCCTGTGCCACCGGTCGGTGATCCGGTGGATCCGCTGCCCCTGGCCGGCCAGCCCCCAGCCGATCACGGCACCGTCGGCGTCGTAGAAGTTCCACCACGGCGCCATCAGGCCCTGGGCGACCGGTGAGGAGTCGGCCCAGAAGTCGACCGACTGCACCAACAGGCCCTCGGTGACCGGGACGGTCTGCCGGACACCACTGTTGGCGCCACCGGTCATCTTGATCGCCTTGGTGCCGTCGATCGAGTGATCAAGAACGGCCCGCGGCTCCTCACGCAACAGCCCACCGATGTCGACGGTCCACGCCGCCAGATCGGGATCGGCGAAGGTCGGATCCTCACCCACGTTGACGAGTCGGCCGGCCGCGACGTCGAGCAGGGTCTGTGCGTACTCCCTGGTCCGGGCCGAGTCGCTGGTCTCGACGAGCTCCAACGCCTGGTCACGGATCCCCTGCCAGCCCGGCCGCTCGGCGAGCATGTACTGCGCGGTCTGCCACAGTGCGGAGTAGTTCCAGCCGGTCCACCACTGGCCGCGTTCCCACGCCTTGGTGAACGGGTGCTGGAAGGACCTGCCGGCCAGAACCGTACCCACCTCGATCTTGCGCTCGGCCTCGGTGACCCCGTGGTCGACCTTGGCCGCGGCGGCCAGGAATGTCTTGCGCATCGCGGCCGGATTCTGGGCGATCTCCAGATCACGCGGGTAGCTGTTGGCGGCGGCCTCGTAGTAGTCGAAGTAGTCGGCGATCACCTGCACCCTGGCCTGCGCCTCGGGTGACTCGCGTCCGGCGAGCGTGACGGCCCGGGTGAGCAGCGTACGGAGCCGCGGGAAGTCCAACGGGTCGACGCACTCCAGGTAGCTGCCGTCGTTGAAGTTGAAGTAGGTCTGCTGCACCGAGCTGGCGAAGAACTCGTGCTGCGGCATCCGACGCAGCCAGACGTCCTCCCAGTAGGAGAAGTACTCGGTCAGCAGTGGCTCGGCCGCCGGGCCGGCCACCTTGGTCAGCCACTCCTGCTGGAACGCGACCGGGTCGGTGTCGACGTCCCACATCATCGCAGCGAGGGTGTTGCCCTTCGGGCCCTCACCGAACGAAACGCCGGTCTCGGTGAAGATGTAGTTCACCCCGAGCCCCTTCAGTGTCTTGTAGACCTCACTCAGGTGCGGTGCCAGCATCCGCGGTGCGGTGTACACCGCGCCGTAGCTGTAGTCGTAGTAGGCCAGCTCGTTCGCTCGGTCGGCCCACTGCTGGATCCACGCGAGCTGCCCGGCCTTGAACTCAGGGTCGAGCCAGCCGGTCGTCTCCTTCACCAGGTACGGCACGATCTGCGGGTGCACGTCGAAGGCCGGCGGATCGTTGGTCTCGCGGTAGGCGATCGCGGAGAACTTCTTGCTGGCGTACTCCGGCCGCTCGGCCACCACGCCCGCCACCACCGCGTTGGCCCAGGTGAAGTAGTTGTCGGAGTGGTCGTAGATGCCGACGGAGTTGATCTTGGTGCGGTCGACCTCGTCCTCGCTGTAGCCACCGGAGTCGTTGACCGCCAGCGACATGTTGTCTCGCTGCGGGTTGGCGTCGAAGTAGGCGATCACCTGCTTGATGCCCTCGGTCACCAGGCCGGGCTCGGTGAAACGCGGCTGCCAGGCCGACACCGAGCCGGACCGTGGGATCACGGTCTCGCCGTTGCGGATCGGGTAGAACTCCGGATGGTAGGTCTCCGGCTTGGCCGGGTCGCCGTAGATCGCACTGTCGAAGAGCTTGCCCACGTAGTGGTTCTGGAAGATCGGATGGTGCATCCGGGCATGCATCCCCCACGTGTAGCGCGGCGAGTAGTAGAAGTCCCACCGCTCGGTGGCCTCCCCCGACGGCGGATCCGGATACATCGAGCGGCCGGCGAACGTCGGGTTGCTGATCAACAACCCCGGCTCGCACGAGATGGTGTCGCGATGCTCGAAGTCGGTGCCGTCCGGGCTCGACATCAGGTAGCTGACGCCCCAGTAGCGCTCCATGAACTCGTACACCCCGAACCGGGTGCCCCACGGGCTGCCGCCGAGAATGGTGATGGCCCGCGGCGTGACGTCGATCAGGAACCCGTCGTTGTCGAGCGTCTCGGCGGCGGCCACCAGCTCGGGCCGCGGCTCGGGGGCCAGTCGGCCCACGAAGACGTGCACCTGATCGGGGTTGAACGGGTAGTCGTCCCAGGTCTCGCCACGGAACACGTTGTTGGGGGGCATCGTCAGGCCGGTGATCCGCCCACCGAGCTGCTTCAGCTCGATGCTGAGCGCCTTGTAGTACTGCGCGTCCTCCCGGAACGTCTCGGCCATCCAGTGCTGGAACCGGACCTGGCCGTCCGAGACCAGCACGACCGGTTCGGCGGCGTGGGCGGCCGGCCGGAACGTCTGGGTGAAAAGTCCGGCCGCCAACGGTGCGGCGGCCATCCCGGCCAGCAGGGTGCGACGGGAGGTACGGGGGGTGGTCATCTTGACTCCTTCGTCAGAGGGCTATGACCGGATTCGACCACTAACCGCCGGTGACCGCAAGATCCGTCCCACGGATTCTCACCGGGACCCCTACCGCTCAGCGCACCTGACGGATCAGCGTCTCCGCGGCGTCGAGGATGCTGCGGGTCTCGTTCTCCCAGTTCGGTTCCTGGCCCCGGAACGGGCCGGTGGCCAGCGAGATGATCACCGCGGCGGCGCGCAGCCGGAGTTCGACGGGGTCGACCCGCTCGTCGAACACCGGCACCCACTCCTGCAGCAGCGACTGCACCCGGGCCGCCTGTTGGGCGTTCATCCGCTGCACCGTCGACATGTGCGCCACCAGGCAGGCCAGGTCGTCGGCCCGTCGACCCGGGCCGACGGTGTCGACGTCGAGCACCCCACTGATCACACCGCCGCTGACGAACACCTGCCCCTCGTGGAAGTCGCCGTGGGTGGCCTCCGTACCGAGCGGGATCTCGGCCAGGCCGTCGCGGATCAGGCCGGTCATCCACCTCAGCCGCGGTTCCTCGTACGGCAACGCCACCGCCACGATGTCGGCGTAGTGGGCCACCGAGTCGCTCCACGGCGCCCGCCGCTGCAACTGGGCCACCTGCAACGGCATGGCGTCGAGCACCCGGACCAGGTTCTCCCCGGTACAGGGTGCGACCGGGTCGAAGATGGCCTGGGCCAGCGGCCGCCCGGGCAGTTCCCGCAGCACCAGCAGGTGGTCAGGGGTGAACGCCGCGACGGCCGGCGCGGGCACGCCGGCGGCCAGCAGCAGTTGGTGACGCTGCAACACGTCATTGGCGACCTTCTCGCGCAGCACCTTCACGAACAACCGCTGCGGTCCGGCCGGGGTCGCCACGGTGACCTTCACCACCGCCCGTCGGCGGGGCCGGTAGCCGACCATCTCGAGGGTGACCTGGTCGGGTGACACCGGCGCCGGGAACACCCGGTACTCGTTGAGCACGCCGGCCATCTCGCTGGGGAAGGCGGCCCGGACCAGTCCCGGCAGGTCGGGGTCGCGCGGGTACAGCCACACGGCCACGGTCCGCTCACCGTCGGCGAACAGCACCGCCCGCTGGTCCGACGCGGTCGCGCCGCCGACCCGGGCACTCACGCCCAGCAGCTCGGCGCGCTCGCCGAAGTCCCACCGTACGGTCGCGGTGTAGGTGGCGGTGGTGCTGTGGTGCGGCTGGTTGTCCACGTGGTCGAGTTCCCACCGCAGCAACGTGCCGCCGCCGTGCTCGACGGCAGCGTGCAACAGCTTCCCCACGGCGTCGGTGGTGAGGAGTTCGACCCCGTCCGGGTCTTCCTGATCGGTCAACCAATCCCTCGCTGGTCAGTGGCCGGTGGCCGAGATCCTGCCGTTCGCGGAGTCATGATGCCACGGCCGGCCCGTCGTCGGGTCCGTCACCGCCGCACCGGCGGCAGCAGGCCCACCTTCTTGTACACCTTCGCCAGCGTTCGGCTGGCGACGCCGCGGGCCCGATCGGCGCCACGGGCGAGGATCTGCTCCAATTCGCTCCGTTCGCCCATCAACGCCAGGGTCCGCTCCCGGAACGGCGAGATCACCGTCGCGACAGCGTCGGCAGCCGCCCCCTTGAGGTCGCCGTACCCCTTGCCCTCGAACTCGCCCACCAACACGTCGATCGGGCGGCCGGAGAACGCGGACAGGATGGAGAGCAGGTTCGCCACGCCGGGCTTCGCCTCCTCGTCGTAGCTGATCTCGCGGCCCGAATCGGTCACCGCCGACCGGAACTTCTTGGCGTTCACCGCCGGCTCCTCCAACAGCTCGATGATCCCGTTCGGCGAGGACGCCGACTTGCTCATCTTCACCGTCGGGTCCTGCAGGTCCATGATCCGGCCGACCGACTTCACGATGTGTGGCTCGGGGACCACGAAGGTCGGCGAGTACCGGCTGTTGAACCGCTGCGCCAGGTCACGGGTCAGCTCGAGGTGCTGCCGCTGGTCCTCCCCGACCGGGACCTTGTCGGCCTGGTACAGCAGGATGTCGGCGGCCATCAGGATCGGGTACGTGAACAGGCCGACGTTCGCCTGGTCCTGGCCACCCTTGGCGGTCTTGTCCTTGAACTGCGTCATTCGGGCGGCATGCCCGAACCCGGTCATGGTGCTCAGCACCCACATCAGCTCGGCGTGCTCGGGGACGTGGCTCTGCACGAACACCGGCGCGGCCTCCGGGTCCACCCCGGCCGCCATGAACTGGGCGGCCGCCCGCAGGGTGCGCTGCCGCAACTCGGCCGGGGTCACCTCCACGGTCAGGGCGTGCAGGTCGCAGACGCCGAAGAAGGCTTCGTGGTCCTCCTGCAGGGCCACCCACTGACGCAGCGCGCCGAGGTAGTTTCCGAGGTGGAGCGAATCGGCCGTCGGCTGCATGAGCGAAAACACCCGGGGCTTGTCAGACATGGACGCATCTTGTCACGCAGGCGGCGCCCCTCGGCCACCCCGGTCGTTCACCTTCCGGTCACCCGGCCTGTGCAAGACTCGGCGCGTGACCCTGCGCGTGAGTGTGATCGGGACGGGATACCTGGGTGCGACCCATGCCGCCGGCATGGCCGAGTTCGGGCACGAGGTGATCGGGCTCGACATCGATCCCGACCGCATCGCCACCTTGAACTCCGGCCGCTCCCCCATCTACGAGGAGGGGCTGGAGCCGCTGCTGGTGCGCCACACCGCCTCGGGCCGGCTGCGCTTCACCACCGACTACGCCGACATCGCCGACTGGGCCGACATCCACTTCCTCTGTCTCGGTACGCCGCAGTCGGAGTCCGGGGCCGCCGACCTGAGCCAGCTCCACGCGGCGATCGACGCGCTGGCACCGCTGCTGACCCGCCCCACGCTGGTGGTCGGCAAGTCCACCGTCCCGGTCGGTACGGCCCCGGCACTGCTGGAGCGACTGCGCGCGGCCGCACCGGCCGGCGAGGGCGTCGAACTGGCCTGGAACCCCGAGTTCCTGCGCGAGGCGTACGCGGTCGACGACACCCTGCGGCCCGACCGGATCGTGCTGGGAGTGCAGTCGCCCAACGGCGCCCTCGACACGCTGCGCCGTTGCTACGCGATCCCGATCTCGGAGTCGGTCCCGGTCGTCACCTGCGACATCGCGACCGCGGAGTTGATCAAGGTCGCCGCGAACGCCTTCCTCGCGACCAAGATCAGCTTCATCAACGCGATGTCACGGATGTGCCAGGCCGCCGGAGGTGACGTCACCGTGCTGGCCGACGCGTTGGGCCACGACAAGCGCATCGGTCGGGAGTTCCTGAACGCCGGGCTCGGCTTCGGTGGTGGCTGTCTCCCGAAGGACATCCGCGCCCTGGCTGCCAGTGCGAGCGATCACGGGGTGGACGTGCTGGCCGACTTCATCGGCACCGTCGAGGGGATCAACGACGCCCAGCGTCACGAGGTGGCCGAGCTCGCGGTCGAGCAGCTCGACGGGAACGTGACCGGCCGCAAGATCGCCATCCTCGGTGCTGCGTTCAAGCCCGGCACCGACGACACCCGCAACTCCCCGGCCCTCACGGTCGCCACCTACCTCGCCGAGGCCGGGGCGGACGTCTGGGTGTACGATCCGCAGGCCGCCGTCCGGGGCCACAACATCACCCAGGCCAACTCGATCGAGGAGGCCTTTGACGGCGCCGAGCTCGTACTCCACCTCACCGAGTGGCCGGAGTTCCGGCACCTGGACCCGGCCGACGTCTCCGACCTGGTGACCAACAAGGTGTTGATCGACGGTCGACTCAAGCTGCACCGTCCCACCTGGACCCGGGCCGGGTGGAAGGTCGTCCAGCTGGGGCGCGCCGCAACCCTGTGACCCACGGGCCGCCCGGGCGCCCGAGAGATGAGAACCCATGGACTGGTTGTCGGCCTTCGCCGATGTGGTGCGACCGCTGCTCGCGCCCGACGAGCGCGCCCTGGTCGCGCAACACACCACCTACTTCGCCGGACACGAGGACTACGGCCAGCCGCGCCCCGACCTTGCCTCCACGTTGGCCGACCATGCCCTCGGCCTGCCGTCAGCCTGGAGTATGGAGCTGGCCGACAAGGTGGTGACGGGGGTGTCCCTGGTGGGCTGGCCCGGCTGCCTCGCCGAGGGGCTGCGCGACGCGCTGAACGAGGTCAGCACCGACCTTGTCGTCACCACCGAGCGGCTGCTGGCGGTGACCGGCATCGGGGAGAACGCTGCGCGCGTACTGTGGCAGGTCCCCCGGTCGCGGGTGATCAAGGTCGACCGAGCGCCGCGATTCGCCCAGGCCGGCCGCGTGATCATCGTCTTCGACGACCGGTCGGCGCTGGCGATGATGATGGGCCTGGTCAGTTCACGAGGTGCTCGTCGAGTCGTGGCCGCGTTCGGCACCGTCACCGCAGACTGACGACACCAGAACCCGCCGAGATGGTCCCGTCCGCGGCTACGCTCCAAGCTGACGAGGGGAACACAACGATGAACTTCCAGGTGAACACCGCCGAGCTCCGCTCGGCCGCAACCCAGTTCGAGCAGTTGGGCAAACAGTCGAAGGGTTTCGAGACCACCGCCGAGGGCATGAACCTCAGCGACGACCAGTTCGGTCGTGTGCCGGGCATCGCCAACCGGCTCTCCGAGGCCTACCAGGAGCATCGGTCTCAGTGCTTGGAGTCGATGCAGGGTTGCACCGAGGCGATCAACGCGGTCGCCGAGGGCCTGGAGAACACCGCCAAGCAGTACCAAGAGCTCGAGGACGCGATCGCTGAGGCCCTGGAACAGCTCCACAAGGCCATCCAGGAAGGGCAACCACAATGACCTACACCAATGCGTTGGAGAACTTCTACGCACAATGTCCCGGGCCGGTGCAGGAGGTGCTCAACGTCGGCGGTGCCTACGACAAGGTCAACGAAGGCCTCCACTGGATCACCGGTGACCCGCAGGGGTTGGCCGACATGGGCGTGAAGTACGCCCAGCTCGGCAGTCAGGTCGACCAGCTCGGCAGCCGCTTTACCCAGACCGGCCAGCAGATCTCGCAGTGGGAAGGGGACGCCCACACCGCCTTCCTGGCCAAGGTCAACGACTACGGCGAGAAGGTCGGGCAACTCGGCGAGGCGGTCACCAGCACCCAGGAACTGCTCAACAGCGCCGCCCAGGCGTGCGTCGACTGCGCGAACGCGATCATCGACATCGTCAAGATGTTCATCGAGTTCCTGATCGGCTCGCTGGTGATCGCTGCGGCCACCGCGGTGATCAGCTTGGGGGCGTCAGCGGCAGCATGGGTCGCCGCAAACCTGGCCCGCGGCGCCCAGCTGCTGTCCAGGGTCAGCCAACTGACCGCCAAGGTGGCCCAGTTCCTCGCCAAGCTGGCCCAGGTACTGACGCGGCTGGCCGAGATCCTGACCAAGATCGCGAAGATGCTGATGAAACTGGCCAAGTTCATCAAGAACACCTCGCTGTTCAAGAAGTCACCCTTGGGCGACATCGTGAAGGCAACCATCGCCAAGACGGTGATCAGCAAGATCCTCAACCCCGCCATCCCCGGAGCCGACCTACCGGCCGGCGGCGGGGAAGCCGTCGACGCCGCCGGGAATGCTCGGAGTGCCACGGACAACACCTCCGATGCAGAGCAAGCCGGCACCACTGCCCCGACGTTCTGATCTGGCCTCGAGCTGACGCTCGTCCCGGTCAGTCCCCGAGCTGACGTTCGTCCCGATCAGTCGTCGAGCTGTCGCTCCAGGGCATCCAGGTTGCCGGTGATCGCATCGAGCTGGGAGTCAAGAGCAGCCAGCTGGGCGTCGAAGGCAGCAATCCGCTCGTCCACCTTGGCCTCGAGGTCTGCCAGGTCTCCCGCACCGAGAGCCTGCCGCAACGCGGTGTTGACCGCGGTCACCACGCCGACCTCAACCGCCGTCGGACTGGTCACGTCACGGATCTCGACCCATCTGAACTCACCCGCCGGCGACACTGCTGCGGTCACCACCCCGTCGGGGCTCTTCGCCGTGATCTCCTCCGTACTGCCGCTCAACTGCGTCGGCTTCACCGGGTGCAGGGTTTCGTTGTCGCGAGCTCGCAGCTCGGCTTCGAAGTCGCGCGTCACCGGTTCTCCTTGTCCGCCGTGCCCGTGTCGAGCAGCTTCGCAAGCTCAGGAGGCAGCCCCTCCAGTTCCCGGATCGCCTGGGTGGTCGCGACCCTGGCCTGCTCCAGCGCCCGCCCACACGCCTCGTTGACGGCGCGGGACAGCCGGGTCGGCTGCAGGTCGTGGGTCTGCAGCAGCGTCACCGTCGAGAGCTTGAACTCGCCGTTGGCGACAACCTCGACGGTGCCGTCGTCGGACCGGACGGTGTAGCTGCGGGCCTGGATCTCCCGCAGCCGGTCCAAGACGTCGCCGTCCGCACCGGTGGGCGTCTCTGATTCGGTCATGAGGCGGATTCTGTCATGGCGGAGGGGCGCCGCGCTCGGGCTCGATCTGATGGAACGTGAGCCGGATTGCGGCGACACCATGGGGGCGGCACAGCCGTGAGGCTTCCCCGGAGGGGCGGACTCTGGCACGCTGTGTGAGGTCAGCACACGAAAGGTGTCCCATGTCCGACCCCACCACTGCCGAAATCACCCCGCCCCCGGTCGAACCCACCGCCAAGCGCTTGGCCGCAGAAGTCGTCGGCACCTTCGTCCTGGTGTTCGGCGGCTGCGGCTCCGCCGTCCTCGCCGCCGGATTCCTCGACCCGGACGGCACCCACCTCGGCATCGGCTTCCTCGGGGTGGCCCTCGCCTTCGGCCTCACCGTGCTCGTGATGGCCTTCGCGGTCGGTCACATCTCCGGGGGCCATTTCAACCCGGCCGTCACCCTCGGCTGTGCCGCCGCCGGTCGGATCGGCTGGAAGGACACGCCGCTCTACATCGTCGCGCAGCTCGTCGGCGGCATCCTCGGTGCGGCGGTGCTGTTCGTCATCGCCTCCGGACAGGAGGGCTTCGATGCCGTCGCGTCCGGCTTCGCCACCAACGGCTACGGCGACCTGTCCCCCGGCCAGTACTCGCTGCTGGCCTGCCTGGTGATCGAGATCGTACTGACCGCGGTGTTCCTGTACGTCATCCTCGGCGCCACGGACGACCGCGCCCCGGCCGGCTTCGCACCGATCGCGATCGGTCTGTCGTTGACCCTGATCCACCTGATCTCCATCCCGGTCACCAACACCTCGGTCAACCCGGCCCGGTCCATCGCCCCGGCCCTGTTCGCCGGGACGGCCCCGCTGAGTCAGGTCTGGCTGTTCATCGTGGCCCCGATCGTCGGCGCCCTGATCGCCGGCTTCACCTACAAGCCGTTGTTCGGTGCGCTGCGCTCCGCCACCGCTGGCTCGACCGTGGCCGCCTCGAACGGCTGATCAGGCGGGGCGAGGCGGCGCCCCGCGCGTGGACGGCCGGTCGGAACGCGATACCGTCGGGGTGCTGGAGGACGGCCGCGTTTCTCGTCCAGCCGCCTCATCTCACCGGTGCGGCGACACCCCGATCCCACGAGGAGTACCGACGTGAGCAAGACCCCCGTCAAGGTCGCCGTCACCGGCGCAGCCGGCCAGATCTGCTACAGCCTGCTGTTCCGCATCGCCAACGGCGACCTGTTGGGCGCCGACCAGCCGGTGGCCCTGCACCTGCTCGAGATCACCCCGGCCCTGAAGGCCCTCGAAGGTGTCGTGATGGAGCTTGACGACTGTGCGTACCCGCTGCTCGACAACGTCGTGATCGGCGACGACCCCAACACGGTGTTCGACGGCGTCAACATCGCCCTGCTGGTCGGCGCCAAGCCGCGCGGCAAGGGCATGGAACGTGGTGACCTGCTCAAGGACAACGGCGGCATCTTCGGCCCACAGGGCAAGGCCCTCAACGACCACGCCGCCGACGACGTGCGGGTGCTGGTGACCGGCAACCCGGCCAACACCAATGCGCTGATCGCGATGAAGAACGCCCCCGACGTGCCGGCCGAGCGCTTCAACGCGCTGACGCGCCTCGACCACAACCGGGCGATCTCGCAGCTGGCCGCCAAGACCGGCAGCTCGGTCAACGACATCACGCACATGACGATCTGGGGCAATCACTCCGCTACCCAGTACCCGGACCTGTTCCACGCCCAGGTCGGTGGCCGCAACGCTGCCGAACTGGTCAACGACCAGGCCTGGCTGGAGAACGAGTTCATCCCGACCGTCGCCAAGCGCGGCGCGGCGATCATCGAGGCCCGTGGCGCGTCCAGTGCCGCCAGCGCGGCCAACGCGACCATCGACCACATGCGCGACTGGGTCGCCGGCACCCCCGACGGCGACTGGGTCTCGATGTCGGTCCCGTCGGACGGTTCGTACGGTGTCCCCGAGGGCCTGGTGTCGTCGTTCCCGTGCACCACCGCCGGCGGCACCTACGAGATCGTCCAGGGGCTGGAGATCGACGACTTCTCCCGGACCAAGATCGACGCCTCGGTCGCCGAGCTCGTCGAGGAGCGCGACGCGGTCACCGCACTGGGCCTGATCAACTGATCCGGACCGAACATAGGAGAGACTGGGCGCCATGACTTCGCCATCTGATTCGAATTCGTCAGCTGATTCGGAATCGTCGGACTGGAAGCCGCGCGAGTGGCAGCCGCAGGACTGGCAGCCGGAGGCCGGTGCGACGGCCGACGCCCCGGGGGACCAGTCCGCCGGCAGCGGTGACGCCGCACCGCGGCGGGCCGCCGACGAGCCCACGGGCGCCGACACGGGTCGGGGCGATGCTGGTCAGGGCGATGCTGGTCAGGGCGACCAGTTCGGGACCGCGGCCGACGCCACCGACGGCGGATCGTACGGCGGCTGGGACGCCACCTCGACCGGTGGTGACTGGCAGCCGGGGTCGAGCAGTTCGGAGGCAACGGGGTCGGCCGCCGGGAGTGGGTCGTGGCAGGCGCCCGACTCGGACACGACCTCGACCGATGCCGGCGGTACCGGCGGCGACCCGCACGGGGACTACTTCTCGACCCCTGACAGCGGGGACAGTGAGAGCACGACCGCCGCCGATGACTACAGCCCGTACGACAGCCCCGGTGGTTTCGAGGCCCCACCGGCGACCGAGTCGACGTCGTCGGACCCGTACGGCGCCAGCAGCCAGCCATCCGCGGGCAGCGCCCCTGCCGGGCCGTACGGTCAGCCCACGGCAGCCGACCCGTACAGCCAGCCGTCGGCGAGCCCGTACGGCCAACCCTCGGCAACCGACCCGTACAGCCAGCCGTCGGCGAGCCCGTACGGCCAACCCTCGGCAACCGACCCGTACGGTCAGCCCTCGGCGGGGCCGAGCTCGGCCCCGTCGGCGGCCGGGCCGATCCAGGACCCGCAGCCCCATCAGCCCGGGTTCCCTGCCTACCAGCCGCCGGCCGGACAGCAGGGTGGCCCGGCGTACGGGCAGCCGCCGGCCCAGGGCTACGCGCAGCCGTCGCCGTACGGGCAGCAGGGCGGGTACGGCAGCAATCCGTACGCCACACCGGCCAGTGGGTACGGTGTCTCGCCGTACGCGGGCGCCGGCATGCAGGTCACCCACCCCAAGGCGGTTCCGGCACTGGTCACCGGCATCCTCGGCGTCGCCCTGGGCTGCTGCTTCCCGCTCAGCATCGTCGCGCTGGTGCTCGGCTTCCAGGCCCGCAACGACATCAACGCCGACTCCGCCAAGTACTCCGGCTCCGGGATGGCGCTGGCCGGCCTGATCCTGGGCGGCGTCGGCACCGCGGTCGGTGTGATGTGGTGGATCGTGCAGCTGATCAGCATGGCCAGCAGCTGACACCCAGGGGCTGACGGCCCGGCGGACGGCACCCGAAAGTCATGGGGTCACGGACTTTGGTCCGGACCCCCGGATGCGTCACAATGGGACCATGAGCAACCCGTACGACCACAATCCCTATGCGGCCCAGCAGCCTCAGCAGCAGCCGTACGTCCAGGCATCGCCGTACGGGGTGCCGATGACCACCACCCACCCGCAGAGCACGATCATCCTGGTGCTGGGCATCCTGTCCATCGTCGGGATCTCGGTCGTCGGCCCGGTCGCCTGGGTGATGGGCAACAAGGCGATCAAGGAGATCGACCAGAATCCTGCCGCCTACTCCGACCGGGGCACCGTGCAGGCCGGTCGCATCATGGGCATCATCGGCTCGGTCCTGCTGATCCTGGGCGTCGCGATCATGGTCATCTACTTCATCTTCCTGTTCCTGATCATCGGCACGGCCGCCACCACCGGCTACTGATCCGGAATCCACGGGCCCGGGCCGGTCACTGACCGGGCGCGTCCGGGACGACGACCGCGATCAACACGATCCCCACCGCCAGGATTGTCAGCGCCGCCACGTCGAACGTCCTCGATCGCACCTGCAGCAACCCCGACATCCGATCGGGCAACAGCAGCCGTGCCAGGGCACCGAGACCGACCGAGAGCCCGATGACCACCGCGCCCGGCCGCCACGTACCGGTCAGCGCAAGGAACTCCCCGACGCAGACGCCGGCCAGCACCAGGAGCAGCGGCCACTGGACGACAGGTCGCCGACCCACGCGCGCGGTGGTGGTCGTCATCGTCAACCTCGTGCGGTGACGCCCGCGCCCTGCGCCTGGGCCAACTGCGACTGGGCCAACTGCTGCTCGGCCCGGTCGACCACGTTGCTCAGCAACATCGCCCGGGTCAACGGGCCGACGCCGCCGGGCACCGGTGCGACCAGGGATGCCTTCTCCCACACGGATTCGTCGAGGTCACCGACGAGTCCGTCGTCGGTCCGGCTGATCCCGACCGCCACCAGGACCGCTTGATCCTTGATCATCTCGGCGGTGATCAACCGGGGTACGCCGGCCGCGGCGATCACCACGTCAGCGGTACGGGTGTGGGCGGCGAGGTCACGGGTGCCGGTGTGGCACAGCGTGACCGTCGAGTTCTCCGACTTGCGGGTCAGCACCAGCCCCATCGGGCGTCCGATCGTGGTGCCCCGACCGATCACGCACACCTCGGCCCCGGCCAGTTCGACGTCGTGGGCGCGGAGCAGTTCGACGATCCCGCGAGGGGTGCACGGCAGGGGACCGGGTGTCCCGAGCACCAACCGTCCCAGGTTGGTCGGGTGCAGGCCGTCGGCGTCCTTGGCCGGGTCCATCCGTTCCAGGGCGGCGTTCTCGTCCAGCTGCTTCGGCAACGGCAGCTGCACGATGTAGCCGGTACAGGCCGGATCCTCGTTCAACCGATCCAACTCGGCGTCCAACCTGGCCTGGTCGACGTCGGCCGGCAGGTCGACCCGGATCGAGTTGATCCCCACCTCGGCGCAGTCGCGGTGCTTGCCGCGGACGTAGGAGTGGCTCCCCGGGTCGTCGCCGACCAGCACGGTGCCGAGCCCCGGGACGATGCCGGCGGCGGTCAGGTCGGTGACCCGACGGCGCAGGTCCTCCTTGATCGAGGCAGCCAGCGGCTTGCCCATCATCTTCGCTGCGGTCATGATCAACTCCGGCTCAGTGGTAGAAGTGGCGGGAACCGGTCAGGTACATGGTGACCCCGGCGGCGTCGGCGGCGGCGATCGTCTCGTCGTCCCGCTTGGAACCACCAGGCTGCACGATCGCCCGTACGCCGGCGTCCAACAACACCTGGGCGCCGTCGGCGAACGGGAAGAACGCGTCGGAGGCAGCCACCGATCCCTGGGCCCGGTCACCGGCCCGCTCCACGGCGAGCTTGCACGAGTCGACCCGGTTGACCTGCCCCATCCCGACCCCGACCGAGGCGCCGTCGTCGGCGAGCAGGATGGCGTTCGACTTCACCGCCCGGCAGGCCTTCCACGCGAACGCGAGATCGGCCAGGGTCCGTTCGTCGGCCGGTTCCCCTGCGGCGAGCGTCCAGTTCGCCGGATCGTCCCCGTCGGCGTCGATCGCGTCGGTGGTCTGCATCAGCAGCCCGCCGTCGATGGCGCGGGTCTCGACGCCACCGGTCGTGCGGTCGGCGACCTTCAGGATGCGTACGTTCTTCTTGCGGGCCAGGATCTCGAGCGCGGCCGGCTCGTAGTCGGGGGCGCAGATCACCTCGGTGAACACCTCGGCGACCTGTTCGGCCATCGCGACGGTGACGGTGCCGTTGGCCGCGATCACACCACCGAACGCGGACAGCGGGTCGCAGGCGTGTGCCCGGCGGTGCGCCTCGGCGATGTCGGCGCCGACCGCGATGCCGCACGGGTTGGCGTGCTTGATGATCGCCACCGCCGGCCGGTCGAAGTCGTACGCGGCACGTCGCGCGGCGTCGGTGTCGACGTAGTTGTTGTACGACATCTCCTTGCCGTGCAGCTGTTCCGCTCCGGCCAGCCCGCCCGGGCCATGGCCACTGCGGTAGAGCGCCGCCCGCTGGTGCGGGTTCTCGCCGTACCGGAGCACGGCCTGTCGGTCCCAGGTGGCGCCGACCCAGGCCGGGAAGCCGGTGCCGTCGGAGGTGTCGGTCAGCACGTTGCCCAGCCAACTGGCCACGGCGACGTCGTAGCTGGCGGTGTGCACGAACGCCTTCGCCGCCAGGACGGTCCGCTCGGCCAGGCTGAACCCGCCGGTCGACAGCGCTTCGATGACCTGGCCGTAGTCGGCCGGGCTGGTGATCACCGCGACCGAGGGGTGGTTCTTGGCGGCGGCCCGCACCATCGACGGGCCACCGATGTCGATCTGTTCGACGCACTCGTCGGGGGTGGCACCGGAGGCGACGGTCTCGGTGAACGGGTAGAGGTTGCAGATCACCAGGTCGAACGGGGCGACGCCCAGGTCGGCGAGCTGCTGCCGGTGCGACTCGAGTCGACGGTCGGCGAGCAGGCCGGCGTGCACCTTGGGGTGCAGCGTCTTGACCCGACCGTCGAGGCATTCGGGGAAGCCGGTCAGTTCTTCGACAGGGGTGACCTGCAGGCCGGTCTCGGCCAACTTCTTGGCGGTGCTGCCGGTGGAGACGACCTCCACCCCGGCCGCGGCGAGGGCCTCGCCCAGCTCGGCCAGGCCGGCCTTGTCGTACACCGACACCAGGGCACGGCGGACCGGGATCCGGCCGGTCTCGGGGTCGGGTGTGGTCGTGTCGGGATTGACGGCTGCGCTCATCGCTCGCTCCTGCTGGATCGACGTTCGCGCACCCAGGCGGGCGATGCGCGGCTGTGGGTTGGTTCACTCCCCGGTGGTGGTCCACCTGCGCCAGTCGTGTGCGCCTCAGGTTAGTGCATCACCCGCGCCGGGATCCACGCCGGTCCCCGCCCGCGCGGCAGCCTCGACCGTGACAGCCACACAGGTTCCTCGCCACGGCACAGCTTCCTCGCCGCGACACGCGTTTCCGGGCCCTGCAACCTGTGTCACGACGAGGAAGTTGTGCGTTGGTCGGGTACACGAAGGCCCAGCCGTGCGGTCGCACCCTCCGTACGGTCAGGAGAGCGAGGCCTCGCCGCTGGCGCAGCGACGCAGGTGCTCGACGAGCATGGTGCGTTCGGCCTGCTTGATCCGCTCGTGCAGGGATTCCTCGGTGTCGTCGTCGGCGACCGGGACCGCCACCTGGGCGAGGATGCGACCACTGTCGACGCCTTCGTCGACGACGAACAGCGTGGCGCCGGCGACCTTCACCCCGTACGCCAACGCGTCGCGGACCCCGTACATCCCGGGGAAGGCCGGCAGCAGGGCCGGGTGGGTGTTGAGCATGCGGCCGGGGAAGCGGGCCAGGAAGGCAGGCCCGACCAGCTTCATGAAGCCGGCCGACACGACCAGGTCGGGCTCGTGGGCGGCGACCAGCTCGGTCAGCTCGGCGTCCCAGGCAGCCCGGTCCGATCCCTTGCGGTACGGCAGGCAGAAGGTGGGGATCCCGGCCTGCTCGGCGCGGGTCAGTCCGTACGCACTGCTGCGATCCGCACCGACGGCAACGACCTCGGCCCCGTACGTGGGGTCGGCGGCCGCGTCGAGCACGGCCTGCAGCAGGGTTCCCGAACCGGACACGAGGACGACGACGCGCAGCACGCGCACAGGGTAGTCGACGGGGCCGGGGGTCCGTCTCAGTCGGCGTCGGGCCGGGGGCGGCGGACGAGGCCCCACGCCAGACCGACCAGCATCCCCGACACGCCCAGCAGCGCGGGGGCGATCACCACCAGCCCGAGCAGGTCCGGCCCCAGCCCGGTGAGGCGGTTGCTGCCGAGGTCGCCGCGGGCCAGCACGGCGAGCCCGGTGGTCACCAGCCCGGAGACGGTCCCGGCCAACCCGCCCACCAGCGCGGTCTCGTCGAACCGGGCGCGCGGCCGGGCCCGCATCACCGTCGCGGCCGCGACCGCGCCGGCCGCCACCCCGACCAGCAGCCACAGCAGCTCGACCGGCTCCCCGGGCCCCTCCGGCGGTAGGGCACCCAGGACCGGGACGGCGGGCAGCAGCCCGAGCTGGGTGTCCGACAACGACACCACGGTCCCGGTCCCGACCGAGAAACCGGGACCGAGGACGAACGAGGCGGACCAGATCAGCAGGGTCGGCAGGTAGCCGAGCTGCAGCGCGACCAGCGCGATGGCCCCGGGGGCACCGCCGCCGAGTGAACTGCCGAGCGAGGTCACCCGCTCGGCGTTCTGCAGCAGGGTGACCGTCAGCGCCGCGGCCGCGCCCACCACCACGACCAGCTGGGCCGCCAGCACCGCTCGCGGCACCGGCTGCGCCCACCGCGGCAGCCGGGCCACCGGGTCGAGTTGGGTGCCGTTCACCACACCCCACGCCACGGCGGGGAGCGTGATCAGCAGGCTCCCCAGGACAGCGCGTCCGACGTCGACCGCCGGGACCAGCAGCAGGCTCATCAGCAGCGGTACGAGGTAGCAGCCGAGGACGACACCGCCGGTCCTCGCGCCGAGCCGTACCCGGATCCGGTCGTCGGTCGCTGCGGCGGCGTCCCGCGCGGCCTCGGCCAGCAAGGCCTGGTGGGCCGCGAAGGCCGCGGCACTGCGTACGCACACGAAGACGACCAGGCTGATGCCCAGGGGTACGAGGGTCCAGACCGCCTCGGCCATCGGGACGCCGGCGCCGTGGGCGAGTTGCCAGAAGCGGGTGCCCAACACCATCGCCTGGTCGAGGTCGCCGACCGCCCCGGGCAGCCACCCCACGACCGTCAACCCGGTGACCAGGACCCACCCGGCGAGGGCGGCCAGCAGGCCACCACCGATCGAGGCCGGCAACCACCCGAGGACGGGGTCGGGATGATCCGGCGCCGCCGTTCGTTCCAGTGGCGACAGGGTGCGCAATCGGACGCGGCGGCTCCTGAGGCGGGGCGGTCGAGGGGAAGGCATGGCGATTCATTCTCGGCTCGCAACTCCTCGAACCGTCCCCGGACACGCCGGTCACCGGCAGTTGGCCGTCACGGCCGAGCTTGCACATCGGACGGAGGACAAAGACAATGCCAAGGGATCATTCGACGCCCACACCACGGAGTCGGCGCTCGATGTCGCCGGATTTGGGTTCATCTGTAACGATTGGGCCTCGATGTTGCGACGACACTGGCGCAACCGGTCAGTCCTGGGCCATGGGGCGGCCCGAGGAACAGCTGGAAGGAGGGGGACACGGCAGTGAGTGACGGCACACCGTACCGACCTCGACGCGCCCTCCCAGCCGTGGAGGACGATGAGCAGTACTACAGCCAGCGCGACCTGGACCAGTACGACGGCTCGGACCAGTACGACGGCTCGGACCACGATGACGACCTGGACGAGCTCGACGAGCTGGACCTCACGCGTCCACGCGACGCCGCCCCCGTCCGCGGCACCCATGCCACCGATGCCACTCCGGACCCTGCGGCCGCCTCGCTGACGACCCACACCGACACCGGCCCCCACCACTCGGCCGGCAACGGCGAGCGCGACTTCGTCAGCTCCGAGCATGATTCGACGTGGGTCATCGAGCAACTGAGCGATCCGGGGGATGACCTGGACGACACCGTGTTGCGGCGTGGGGACGAGCCCCTGCCCAACGGCTTCCAGCCGCCGCCGGAGCCCATCGTGCTCCCCCATCAGGCACTCTCCGGCGCCTCCCCCGGTACGCCGAGCGCCCCGGCGGCCGCGTCGGGAGCGACCGAGGGCCGCACCGCAGCCCCGACCCAGGCCCCGTCCTCGCCGTCGATGCCGCACACCACGGTCACGGTCGCGAACTGGTCCGACACCAAGCCCCCCTCGAAGCGGCACGGCCGCGCCGGGCTGGTCGTCGGTGCCGTTGCCGCGGTGGTGATCGTCGCGCTCGCGATCGGGTACGCCGCGCTGGCCCTGACGGGCACCAGCATCGCTGGCAACACACCGCAGACGCCGAGCTCCCCGCCCCCGACGAGCGCCTCCGCGTTCGTCCCGTCGCTGGCACCCGAGAGCCTGCTGGAGCCGCAGCAGGCCCAGGGTCTCGTACCGGATGCCACCTGGGAGATCGCGATGACCCAGAGCGGTCGTACCGAGGAGTCCCCGGTCGCGACCTGCTTGGCCCGACCGACCGCGGAGGACCCGGCCGCCAAGGGCACCGAACTCCGCACCCTGTCGGCGAGCGGTGCCCGCACCGTCTCGGTGCTGCACGAGGCCAACCTCTACCCCGACCGCGAGACCGCGATGCACGTCTTCGCCCAGGCGGCACAGCAGTTGGGCGGCTGCTCGGTCGAGACCGCCTACCTGGGGTCGGCGAAGGACATCCAGAACCTCGGCAACGAGGCGCTCAGCGTCGACATCACCCTGACCAACAACGGTGCCCCCGAACTGCACACCGTGATGCTGATCCGGACCGGGCTGGTCGTCAACGTCATCGACGCGGCCACCACCGACCAACGGATCCCCGCCGAGGCGCTGGCCACCACGATGGCGCCGGTGGTGAGTGAGCAGTGCACGGCGGCCGACGGGATGTGTGCGCAGCGCCCGGCACTCACCGACATCGTCCCGCCGATCAGCGGTGAGTACCCGGGGCTGCCGGTGCTGGCCGACGTGCCGCGGCTGGCCGACCAGACCGGCCACTGGTCGGCGACCGAGCCGGTCCGTGACCCGAAGCTGATCCAGGGCGCCCAGTGCGAGCGGCTCGACCAGACCAAGACCAAACCGCAGGCGACCATCGGTCGGGCCTACCTGGTGCAGGACGACAACACGATCCCGCAGACGTACGGCTGGGACATCTTGTTGTTCACGCTGCCGGACGCCAAGGCGGCCGAGGCGTTCGCCAACGAGGTCGGTGGGTCGATCGAGGGCTGCGAGGAGCGGCAGCGGACGGCGACGGTGAGCGACCCGCAGACGTTCACCGGGACCGGGACGAACCAGACCCCGCTCAAGACCACCACGTGGACCATCCGGCAGGACACCGGTGAGGGCGAGGGCGACTTCCTCGAGTTCCGGGTGGCGGTGTCGGTGGCCGGCAACAAGGTCGTCTACCTGTTCCTGCCGCTGGAGGAACGGATCAACTTCACCGACCAGCAGTGGCAGGCGCTGACCACCCGCGCCGCGCAGCGCGCCACCCAGATCTCCTGAGCCGAGGTACCGGGCCGTCCGACGAGCTCGGCCACGGGGAGGTCGTACGCTGGCCGCATGACACAGCCCACGACGATCGAGGTGACCGGTCCGACCATCCGGCTCGGCCAGTTGCTGAAGCTTGCCGGGATGATCGACTCCGGCTCCGACGTCAAGGAGCTGCTGGCCGCGGGTGAGGTGCTGGTGAACGGTGAGCACGAGACCCGGCGTGGCCGACAACTGGTGGCGGGCGACGTCGTCGAGTGCGCGGGTGAGGCCGTCCGCCTAGCGGTGCCCGCCTGACCGCGCCTGGCCGGCCACCGGCCACTGAAGGGCAGCGCCGGGCCAACGTTCGCCGAGAGGGCAGCGCCCCGCCAACGTTCGCCGAGAAGGCAGCGCCCCGCCAACGTTCGACGAGAAGGCAGCGCCCCGCCAACGTTCGACGAGAGGGCGGTAGGAGAGGCCTCCAGCGGCGTTTCAGCTCTCCGAGTGCCCACTCGGTGACGGGGAGGCTCGCCAACTGCCCACTCGGTGACAGCGAGCCTCGCCAACTGCCCAGTCGATGACAGCGAGCCTCGCCAACTGCCCACTCGGTGACAGGGAGCCTCGCCAAGCGCCCCGCGATGACAGGAAGACGCCCGGCGAACGTTCGCCGAGAGGGCAGTCGGAGAGGGGCTCCAGCGGCGTTTCAGCTCTCCGAGTGCCCTCTCGGTGACAGCGAGCCTCGCCAACTGCCCACTCGATGACAGCGAGCCTCGCCAACTGCCCACTCGGTGACAGGGAGCCTCGCCAAGCGCCCCGCGATGACAGGAAGACGCCCGGCGAACGTTCGCCGAGAGGGCAACCGGAGAGGGGCTCCAGCGGCGTTTCAGCTCTCCGAGTTCCCTCTCGGTGACAGGGAGCCTCGCCAACTACCCACTCGGCGACGGGAAGGCTCGCGGGAGCGCTCCGCCAGAGACACCACACCCCCGGCCCGGCCTCACCACCCCGTCAAGGGGGCGAGGCGGACCGGGGGTGCCGCGGTGTCAGGTGCTGCGGGGCGTCAGCCGCGCTGCAGACCCGCCATGATCTCGCGCATCAGCGCAGCGGTCTCGCTCGGCGTCTTGCCAACCTTGACCCCGGCGGCCTCGAGGGCCTCCTTCTTGGCCGCCGCGGTGCCGGACGAGCCGGACACGATGGCGCCGGCGTGGCCCATCGTCTTGCCCTCGGGGGCGGTGAACCCGGCCACGTAGCCGACGACCGGCTTGGTGACGTTCGCCTTCACGTACTCGGCGGCCCGCTCCTCGGCGTCGCCGCCGATCTCGCCGATCATCACGATCGCGTCGGTGTCGGGATCATCCTGGAACGCCTGCAGGCAGTCGATGTGGGTCGTCCCGATCACCGGGTCACCACCGATGCCGACGGCGGTCGAGATGCCGAAGTCACGCAGCTCGTACATCATCTGGTACGTCAAGGTGCCCGACTTGGAGACCAGGCCGATCCGGCCGGCGGTGGTGATGTCGGACGGGATGATGCCGGCGTTCGACTGGCCGGGGCTGATCAACCCGGGGCAGTTCGGACCGATCAGGCGGGTCTTCGACCCGGCCGACAGGGCGTAGAACTCGGCGGAGTCCTTGACCGGGACACCCTCGGTGATCACGACGGCCAGCGGGATCTCGGCCTCGATCGCCTCGACCACGGCCGACTTGGTGAACTTCGCCGGGACGAAGATCACCGACACGTCGGCGCCGGTCTGCGCAATGGCGTCGGCCACCGTACCGAAGACCGGGACGCTGACCCCGTCGGCGAAGTCGGCCGACTGGCCGGCCTTCTTCGGGTTGACGCCACCGACCACGTTCGTGCCGGAGTTGAGCATCCGCTGGGTGTGCTTCATGCCCTCGGAGCCGGTCATGCCCTGGACGATGACCTTGGAATCGCTGTTCAGGAAGATTGCCATTGTGGTGCGTCGCCTCTCAGTTCTTCGTGGCCGGAGCGGCGTCCGCGGCGGCGAGTTCGGCGACTCGACGCGCGGCTCCGTCCATGGTGTCGTTCTGTTCGAGCTTCGGCAGCTTCGCCTCGGCCAGGATCCGGCGGCCCTCGTCGGCGTTGTTGCCGTCGAGGCGGACCACCAGCGGCTTGACGGTCGACTCGTCGGCGCCCAGCAGTTCGAACGCCTGCACGATGCCGTTGGCCACCGCGTCACAGGCGGTGATGCCACCGAACACGTTCACGAACACGCTCTTCACCTGCGGGTCGCCGAGGATGACGTCGAGCCCGGCCGCCATCACCTCCGCACTCGCACCACCACCGATGTCGAGGAAGTTCGCCGGCTTGGGTGCCCCGGGGAACTCCTCGCCCGCGTACGCCACCACGTCGAGGGTGCTCATCACCAGACCCGCGCCGTTGCCGATGATGCCGACCGAACCGTCGAGCTTGACGTAGTTGAGGCCCTTCTCCTTGGCCTTCGCCTCCAGCGGGTCCGAGGCCGACGCGTCCACCAGGGCGGCGTGCGCCTCGTGCCGGAACTCGGCGTTGTCGTCGAGGGTCACCTTGCCGTCGAGGGCGAGGATCGTGCCGTCACCGGTCTTGACCAGCGGGTTGACCTCGACCAGGGTGGCGTCCTCGTCGCGGTAGACCTCCCACAGCTTGATCAGGACGGCGGCGATGGCGGCCCGGTCGGCCTCGGCGAAGCCGGCGGCGGCGACGATCTCGTCGGCCTTGGCCTGGTCGATGCCGGTGTTCGGGTCGACCGGCACCTTCGCCAGTGCCTCGGGCCGCTCCACGGCCAGGGTCTCGATGTCCATGCCGCCCTCGACCGAACACATCGCCAGGTAGCGACGCTCGGCACGATCCAGCAGCAGTGAGAAGTAGTACTCCTCAGCGATGTCGGCGCCCTCGGCGACCATCACGGTCTTGACGACGTGGCCCTTGATGTCGAGGCCGAGGATCTCTTCGGCCTTGGCGCGGGCGTCATCGGCACCCTTGGCCACCTTGACACCACCGGCCTTGCCGCGGCCTCCGGTCTTGACCTGGGCCTTCACCACCACGACGGGGGTGCCCAGCTCGGTGGCGGCGGCCGCCGCCTCGTCGGGGGTGGTGGCGGTGATGCCCCGCAGAACGGGTACACCATGCGACTCGAACATGTCGCGGGCCTGGTATTCGTAGAGATCCACGCGGGCTCCTCACAGTACGGATCAGGGTCAGGCACGGTCGCCTGGCCCCGTACGCACGGTTGCGGTGCGAGCACGACGCTGTTCGAGCGGAGTGAGGGCAGGTGTCCGGCCGCTCCGAGCCTAATGCCAGACGGGCTCCGAAGTCGCCCCGGGTCAGCCTGCGGGCGACTCGGCCGGACGGACCGCCGACCGTACCCACTCGACGATCTCGGCCATGGTCGCCCCGGGGGTGAAGATCTGCTGCACCCCGAGCTCCCGCAGCGGTTCGCGGTCGGCCTCGGGAATGATGCCGCCGCCGAAGACCACGATGTCGTCGGCCTCCTGCTCGGCGAGCAGTTCGGTGAGCCGGGTGAACAGGGTCATGTGGGCCCCTGACAGCACCGACAGGCCGATCGCGTCGGCGTCCTCGGCGACGGCGGCCGAGACGATCTGCTCCGGCGTCTGGTGCAGTCCGGTGTAGATGACCTCCATGCCGGCATCGCGAAGCGCCCGGGCGACCACCTTGGCGCCGCGGTCGTGCCCGTCCAGGCCCGGCTTGGCCACCACGACCCGGATCCGACGTGTCTGCTCCACGGCCCCAGCCTAGCCCTCGTACCGGCGCCCAGCCCTCGTACCGGCGTCCGGCCCCGTACGGGCGGTCGACCGCCGGGACCGGCGCGAGGCGACCCGGCGCGTTGTTATCGTTGTCCACGGAGTGGGCACCCACCCATGGCGCGTTACCCGACTGTTATGTAGGATCGGGCGTGTCCGGTGGACATCGCCCCCCGACCCGGACCAGGACAGCCGGAAGTTCGACACATCGCCTGATCAGAGGAGCGGCTCGCACGTGGCGCGTACGCAGAAGCCCGGTAGGGGGCGAACCCGGTCGACCGAGACGTTCGGCACCTCAGGTGACGACCGTTCGGGGTGGCTGGGTCATTCCCTCGCCGCTGTCGCCGTGTCCGCGCTCGGCCTCGTGGTCGCCGGATCCATCACCATCGCCGGTCCCGCAGCGACCTCGGCCGGTGCCGGCAAGGACGGCGTGGCCGGACCGGACGTGACCCGCGCCGTGCCGGCAGCGGAGCAGCCGGACGCCGACACCGGTGGCGAGGGCAGCACCAACCCGAACCGCGTCCAGGACGGCCGGGGCACCCTCGACACCTTCGACCCACGGCAGAAGTCGACCAGCCGCGATGTCGTACGCAAGCAGCTCAAGCAGGTCGGCGTGGTCAACAAGGCCAGGCAGCGCTCCGCACAGCTGGGTGAAACCGGTGGTCGGGTGCAGTCCAACAACCGGGGCCTGTCCGCGAACGAACGGACCAAGGCGCTGGCGGAGGCCGAGCAGCAGGCCAAGGCCGAGGCCGAGCGGCAGATCGAGGAGGAGCGCCGCAAGGCCGAGGAGGAGGCCAAGCGGCTGGCCGAGCTGGCCAGCCGGGGGCTGCTCAGCGAAGAGGAGTTGAAGAACCTCGAGAAGGAGGGCCGGTTCACCCCGCCCCCGGGCTCCTGCCAGATCCCCCTCACCCCGGGCACCTATTCCATGGGCTCACCCTTCGGCGCGGTCGGCTCGTGGGCGGTCTACCACACCGGGCAGGACATGCCCGCCCCGTACGGCACCCCCATCCGGGCCGCCAAGGCCGGTGTCGTGATGCCGGGAGTCGGCGGCTGGGCGGGCAATGACATCGTGATCGCCCACGCCGGCGGTGAGTCCACGCTGTACGCCCACATGTCACACCGCGCGGCCCGGGTCGGCCAGTCGGTCCAGGCCGGGCAGATCATCGGGTACGTCGGCTCCACCGGCCGCTCGAGCGGACCACACCTCCACTTCGAGTTCTACCCCGCCGGGACTCGCCCGGGCAACGTGCTCACCGCACGGAACCCGATGTCGTGGCTCCGGGCCTGCGGCGCCTGACCGCCACCCACCTCCACCCGATCCGGGTGTGATCTGGACCATATCCGCCCCACAGGGCTTGGCATGTCGTTACCTTCCCGTTATGGTCGGTGGCGGCCCATCGAGATCTGGTGGTCCGACCGCGAGTCAAGGCACTTCCCACATCGGCCTGTTTCTCGCCCTCCCGGGGGGGAGGACCTACATGCCGTTCGGTGAGGAGAGCCAGGTTGGAGACCAAGAATCATCCGGTGCTGTCCTGCGCGCTGAAGATTCGGGCCACGTTCCGCCCCGCGCCAAGGACCACCGGTCGTCCCCGCACTGACGCGGAGACCGCCCAGCCGACCACCCGTCGCCCTGCTCGCGTCGCAGCCCGTACGAGCCGCGACGCAGCCGGCACCAACGTCGGCGGAGCCACGAAGGACGGAGCCACGAAGGCCAAGCGCGCCGCCGCCCGCCGGGGCAAGCGCACCGAGGGCGAGGTGAATGCCTGGGTACGCAACCTGGCTGCGGTCTCGCTGGTGAGCGCCCTGGGCATCGGCGTCGCCGGGGCCCTGTCCGCACCGGGCACCGCGATCTCGAACCCGGAGCCGCCCGCTGCCCAGGTGTCGATCGATCCGAACGTCCGCCAGCCGGCCGAGTTCAACCACCGCGGGGAGCGCACCAACCGGTCGCTGGGCCGCGAGGCGATCAACGACCGCCGCGCCAACCTGCGGGCCCAGTCGTCCCAGATCGCCCGGGCCCAGGCCCAGGCGGCGCTCGAGTCGCGGACGAAGAAGCTCGGCGAGTCGGCGACCAACGTCAAGAAGAACGCCGAGGCCATCAACTCCCGCCGGGTCAGCCGGATGCCGCTGGACACCTACACGATCACCGGTCGCTGGGGCGCCGTCGGACCGTGGGCCCGCTACCACACCGGGGTCGACCTGGCCGCTCCCGTCGGCACCACCATCTACGCACCGGCCGCGGGCGTCGTCGTCCACGCCGGCAGCGGTGGCGGGGCCGGCAGTTGGGCCGGCTGCTACGTCGTGGTCAAGCACAACGACGGCCAGCAGAGCCTGTACGCGCACATGAGCTGCGGGATCCCCGTCTCGGTCGGCCAACAGGTCACCGGCGGCACCGTGCTGGGTCAGGTCGGCATGACCGGCCGCACCTTCGGCCCGCACCTGCACATGGAGCTCTACCCCATCGGCACCACCTACGGCGACATCTACACCAGCATCGACCCGCTGCCCTGGCTGCGCGGCAGCTGAGCCCCGCTCAGAGCTTCTCGAGCGGTGCCAGCTTCAGGTTGAGGTGCTTGGTGCCCGAGGATCCGAAGTCGACCTCGGCGATCGGGTCGCCCTTGAGCCGACCCAGCGACACCACCGTGCCCATCCCGAAGTAGGTGTGCAGCACCCGGTCCCCCGCATCCAGCTGCGGCACCTCCTTCACCGTCGACCGGCCGCCCCCGAAACCGGACGTGGGTGACTCCCGCCGCTTGGTGCCCCAGCCGGCGGCCGTCGCCGAAGTCGAGCGCCAGCTCGTCTGTGCGGCCGCGGTCCGCCGCCAGTCGATCAGCCCGGCCGGGATCTCGTCGAGGAACCGGCTCGGCGGATTGTGCTGCGGCGCCCCCCACGCCACCCGGACCGCCGCGCGGGAGAGGTAGAGCCGTTTCCGGGCGCGGGTGAGGCCCACGTACGCGAGCCGCCGTTCCTCCTCCACCTCGCGCTTGTTGCCGAAGGTGCGCTGGTGCGGGAACACCCCGTCCTCGAGGCCGGTGAGGAAGACCGTCTCGAACTCGAGCCCCTTGGCGGTGTGCAGGGTCATCAGCGTGACGACGCCGGAGCCGTCCTCGTCGGCGTCGGGGATCTGGTCGGAGTCGGCAACCAGGGCAACCCGTTCCAGGAAGGCACCCAGCGAGCTGTCGGGCTCCGGCGCCCCGTCGGCCAGTTCCGCCGCCAGCTCGTCGGCCTCGTCGGTCTCCTCGGCCGGTGCGCCGACCTGGCCGGCTGCCGGTGCGCCGCCAGGCCCCTGGGCCGGGTCAGCAGGCGCCCCGACCGGCGCGACGGCGTCGGGATCGGTGCCGACCGCGGCCAGGTCGGCGGCGGTCACCACCCCGGCCTGGGCCACGAAGTCCTGGGCGACCGCGACCAGTTCGAGCAGGTTCTCCACCCGGGTCTGGTCCTGCGGGTCGCTGGACCCCTGCAGCTCGGCCAGGTAGCCCGACTCGGCCAGCACACTGGTCAGCACCGTGTCGGCCGGCTCGCCGGCGGCCACCATGTCGACGTGCTGGTCCAGCAGCGCGACGAACCCGGCGATCTGCTTGGCCGACCGGGTCGCCAGTCCGGGCGCCTCGTCGGCCCGGCGCAGCGCCTCGGTGAAGGTGATCTGTTCGCGGGTCGCCAACGCCTCGACACAGGCGACCGCCCGGTCACCGATCCCCCGCTTCGGCACGTTGAGGATGCGCCGTACGGCCACGGTGTCGGCCGGGTTGCCGATCGCCCGCAGGTAGGCCAACGCGTCCCGGATCTCCTTGCGTTCGTAGAAGCGGACCCCACCGACCACCTTGTACGGCAGCCCGACCCGGATCAGCACCTCCTCGAACGCACGCGACTGGGCGTTGGTGCGGTAGAACACCGCGACCTCGGAGTACGGCGTCCCCGCATCGTGCAGCCGATCGATCTCGTCGGCCACGAACTGCGCCTCGTCGTGCTCGGTGTCGGCGACGTAGCCGACCAGCGGGTCGCCCGTGCCGGCGTCGGACCACAGCCGTTTGGCCGCCCGGTCGGCGTTGTTGGTGATCACCGCGTTCGCCGCGTCCAGCACGTTCTGGGTGGAGCGGTAGTTCTGCTCCAGCACGACGGTCTCGGCGCCGGGGAAGTCGGTGGTGAAGTCGAGGATGTTGCGGATCGTCGCACCCCGGAAGGCGTAGATCGACTGGTCGGAGTCACCCACCACCATCAGTTGCGAGGGCCCGACCTGCGGCTCCCCGCTGTCGGTGGCCGGCTCCACCTGGCCGCTGCACAGCTGCCGGATCAGCGCGTACTGGGCGTGGTTGGTGTCCTGGTACTCGTCGACCAGGACGTGTCGGAACCGGCGCCGATACTGCTCGCGGACGTCGTCGAACGCCTCCAGCAGGTGGACCGTGGTCATGATCAGGTCGTCGAAGTCCAACGCCTCGGCGGCCACCAGCCGGCGCTGGTACTCCCCGTACACCTCGGCCATCTTCTGGTCCTCCGGGGTCTCGGCCCGGCTCACCGCGGTCTCGTGGTCGACCAATTCGTTCTTGTTGTTGGAGATCCAGTTCAGTACGGTCCGCGGCGGCACCTTGCGTGGGTCGAGCCCGAGATCGGTGCACACCAACTGGACGAGCCGCTTGGCGTCGGTGTCGTCGTAGATGGAGAACGACCGCTTCATCCCGAACCGGCCGATCTCGGCGCGCAGGATGCGGACGCAGGCCGAGTGGAAGGTCGCCACCCACATCAGCTTCGCCCGGTTGCCGACCAGCTCGGTCACCCGGGACCGCATCTCGGCGGCGGCCTTGTTGGTGAAGGTGATAGCCAGGATCGAGCCGGGGTGGACGTGGCGTTCGGCGACCAGGTGGGCGATCCGCCGGGTCAGCACGCGGGTCTTGCCCGAGCCGGCCCCGGCCACCACCAACAGGGCCGGGCCGTCGTGCACCACGGCCTCCCGCTGGGGTGGGTTCAGCCCGGCCAGCAGGTCACGCCTGGGCTTCTTGGCACGCTTCTCCCGGTCACCGCCCGCAGACGTGCGCGCCGGCCGTACGGGCGCATCGAACTGGCCACCGAACAGGTCATCCTCAACGTTCTCCATGTCACCGACGAGCCTACGGCGTGGGTCCGACAACCCCCACACCCAACGGCCCGCACCCGGCCGGGCCTTGGGAGGCCGGGTCAGCCTGTGGTGCCGGCCAGGTCCCGTACGGCGGCGGCGAACCCGGCGGTGATCCGCTCGTCGATCCCGGCCGCCAACTGGCCGACGTGGCCGAACGCGGGGGCGCAGGTCACCTCGTACCCACCCTCGGGCAGCATCCGGTCGCTGACGATGTAGGCGGTGCTGTCGGTGTAGCCGACGAACACGACCGGGCCGTCGACCGCGTCGCGGACCAGCTGCTTGATGTCGTTGACCGGTTCGCCGCCCATGGTCGCCAGGTACAGCGGCTGCGCGGTGTCGGCGGTCAGCCGGACCAGGGTGCACACCAGCGACAGGTCCGTGGGCCGGTCGTCGTAGTCGGCAGCCATCGCGACCGCATTCGTCCACGCCGGATGGTCGGGCAGGGCCGGTTCGGCCTCGGCGATGTCGACGAAGTGTTGCCGGTCGAACGGCTCCAGCGGCAGCAAGACGGTGAACTCGACACCGCGGGGGGCGAGCTGGATCGGTTCGCCCGGCTGGTCGAGCAGGGCGAGCACCTCGTCGGCCAGGTCGCGGGCGAAGCCGTCGACCACCTCGAACGGCCGCGGCGTGAACTGGCCGTCGACGATGCTCGCCCGGGGCCGCGCGTCACCGGCCGCCCCCTGGAAGAACAGCGGCGTACAGCCGTACCGGTCGGTGGTCAGCAGCTGGCACAGCCGGGCCGGGAACTCCCCGGTGAGCACCGTCTTGTCGGGGTAGAAGACCGGGTGGCAGGCGTACACCACGACGCAGGCCGCCAACACGTCGTCGGCATCGGTGACGGTCAGCAGCACCAGCTCGGTGTCGCGCGGTGCGCCCTCGTTCGGTCCCGCGGTCGCCTGCCCGTCGGTCACCTGACGACGTTGGATGTTGAGGTCGATGTCGGTACGGCGCAGCTCCAGCCGACCCGGGCGCAGGTGGGCCATCGCCGCGTCGATGGCGGCCCTGCCCTTGCTCCGCAGCAGTTCCTCGTACTCCGGACGCCCACTGCCGGGGTTGAAGCCGGCGACGGCACCGGCGTTGTGGTTGTGCACGGCGCCGACGGTGACCCCGGCCGGGTCGATGCCGTACGCCTGCCGGGCGTGCTCGGCCAGGTCGCGGTTGAGCGCCCGGTCGAAGAACAGCAGGTCGTAGCTCACCCACAGCAGCACCCGGCCGTCGGCGGCCCGCACCGCCAACACGCGGACGTACTGGTCGTCGTGGACCGACGTACTGGTGCTGGCGAAGTCCCCGGTGCACGCCAACCGCATCGGCGCCGGCGGCGTGATCACCTCGACGGCGGTCGCGAACTGAACGGTCGGATCGGCAGGCTCTGCTGGCATGCTGATCATCCTTGCCCACCGCCGGTGCGTGGTCAGTCGGTGGACACCTTCGGTGAGGATTCGGTCGTCGACGCGGGCGGGGCCCTTCAGGCTGCCGCTAGCATTGACCTCCATGTGGTGGCGTCGAATTCCGGTGAAGAAGATCGCGGGCTACACGGCGCTGAGCGTCGCCGCCGTCCAGGCCGCCACGCTGGTCGCACTGGGGGTCGTCGACTACAACCGCAAACGCAACCGCCACCCCGCCCACTTCCCGCGGGTGGCCCCGCACACGGTGAGTGCCGGCATGTCCGAGGTCACCCTCTACACCTACGGCGAGGACCTCTACTACGACATGCTGTCGGCCATCCGGCAGGCCAAGAAGCAGGTCTTCTTCGAGACCTTCATCTGGAAGGGTGACGCGATCGGGCAGGCGTTCAAGGACGCGCTGATCGAGGCCGCCGAGCGTGGTGTCGAGGTGTACGTGGTGTACGACGTGTTCGCCAACCTCGTGGTGCGCCCCGACTTCTTCACGATGCCACCGTCGGTGCACGTGAAGCGGCACCCGTTGCTGAACGGCGGCCTGATGTTCTGGCACCCCCGCTGGTCGGGCCGCAATCACCGCAAGATCATGGTGGTGGACGACGACGTCGCCTTCGTCGGTGGCTACAACATCGGTTCGCTGTACGCGACGGACTGGCGTGACACCCACGCCCGGCTCACCGGCGACGTGGTCCCCGAGATCCAGAACGCGTTCATCGACTACTGGAACGCCGAACCCAACAAGAAGCGCCCGATCCTGCCGGATCCGACCGAGCGGACATGGGTTCCCAACTTCCAGGTGCATCGCAACATCCCGCGCCACCTGCTGTATCCGATCCGCGGGATGTACCTCGACGCGATCGACCGCGCCAAGGACCACATCTACCTGACCCACGCCTACCTGATCCCCGACGGCGACATGATCATGGCGTTGGAGGCGGCGGTGCGCCGCGGGGTCGACGTACGCATCATCGTGCCGGCCGAGTCCAACCACATCGTCGCTGACTGGTTGTCGCGAGGCTTCTACGACCAACTGCTCCGCAGTGGCATCCGGCTGTTCCTGTACCAGGGGGCGATGGTGCACGCGAAGACGGCGACCATCGACGGTCGGTGGTCCACGGTCGGCACGGCGAACATCGACCGACTCAGCCTGTTGGGCAACTACGAGATCAACGTGGAGATGTTCGACGACAACGTCGCCAACCAGTTGGAGGAGATCTTCCGGGTCGACTCGGGCAACTGCATCGAGCTGGAGCTGCCCCACTGGACCAAGCGCCATCTCTTGGTGAAGGTGTCGGAGACGGTGCTCTCCCCGTTCCGCCAACTGCTCTGACGCGAGCAGCGCTGGCGTCTGATCAGCTGTTGATCATGGCGCGCTGCACGAAGCCGAGCAGCGACTCCCGGTCGATCCCGAGGCCTCGCATCTCGGCCACGTACTGCGTGGTCAACTGGACGGCTCTCGTGTGGACCTCGTCGTCGCCGACGTCCGGGGACGACACGACGGTGCCGTTGCGTCCCCGGGTCCGGACGAATCCGGCCGCCTCCAGCTCCCGGTAGGTGCGGGCCACCGTGTTCGGCGCCAGGCCGAGGTCGTCGGCCAGCCGGCGGACCGGAGGCAGCCGCGTCCCCGGGGGCAGCTCACCGCTGGTGATCTGATTGATCAGTTGGGTGCGCAGTTGCTCGTACGGTGGCCGCCCAGTCGGATCGATGATCAGCACGTGCGTTCCCGGGCCTCGGTGATGAACTCCTCGCCCGCCCAGAGCCGTTGCCTGACGTGGCTGGCCCGACCGGCATGGCCACGGGGCCACGCGGACCACAGGGCGAGCGCGGTGGCCCCCAGCGAGAGTACGACCATGATCACGAACGTGATCAGCCCCACCGGACCCGCCACCAGGCCGGCCGGCGAGGCGACCCGCAACACGGTCGTCGCGAGGGAAGCCAGGACGCCCAGCACGATGGGGGTGTGATGCAGGGCCCGCAACGATTCGGAGCGACACACGTCGTCCCACGCCAGTTCCAGCCGCGACTCTGCATGCTGGGGTCGAGCCACGGCGACCCGGCCGAGCACCTCGGCGATGACCAGGAACACCAGCGTCAGGACTGCGGTCACCAACGCCTGGGCGAGCAGCCACGGCCCCTGCCCCTCGCCGCGCAGCACGCCCGACATCAGAAGTTGTGTCGACGCCGCCAGCAGGGCGACCACGATGGCCACGGCGGTCACGACCCGGGCCGTACGGCGGGTGCGGGCCGGGACGTAGTCGGCCAAGGTCGTGGCCCGGGTCCGCGCGACCCGTGGCGCCGTCGGATTGAACTGGTGGCGGCCGACCAGGATCGCGATCACTCCCCCGACGCCGATGCCCACGGGAACCGACAGCACGATGATGACCGCGGCGGCGTCGGCGTTGGGCCCCATCAGGAACACCGCAGCTATGGCGCTCAGCCCGATCGCGGTCACGGCACCGCTGCTGGCCCACCGCTCGTGGGTGGTGATCCGGCGCAGCAGCGGTTCACGCAGGTGTGCCGGTAGCGGCAGCCCCTGCCGTGCCACGTACTTCGCGAGTTCCTTCTCGTTGATCCGCAGGCCTTGGGTGATCGGGACCGACCCGACCCACACGGCCACCGCCACGGCGACCCACACTGCCACGCTCATCCCTGCCTCCTTGCGTTCGCCCCACTCGATGTATCAATACAAACAATGTACTGATACAAACAACGAGATGCAACCCCGGACGACTCCCCGGCCACCGCGACACCACTGCCTCGTCGTGACACCACTTCCTGGCCGCGGCACACCTTGCACGCCGTGACATACGCTCCAGCGTCCGGAAGCGTGTGCCATACCGAGGAACCTGTGCCACCCGAAGAACGTGTGCCATACACAGGAACGCCTGCCATACCGTGGAACGACCGGCAGCTCGGGCCGGCCAGTGCTCAGCTCACGTCAACTGCCCGCCAACCCGGGTCCGCGCGTCATCGAGAGGGCAGCCGGAGAGGCGGAGAGCCGAAGTTTGCCTCTCCGACTGACCTCTCGGTGAAACCGGGCCTCGCCAACTGCCCACTCGGTGAAACCAGGCCTCGCCAACTGCCCACTCGGTGAAACCAGGCCTCGCCAACTGCCCACTCGGTGAAACCAGGCTTCGCCAACTGCCCACTCAGCAGGCCCCGGACGTTCCCGCGGGAACGCCTTGCCCGGCCCGAGGCTCAGGGTTCGCAAGAGTGGGTGCGCCAGGCCGAGAAACCTGTCACATGGCACGCCCTCGGGGCCCGCAGATGATCACCGTTCCATCACGCGGAGGCGCCCCCGGCGATTCGGTTGTTGCGGCGACCCCGGTGGCATCTCTACTGTGGAAAGGACGGTCCACGTGCTCGACGCGCCCATCGGGGGCGCCGCATGGACCACCGAAGGAGATGGCACGCATGACCATTATCTTCTACGTCATTCTCGGTCTCGTCGCCGGCGCACTCGCCAAGCTGATCATGCCCGGCAAGCAGGGTGGCGGCATCATCATGACCATCGTGCTGGGTGTCATCGGCGCACTGCTGGGCGGACTGATCGGCAACCTGATCGTCGGCAACGGATTCAGCTTCGCCCTCCAGGGCAACTGGTTCATCTCGTTGATCACCGCCATCGTCGGATCCCTGATCGTGCTGGTGATCTACGGCTTCGTCACCAAGAAGAGCCGGGCCGCCTGACGACCACCCGAAACAACCGCAACACCCCGAACAACGACGAAGGGCCCGGAGGAATCCGGGCCCTTCGTCGTACCTGATCACCAGCAGGTCACACCAGCTTGCGGTCGGTGGCCCACCGGGTCAGCTGGTGCCGGTTGGACAACTGCAGCTTGCGGAGCACGCTGGAGACGTGGGTCTCGACGGTCTTGATCGAGATGAACAGCTCCTTGGCGACCTCCTTGTACGCATAGCCGCGCGCGATCAGCCGGAGCACCTCCCGCTCCCTGGCCGACAGTCGATCAAGGTCCTCGTCGACACTCGCCACGTCGATCGACCCGGAGAAGGCGTCCAGCACGAAGCCGGCCAACCGGGGGGAGAACACCGCGTCCCCATCGGCGATCCGACGTACGGCGTCGACCAGCTCGGCCGGCTTGATCGACTTCGTGACGTATCCCCGGGCACCGGCGCGGATGACGCCGATCACGTCCTCGGCGGCGTCGGACACCGACAGGCCCAGGAACTTGGCGTCCGGGTCGCCCTGCAACACCTGCTGCAGTACGCCGACCCCACCACCGCCGGGCAGGTGGACGTCCAACAGCACCACGTCGGGTCGGGTCGCCCGGATCGCGGCCACCGCACTGTCGACGTCGTGCCCCTCGCCGACGACCTCCAGGTCGTTGCCGATCTCGGCCTTCACGCCGCTGCGGAACATCGCGTGGTCGTCGACCACGACGACCCGCAACCTCGCATTCGGATCCGCGCCGCCACCGGCCCCGGCCTCGGCGCCCGACGGGGCAACACCGGACGAGGGGGCAACCCCGGACGAGGGGGCACCTCCGGCCGAGGGGGCAACCCCGGCCGAGGGGGCGCCTCCGGCAGAGGGCGATGCCGCTGTCCCGGATGGGCGGCCAGCGGTCGGTCCGTTCGTCCCACGCTGTTCGGTCATGTCTCCATCTCCAGTCGTACTTCGGTTCCGGTGTCCGGTGTGGACCTGATCACCGCGCGGCCGCCGTGGCGGTCCATACGGTCGATGATGCTCCCTCGCACTCCCTGCCGGTCATCGGGTACCCCGTCGAGGTCGAATCCCTGCCCGCGGTCACGGATGAAGACCTCGACGCGGTTGCCGTCGACCTCGGCGTACACGTCGACCTTGTCGTCACCGGAGTGCTTGGCGGCGTTGACCATCGCCTCCCGGGCCGCCCGCACCAGTGCGCGCAGCCCCGGGGTCAGTTCATGATCACCGACGACGACCACCTCGATCGGCACCGTGTGCTCGTCCTCCACCTCGGCGGCGGTGGCGGTGAAGGCGGCCTTCAGTGTGGCCTCGTCGACCTCGTCACCGTACAACCAGTGCCGCAGCTCGCGTTCCTGCCGCCGCGCCAACGACTCGACGGTGCGGCTGTCCCGCGACTGCTTCTGGATCAGCGCCAGGGTCTGCAGGACGGAGTCGTGCAGGTGGGCGGCGACGTCGGCACGCGCGTCGGCCCGGGCACGTTCCTCCCGCGCCTCCTCCAGGGCGGCCTGGGAGCGCGACACCCACGGCGCCAGGACCACGCTGAGCCCCGCCAGCGCAAGGGCCGTCATCGCCAGCACCTGCGGCAACTGCCGCAGGTCACCCTGGGTGATCAACAGCAGTCCGACCGAGAGCGCGACCAGGCCGAGCCCGATGGTGATCCGCAGCACCGCCGCCCAGCCGCCGCCGGCCAGCACCCGACTGAGCCACGACCGGTCCGGACTGCGATCGGGGTTGAGGCGCCCCTGGTCGGCCTGTCGCCAGACCAGTGCGGCACCGGCACAGGCGGCGGTGACCGGCCAGAAGATGAGCTGCGGTACGCCCCACCCGCTGAGTTGGACCAGCCAGATCACGCCGATCCCGAACACCCCGAGGGCCACCACGGCACCGACGTCGGCGGCCTGCGGGCCGGTGGTGGCGGGCCGCATGTTGGCCCGGCTGGCCGCATCCAGGCCGGGCGCCTGCTGCGGACGTGCCCGGGTCGGCATCACCAGCCACAGCACGGCGTACAGCAGGGCGCCGATGAACTGGGTGCAGAAGAGCCCGACGAACACCAACCGGACCACCAGGATCGGCACCCCGAGGTGGGCGGCCAGTCCCGAGCAGACCCCGCCGAGCCAGGAGCCGTCGGCCACGCGCACCGCACGGCCGCGCATCGGCTCGGCGGCGGCGCCCCCGCTCGGGGTGGACGTGTCCGGCGTTGCGGGCGTCGCCGACGGGACCGTCGGCCGTACGGTCGGGTCGGCCCGGTGCCCGAGGCCTTCGGCCTGGTCCTTGTCGTCTGTCATGCTGTGCCCAGCCTCACACGTCAGGACAAGTTCGGCATCCTCGACGGCACGTGACCGGGCCTGTTTGGGGGTGAACCCTTATTGGAAGCCGGGTGTGGGCGCAGCAAGATGGATGCCATGGAACGGGTGTGGGAGATCGAGCGCGCCGCCGACAGCGGCAAGATCGCGGGCCTGTGCGCCGGGATCGCCGATCGCTGGCGCATCGATCCGCTGTTGGTGCGCATCGGTGCCGTCGTGGTCGCGTTCTGCGGCGGCTTGGGCGCCGTGCTGTACGGCGCCGGGTGGCTGCTGCTCCCCCGCCACGGCCGGACCACCGGTCCGCTGATGGAGAAGTGGCCGGCCACCGCCCGGGTGCCGCGCTGGGCGTGGGTGATGATCACGGTCGCGGTCGGGATCACCGTGATGTCCACGGTCGGCACCATGCTGCCGATCAGCACCGGCCCGGTGCTGATCGTCGCCGCCGTCTGGTACTTCCTCGTCTACCGCAAGGGCAAGCGTTCCGACGGCCGGACCGACGACACGGCCGGGGACGCAGCGAGTTCGCCGACGCACGCCACATCGCCTACGCACGCCACATCGCCTACGCACGCCACATCGCCGAGGAAGGACACCCCGGGTACCGGCAGCCTCGCTGCCCCCGGCCACCCGTACCCCACATCCACCCCGATCGGCCCCGACTCCCCCGGCGGCCCCCGGACCGCCGCCGACCCTGAGCCGGCCGGCTGGTCCGAGCAGCTGCCACCGGTCGTACCGCAGGCGGTCAACCTCGACCACGACCGGCAGGCCCGCGAATTCTTCGCCCACCCCGACCCGGTCGGCCTGTACGGACCCCGGTCCGCGACGTCGGAGGAGCCGGCGTGGCTGCACCGGCCCGGCAGCGCCCGGACCCGACGCCGGGACGGTCGCAGTGCCCGCCGGGTCCGCCGGTGGGGTCTGATCTCCGCCGGGGTCGTCGTCCTCGCCATGATCGTGGTGAGCATCGTCGGCGGGCTGTCGATCCCGTTCGCCGGGTACGCGGCCGCCGCACTGCTCGCGCTCGGCGCCGCGCTCGTCGTGTCCGCCTTCACCGGGCGTGCCCGCGGCCTGCTGCCCACGACCCTGGTCGTGCTGCTCATCACGATCGCCGGGCTCGGTTCGACCGGTGACGTCCAGACCGGTGGTGACGGCACCACCCGGCTCGCCTACACCTCGATGGGCGAGAGCGTGGCCGGCTCCGACGCCTTGCCCGAGCACGACTCGTTCGACGTCGGATCGGTGCGGATCGACCTGACCGACCTGGTCGTCGACCGGGACGCCACGTACGAGGTGACGATGGATGCCGGCGCACTGGTGCTCGAGTTGCCCGAAGGAGCCAACGTGCTCGTCCGCGTCCACATGGACGCCGGCTCGGTCACCATGGCCGGGGAGAGCAGCACCGGTGTCGACGTCGTCCGGGAACAGCACATCGTGAACCGCCCGGGTGAGCCGACGCTGACCATCGACATCCACGTCGACACCGGCACGGTGGTCGTCAAATGACCCACTTCCACGACTCGGCCACGCCCGACCCGGACGGCACCGGACCCGGCCACCGGCCGTCACCGGATGCACCCCGCGGTCGCCCCGACGTACTGACGCTGGTGATCGGACTCGTCGTCTGCGGTGTCGCACTGCTCACCCTGGCCGCCCTCGGCGGTGGTGCAATGTGGAGCATCGCCCAAACGGTGGCCCCGCTCGCCCTGGTCGCGATCGGCGCCGTCGGTATCGTGTTCAGCCAACAGCGCACCCCTCGACCGACGGCATCGCCTCCCCGACCGGCCGACCGGCCAACCACCAACCCGCCCGATCAGCATCAGCAGCAGCACCCCAACCCAGAGGAGTGAGACCCATGGCCAGCAAGGAACTCGTACGGTCCAGTGATGACAAGGTGATCGCCGGCGTGTGCGCCGGCGTCGCCCAGTACTTCGGCCTCGACACCAACCTCGTCCGCATCCTGACGGTGGTGCTGAGCGTGTTCACCGGTGTCCCGATCGTCGCCTACATCGTCGGCGCCTTCCTGCTGCCGCAGCGCAGCACCCTGATGCGCTGACGCGCGAGACCTGACGACGACGGGGTCACTCCCACTCGATGGTGCCGGGCGGCTTGCTCGTGATGTCGAGCACGACCCGGTTGACCTCGCGGACCTCGTTGGTGATCCGGGTCGAGATCTTCTCCAGCACCGGGTACGGCAGCCGACCCCAGTCGGCGGTCATCGCGTCCTCACTGGTGACCGGCCGCAGCACCACCGGGTGGCCGTACGTCCGACCGTCACCCTGCACGCCGACCGACCGCACGTCGGCGAGCAGCACCACCGGGAACTGCCAGATGTCGCGGTCCAGGCCGGCCAGGGTGAGCTCCTCACGGGCGATCGCGTCGGCCTCCCGCAGGATGTCGAGCCGCTCGGCGGTCACCGCGCCGATGATGCGGATGCCCAGCCCGGGACCGGGGAACGGTTGCCGCCACACCATCGCGGCCGGCAGGTCGAGCTCCTCACCGACCGCCCGCACCTCGTCCTTGAACAGGGTCCGCAGCGGTTCGATCAGCCGGAACTGCAGGTCCTCGGGCAGCCCGCCGACGTTGTGGTGGCTCTTGATGTTGGCCGCGCCGTCGCCACCACCGGACTCGACCACGTCCGGGTAGAGGGTGCCCTGCACCAGCCAGTCGACGGTGCCGCTCGCCCCGGGGGCGGCCTGGTGCCGGGCCTGGATGTCGGCGGCGGCGGCTTCGAAGGTGCGGATGAACTCGCGGCCGATGATCTTGCGCTTGGTCTCGGGATCGGTGACCCCCTCCAGCGCCGTCAGGAACTGCGTGGTCGCATCCACCACGACCAGGTCGACCCCGGTGGCGGCGACGAAGTCCTGCTTGACCTGTTCGGCCTCGCCCTTGCGCAGCAGTCCGTGGTCGACGAACACACAGGTGAGCTGGCTGCCGATCGCCTTCTGCACCAGCGCGGCGGCGACGGCGGAGTCGACCCCGCCGGACAACGCGCAGATCACCTGGTCGCTGCCGACCTGTTCGGCGATCACCGCGACCTGGTCGTTGACGATGTTGCCGGCCGTCCAGTCGCACCGGACCCCGGCCAGGGCCAGGAAGTTGGTGATCACGCGTTGCCCGTGGTCGCTGTGGTTGACCTCGGGGTGCCACTGCACCCCCGCCAGCCGCCGGGACTCGTCGGCGAACGCCGCCACCGGCGCCCCGGCCGTGCTGCCGTGGACGGTGAACCCGGCCGGCGCCTCGGTCACGGCGTCGCCGTGGCTCATCCAGATGTCGAGGCTGTCGCCGCAACCCGCCAGCAGGGCGCCCGATCCGGTGACGGTGGCCTGCGTACGACCGAACTCCGACAGCCCGGTGCGGGCGACCGTGCCGCCCAGGGCCTGCGCCATCGCCTGGAAGCCGTAGCAGATGCCGAGCACCGGGATGCCGGCGGTGAACAGCTCCGGATCGACCTGCGGGGCGCCCTCGGCGTACACCGACTGCGGGCCACCGGAGAGGATGATGGCCGCGGGCCGACGCGCGACGATGTCGGCGACCGGGGTGCGGTGCGACATGATCTCGGAGTACGCGTTCGCCTCCCGGACCCGCCGGGCGATCAGCTGCGCGTACTGGGCCCCGAAGTCGACCACGACCACCAGGTCGTGGTCGGGGGTCGCCCGGTCGGGGGTGGTCTCGGTCGGTTCGGTCACGACGGGCCTGTTCTGCATCGGCGGGTGGTACGGGTCACGCATCGGCGCGGTCGGGCCTCGGGCTCGACCGGGCCAACTCTAATGGCTGGCCGACCCGGAACGCGCCACACCGTTCAGGACCACGAGCCAGCGGCGGTCAGGAGAACAGCTCCCGCAGGTCGTCAGCGCTGAGCCGGGCGTCGGCGAGCCCCGCCTCGGCGTCGACCACGCGGGTGAACAGGTCACGCTTGCGCTGCTGCAGGGCCGCCACCTTGGCCTCGATCGTGTCCTCGGCGAGCAGCCGGTAGACGTGCACCGGGCGGGTCTGACCGATGCGATGGGTCCGGTCGATCGCCTGGGCCTCGGCGGCCGGGTTCCACCACGGGTCCATCACGAACACGTAGTCGGCCTCGGTCAGGTTGAGCCCGAACCCGCCCGCCTTGAGGCTGATCAGGAAGGCCGAGGCCGAACCGTCCCGGAACCGGCCGACCGCCTTGTCGCGTTGCGGGATCGTCATCGACCCGTCCAGCCGGGTCCACGACACCGCAGCTCGGTCCAGCCGGTCCCCGATCAGGTCGAGGAAGCGGGTGAACTGGCTGAACACCAGGGCCCGGTGGCCCTCGGCGGCGAGCTCGCGGAGGTGCTCGACGAGGACGTCGATCTTGGCCGACCCGGCGCCCGACTGCTCGGGGTCGACCAGGGCCGGTGACAGCGCGAGCTGACGCAGCGTGGTGAGCGCCTGCAGCACCTCGATCCGGTTGGCGTCGAGGTCGGTCAGCAGGCCCAACACCCGTTGCCGCTCGCGGGCGAGCCGGGTGTCGTACAGCTTGCGGTGCTTGTCGTCCAACGGCAGCACCAGCGTCTGTTCCTGCTTGGGCGGCAGGTCGGCGGCGACCAGTTCCTTCGTACGGCGCAGCATCAGCGGGCGGATCCGGCGCCGCAGCATCGCCAACACCTCGCGGTTGCCCTTGTCGATCGGCTTGGCGACATCGGTGGCGAACGCCTCCGGGTCGGGAAACAGCCCGGGGGCGGCAATCGACAGCATCGACCACAGCTCCATCAGGCTGTTCTCCAGCGGGGTGCCGGTGACCGCGAACCGCACCGGGACCCGGAGCCGCCGGACAGCCCGGTAGCCCTTGGCCCGATGGTTCTTCACCTGTTGGGCCTCGTCGAGGACGAGCGCCGACCAGGCGACCCTGGCGTACGCCTCCTCCTCCAACCGGAGCAGGCCGTAGGTGGTGACGACCACGTCCGCGCCGGCGATCGCCTCGCCCAAGGTGGTGCCACGGCGCCGACGGGTGGCGGTGACCGCGGTGACCCGGAGGTCCGGGGTGAACCGGGCCGCCTCGCTCACCCAGTTGGGCACCACGCTGGTCGGCGCCACCACCAGCACGGGCCCCGCGGACTCGGCCGCATCGGCCTCGTCGGACCGGTGCTTGGCGGCGAGTACGGCGGCCAGCACCTGCAACGTCTTGCCCAGACCCATGTCGTCGGCGAGCACCCCACCGAGACCGGCCCGCCACAGCCGGTCGAGCCAGCCGAACCCGGCCCGCTGGTACGGCCGCAGCTCGGCCTGCAGCCCGGCCGGCACCGGGGTCTCGGTGCCGTCGTCGGAGACCTCGGCCAGCGCCAGCCCGACCAACTTGCGCCAGCGGGTCGTCTCGGTACGCACGACGCCGTACGCCTGCAGTTCCTCCCAGACGCCCACCTGCTCGGGCCGCATCGACAGCGCCCCGGCCTCCGGATCGCCCAGGGCGCGGGCGGCGGCCAGCAGCTCGCGCATCTGGTCGAACTCCTCGCGGCGCAGGTCGAGCACCAGTCCGGAGTCGAGCACCAGCAGCTGTTCGCCACTCGACAGCGCCTTCAGTAGCGGGATCATCGGCACCCGCTGGCCGTCGACGGTCACCACGATCGCCAGGTCGAACCAGTCGGTCGACTCGGCCTCGGACGCGTCGTCGGGGTCGGTCCGGTCGTCGATGTCGAACTCGATCACCGGGGCCGCCTCGGGCAGCGAGTAGCTCGGCGCCTCCCCCTCGGACTCGACGTCGACGCCCTCGGCGAGCAGCCGGGGCAACACCTGGGAGACGAAGTCGACGGTGTCGCGGCCGGAGAACCGGTGGTACGAGCGCGGCTCACGACCGAACCGGTCGGGTGAGAGGTGGCGATCCAGCAGGGCCTGCTCGGCCTCCGGGTCACGCAGCCACGGGACGATCGCCTCGGCTGCCTCGTCGTTCGCCGGCTCGTACGCGTCGGGTGCGCGGGTGATCGGCACCTCGGCCGGTGGCGCGTCGTCACCGTCGGGGCGGTAGCGGAAGGTCAGGTCGAGCTCGGTGACGTGGTCGGGCAGGTGTCGTACCCGGGCCAGCAGCTCAGGCACCGGATCGGCCGGCAGCTCGACCGAACCGTCGCTGGACCCGACCGTGGTGACCCGCCGCAGCCGGGGCAGGAACCAGGACCGGAAACGGGGGACGTCGGCCGCCGGCACCCGCACCGGCGGTCCGGTCAGCAGGGACACGAACAACTCGTCGGGCAGCGGATCGAGGGGCCACAACCCCAGGTCGTCACCGTGGGTCGCCGCCACCGCGAACACCGGATCGCCCAGAGGTACGGGGTTGACCAGCGGTATGGGGTCGACCAGCGGGACGGGGTCACCGGGTCCCCGGCCGGCCGGCGGGACGGCCCCGGACGAATCGTCCACCTCGGACAGATCGCGCGAGTTCGCCGGGACGAAGCCCGGCCGGAGCATCACGTCTCCCCCGCCGTCGCTGCCGGCGTCGACACGCGGTGTCACCGGCGCGCCGACCGCGACCGCCCCGTCGCGGCCGTGCACCAGGTGCACGCCGGCGGCGGTCACCCGGGCCAACAGCGTCCACAGTGCCGGACCGACGACGGCCAGGTCCGGTTCGGGCGAGGCCTGCCAGGCCGATCCGGGATGGCGCAGGGCCAGTTGCCGCAGTCGCACCAGGTCGGCGCGGGCCGGATGCTGCCCGTACGGCGGTCGGGTGCCGAACACCAGGTCGTGCCAGGATGCGCCGGCCTGCACCCAACCGCCGCGTTTGCCCGGCCGGACCGGCTTGAGGGTGATCACCGCCGACCCGTCGCCGGCTCCGGTCAGCAGCTCGAGCCGCAGCCCCAGCAGCGGTGCCGCCTCGGTCGGGGGGACCGGCAGCACCGAGGCCAGCCGTTGCTCCCAGTCGTCGGCACCGCGGAGATGGCGGCCCAGCAGCAGCGCGAGGGCGACGACGTGCTTGCAGTCGTTCTCGACCGGACAGGTGCAGTACCCGCCGATCGGCTCGAACGGCTCGAGCAGCACCTGGTACGGCCAGGGGCGCGTGCCGGCGACCTCCGCGGTGATCACCTCGGAGGTGGCCTGGACCCTTCGTACCCGCCCGTCGGTGACGTACGGCAACGCCCGCGCCACCACGGCCGGACCGAACTCACGGATCAGGTTCGCGTGGGCGAACAGGGCCGACCACTCGGGCGGCAGACTGGGTACGGCGGTCACGGATCACACGCTACGTCGCGCCACCGACAGTCCCCCGCCCGTCGTCCACAGCCTCGGTCGACGCATCCCGGGGAGGCCACGATCGGTGGCCTCCCCGGAAGCGAAGTCGGCTCAGCCCCAGACGATCTTGTGGTAGCGACGCGGCTTCCAGTTGCGGCCGTCGGAGTAGAACGGGTAGCCGGACACCTCACGCCCGACGGCGCCGACGCTGCCGCTTTCCTCGAACGAGTAGTAACGGGTCCGGGCACTGTTCGCCCATCCGCAGAAGATGACCGTGTGGTAGTCGTACGCATTCAGCGCGTCACCGGGCAACAGGCTGCTCTTCGAGATGACCGAGGAAATGTTGTCCAGCGTACGGGTCGAGTACGACTGGGTGGCGTGCCAGGAATTGGACACCTGACCCGAGCAGTCGGTCCGGTAGGTCTTGGAGTTGTCGAGGTCACGGTAGTAGCGCGAACGGCTGTAGCCGAGGCCGATGTTCGGCCAGTAGGCGGCACGCTGGATGACCTCGGTGCGACGGATCGATCCGCCGATCGCCGAGTTGCCGTACCCCGGGGCACGCCAGATGCCCATCTTGGCCATCGTGTTGGGCCCGGCCTTGCCGTCGACCACGAGGCCGTGCGCCCGCTGGTAGGCCTTCACCTTGTCAGCGGTGCCCGAACCAGCGACACCATGGCGGCGAGGACGGACTGGGTGACCGGACCCGGCTTGCCGTCCTGCACCAAGCGGTGGTCGGCCTGGAACCGCATCGTGGCGGCCCGGGTCTGCGAGTCGAGGGTGCCGCCGGTGCCGGCCGAGTATCCGGTCCCGGTGAGGTTGCGCTGGATGCGATCGACGGGCATCTCGGCGTGGGCGGGCAGGGCGCCGAACAGGGAGGTGGCACCGAGGGCGACACCGGTGGCGGCGGCGCCGTTCAGGAAGTGGCGACGAGTGGGCATGGAAATGTCCTTTCCGAGGGGACTTCGGATGAATTCTGGGTCGTCATCGACCCACCGCCATCATCGTGGCGGGTTCTGCCGGCCGCGTCCATGCTTGATCCAGAAATCACCAGCCGTGACACCGACCCCACACCGTGGCGTCATGCCCCGTTCATCCGGTCGGGTCCGGCGGCCCTTCAGGAGCCGGTGGTGGGCTCGTCGGGAGCTGAGTTTCGCGCGATCGCCTCGTGGTGGCGGACCACCTCGGCAATCACGAAGTTGAGGAACTTCTCGGCGAACTCCGGGTCGAGATCGGCGTCGAGGGCCAACCCGCGGAGCCGTTCGATCTGCCGGGCCTCGCGCCCCGGATCAGCCGGTGGCAGACCGAGGTCGGCCTTCAGCTCGCCGACCCGCTGGGTGATGGCGAACCGTTCGGCGAGCAGGTGGATGAGCGCCGCATCCATGTTGTCGATGCTCTTCCGCAGCCGCAGCAGTTTCTCAGGGGTCTCCACACGGTGGACTGTAACCAAGGTCCACCGTGTCGCGGGTCGGGATCAGGACCCGGACCGTGGACCGTCCTGCGGTGGCTGCTGTCCCCAACCGGCCCACGGCTGCTGCTGGTCGGGCTGTTGCTGGCTCGGCTGTTGCTCCGTACCGCCGTAGTTCGGCTGGTACGGATTCCTGGTCGGCGACCAGGGCGCAGCCGAGCCTTGCTGCTGCGGGACTCCCTGCTGCTGTGGGCCACCCTGTTGCGGCCATCCGGGCTGTGACCCACCGGCGTGTGGCGGTTGCTGACCACCAGGCTGAGACGGCTGCTGGCCACCCGGCTGCGGTGGCTGCTGACCGCCCCCTGGTCCGCCGTACGGCGGGCCGCCCCAACCGGGTCCACCGACCCCGCCAGGACCGCCGGCACCACTCGGTCCACTCGGTCCACTCGGTCCACCCGGACCGCCAGGCCCACCCGGACCACCCGGACCGCCGGGGCCACCAAGCCCACCCGGACCGCCGGGGCCACCCGGCCCCGTCGGCGGCGGCTGGTTGGGCGGCGGCTGCAGGGCTCGCTGCCAGCCTGCGTACAACATCCGCTTGCCGTAGTCGCTGTCGGCCGGGTCACGGCCCTCCTCACCCGGCAGCGGGCTCGGGAACACCTTGCCGAACTGGGCCTCACCTCGCGGCGGGTACGCCCGCAGGAAGGCCTGTGCCTCCTGCGGCGTCGGGTACAGCGGGGTCCGGTCATAGCCGGACGGCAGCGACGGGGTGACCGCCGGCATGCCCTTCGGCTTGATGAACAGTCGCCCGGGCTTGCTGCGGTCGCGCAGTGCCTGCGCACGCCAGACCAGCACCGGGTGGGTGGTGGTCAGGTTGGCCAGCCAGACCCAGATGCCCCGTTCGGTGAACGCCCGGTCGGCGAACTCGTCGAAGTTGACGTTCGCGTTCAGGTACTTGCCGCCCGCCAGCGCCCGCATCGCACCGGCGGCCCCGGCCTGCCCGGTCACGCGGTAGCCGAAGTTGTCGGCGGAGTACTCCTGGGCGCGGGACAGGAAGTTGCCGAACACCGGGAGCTGCCGCAGGCCCATGGTGAAGACCAACCGCCAGTACGAGACGTGGCCGGCGGCGAGGTGCCCGACCTCGTGGCTGATCACGAACCGCAGCGCCTCCGGGTCACGGGCAGCACCGCCGATCTCGAACATGTCGGAGTAGATCACGATGAAACGCCGCCAGCCGTGGCCGGTGGCGAACGCGTTGAGGGTACCGCCGCCGCCGACCACGTACGCGTCGGGGATCTTCCGCATGCCCGCCGACAACGCCGCGTCGACCACCATCTGGTAGCCCTCCGGGAACTGGGTGGGTGACATCCGGACGCCGCTCACCCGCATCTGCGCGTACTGCAGGGCGCGGCTGAGGTAGATCAGCAGCGGCGCGATGAACATCACCGCCATGAACCCGGTGATCTGCTGCCACACCGCGTACAGCGGGTCCTCGGTCCGCGGCCCGAGCTCGCCGTCGCCACCGCTCAGCAGGTCGATCGCCAGCAGCACGACGAACGCGATCGTGCCCAGGATCGACAGCGTGCCGAAGACCCAGGCGACGATCAGCCACGGCATCTCGCCGGGGTGCAGGATCGTGCGCAGTTCCGACCAGGGCAGCGCCGTCTGCCGGTTCAGCAGCTTGGGCGGATCGGGCTCGACGTTGACCGCGGGGGCGGTCTCCGCGGGGGCGGGCACGGGTGGCTGCGTCACCGGACATCCTTCGATCGGGGTGGGGCGTATGAATTGCTCGGGTCGGGCGAATTGCTCGGGTCAGGCGAAGTGCTCAGGTCAGGCACTGCTCGGGTCGAGCGTGCATGCTATCTGCGCAACCGGCCAGCTCAGCGCGTCGACCCGGGTCGCGGTAGCGGCTGCGGATGCTCCTGAGCGGTCAGCCGTACGGTGTTGGCGTCGATGTCCTCCAGCTCCAGCTGGCTGGCCCGCTCCGCCTTCACCCGACGGGTGTAGAGCGAGATCTCGTACGCCTCCTTCTCGTCGTCCCAGCCCAGCACGTCGCCGGCGATCCGGGCGGCGTGCGGTGCCGAGGCGAGGCCGCGGTCCCAGGTCTCGATGGAGATCCGGGTCCGGCGGGTCAGGATGTCGGTGAGGTGCATGCTGCCCTCATGGCTCGCGGCGTACGCGATCTCGACGGCCAGGTAGTCCTCGGCCCCGGGCAGCGGACGGCCCAGGTCCGGGTCGTCGTCGATCATGCCCAGCAGTTGGTCGGTCATCGATCCGTACCGGTGCAACAGGTGCTCGATCCGGGCCACCGGGAGGTCGTACTCGCGGGCCAGCAGGTGGCGTTGGTTCCACCGGGCCACGTAGCCGTCGGCACCGGCCAGCGCCACCCGGTGGGTGATGCACGGCCCGATCACCCCACCCAGCGAGTGCACCGCGGCGTCGACCGCGTCGGCGGCCATCACCCGGTACGTGGTGTACTTGCCGCCGCCGACCAGCACCAGCCCGGGGACCGGGTTGACCACCAGGTGCTCCCGCGACAGCTTCGAGGTGTCGGCGTCCTCCCCCGACAACAGCGGTCGCAGGCCTGCGTACACCCCCTGCACGTCCTCGCGGGTCAGCGGACTCTCCAACACCCCGTTCACGTGGTCGAGCAGGTAGTCGATGTCGGCGGCACTGGCCGCCGGGTGCGACTTGTCGAGCGTCCAGGCGGTGTCGGTGGTGCCGATGATCCAGTGCCGACCCCACGGGATCACGAACAGCACCGACTTCTCGGTGCGCAGGATCATCCCGGTGGTCGACCGGATCCGGTCCCGCGGGACGACCAGGTGGATGCCCTTGGACGCCCGGACCCGCAGCGACCCCTTGCCACCGACCATCTGCTGGATCTCGTCGGACCAGACCCCGGCGGCGTTCAGCACCACCCGGGCCCGCACCTCGTGGTCGGTGCCGAGCTCGAGGTCGTGCAGGGTGGCGCCGACCACCTGCTCCCCGTCGAACAGGAAGCCGGTGACCTGCATCCGACTGGCCGCGTGCACCCCGAACGACACCCCGGTCCGGACCAGCGTGTTGACGAAGCGTGCGTCGTCGACCTGCGCGTCGTAGTACTGCAGGGCCCCGATGTAGCTGTCGGGGTCGAGGCCCGGGACGATCTTGCGGACCTGCCGGGCCGACAGGTGCCGGTGCATCGGCACCCCGCGCGGGTGGCTCGGCGCGACGCCCATCGTGTCGTACAGCATCAGCCCGGCGCCGACGTACGCGCGCTCCCAGACCCGGTGCTTCAACGGGTAGAGGAACGGCACCTTGTGGACCAGGTGCGGGGCCAGCCGGTCGAGCAGCAGGCCCCGCTCGCGCAGTGCCTCCCGGACCAGCCCGAAGTCGAGCATCTCCAGGTAGCGCAGCCCGCCGTGGATCAGCTTGCTGGACCGCGACGACGTCCCCGACGCCCAGTCGCGCATCTCGACCAGGCCGACCCGCAGCCCACGGGTGCTCGCGTCGAGGGCCGCACCGGCGCCGACGACACCGCCGCCGACGACCAGTACGTCCAACTCCTGGCTGGTCATCTCCTGCACCGCTCGTGCCCGCTGCGCGGGGTCGAGTCGACTCTCCACGATGCTCCCTCCCGGATGCCGCCACTGCTGCGGCGACTCTACCGGTTGGGCACGACCCACGAGGTCAGCGGTACTCGACCACGAAGCACCCGTCGACCCGCTCCCCGGCGGTGGAGGTGATCACGAAACGCCGCTCCTCACCGGTGACCACCTCGTACCAGGACTCGGCGGCTCCTGCCGTCGATGCGGGCGGCGGGAACAGCGTCACCGAGCCGTCGTGGTTGGTGATCTTGTACGGCTCGGCGGCCAGCGCACGCTGCCCGACCTCGGCCTTCACCAGCCGGACCCCGACCACGGTCGCACCCCGCGGCAGCAGGAACTCCTGCGGCCCGTCGGCGCTCGACGGCAGACCCTCCCCAGCCGCAGTGGAGGTCCGAACCACGTACTGGTTCAGCGGTACGATCGCGCCGTCGTACCCGCCCTCGGAGTTTAGGCTCACGTCGACCGGTTCGTTCGAGGTGACGGCGTACGCACCGGTCGCGCCACCGGCGAACGGGCGGCACCGGGTGGCGATCACCCGCGGCAGTCGCGACCCGGCCGGGACGCCCGCCTCGATCGGGGCGAAGTCGACCATGTCGCGGACCGGGTTCACCAGCAGGGTGTCGTTGATGATCATGGTCGGGCGGTCCATCGCCGACTCGCTGGCTGCCGAGTAGCGCAGCAGGGTGGAGTAGCAGTTCATCCCGCCGTTCATGTGCAGGTCGCCGGCGTCCATCTGCATCTCGTACCGGGACTCCCAGTACTGCTCCCAGTCCGCGCCGGTCCGGGGCCGGTTGGCCGCCGAGGCGGTGTGGGCGGCGGTGGCGACGAACACCCGCTGCTTGGACGGCTGCGGCACGTCGGAGTAGCCGACCCGGATCCGGTCCCCCGCTGCGTACGCGGTGCCCTCGGTCCAGTTGTCGCGGACCAGCTGGGCCAGTCCGGTGACCAACCGCGGGTTGACCATGGTGACGTTGGCCTCGCGGGCGGCACAGCGCAGCAGCATGCCGTCCTCCTTGACCTCGGGGTTGAGGTCGGTCAGGTTGAACGTGCCGTTGCCGATGCCCAGCCCGTTGCCGCCGGGGATGTCGAGGAAGATGCCGGTCCCGAACACGGTGATCTGGCAGCCCTGGATGTGCAGGTTGCCGCCGGCGTAGTACAGGAAGGTCCGGCCGCGCACGGTGAACTCGCAGCTGTGGGCGTCCACGTTCTGCGACTGCGGGTTGTCGGAGTGGAACCACACCTGGTCGGCGGTGCGGTCGATGACGTGGCAGCGGTAGAACCGGATGTGGTCGCTGTTGGCCCGACCGGCGATGTCGAAGCCGACCCGCAGGTTGTCGAAGTGGCACTCGGTGAAGTACATCCGCTTGGCCACCCCGGCGCCCGGGGTGTCGGCGTACAGCATGAACCGCTCGGTGCCGTTGACGCCGATGAACGACAGCCCGTCGGCCCAGTACCCCTGGACGACTCCGGGCTTCTCGTTCCCCTGGCCGTCGTTCAGCAGGAAGTGGTTGTTGTCGGCGTCGCCGGTGTCGAGGTAGAGGTTCGACTGGTACATGCCGTGACCGGTGAGGTGCAGCCCGCGCAGCCCGACCCGCCACTCGACCCGGTGGCCGCCCCGGCGGAAGACGTAGTTGCCCGCCGAGAAGGCGATGCTCGGCAGGCCCCAGCCGTGGCCGGCGTCGGCGTTCACGTAGTACTGCTCCAGGGCAGCGAACGCGCTGTCGAGTGCGTCGTCGGCCGGCGTCCCGTTGCCGTTGCGAGGGTTGTAGTCGGCGACGGCCCCGAACCAGTCGAGGTACAGCGGGCCGTCGAAGATGCGCTTGTATCGCTGCCCACCCGGGCCGACGAGAGTGATGCCGTCGTCGTCAGGGGTGCTGGTGTCGGCCGCGTCGTACCGGAAGAAACCCTCCCGACGTACGTCGGTGACGTAGTAGACGTGACCCGGCTGCGGCTCGGCCAGCGCACGCAGATCGGCAAAGGTCGCCGTGTGCACCGTCGTGTCGTCGGTGATCTCGGCATGCGCCGGGGCGGCGCCGGCCGACATCGCGGCAGCAGCGGCACCGAGGCCGAGGCCGGTCAGCGCGAACCGACGTGACAGTCCCGTACGCACAGGGCTGGATGAAGGCTGGGTGGGCAGGGTCATCTTCGACTCCAATGGGATTGTGCAGAATGCATGGACGTGGCCCGAACTTAGATATGGCAGGCAGCCCCTGTCAACGGCCGGTCCACGGGACGGCGTGATGCGCTCCCGCGGGAACGTCAGCGCAGCACCCACCCGCCGTCGACGTTCACGATCTGCCCGCTGATGAAGTCACTGTCGTCGCCGGCCAGGAACAGGAAGGCACCGGCCAGGTCGTCGGCGTAGCCGCGGCGCTGCAAGGCCTGTCGCTTCAACCACCGCTCGGTGACCACATCCCCGTCGGGTGCCAGTTCGACCTCGTGCTCGGTCCGGATCGCGCCGGGCATCACCGCGTTGACCCGGATGCCGTCGGCACCGACCTCGAACGCGAGGCCCCGGACCAGGCCGATGATGGCGGCCTTGCTGGTGGTGTAGTGCAGGGCACCGGGCAGCCCGGTCTCGGCCATCACGCTGGTCACCGCGATGAACGAGGCGTGCTCGGAGTCGCACAGGAACCGGTGGGCGTGCTTGGCCAGCAGGTAGGTGCCGCGGACGTTCACGGCCTGCATCCGATCCCACTCGTCGACCGACATCTCGTGCCACACCGCCCGGCCGGTCATCGCGGCGTTCGCCACCACGATGTCGAGGCCGCCGGCCCACTGGGCCGCGGTGTCGACCAGCGCGGTGATCTGCTCGGGGTGGAGCAGGTCGGCCGGGGCCGCGATCGCGCTGCCGCCGGCGGCCTGGATCTCGCTGACCACCAGGCCCGCCTCGGCGGCCCGCTCGGGGATCGGTTCGTGGGAGACGATCACCGAGGCGCCCTCGGCGGCGAACCGGCGCGCCACCGCGGCACCGATGCCCCGGGAGGCGCCGGTGATCAGGGCACGCCGGCCCTCGAGTCGTCCGGGACTGGTCACGTCGTCGTCTCCCCTGTGAGTGCGATGATCGGGTACGGGATGATCGGGTACGGGCGGTCAGCCCACCACGACCTCGACCTTCTGGAACTCCTTGACCTCGGTGTAGCCCGTGGTCGCCATCGCCCGGCGCAGCGCACCGACCAGGTTCATCGTGCCGTCGGCGACCCGGGACGGGCCGAACAGCACCTCGTGCAGCGAGCCGACCTGGTCGAAGTGGACGCGTTCCCCGCGCGGCAGCTCGTGGTGCCACGCCTCGGCGCCCCAGTGGAAGCCGCGGCCCGGCGCCTCGGCGGCCTTGGCCAGCGGCGAGCCGACCATCACCGCGTCCGCACCGCAGGCGATCGCCTTCGCGATGTCGCCGGACCGGCCGACCGACCCGTCGGCGATCACGTGGACGTAGCGGCCCTGCGACTCGTCGAGGTAGTCCCGGCGCGCCTCGGCCACGTCGGCGACCGCGGACGCCATCGGCACCGAGATGCCCAGCACGTCACGGGTGGTGTGGCTGGCGCCGCCGCCGAACCCGACGAGCACACCGGCCGCACCGGTCCGCATCAGGTGCAGCGCACCCTGGTAGGTGGCACAGCCGCCGACGATCACCGGCACGTCGAGCCGGTAGATGAACTCCTTGAGGTTCAGTGGCTCGACCTCGGACGACACGTGCTCGGCCGAGACCGTCGTACCGCGGATCACGAAGAAGTCCGGGGCCGCCTGCTCGACCGTCTCGGCGAACTCGGCGGTCTGCTGGGGTGACAGCGATCCCGCCACCGGGACGCCGGCGGCGCGGATCTGGTTGAGCCGTTCGGTGATCAACTCGGCCCGGATCGGCTGGGCGTAGATCTCCTGCAGCCGTCGGGTGACGGTGGCCTCGTCGCTGATCCGGGCGATCTCGGCGAGCAGTGGCTCGGGGTCGTCGTACCGGGTCCACAGGCCCTCGAGGTTGAGCACACCGAGGCCGCCCATCTTGCCCATCGCGATCGCGGTGTCGGGGCTCATGATCGAGTCCATCGGGGCGGCGATGATCGGGAAGCCGAAGCTGAGCGCGTCGATCCGCCAGTCCAGCTTGACCTCCTCGACACCACGGGTCCGGCGGGTCGGGACGATGGCCACGTCGTCGAACGCGAACGCCTGCCGGGCTCGCTTGCTGCGGCCGATCTCGTGGATCCCGGAGCTGAAGGGTGGAGTCATGATCACCTTGGGTAGTTGGGTGCTTCGACGGTCATCTGGATGTCGTGCGGATGCGATTCTCGCAGACCGCTGGAGGTGATCCGGACGAACTTGCCGCGCCGCTGCAGTTCGGGGATGGTCGGCGACCCGGTGTAGAACATCGCCTGCCGCAGCCCACCGACCAGTTGGTACGCCACCGCGGCGAGCGGGCCGCGGTACGGGACCTGGCCCTCGATGCCCTCGGGGACGAGCTTGTCGTCGGTGGTGACGTCGGACTGGAAGTAGCGGTCCTTGCTGTACGACCCGCGCCGGCCCCGGGTCGCCATGGCACCCAGCGACCCCATCCCCCGGTACGACTTGTACTGCTTGCCGTTGATGAAGACCAGGTCGCCGGGCGACTCGTCGCAGCCGGCCAGCAGCGAACCCAACATCACCGAGTCGGCACCCGCGACGATCGCCTTCGCGATGTCGCCGGAGTACTGCAGGCCGCCGTCACCGATCACCGGGACCCCGGCGGGACGACAGGCCTGGGCGGCGTTCCAGATCGCGGTGACCTGCGGGACGCCGACCCCGGAGACCACCCGGGTGGTGCAGATCGAGCCGGGCCCGACGCCGACCTTGACGCCGTCGGCGCCGGCCTCGACCAGCGCCTTCGCGCCTTCGTAGGTGGCGACGTTGCCGCCGATGATGTCGACGTCGCGGACCGACGGCTCGGCCTTCAGCCGCTTGATCATGTCGATCACGCCGCGGGCGTGGCCGTTCGCGGTGTCGACCACGAGCAGGTCGACGCCTTCGGCCACCAGCGCCATCGCGCGCTCCCACGCGTCACCGAAGAAGCCGAGCGCGGCACCGACCCGGAGCCGCCCCTGGGCGTCCTTGTTGGCGTGCGGGAACTGGCCCGACTTCACGAAGTCCTTGAGGGTGATCAGGCCCTTGAGCCGCCCCTGGTCGTCGACCAGCGGCAGCTTCTCGATCTTGTGCTGGGCGAGCAGGGCGTACGCGTCGTCCCTGGCTATGCCGACCGGGCCGGTCACCAGCGGCGTCCGGGTCATCACGTCGCCGACCAGGCGGGACGCGTCGGTCTCGAAGCGCATGTCGCGGTTGGTGACGATGCCGACCAGCTTGTTGTCGGCGTCGACGACCGGGACCCCGCTGATCCGGTAGGTGCCGCACAGCTCGTCGGCCTCGCCGATGGTGCGATCGGCGGTGATCGTGATCGGCTCGTCGACCATCCCGGCCTCGGACCGCTTCACCACGTCGACCTGGGCGGCCTGGTCCTCGATGGACAGGTTGCGGTGCAGGATGCCGAGGCCGCCCTCGCGGGCCATCGCGATCGCCATCCGCGACTCGGTGACGGTGTCCATCGCCGAGCTCAGCAACGGGATGCGGCTGTTGATCCGCTTCGAGATGCGGGTCGAGGTGTCGGCGTCGGAGGGGATGACGTCGGTCTCGCCGGGCAGCAGCAGCACGTCGTCGTAGGTCAACCCCAGCGCCGCGAAGGGTCCGGGCACGCCGGAGGCAGCGAGCTCGGGCGGTCCGTCGTGGGAGGATGCGGTGGTGGCAGGGGGCGATGTGAGATCGCGGTCCACGGACAAGCCTTTCGTTGCTGCCGGACACAGCCCGACGCGGGTCCGGACCCCTCCATACTATGCCCGCGTTCCAGCCGCGGGTTTCGCCCCGAGCCGGCGTACGATCATCCTCATGCCAGCCGAGCAGACCACCACCGCCGTGGACGCGACCCTCGCCCGATTCACCACGATCGGCCCGGCCGACCACAAGGCGCGGACGGACGTCGTCACCGACTGGAAGCAGCTGGTCGGCGACGACCCGGATGCCCTGCGGGTGCTGTACGAGCACTACTTCGCCACCGTGCACCGGTTGCTGGGACACACAGACGCAGCGGGCGGCCTGGATGGGGTGGCCGGCCACGTGTTCGTCTGCACCTTCGCCTCCGGCCGGTACCTCGACCGGGCCCGCCCACTCGCCTGGCAGTTGCTGATGGCCGGTGACGCCGAGCACCGGGCGATGCTGGCCGAGGCGATGGCCCGGCCCGATGAGGTCGTCACCGAGCAGCACCTGCGCACCGAGTCAGGACGCTGGGGCGACATCCCGACCTCGATGCTGGAGCTCTACTACTGGCACGCCCCCTTTGGGGCGGAGACCGACGCGGTGCAGGCCGACATCACACACCTGCTCCCCGACCTGTTCAGCACCTTTCCCGAGCAGGACAGCCGCGTCCTGGTGGGCCTGCTCGGCGAACACCCCGATCTGGTCGAGGTCGCCGCCCGGATCATCGGCCACCACCTGCAGTTGGATCAAGCACGTGGTGAGGGGCTGCTGAAGGTCCTGGCCCTCGACATGCTGGGGCGGCACGCACGCCGGTCCGACCCACTGCACCGGCACGCCACCGACATCCTCGCCAGCGTGCTGGACGGAATCGATGCCTGGCCGGACGAGACGGTGACGCGGTTCGTCCGACGCTTCGTCGACTACCCGCTCGGCCTTCTCCCGAAGGCATCCGACGATACCGACGAGGTGGCCGACAAGCGCCGCCGCGCCGTGCAGCAGGTCGCCGTGTCGGCCGCGAACCGCAAGGCGTTGACCTTGATCAACAAGCGGCTGCCGAAGGCCCACCGGGAGCCGGTGACAGCGTTGCTGGACGAGGCCACCGAGTACAAGAAGCGGCCGAAGGTGTTCCCGATCCCGGGGCCGAAGGAGAACCGGTTCGCCGACCTCGGGCTGAAACTGCTGGTGATCGAGGAACTCATGTACCGGCAGGGAATCCTCGAGCCGAAGTTCGACGTACGCGACTTCGCCCGCGAGTACGACAAGCGCGAGATCTCGGTGGAGGATGACGGCTACAAGCCGATCCCGGAGGTGCAGCGCTACTTCAAGCACCTGCCGATCCCCGACGAGCTGCTCGCCAAGGTCGAACGACTGCACCAGTCCAGCGGCCTCGACGGTGGTGCGGAGTTCATGCGACAGCTGCACCCGTTCTGGGACCCGGGGATGGGTGACGAGGCGATCAAGGTCACCAACAAGGCTGTCGACGACCTGGCCCTGCTGCCCAACCTGACCTTGATCTCCGGCCTCGAGAACAGCCGCCCCAGCAAGAAACTACTGACCGCCCTCGCCGACCACGGCATCAAGCTGGTGGACGAGGAGTCCGCCTGACGGCCCCCTCCTGCACGGTCAGTTCGGGCGTACGGTCAGCGGCCCTTGACGGCACGTACGGCGCGGTCGATCACCTCGTCCAGCACGACCGGCGAGGTCGCGAAATTGATCCGGACGAACTGTTCGCCGCCGCTGCCGAACGAGGCGCCCTGTGAGAAGGCGACCTTGCCCTTCGTACGGAAGAAGGCACTCGGGTCGGCCACTCCGAGGGCACTGCAGTCAACCCAGGCGAGGTAGGTCGCCTGACCGGGGACCGACGTCAGCTGCGGTAGCTCGGCGGCAAGTCGATCATGGAGGTGGACCCGGTTGCCCTCGATCTCGCGGCACACCTGGTCGAGCCACTCGCGCCCCTGGGACAGTGCCGTGCGGTGGGCGACCAGGCCGAAGTACGAGGCGCTGTGGGTGACCTCATCGGTCAGGGTGCGCAGGAGTTCCCCGGTCTGCGGGGTGCCGAATGCCAGCGCCGCCTTGAGCCCGGCAAGGTTCCATGCCTTGGACGCCGAGGTGACCGTGATCGAACGCCCCTCCGGGTCGACGGTCAGCCAAGGCACGAACGTGTCGGCCGGTGTGACCAGCGGTGAGTGGATCTCGTCGGACACCACGGCGACGCCGTGGGCGTTCGCGAGCTCGGCGACGGTGGCCAGTTCCTCCCGGGTGTGCACGGTGCCGGTCGGGTTGTGCGGGTTGCACAGCAGGTACGCGGTCGGCTTGGGCCCGTCGGCACCGGCGAAGGCGCGCTCCATGGCTGCCAGGTCGAGCCGCCAGTCGGCGCCGAGCGGCACTTCGAGGATCTCGCGGTCGACCCACGGCAGGTATCCGTAGAAGCAGTTGTAGACGGGGTTGTTGATCACCACGTGGTCACCCGGCGCGGTCAGCAGCTCGAGGCTCCGGGCCACCCCCTGCATCACGTCGGGCATCACGACCGAATCGCGCAGCGTCGGCCGCCAGCCCCACCGCCAGTGGGCGAAGTCGGCGAACGCCTCGTCGCAGCCGACGGCGCCGAGTGGGTAGCCCGTGTCACCGCTGCTCATGGCGTCGACGATCACCTGCTGCACGGCCCGGGGCGGCCGGACGTCCATCTCGGCGACCCAGGCCGGCAGCACGTCCGGACCGTAGGTCGTCCACTTCAGGCTGGTCCGCTGTTGCAGTTCGGTCGGGTCGATGTCGAAGATCGGTGCGCTCACCGACCCAAGGCTAGCGCCGGCCCAACCTCGCCGATCCGCCTCCAGTGGGTCGAAACGCGCTCAACGGCCTGATTCGGGCGGCTGGAGGCGGATCCGCGGGCTTTGACGAATTCGGACCAGGCCCATGATCAGGTCAGTCACCTCGTCGGCGTGGTTCACCAGCTGGCGCCAGGTCACGCGGATCACGTGCCATCGGGCGGCCGCGAGCTGAAGGTCACGCCACCGGTCGTTCTCGAACGCGGCGCGCGATGAATGGAATTCCCACCCGTCGAACTCGATCACCGTGCGGGACGGTCGGTGAACCACGTCCACCGTGGCCCTGAACTCACCATGGGTCAGGGTCACGTTGGTGGCCCAGTGAGTCAGTCCGGCTCGGCGGAGCAGCTGATGGCCGGCCCGTTCGGTCGGCGACCACGGCAGATCCCGCGAGTCACGCAGGACAGATCTGCGCAAGGCATTGCCGGGTCGATTCGGGGTCAGCGCCAGGGCGTGATGAAGCGCCTCCAACGGGATACCGCGCCGCAGCGCTTCGTCGACGGCGACCGACCCCAGCGTGGGCAGGAGATCGAGCGTGGTCAGGCTCGCGCAGGTCCGGTGAATGGTGCCGGAGGTGACGATCAGTTCCGGAGGGACCGATCCTCGGAGCCAGGTGAACCCGGAAGGGCAGACGCGAGTGCCACCGGATCGATAGGCGGCGACGACGTCGGGGCTCACCTTCCATCCGATCAGATGAGCCGCCCCGGCGCCCGCCACGACCGCATCCGGGTCGACCAGTCGCAACGCTGTCAGTCTGGTCTCGATGGCAGTTGCCGCAGCAGCCAGGGCATAGGCGCCCGGCAGTACCCGTCGCACCTCACGGCGTCGGGCCATGCCCTGGAGAACATGGGCAAGCTCTGGATCCCGGCCCGCGTGGATCACCTTCTGGTGCGCCAGCAGCTCCAGCACCTGGGCCCTGCGTCGACTGATTCTCGTCATGTGGAGACAGTGGGACGCCGTCTCGGCCATGTTTCCTGCGGCAGCTTCGCCTGTGGAGGATGCTGCCCGACCCGTCAGGTGATGTGGACAACCTCGCCAGATCCGCCCGCCGTGCGTCAATCGGGTTGCCCAACGCCGATTTGCGGCACTGGCGGCGGGATTCCGAGGTATCCACGGCGACGTGTGGCCTCGGGACGCAGAACGACCCCGGCACCGTGTGGTGCCGAGGTCGTCCCGTCAAGCGGTTCAACTGCCGATCGGTCGGATCGACGAAGCGGAGGTCAGTGCGAGTGCCCAGCCTCGGCCTCGTCCTCCTTCTTCTCCACCACCAAGGTCTCGGTGGTGAGCAGCAGGGAAGCGATCGACGCGGCGTTCGACAGCGCCGACCGGGTCACCTTGACCGGGTCGAGCACGCCGGCGCCGAGCAGGTCACCGTACTCACCGGTGGCGGCGTTGTAGCCCTCCCCCGGCTTCATCTCGGCGACCTTCGAGGCCACCACGTAACCCGGCTCGCCACCGTTCTCGGCGATCCAGCGCAGCGGCTCCACGACGGCCTTCTTGACGATCTGGACGCCGGCGAGTTCGTCGCCGGTCAGGCCCAGTCCGTCCTTCAGCACGACAGCGGCGTGGACCAGGGCGGATCCGCCGCCGGCCACGATGCCCTCTTCGATCGCGGCGCGCGTCGCGGAGACGGCGTCCTCGATGCGGTGCTTCTTCTCCTTGAGCTCCACCTCGGTGGCGGCGCCGACCTTGATCACGCAGACGCCACCGGCCAGCTTGGCCAGTCGCTCCTGCAGCTTCTCGCGGTCCCAGTCGGAGTCGGTCCGGTTGATCTCGCCCTGGATCTGGGCGACACGGCCGGACACGGCCTCGGAGTCACCGGCGCCGTCGACGATCGTGGTGTCGTCCTTGGTGACGACGACACGACGTGCGCGACCCAACGAGTCGAGCCCGATCTGGTCGAGCTTGAGACCGACGTCGGCCGAGATCACCGTGGCACCGGTCAGGGTGGCGATGTCCTCGAGCATGGCCTTGCGACGGTCACCAAAGGCCGGGGCCTTGGTGGCGACCGAGGTGAAGATGCCGCGGATCTTGTTGACCACCAGGGTGGACAGCGCCTCCCCGTCGACGTCCTCGGCCACGATGAACAGCGTCCCGGAGGCGCCGATGACCTTCTCCAGCACGGGGAGCAGGTCGTTCATCGAGCTGATCTTGCCGGAGTGCACGAGGATGTACGGGTCCTCCAGGACCGCTTCCATCCGCTCCGAGTCGGTCACGAAGTACGGCGACAGGTAACCCTTGTCGTACTGCATGCCCTCGGTGAACTCGAGCTCGGTGCCGAAGGTCTGCGACTCGTCAACGGTGATGACACCGTCCTTGCCGACCTTGTCGAACGCCTCGGCGATCAGCGAACCGATCTCCTCGTCGCGCGCGGAGATGGTGGCAACGTGCGCCATGTCCTGGGTGGTGTCGACCTCCCGGGCGTTGCTGCGCAGCTGCTCCTCCACCGCCTCCACGGCCTTGTCGATGCCACGCTTCAGGCCGACCGGGTTGACCCCGGCAGCCACGGCGCGCAGGCCTTCGTGGACGAGCGCCTGGGCCAGCACCGTTGCGGTGGTGGTCCCGTCACCGGCCACGTCGTTGGTCTTGGTGGCCACCTCCTTGGCCAGCTGGGCCCCGAGGTTCTCGTACGGGTCCTCGAGCTCGACCTCACGGGCGACGGTCACGCCGTCGTTGGTGATGGTCGGGGCGCCCCACTGCTTGTCGAGCACCACGTAGCGGCCCTTCGGGCCGAGGGTGACCTTCACGGTGTTGGCGAGGATGTCGACACCGCGCTCCAGGGAGCGACGGGCCTCCTCGTCGAACTGAAGGATCTTTGCCATGGATTCAGTTCCTTACTTGGAGACGACGGCGAGGATGTCGCGCGCGTTGAGCAGGAGCAGGTCCTTGCCGTCGTACTTGACCTCGGTGCCGCCGTACTTGGAGAAGATGACGGTGTCGCCCTCGGCGACGTCCATGGGCACGCGAGCGCCCTTGTCGTCGACGCGGCCCGGGCCGATGGACAGGACCTTGCCCTCCTGCGGCTTCTCCTGGGCGGTGTCGGGAATCACCAGGCCGGAAGCAGTCGTCTGCTCGGCCTCGAGCGGCTCAACGAGGACGCGGTCCTCGAGCGGCTTGATCGTGACAGCCACGTTCAAACCCCTTTCATCAGTGTCAGGTTTCGGTTCGTTGTCGTGGCCGGGGCGTCGTCGCGGGTGCCGTCCCTGCCATTGGCACACTCATGGGGAGAGTGCCAACTCCGAATCTATGCGGCCGCTAGCACTCGGTCAAGCCGAGTGCCAACGATTCCGGTAGGCGGCCGCAACCGTCGACGCGATGGCACGACGCCCTGGCGTCCCGGTTGTCCACAGGCGGGCCGCTGACCAGGCTGTGTCAGCCCCGATGCAGCGCTTGGATCGAGGCCGTGAGCGGGGAGGCGGACTACGATGACTGGCATGGGATCCGAGGTGCTCGGTCTGCCACATGGGGGCCGCTGACGCGAGCCGACTTGGCATCGATGCCCGATGACGGGCACCGATACGAACTCGTGGACGGGTCGCTCATCGTGACACCCGCGCCACGGGTCGAGCGAGAGCTGGTGGCTGCACCGTTGCTGGCGGTGGAGGTGCTCTCGCCGTCCACCCGAGGGGTCGACCGGGTCTTGAAGAAGGACCGTCTGGAGCGCTCGGGCTGTGCCCACTACTGGGGCTGTGCCCACTACTGGGCGATCGACCCCGAGAAGCCGTCGATCACCGCGTGGACGTTGACAGGCGGCACGTACCTGCAGACCGAGCATGCGGAAGGCCAAGCTGTCTTCACGACGACCGAGCCCGTCGTCGTACGTCTGGCGCCGTCCGACCTCATCGATTGACCTGCGCCCAAGGGCTTCACTCGCAGCCAAGGGCACTATCGTCAGCGGTAAGCCATCCGCTGCGGCCCGACAGGTGCGTCTGTGACAAGCCTCTACCCGAGCGGGAAGTCACTCATGCTTCCTGGGGTTCGTCGTGCCGTTGTTTCGCGGATCCGTTGCCCATCTCAGGCAACGGATCGACGCAGGGTCGTTGGTGCCCGTGTTGACTGAGCAGTACCGCCATGCCTTTGGCCGGTCGGCGCCGCCGGGCGAGATCCGATCGTGGGAACGCAGCCTCACCGTGCTGGCTGCCGACATCACCGAGGCCGGCCTGGACAGGGTCGAGGTGCTGATCGAGTATCGGCTGCCGTTGACGAGCAAACGAGCCGACGTCGTGTTGTGCGGGGTCCACCCGAGCACGGGCGAACCGTCGTACCTGGTGGTCGAGTTGAAGCAGTGGAGCAGGGCCCACGTCCTCGACGGGACCGACGACGTCTGCGTACTCGAAGGTGTGGGCGCGCGGCTCCACCCGGCGGAGCAGGTGCGCCGATACTGCCTGCACATGGCCGACTTCGTCGCTGCCCTGGCCGACTCCCGCGATGCCATCGCCGGAGTTGCCTACCTGCACAACGCCACCAACCTCGACGTCGACTCGCTCCGCGGCCTCCCTGAAGACCCGTACGGCCGGCTGTTCACAGGTGAGGAACGCGGCAAGTTCCTTGACTACCTGAAGTCCCGGCTGGACGCCGCACCCGGTGCTGACGCCGCCGACGTACTCCTCGGCTCAGCCGCCCGACCGAGCAAGCAGCTCCTGGCCCTGGCCGCCGACGAGGTCCAGCGCCGTGAGCAGTTCGTCCTGCTCGACGAACAGCAGACGGCCTACTCCTTGGTCATGCGAGCGGTGGACGAAGCCTATCGCGCCAACTCCAAGGAGGTCATCATCGTCACCGGCGGACCCGGGTCGGGCAAGAGTGTCATCGCACTCTCCCTCCTCGGTGAGCTGTCACGACGTGGCCGTACGGCCCTGCACGCGACCGGGTCGAGCGCATTCACCCAGACCTTGCGTCGGGTGGCCGGGGCCCGCGCGCCACGGGTGCGAGGCATGTTCAGGTACTTCAACCAGTTCGGCGCCCTCGAGAAGAACAGCCTTGACGTGTTGATCTGCGACGAGGCACACCGGATCCGCGAGACGTCGGCGAACCGCTACACCAGGGCCGAGCTGCGGACCGGGCGGCCTCAGGTCGCCGAACTGATCGACGCCGCGCGGGTACCGGTCTTCCTGCTCGACGAGCACCAGGTCGTCCGACCGGGCGAGATCGGCAGCATCCGCGAGATCCGTGAGGCAGCCGAGGACGCTGGTCTGTCGGTACGGCTGGTCGAGCTCGACGGCCAGTTCCGCTGCGGTGGTAGCCGGGCGTACGAGGAGTGGGTGCGGCGCCTCCTCGGCCTCGAGCCCGGCGGACCGGTCCCGTGGGAGGGCGACGACGGATTCACCTTGGTGGCCGTCGACGGCCCGTCCCGCATGGAAATGATGCTGCGCCGACGCCTCGACACCGGCTACGGCGCTCGGATGGCGGCCGGCTACTGCTGGTCGTGGAGCGATCCGATCCCGGGCGGGGGCCTGAAGGCCGACGTACGGATTGGCGATTGGAGCCGCCCGTGGAACAACAAGAAGGACACCTCACACGGCGGCGCTCCCGGGACTCCCTACTGGGCAAGCGATCCAGCAGGATTCGGCCAGGTCGGCTGTGTCTACACCGCACAGGGGTTCGAGTACGACTACGCCGGCGTCATCATGGGTCCGGACCTGGTCTGGCGGAACGATCACTGGGAGGCACGGCCCAGCGACAGCAAGGACTCCCAGGTGAAGCGGGGCACGCCCGAGGAGTTCGACCGCGCGGTACGCAACACGTACAAGGTGTTGCTCACCCGCGGCATGCGCGGCACCGCGATCTTCTCCACCGACGCCGAGACCCAAGAACTGCTGACCTCGTTGATCCCGGCGCGCGACGACGTGACAGGTTGAGCTGCTATCGCCCTCAGTCCGACATCGCCCCTGCAGGAAGTTGATTCGATCATTTCGGTTCCGCTGAGGTGTATCAACAGGCTGTGGTGGCTCACGGGGTGTGCTTTAGCGTGAAGTCCTGCGAGGCGAATTGCTCGCCAGCCTGCGGTTCCTCCGGCTCCGGGCTGGCCTGCTCGCCGAGGTGGTCAGCCGCATCGTCCAGCGGCTCGAAGCCGATCGCGCGGCCGGGCTCGAGCGACCAGACCCGGTTGGTGTTGGCCGAGACGCCGTAGCAGAGGGCGAAGTCGGCGTCGGTGGTCATCGCGGCTTCGAAGGCTCGCCAGGCGTCACCGTGACTGAGCCAGGTGGCACCCTCCCGGTCGGAGCTCGGGTGCTCGGAGAACGATCCGATGCGCAGAATGATCACCGACAGCCCGAACTTGTCGGCGTACATCCGGGCGACCGCCTCGGCCGCAGCCTTGCTGGCGCCGTACAGGCCGTCGGGCCGGACAGTGCTGGTGTCGTCGAGCTCCTCAGCTGTCGGGTGCAGGCCGGTGACGTGGTTGCTCGACGCGTACACCAGTCGGCGGGCACCGCCGCGGCGCATCCCCTCCAGGACGTGGTAGGTGCCCAAGGCGTTGACCCGCAAGAGTTCGTCGTACGGCGCCTCGCTCGGAATTCCGGCCAGGTGGATCACTCCGTCCACATCGGCGCAGATCCCTGCCACCGTGTCGATCGAAGCCGGATCGCCGAGGTCGCAGGCCAGACCGACCTCGTCTTCTCGGAGGTCTGTCGGGGCCTCGACGTCGGCGAGGACCAGACCAGCAACCCTGCCTCGCAGGTGCTCCCACAGGCCGCTGCCGATCGTGCCGTTGGCCCCGGTGATCAGCCACCGGGTCGCGCCGAGGTCAGCCATGGCCACACAGTAGCCGTCTCGACGTCGGCAACCTCAGTGGGCCGCCTCACACGACTCGACTGGGCACCTCGAGGCGACGGACGACGAGCACGCGGGCACCTTCGAGCGACGGGGTAATCACAATGGTCGCACTCCCGGATCCCTTCAGGTGCAGGCGTTTCCGCAGGGTTGCCGGATCGACCTCGATGCCGCGCTTCTTGATCTCCAGGGTGCCGATCTCGTGGTCACGTACCCACGCCCGGAGGACCTTTTCCTTCCAGGGAAAGGATTCCACCATCTCGAAGCCGACGCCGTACGGGGTGTCGGGTGGTTCGTCGGTGGTCAGGTAGGCGATCTGCGGATCGAGTCGGTGAGCGGCCAGCCGTACCGCCAGGGTGTCGACGGCACCGGCGCGGATCACCGCGCCATCCGGCTCGACCAGGAACCGGGCGAGCGGGCCGACTGCCGCCGGCTCCGGTCCGACGACGATCTCGTCACCGCCGGGGAGCAGCAGGGCGGCCCGACGATCCCCCGACTCCCCCACCCACTCCTGCGTGCCGTCCGGCGACCAGACCGAGGCCTCGACCACGTCGCCGGCGACCGACAGCCAGGTGGTGTCGGTGCCGGCCGGGACCAACTCGTACGGCAGCCCCGGCCCGAACTTGAGGCAGCCGACCCGCCCCGGCAGCAGGCCGGTGACGAAGTCGTACGGGGGCCGAAAGGCATCCACCCGCCAGGTCCGACCCCGCTCGGTCCTTCGCGCCGGATCACAGAACACCCCGACCCCGGGGCCCAGCAGATCGGCGGCCAGCTCGACCGCGTCGCCGACCAAGACCTCCACCCCGTACGGGGACAGGTTGGCCCGGGCGATCCCGGCGGTCGCCGGGTCGAGCTCGACCGCGACCACCTCCAACCCGGCTCGGGCCATGGCCAGCGCGTCGGCGCCGATCCCACAGCCCAGGTCGACCACCCGGGTGACGCCGCGCTCGGCGAACCGGGCCGCCCGCCACTGCGACACCACCGGCCGGCTGGCCTGCTCCAGCCCGTCCGCGGTCAGGAACAGGTCGTCGGCGACCTCACCGAACTTCGTCCGGGCCCGGCGGCGCAGCGCCACCTGCTGCAGCGCCGCCGCAGCGAGCTCGGGATCGTGGTCGCGTCGCAGTCGGGTGGCCGCAGCCAACGAGTCCACGTCGGGCTGCGCGGCCGCAGTCGCGAGTGCCGCCGCCCCTTCGTCGCCGACCAGTCGGCGTACCACCGCAGGATCCACGGCTCAGCTCCAGCCGGCGAGCCGGAGTGCGGCGTCGGTCAGCGAGACCCGGTCGAGGTCGGCGACCTCGTCGCGGGTGAACCAACCGGCATCGTCGGTGCTGCCGTCGGTCTCGACCTCGAAGCGGCCGCCGACGATGTGGGCGCGGTGGATGATCTGCAGGAAGTGGTACGGCCGACCGTTGCCGAGCCAGTTGTCGGCGGCCGACCGGTGCAGGCTGTTGAAGCCCAACAGCTCGTCGAGCTCGGCGACGTACCCGGTCTCCTCGGTCACCTCACGCAGTGCCGTCTCCGGCACCTGCTCGCCGGGCTCCATGCCGCCGCCGGGCAGGGTCCAGCCGGCTGCCGCTCTGGGGTGGCCACTGCGGAAGTGCGTCAGCAGCACCTTGTCGTCCTGCACGATCCAGACGTAGCTGCCGACCCTCGTGTCCATCTCCACAGGGTGACCGTACCGGCGAGGGTGTCGAGGAGCTCAAGGGGCGTAATGGGACTGATCCACAATCCCAATGTGCTTAGCAATGGTATTTACTTGAGCTAAGGACTAGGGTTGACACACGTGACTGACCTCCGTACCGACGCCGGCCTGGCGTCCGCGCTGCGACCGGTGGTGTTGCGGCTCGCCCGCCGGCTGCGCCAGATGCGATCCGACGACCACGGCCTCAGCCCGTCGCAGCTGCAGCCGCTCGGCTGGCTCTACCGCGAGGGGCCGATGGTGATCGGCGAACTCGCCGCCCGGGAGCACATCCGACCGCCGTCGATGACCCGTACCGTGAACGCCCTCGAAGCAGCCGGGCTGGTCAGCCGGGAGGTCCAGCCGACGGATCGTCGCCAGTGCATGGTCAGCCTGACCGAGGCGGGCCACGAGATGGTGACCGCCGACCGGCGTCGTCGCGACGCCTGGCTGGCCAAGCGAATGGCCGAGCTCAGCGCCGAGGAACGCGCCATCCTCCGCAAGGCCGTCCCGATCCTGGAGAAGGTGAACCACTAGGTGCGCATGTTCGCGGCGCTGCAGGAGCGCAACTACCGGCTGTACTTCTCCGGATCAATCCTGTCCAACATCGGCACCTGGATGCAGCGGGTCGCCCAGGACTGGCTGGTGCTCGAGTTGTCCGGCGGCTCGGCACTCGCGGTCGGCATCACCACCGCACTGCAGTTCCTGCCGACCCTGGTGCTGGCCGGTGTCACCGGGCTGGCGGCCGACCGCTTCGACAAGCGCACCGTGCTGCGCGTCACCCAGGCCTGGATGGCCGCCAGCGCCATCGTGCTCGGCGTGTTGGCGATGACCGGGGCGGCCCAGACCTGGCACGTCTTCGCCATCGCACTCGTCTTCGGTGTCGGCAGCGCCTTCGACATCCCGGCCCGACAGTCGTTCGTCCCCGAGGTGGTCGGCCCGGCGAAGCTGCCGAACGCGATCGCGCTCAACTCGGCCGCGTTCAACACCGCCCGGCTGATCGGCCCGGCGGTCGCCGGCCTGGTGATCGCCAACTTCGGCTCCGGTGTGGCGATCCTGTCCAACGGGATCAGCTACGTCGCCTTCATCCTCGCGCTGTCGATGTTCGACTCGTCCAAGCTGCAACGCTCCGTACGGGTGAAGCGCGGCAAGCGTCAGATCCGTGAAGCCCTGAGCTACGTCCGACATCGCCGCGACATCCTGTTGATCCTTGGCGTGACGTTCTTCATCGGCACGTTCGGCCTGAACTTCCAGATGACGTCGGCGCTGATGGCGACCGAGATCTATGGCAAGGGTGCCGAGGAGTACGGCATCCTCGGCACGATCATGGCGATCGGTTCACTGACCGGTGCCCTGGTGGGCGCTCGCCGCAAGGAGTCGCCGCGGCTGCGGTTCTTCCTGGTGATGGCGGTGGCGTTCGGCGTGATGACCGTCGTCTCCGGTGTGATGCCCACCTACGTCACGTACGCGATCACGCTGCCGTTCGTCGGCGTGTGCTCGATGCTGGCGATGAACGCGGCCAACACGATCGTCCAGCTGAGCGTCGACCCGCAGCTCCGTGGCCGGGTGATGGCGTTGTACGTGCTGGTGATGATGGGCGGGACGCCGATCGGTGCCCCGCTGCTGGGGGTGTTCGGCCAGCTGCTGAACGCCCGGTTCATGTTGATCATCGGCGGCGGTGTGGTGGTCGTCGGCACGCTGGTGGTGATGGTGCTGCTCGCCCACCGGCAGGGCATCATGATCAGTACCGAGCTGTCGCCGTACCTGCACTGGCGCCCCGGACGGAACGGCGAGGTCGCGGCGGCGACCGCCGCCGAGGAGCCGGCCGAGATCACGGTCCCGGACGAGGGCAGTGATCACACCGACCCGACCAAGGAGTTCCCGAGCTACCCGCCTGCCTCAGCCGACCCGCACCCGCGACACCGGGAGGGACGAGGTGGCACCGAAGTCCGGTGAGGACGGCGGCTGACCGGCGGTCACCACGGCCGCACCCAGCGCGGCGATCATCGCCCCGTTGTCGGTGCACAGCCCCGGCCGCGGGATCCGGACGGTGACCCCCGCCGCGGGTGCACGTTCGGCCAGCAGCGAGCGGAGTCGCGAGTTCGCCGCGACGCCACCGCCGACCAGCAGGTGATCGACGCCGTACGTGGTGCAGGCGTCGAGCGCCTTGGTCACCAGCACGTCACAGACCGCCTCCTGGAAGCTGGCGGCGACGTCACCCAGCTCGTACGGTGTCTGCTCGGCCTCGGCGGTCTCCACCCAGCGGGCCACCGCGGTCTTCAGCCCGGAGAACGAGAAGTTGTGGCGATGCTTCGCCTGGTCCTTGCGGGCGGTGAGGCCGCGCGGGAACGCGATGGCGCGTGGGTCTCCGGTGGCGGCCTTGTCGATGACCGGCCCGCCGGGGTAGCTGAGCCCCAGCACGCGAGCGACCTTGTCGTACGCCTCGCCGGCGGCGTCGTCGATGGTGGTGCCGATCTCGACGATGTCGCCGGCGATGTCGTTGACCAGCAACAGCGAGGTGTGTCCGCCGGAGACGAGCAGCGCCAGGAACGGGGTGGGCAGTTCGCCGTGGTCGAGCAGGTCGACCGCGACGTGCCCGGCCAGGTGGTTGAGCCCGTACAGCGGCTTGTCCCACGCGTACGCGCAGGCCTTCGCCGCGGCGACCCCGACGGCCAGCGCCCCCATCAGTCCCGGCCCGGCGGTCACCGCGACGGCGTCCAGCTCGGCCGGTTCGATCCCGGCGGTGTCCAGCGCCCGCTGCAGCGTGGGCACCATCGCCTCCAGGTGGGCCCGGCTCGCGACCTCGGGGACCACCCCGCCGAACCGGACGTGCAGCTCGACCGAGCTGGCGACCTCGTTGGCGAGCAGCTCGCGGCCGCGGACGATGCCGACGCCGGTCTCGTCGCAGGAGGACTCGATGCCCAACACCAGTGGTCCGCTCACGACGCCTGCCCCGCCCCACGCGCAGCCTCGGCCGCCAGCTCGTACCGTTTCATGATCAACGCGTGGCTCCCGGGTCCGTAGTAGTCGTCACGGGTGGTCAACTGCTCGAAGCCGGCGCGGCCGTAGCAGGCGATCGCCGCGTCGTTGTCGTACCGCACCTCCAACATCATCCAACGTGCCCCGTCGGCGGCCGCGAGCCCGACCGCGGCGTCGATCAACTCGCCGGCGATGCCGCGCCGCCGCTGGTCCGCGGCGACGACGACCCGCAGCAGGTCGGACTCGGGCACCAGCACCTGCACGGTGATCACCCCGACGATACGAGCGTCCGTCACCTGATCACCGAGCTCATGATCATCGGCCATCTGATCACTGGCCACCTGATCACCGGTCTCGGCGACGACGACCCGGCGGTCGTCGCCGGTCAGCTCGGCCGTCCATGCCGCGGCCGCCCACTGCTCGGCGGGGTCGAAACCGGCCCGTTCGAGTTCCATGATCGACTCGAGGTCGGCAAGCGTCGCCCGGCGAACCGTCCGACCGACGAGCACGTCGTTGTTGATCATGACCGGCCTCGCGGGGTCAGGCCCGGCAGCACCCGCGGACCGGTCGGCAGCGCAGACTTCCGGTTGGTCGACACGGCCGCGTCGGGTCGCCGCAGGTAGAGCGGTTCGGTGCCGGCCGACGGCAGCTGCAGCCCGACCGCGGCCATCACCCCCGGGTCGAGCTGGGTCGGCCCGCCGGCGGCCACCCGGTCGCCGAGCACGTCGCCGTACAGGCTGGTGCCGGGGCCGATGATCGGCAGGTCGGGCAGCGCAGCCGGCTCGGTGACGTACGGTCCGCCCACCCGCTCGGTGCCGACGTACCGCGCCCAGTACAGCTCCTTGCGGCGGGCGTCGGCGCACACCACGAACTCGCCGCTGCCGCTCCCCGTTCCGCCGGTCGCGTCGGGGCCCACCCACTGGGCGGCGAGCACGTCGAGGCTGCAGATGCCGTGCACCTCGATCCCCGAGACCGCCGCCAGCGTCCAGCCGGTGACGATGCCGACCCGCAGGCCGGTGAACGGGCCCGGGCCGAGCCCGACCACCACCGCGTCGACGTCGGCCAGGCCGACACCGGCGGCCGACAGCGCAGCCGCCACCGTCGGGGTCAGTTGTTCCACGTGGGCACGGCTGTCGGCGACCACCTCGCTCGCCACCACCTGCCCGGCGTGGGCCACCCCGGCACACACCAGCCCGGAGGTGTCGACGGCGAGCACCACCTGATCGGGCATCATCGGGTCGGTCATCGCGCCTCCCGCAGGTCGGTCAGGTCGACGTCGGCCCAGCGCGGTCCGACACCGCGGACCAGCACCAGCCGGCTGTCGTCGGCGGCGGTGAGGATGTCGACCTCCAGCCACGAGTCGACCAGGCCTTCGGCGGCACCGCGACCCCACTCGACCACGGTCACCGCCTCTCCGAGCGAGGTGTCGAGGTCGAGGTCCTCCAGCTCGGCGAGCCCGGCCAGCCGGTAGGCGTCGACGTGCACCAGGGTCGGCCCGCCGGTCAGCGACGGATGCACCCGTGACAGCACGAAGGTCGGGGAGATGATCGCCTCCCCGACGCCCAGCCCGGCACCGATGCCCTGGGTCAGCGTGGTCTTGCCGGCGCCGAGTGCACCGCTGGCGACGACCAGGTCACCGGCCGCCAGACGTCCGGCCAACCGGCCGCCGAGGGCGTGCATGTCGGCGACCGTCGGCGCCCAGCAGGCGACCGCGAGCTGCTTGACCAGCCGTAGGTTGTGCGGCGCCTCGTCCGGCCGGTCGACCAGCTCGTAGCCGCGCCCCTGCCAGAACCGCAACAGCGAGCCGATCTCGCGGCGGGCGACCAGCTCGGCGCTGCGACAGCCCTGCGCCGCGGCGTACTCCTCGGTGGCCGCGACCAGGCTGGAGCCGATGCCGTGGTTCCAGAAGTCGGGGTGCACACTGACCCGACGCCACCCGGCCACCCCGGGCGCATGCTCGGCGACCAGGATCACCCCGGCGATCCGACCGCCGATCTCGGCGACGACACCACCGCCGGCGCCCAGCGCCGCCCGGACGGTGGCCGCGGTCTCGGCATCGGCGGTCGACGGCGGATCCAGCGGCGGCCGGGCACCGAACGCGGCGTGGATGACCTCGACGATCGCCTCGGCGTCGGCCGGCTCGGCCACCCGCAGCGAGGGCTCCTCGGCCGGTGCTGTGGCACCGGGTGAGGGCGCGGGAGACGGATTTGGCACGGGCCAACTCTACGCAGTCCCACGACGCCCCGCCGAGCCAGCGCCGTACACCCCGTTCACCGGCGGGAACGGCACACCCGGACGCGGGGGCGGGGCACGATGACCGCCGGGCCACGGACAGGTGAACGGACGGGTCCAACGTCGGCGTTTCGTCACCATGTGTTGCCCGACACGTTCCGCTGCCGCACCCGATCGGCAAGGCGCCCTCGACACAGTCGAACCGTGCGAATCGCCGTGGTCACCGAAACGTTCCTGCCACAGGTCAACGGGGTCACCCATTCCATCCTCCGGGTCCTCGAACACCTCCAGTCCGAGGGCCACGAAGCCCTCGTCATCGCGCCGTCCGCCGGGGGCGAGGTGCCCCGCGAGTACGCCGGGGCCCGCGTCATCGGCCTGCCGTCGGTCTCGCTGCCCGGCTACGCCGGCTTCCGGGTCGCCACCTCCGGCCAGTTCCGGCTGGAGAAGATCCTGACCGACCACGCCCCCGACGTGGTGCACCTGGCCGCCCCGTTCGCGCTCGGCTACAAGGCCAGCCAGGTCGGCCACCGGCTCGGACTGCCGATGGTCTCGATCTACCAGACCGAGGTGCCCACGTACGCCAGCCGGTACGGGGTGCCGCAGTTCGAACCGGTGCTGTGGCGCCGGGTCCGCAACGTCCACAACCTCGCCACCCGGACGCTCGCACCCTCGTCCTTCGCCGCCGGTCAGCTCGCCGAGCAGGGCGTGGAGCGGGTGCAGCTGTGGGGCCGCGGGGTCGACTCCGAACGGTTCCACCCCGACAAGTACGACCCGCAGTGGCGGGCCCGGATGGCGCCGAACGGCGAGAAGATCATCGTGTACGTGGGCCGGCTCGCCGCCGAGAAGCAGGTCGACGACCTGCACGTGCTGACCGACCTGCCCAACACCAAGCTGGTGATCATCGGCGACGGGCCCAAGCGGGCCGAGCTCGAGGAGTTCCTGCCGCACGCGGTGTTCCTCGGCCAGCAGACCGGCGACGCCGTACCGACCGCGATGGCCAGTGCCGACCTGTTCGTGCACACCGGTGAGCTGGAGACCTTCTGCCAGTCGATCCAGGAAGCCCTGGCCAGCGGTACCCCGGTCGTCGCGCCGGCCCGCGGTGGCCCGCTCGACCTGGTCGACCCGTCGCACACCGGCTGGCTCTACCCGCCCGGTGACCTGGCGGCGATGCGTGGCCACGTCCGCGACCTGCTCGGTGACGACTTCAAGCGGAAGGCGTTCGGTCTCAAGGGCCGCGCCGCCGTGGAGCACCGCACCTGGCCGTACCTGTGCAGCGTGCTGATGCAGCACTACCGCGAGGTCATCGCCGAGGTCGGCGAACGCGCCCCGGTGCCGGCCTGGCCGTGGAGCCTGTTCGCCTGACCCCGACCGCGTACCGAAACGCGGCGATTTCGGCGCGATCGCCGCGTCGGCCGGGCATGGCCCGGAAATCAGCGCGGTTGCGTCAGGATCGGTGGCATGCCCCCGCCCCGACCGCCCTGCTGAACTCCAGCCCGACGAGCCCGCGCTCGTGCCGACTGCCCCAGGAGCCACCCCGTGAAGCCGATCGTCCCCGCCGCCGTCATCACCTGCAGCCTCGGGCTTGCCGCGTTTGCCGTTCGCTACCGCTCGGAGGTGCGGCGGCTGTGGCGACAGGTCCCGAGCCACCGCGAGTACTGGGAGGCCAGGAACGCCGACGGCGAGTTCAGCTACCTCAGCCTGGGCGACTCCTCGGCACAGGGCATAGGGGTCGACGATCCCGGTGAGGGCTACGTGTCGGTGCTTGCCGATCGCCTCGCCGAGCGCGAGGGCCGGGCGGTCGCGGTCCGCAACCTGAGCGTCAGCGGCGCGACCGTGGGATCCCTGCTGGCCAAGCAGATCCCGCAGCTGGAGGGACTGCCCCAGCCGGACGTCTGCACCCTGTTCATCGGCGGCAACGACATGATCAAGCGCAGCTTCGACGCGAACCGCTTCCGGGACAGGTTCGACCAGGTGCTGTCCGCCATGCCGCCCGGGACCTTCGTGGGAGAGTTGCCGACCTTCGGCCACTGGCCGTTCGAGCCTCGGGTGCGCACCGCCAACCAGATCATCGCCGACCTCGTGCCGAAGCACGGCCACCACCTGGTGCCGTTGTACGCGACGAGTCGCGCCCAGTGGCCGTTCCGGATGTTCCACCACGTCAACGGGGACTGGTTCCACCCCAACCAGCTCGGCTACCAGCTGTGGGCCGACACGTACTGGCGCACCATGATCGACGTCCTCGGTGCCTCGGAGGCACGCGTCGCCGGGTGAGCGTACCGAAACGCGGCGATTTCAGCTGGATCGCCGCGTCAGCAGGCCATCACCCCGAAATCGCCGCGTTTGCGTCAAGGACCGGCGTGCTCAGCGACGGAGCTCGGCGAGATCGACCCAGCGGCGCTCCACCCGTCCCTGCTCCGCGGCGAACCCGGCCAGGTGCCCGTTCACCGAGTCGGCCAGCGCGGTGGTCGACAACGACGGCGCCTCGCCCCGCAGCACGGCCAGGAAGTCGGCGACCAATCGCAGGTCGCCACCGCCGTGGCCCAGGCCTGCGTACCCCTCTGCGTCGGGCGGCGCGGTGGTCGAGATCGTCTCGGTGGTGAACTGCTCGTCCCGCGAGCCGAAGCGACCGACGGTGAAGGTCTCCGACACCAGCGACCCCTTGATCTCACCCCGCGTGCCGACGATGTGGATCGTCCGGTCGCCCTGGGCGCTGTTGGCGGTGAGCGTCAGGTTGCCGGTGGTGCCGTTGTCGAACTCGACGCTGACCACCTGGTGGTCGGTCACGTCGTTGTCGCACCGCCAGACGCAGCGTCCCATCGGGTTGTCGCCGGCCAACGAGGCCAACTTCTCGTCGTGGGTCGGCTGCCGGCCGAGGTGCTCCAGCGACTCCCACGCGTACCACCCGTGCAGGTTCAGGTCGAGGTAGATCCGCTTGGCCGAGTAGGCACAGGTCTCCTCGATCGCACAGTCCCCGACACAGCGCGAGCCCGACCCGGCCGGCGCCTTGGCCTCGGTGAAGTGGCGCAGTGACCCCATGCTCGTCGCGCTCACCGGCACCCCGGGGGCGGCGAACCACGCCATCAGGTCCATGTCGTGGCACGACTTCGCCATCAGGAACGACGACCCGCACGCCTCCTCGCTGCGCCACCGGCCGCGGACGAATCCGGTCGCGAAGTGGTCGTACGAGACCGCCTCGCACAGGTCCACGGTGAGCACGTCACCGATCTCGCCGTCGGCGATCAGCTGCTTGATCGTGGCGTAGAACGGCGCATGCCGCAGCACGTGGCAGACCACCACGGTGCGGCCCAGCTCGTCGGCCCGGTGCTGCAGCTGCAACATGCTGTCCGGATCGAGCGCGATCGGCTTCTCCAGCAGCAGGTCGTAGCCACGGTCGAGCAGTTCCAACGACGTCGACACGTGCAGCGCGTCCATCGTCCCGTTGATCGCGGCCCGCGCAAGCGGCTCCGCCGGCAGGTCGGTGACGTAGTCGTACTGCCGGTCCTCCGCGACACCGAACCGTTCGGCCGCCGCGGCCCGACGGATCGGGTCGGGGTCGACCACCGCGACGACGCGGAGCTGCTCGGGGTGCTGCTCGCCGTACGCGGCGTACCCGACCGTCCGGTGTCCCAGCCCGACGAGGACGACCTCGACGGGCTCTCCCACCGCGTTGCTGTTGATGTCCCGGGTGGCTACCTGCGTGGTCATCCGTCGTCCACTCCTCGTCGTGTCGGCCCTGCCTCGGCGGCTCGATGGGCCCGTTGCCCGCTGCTGTCTGCCTGCTCGCTACCGGGCCGATGGCAGGTGACGGCGAGTGCGCTCCACCATGGCCCCGAGCAAGTCGTTGACCTCACCATGGTGCTCGATGATCCCCATGTGCTGGCACTTGTCCAGCACCAGGCTCTCCGCGCCCGGCAGCAGCTCGAGGATGCGGTACGTGTGCTGGATCGGGGTCACCGTGTCCTGGATGCCGCCCTGGATCGCCAGCTCCACCCGCGACAGCACCGGCATCGAGGCCTCCTCGTCCACCTCGGCGAACCCGGGGTAGTAGTCCTCGATCACCGACAGCGGGATGTCGCCCAACATGGTCGCCATGAACTCGACGTAGGAGTTGGGGATGTCGTCACGTCCGAACGCCAGCCGCTTGGTGGCCACGAAGCCGACGTCCGAGCCCGCCTTCCGGGCCCCTTCGACCAGCTGCGGGATCCGGTTCAGGGTCGTCAGCAGGCTCGGCACCAGCATCGTGAACGTCCGGCCCGGGATCGCCGGCAGGATCGAGTGCTCGGTCAGGTCACCGGCCGACACCGAGCAGAACCCGACCCCGACGACCCGTTCGCCGAACCACTCCGGGTGGTCCCGGGCGAGGTGCATGATCGCCATGCCACCCATCGAGTGGCCGATCAGCACGACCGGCCCGTCGCCGACGACCTCCTCCATCACCTGCGCCAGATCCTTGGCCAGTTGGGGAATCCGGCAGTATTCGGGGGCCGACCGACCCGAGCGACCGTGCGACCGCTGGTCGTACAGCACGACCCGCGCCTTGTCCCGGAAGTACTTGCGCTGGAAGTGCCAGCAGTCCATCGACAACGCGTACCCGTGCACCAGCACCACCGTCAGGTCGTCCGGCGCGTCGCGGGCCAGGTCGTCGACCTCAACGTGCAGGGACACCCCGTCGGGGGTGATCAGCTCGGGGCCCGGTCCGCGCAACGAGAAGAACGGTTCGGTGTCCTCGGGGCGCCGGCGCCGCAACCCGCGGGCCACCAGTCGCCGTTCCAGCTCGAACCCGGCCGCCACCCCGCCGGCGGTCAACGCCAACGCACCGGCGACCAACCCGACCGTGCGTCCCACCAGTCCGGGTGAGGGCCTGTCCGGGCCGGACGGCCCTCGCCGTGGGGTCGGCGTCCTGGGACCCGCCATCAGTCGCCTCCTGTCGGTCGTGGTTGCAGCTGTCGGGTGACCCGGGGGCCGACCCGGGTGACGATCTCGTAGCCGATGGTGTCGCACACCCGGCCCAACTCGTCGGCACTCGGGCCGCCGGCACCGAAGATGATCACCTCGTCACCCACCCGGTCGGTCGCCCCCGGCCCGAGGTCGACCAGGCACTGGTCCATGCACACCACCCCGACCAGCGGCACCCGGCGGCCGTTGACCACCACCTCGGCCCGATTGCCGGCGACCCGCGGCAGCCCGTCGGCGTACCCCAACGGCACCAGCCCCAGCACGGTGTCCCGCTCGGCGGTCCAGGTGTGGCCGTACGAGACCCCCTCACCGGCCGCGCAGGGCTTCACCGACACCAGCTGGGCGCGGACCGTCATCACCGGCTGCAGCACCACCTGGGCCCGGGCCGCGACACCCGGTGCCGGGTCGACCCCGTACGCGGCGATGCCGACCCGGACCAGGTCCAGCCGGGATGCCGGCACCCCGAGCGCGCCGGCCGAGTTGGCGGCGTGCACCAGCTGCGGTTGCAGGCCTGCCTCCCGGGCGATGCGCACACCATGATCAAGTTCGGTCAGCTGCGCGGCGACGGACGGGTGGTCCGGCTCCTCGGCGACGGCCAGGTGGGTCCACACCCCGACGCAGCTGACCGCGCCGGCACCGACCGCCTCCCGTGTGGCGGCACACAGCTGGCCGAAGGCGTCGGGTGGGCAGCCGTTGCGGTGCAGTCCGGTGTCGATCTTGAGGTGGACGCGGGCGGTCGCACCGACCAGCTCGGCCGCCGCGACGATCCGGGCCAACTCGGCCAGCGACGAGACACCAAGATCAACATCGGCGGCCACCGCACGTGTCAGGTCGACAGCCGGCCCGTACAACCAGCACAGCAACCGACCACGGTCGCCGGAATCCCTGAGCAGCAACGCCTCCTCGGAGGTCGCGACGCCGAGCCAGCTGACACCGGCCTGACGCGCGGCGAGCGCCATCGGCACCATCCCGTGGCCGTACCCGTCGGCCTTCACCACGACCATCAACTCCGCCGGCGCGGACACCGCCCGAAGTTGATCAAGGTTCGCCGCGAACGCGGCCAGGTCAACCACGGCCGAGGCCGTCGTCGGATCGGTCATCGCTCGAACCGCAGGGTCACCAACTGGAAGGGCCGCAGCTCGAGGTCCACCCCACCGCGGCGCAGCGCCACCGTCGGTGCCGGCAGCGCCGGCCCATCGTAGTCGGCCCGCCCGATCGGGCTGGCACCGTCGCCGCGGCCACCGATCGGACGCTCGAGCAGGTCGGTCACCACGACGTCCTTGGCGGCGAACCCCAGGTCGAGTCGGCCTCGGCTACGGGCACCGGTCGCCTGGTGCAGCCGCACCACCACGTCACCGGACCTGTCGTCGGCCAACTTGACCGCCGACACGATGATGTCGGGGCAGTCGACCGACACCAGTGGCTCGACCTCGGCGCCACTGCCGGCCACGGTCCGCGCCGGCAGGTTGATGGCGTACCCCTCCTGCGCGGCCCGTGCGGTGTCGCAGCCGACCACGAGGGCGTACCGCAGCACGTGGCGGCCCTGATCGGCTTCGGGGTCGGGGTACCGCGGCGCCCGCAACAGTGAGAGTCGGGCCTCGGTGGCGACCCCCTTGCGACCCGAGGACCCTTGTGGGGTACGGATCCGGCGTACGTCGTGGCCGTAGGTGGCATCGTTCACCAGTGCGACCCCGTAGTCCGCCTCGGCCAGGTGGAGGTAGCGGTGGGCGCAGATCTCGAACTTCGCCGCGTCCCAGCTGGTGTTCTCGTGGGTCGGCCGCAGCACGTGCCCGAACTGCGTCTCCGCGGCACTGTGCTCGGCCTGCAGGTCGAGCTGGAAGCCCGCCTTGAGGAAGGTGTGCCGTTCGTGCCAGTCGACGTCGACGGCGAAGTCGACCCGGTCGGCCGCCGGGGCGAGGGTGATCGTCTGCACCACCGTCGACTCGCCGAACTTCCGGGTCACCGCGACTCCCCCGTCGACCTGCTCGACGTGGGACACCTCGGTGAGGTCGGTGACGGTGTTGCGGTAGTACGAGTCGACGTCCCACGCGTCGTAGGTGACCGGGTTGTCGGGGTGCAGCTGCAACAGGTTGCTCGGCCCGCTCAGCACCTCCCGGTCGAACTCGTCGGCGGCGGTCCGGTGGTCGACGATCGAGGTGACCAGACCGCGGTTGTTGATCTTGACCGTGACCAGTCCGTTGGCCAGCGTCCAGCCACGACCGTGCCGGCTCACCTTCACCCGGCCGAGGTCACGTTCGGGTGCCGCCCCCATCGCCGGGACCGTCGCGCATTCGCCGATGCCGGCATTGAAGCTGATCTTGGTGTCACCCTCGCCGGCCAGCCCGGTGACGGCCTCGTCGATGATCTCGTCGAGTTCGCTGGTGATCTCGGCGTAGGCCTCTTCGGCCTCCCGGTGCACCCAGTGGATCGAGCTGCCGGGCAGGATGTCGTGGAACTGGTGCAGCAGCACCCGCTTCCACAGCCGATCCAGCGCGTCGTACGGGTAGGCCGCGCCGTCACGGACCGCCGCGGTGGCCGCCCACAGCTCGGCCTCGCGCAGCTTGGACTCGCTGCGCCGGTTGCCCTGCTTGGTGCGTGCCTGGGAGGTGTAGGTGCCGCGGTGCATCTCCAGGTAGAGCTCACCACGCCAGGTCTGCGCGGTGTCGCCGTACGCCTCGTCGGTGGTGGTGAAGAAGTCGTCAGGCCGACCGACCGTCACGGTCGGGCTGCCCTCGAGGTCGGTGGTCCGACGGATCCGCTCCATCATCTCGCGGGTCGGCCCGCCGCCACCGTCGCCGAACCCGAACGGGAGCAGGGATCGGTTGCCGTCGACCTTGTCGCGGTTGGTGCGTGCCGCGTGGGCCAGCTCGGTGCCACGAATGTCGGAGTTGTAGGTGTCGGCGGGCGGGAAGTGGGTGAGCACCCGGGTGCCGTCGAGCCCTTCCCACCAGAACGTGTGGTGCGGGAACAGGTTGACCCGGTTCCACGAGATCTTCTGCGTCAGGAAGTACGTGGTCGCCGACTGCGCGACGATCTGCGGCAGCCCGGCGGCGTACCCGAACGAGTCCGGCAGCCACACCTCGTCGGTCTCGATGCCGTACTCCTCGAGGAAGAACCGCTTGCCGTGCACGAACTGGCGGGCCATCGCCTCGCCACCGACCATGTTGGTGTCCGACTCGACCCACATGCCGCCGACCGGCACGATCACCTTGTCGGCGACCGCCTTCTTGAGCCGCCGCCACACCTTCGGGTGGTGCTCCTTCAACCAGGCGTGCTGCTGGGCCGACGAGAACGCGAACACCAGTTCGGGGTAGTCGTCGGCCAGGCTGATCACGTTGCTGACCGTCCGGGCGACCTTGCGGACGGTCTCGCGCAGCGGCCACAACCAGGCCGAGTCGATGTGGGCGTGCCCGACCGCGGTGATCCGGTGGGCCGACGCGGTCGCCGGGGCGGCGAGCACGCCGGCCAGCGACTTGCGGGCGGCCGGTACGTCACCGATGTCGAACGCGTCGAGGGCGTGGCCGACGGCGGCGGTCAGCTGCCAGCGCCGCGCCCCGTCGGTCGGCAGTTCGTGGAGCAGCTCACCGGCGACCTCCAGGTCGCGGATCAGCCCGAACACGTCGGTGTCGAGCTCCAGCACCGCCACCTCACCGAGGGTGTACAGCGGCTCGTCGCCGGCGGTGTCCCAGTCGCCCAGTTGGGTGGGAGTGTGTCCGGAGATCACCTGCGGGTTGGCCGCGGCCTCGATGTAGTAGTCGATCTTGATCTGCCCGTCGCGGAGCGGCAGGTGGTGGTTGTGCGGGTGCAGCCCCTTGACCGGGGTGCCGTCGGGCAGGTGCACCAGGCCCTCACAGGTGAAGCCCGGCCCGCCCAGGAAACCGAGGTCGACGACCAGCTCCAGGCTGCGGCCCTTGAACTGCCGCGGCGGTACGGATCCGGTGACGTGGAGCCAGCTGGTCGACCAGGCCCGACCCCACGCCGTCCCGGGCTCGATCGGTTCGTACGACTGCGCGATCGCCTCGGTGGCCGGGACCGGCTCCCCCGGTGCGTGCCACACCTCGAGCTCCAGCTCGACACCGGTGGGGCGGTACAACGCGGCCGGCAGTCGGACCTCCAGCGCACGGCTGAGGCGGTCCTCGGTCTGCTTGCGATCGTCGTGCATCGTCACTCCTGTCGCGTTCGGTTGTCGTTCACCCTATGTTCCGGTGGCACCAGTTCCGCGATCGTGGCGGGCAGGGTGCGTGCCAGCTCGTGTGGCGGGTACGGCCCCGGGTTCGCGACCGCGGTCATCGCCTGCAGGGACGCCCCGGCCAGGGCGGCCGTCGCGGGCGACAGCCCGGCGGCGAGCAACGTGCCGCAGATCCCGGCCAAGACGTCCCCGGAACCCGCCTGAGCGGTCCACGCCGGACCGGGTACAGCCAACGCCGTGGTGTCGGTGTCGGGGCCGGCCACGTACTGGGTGGCGCCCTTCAACAGCACCGTCGCACCGGTGGCGTCGACCGCCGCCCGTACGGCAGTAATCGGGTCGGCCTCGACCTCGTGCCGGTCGGTGTCGAGCAGTCGGGCCAGCTCGCCGGCGTGCGGGGTCAGCAGCAGCGGTACGGCCACCCGGCCGGTCGGCAGGTGGCGCAGTCCGTCGGCGTCGAGTACGACCGGCACCCCGGCGTCGAGCGCGTCGGCGACCACCCGGTCGCCGTCTGCCCGCTCCCCCCAGCCCGAGCCGAGCACGTACGCCTGCACCCGGCCCGGTGCGTGCACCACGTTGGGCAGCGTCCCCATGATCAACTCGCGGGGATGCGAGGCCCCGAGGAACCGCACCATCCCGGCCCCCGCGTACACCGCGCCGAGGGTGCTCAGCAGCCCGGCACCGGGGTAGGCATCGGATCCGGTGTCGATGCCGACGACGCCGCGCGAGTACTTGTCATCGGTCGGGCCGGGCACCGGCCAGCAGTGCGCCACGTCGGCCGGCTCCCACTGCACGACGCCGGGTCGGGTGGTCAGTCCGATGTCGATCATGGTCACCCGGCCACAGGCCGAGGCCGCGGGTTCGCCGTACTGGCACAGCTTGTGGGCACCGAAGGTGACGGTCCGGTCGGCCCGGAACGCGCTGTCGGCCGCGCCGGGGAGATCGGCGGCAAGCCCGGACGGCAGGTCGACCGCGATCACGTACGCCCGGGCCGCGACACAGGCGCCCGCCAACTCCGCGGCCACCCCGGTGAGCCCGGACCGGCCACCGATGCCGAGCACCCCGTCGACCACCACGTCCGCACCCCCGGACATGATCAACTCGATGGCGGCGCCCGGGTCGACCTCGACCGCACCGGCTGTCAGGCAGGCCTGCCACCCGCCGGCATGGACCTTCTCGGCGACCCGGCAGACCAGCACCCGAACCCCGCGGCGGGCGAGCCGCAGGCCTGCGTACAAGGCGTCGCCACCGTTGTTGCCGCCGCCGGCCAGCACCAGCACCCGCGCCCCGTACGTCCCGACCCGCAATTCGTGCAGACTGTCGATGATCACGCCGGCCAGCCCGGCGGCAGCCCGCTGCATCAACGACCCACCGTCGGGCGCATCGGCGTCACCGAGGACGGCGAACGCCTGCTCCTCAGCCTCCCGGACCTCGGCGACGGTGCAGATGTCGATCATGGTGTCAGGCCTCGCAGACCACCATGGCCGAGGCGATCCCGGCGTCATGGGACAGCGACAGGTGGATCCGCTCCACCCCGAGCCGATCGGCCTGTCCGGCCACCGTGCCGATCAGCCGGAACGACGGCCGACCAAGATCATCGGTGATCACCTCGGCGTCCTTCCACACCAGTCCGGCCGGGGCACCCAACGCCTTCGCCAGCGCCTCCTTGGCCGAGAACCGGGCCGCCAGCGACGCCACGGACCGTTCGGCCTCGGCCGGGGTGAACAGCCGGTGCACGAGTCCGGGGCTGCGTTCGATCGTCGCGGCGAACCGGCTGATCTCGCACACGTCGATCCCGACCCCGATGATCACCGAGCCACCCCCGCACCGGCCAGCGCCACCCGATCAGGCTTCACTCGACCGTCACCGACTTGGCGAGGTTGCGGGGTTGGTCGACGTCGTTGCCCTGCCGGGTCGCCAGCTCGCATGCGAACAGTTGCAGCGGCACCGCGGCCAACAGGGGCTGGAGCAGCGTCGACACCTTCGGCAACGACAACAGGATCGAGGCGTGCCCGGCGGCGACCTCGTCGTCCTCCTCGGCCAGCACGATCGTCCGGGCACCGCGGGCGCGGATCTCGTGGATGTTGGACACGACCTTGCCGTGCAGCTGGTCCCGTCCACGCGGCGGCACCACCACGAACACCGGGAGTCCCTGCTCGATCAGCGCGATCGGGCCGTGCTTCAACTCCCCGGCGGCGAACCCTTCGGCGTGGATGTAGGCGAGCTCCTTCAGCTTCAGCGCACCCTCCAGCGCGACCGGGTACCCGACGTGTCGGCCCAGGAACAGCACCGAGCGGGCGTCGACCAGCTCGTCGGCGAGCCGCATCACCGCGTCCTGGTCGTCGAGCACCCGCTGCACCAGGTCGGGCATCGTCTCCAGCTCGGCGACCACCGCGGCGATCTCGTCGTCGTACTTGGTGCGCCGCACCTGGGCCAGGTAGAGGCCCAGCAGGTAGCAGGCGACGAGCTGGGTGGTGAAACCCTTCGTCGAGGCCACCCCGATCTCAGGGCCGGCGTGGGTGTAGATCACCGCGTCGGACTCCCGCGGGATCGTCGACCCGTTGGTGTTGCAGATCGACAGCACCTTCGAACCCTGCTCCCGGGCGTACCGGATCGCCATCAACGTGTCGGCGGTCTCGCCCGACTGGCTGATCGCGACCACCAGGGTGCGCGGGCTGACGATCGGGTCGCGGTAACGGAACTCACTGGCGAGCTCGACCTCACACGGCGTCCGGGTCCAGTGCTCGATCGCGTACTTGGCCACCATCCCGGCATAGAAGGAGGTACCACAGGCAATGATCACGATCTTGTCGACCAACCGCAGCTCGGCCTCCGAGATCCGCAGCTCGTCGAGCACCAGCCGACCGGCCGCGTCGTGCCGGCCGAGCAGGGTGTTGGCGATCGCCTCGGGCTGTTCGTGGATCTCCTTGCGCATGAACCAGTCGAAGCCGCCCTTCTCCGCGGCGGCCAGGTCCCAGTCGACGTGGTACGGCGTCGTAGGCGCGTCGTTGCCGTCGAAGTCGGTGACCGTGACCGCGTCGGCGGTGATCGTGACGACCTGGTCCTGGCCCAACTCGATCGCGTCACGGGTGTGCTCGATGAACGCCGCCACGTCGGAGGCGACGAAGTTCTCGCCGTCGCCGACCCCCACCACCAGGGGCGAGTTGCGGCGGGCGGCGACCACGGTGTCGGGGTGGGCGGCGTCGACCGCCACCAACGTGAACGCCCCCTCCAGTCGCGGGGCCACCTGCCGCATCGCGGTGGTCAGGTCGGCCCCGTCCGCGACGGCCCGGCCGAGCAATTGGGCCGCGATCTCGGTGTCGGTGTCGGAGACGGGGACGACTCCCTCGGCCGCCAGCTCGTCCCGCAACGTCGCCCAGTTCTCCACGATCCCGTTGTGGACCAGCGCGACCCGGCCGTTCTCCGACACGTGCGGATGGGCGTTCAGGTCGTTGGGCGGGCCGTGGGTCGCCCACCGGGTGTGGCCGACACCGGCGGTCGCCGCGGGCAGCGGGTGGGCGGCCAGTTCGGCGTCCAGGTTGCTGATCTTGCCGGCCTTCTTGGCCTCCACGATCCGACCGTGCGCACCGACCGCGACGCCGGCCGAGTCGTACCCCCGATACTCCAGCCGGCGCAACCCGGACACCACGACCTCGACAGCGGAGCGATGCCCGCAGTATCCGACGATTCCGCACATGCGGTACAGCCTAACGACGAACACCGCGACCGCCGGCAAGGTAGAGTGTGCGGCCGTGCCGTCCGCCATCGTCGACCAGCCAGACTGGCCCAGCGACCGCGACCGCGTGCCCGGGTCGGAACCGGCCACCGCCGAGGCGCAGCTCGGCCCGTACGTCGAACGGAGCCGGGCCGACTGGGCCGCACTGGCCGCATCCACCCCGATGACGATCACCGACGCAACGCTGTCGCGGCTGCGTGGCGTACACGACCCGACCAGCCTGAACGAGGTCGAGGACGTCTATCTGCCACTGACCCGGCTGCTGTCCACGTACGTCCACCACACCGGCGAGCTGCACCGGGCCAGCAACGACTTCCTCGGCCTGTCGGTGCGGCAGACCCCGTTCGTGATCGGCGTCGCCGGGTCGGTCGCGGTCGGCAAGTCGACCACCGCCCGGGTGCTGCGCGAACTGCTCGCCGCCTGGCCCGAACACCCCCGGGTGGCACTGGTGACCACCGACGGATTCCTGCACCCCAATGCCGAACTGCAACGCCGGGGACTGCTGCAGCGCAAGGGATTCCCGGAGTCGTACGACCGGCGGGGCCTGTTGCGGTTCGTGATGGACGTGAAGTCGGGCAAGCCCCGTGTCGAGGCGCCGGTCTACAGCCACCTGTCGTACGACATCGTGCCCGATGAGCGCGTGGTGGTGGAAAGTCCCGACATCATGATCATCGAGGGACTGAACGTGCTGCAGCCGGCCCGGCAGCGTGCCGACGGCAGCAGTGGCCTGACCGTCAGCGACTTCTTCGACTTCTCGGTGTACGTCGACGCCGCGCCCGACGAGATCAAGAACTGGTACGTCCAGCGGTTCCTGCGGCTGCGAGAGACCGCGTTCCGCGACCCGCGCTCGTACTTCACCCGGTACGCCGCGCTCGACGAGCAGCAGGCCCGGGCCACCGCCTCCCACCTGTGGGACACGATCAACGGCCCCAACCTGATGGCCAACATCCTGCCGACCCGTGGCCGGGCCACCGCGATCCTGCGGAAGGCCGACGACCACCGGGTGAAGTGGGTCCGGATCCGCAAGATCTGACCGACCCGACTCGTCAGCCGGCCCGACTCGTCAGCCGGCCCGACTTGTCAGCCGGCGAAGGGGAACTGCCGGACGTCGATCCAGCTGCCGCGGGTGTACGCGAACAGGTGGACCCCGTCGACGCGCCGCCGGATCGGCAACGTCGGGGCCAGCTCGGCAGCAACCCGGTCACGCATCCGCGGTGCGTGAGCGACGGTGAGGTGGGGCACGACCTCGGCGTGCTGGCCCTCGTACGGCGGATGGTCGGGCCAGCGGGCGGCGACCCGGGTGGTGAGGTCGACGAAGAAGTCCGACTCGGCCGGGTGCAACCACACTGCGGTGGGGAACGACCGCACGTCGTCGAGCGTGATCTCGGGCGCCACGATCCCGGCGCAGAGCCGCGACAGCCAGTCGGTCACCGAGTCGTCTATCCGGTCCAGCTCGAGGAACGGCACCAGCACGGTCACATGAGCCGGCACACCGGGAGCGGTGGGGTCGGTCGCGAGGCGCCACCGGTCGACCACCGGCCCGGCGTCGAGCGGCACGATCAGCGCCGTCCGCCCCTCCACGGTCAGGTCGTCGCGGACCGCGGGCTGCACCACGGTCATCGGCTTGTGCGACACCGACGTCCGGTCAAGGGGCGATTCGTCCAAGGGTGAGGCGTCCCAGGGTGAGGCGTCGGGCGCCGACGCCCGGTCGGGCCGGGTCACTTGGCCAGGGCCGTCCGGACGACCGCAGCCAGCTGCTCCCCGATCTCTCGCGCGCGCTGTTCGGTGGCCGCCTCCACCATCACCCGGACCAGGTCCTCGGTGCCCGAGGGCCGCAGCAGCACCCGACCGGTGTCGCCCAGCTCGTCGGTGACCCGGCTGACCGCGGCAGTCACGGCCGGATCGCTGGCGGCCCGGGACTTGTCGACGTCGGCGACGTTGATCAACACCTGCGGCAGCCGCTGCACCACCCCGGCGAGCTCGGCCAGCGACTTGCTGGTGGTGGCGATCCGCGCCGCCAGGTGGAGCGCGGTGAGCACCCCGTCCCCGGTCGTCGCGTAGCGCGACTGGATGACGTGGCCGGACTGCTCGCCGCCGAGGACGTACCCGCCGGCCTTCATCTCCTCCAGCACGTACCGGTCGCCGACCTTGGCCTGCTTGACGGTGATGCCGGCATCGCGCATCGCGTTCAGGAAGCCGAGGTTGCTCATCACGGTGGCGACCACGGTGTCGTGGGCCAGGGTGCCGGCCTCCTTCATGGCGAGCGCGAGGACGGCCAGGATCTGATCACCGTCGACCACGTTGCCGTCGGCATCGACGCACAGGCAGCGATCGGCATCCCCGTCCACGGCGACACCGAGGTCGGCGCCGTGCTCGCGCACGGCGGCCTGCAGGTCACCCAGGTGGGTGGAACCGCAGTTGTCGTTGATGTTCAACCCGTCGGGGGAACAGTGGATCGGGATGACCGTGGCACCCTGCACCTCGAGCGAACACGGCGCCGTACGGTAGGCCGCCCCATTCGCCCCGTCGACCACGACGGTCAGGCCGGCCAGTGAGATCGCGTCCTCGTCGTCGACGCCCAGCGAGGTGACCAGGTGGGCGATGTACTCCTCGACCGGCTCCTGGTCCTCGGTGATGCGCCCGACACCGGCACCGGTGGGGCGCTGCCACGCCTCACCCATCCGCGCCTCGATGGCGTCCTCGAGCCGGTCGTCGAGCTTGGCGCCGCCGCGGGCGAAGAACTTGATGCCGTTGTCGGGCATCGGGTTGTGCGAGGCGGACAGCATCACCCCGAGGTCGGCGCCCCGGTGACCGACCAGCCAGGCCACACCGGGGGTCGGGACGACCCCGAGTCGGACCACGTCGACCCCGGCCGACGCCAGACCGGCCACCACGGCGGCCTCGAGGAACTCCCCCGAGGCACGTGGGTCGCGGCCGACCAGCGCCACCGGGTTGCGACCGAGTTCACCGGTCTCCCCCAGTACGTGGGCAGCCGCGACCGACAGGTCGAGGGCCAGCTCCGCGGTCAGGCCGTCATTGGCCCGTCCGCGCACACCATCGGTACCGAACAGTCGCCCCATGGCCCGACCGCGCAGATCAGCGCTTGCTGTACTGCGGAGCCTTGCGGGCCTTCTTCAGGCCGGCCTTCTTGCGTTCCTTGATCCGCGCATCGCGGGACAGCATGCCGGCCTTCTTCAGCGCGGGACGGCTGGCCTCGGCGTCGACGGCGTTGAGCGCCCGGGCCACCCCGAGGCGCAGCGCGCCGGCCTGGCCGGAGACACCGCCACCGTTGATGCGGGCGATGACGTCGTAGGCGCCCTCGACCGCGGCGGTGGCCAACGGCTCCGACACGATCTGCTGGTGCACCTTGTTCGGGAAGTACTCGTCGAGGGTGCGACCGTTGATGGTCCAGCGACCCGAGCCGGGGACGATCCGCACGCGGGCGACAGCCTCCTTGCGGCGGCCGGTGGCCCCGCCGGGAGCGATCACCGCGGGACGCTCACCGGTGCCCTGCCCGGGCTGCCCGGCAGCCTCGGAGCGGTAGCTGATCTCCTTGTCACCCTCGGTGAACGACGAGCCCTCGTACGACTCCTCGGTCTCCTCCGGCGCGACGTCTGTGGTGGACTCGGTCACGGTGTTCCTCTGGCTGGTCTCGGTGCTGGTCTCGGTCACTGCGCGACCTGGGTGATCTCGTACGGCGTCGGCTGCTGGGCCTGGTGCGGGTGCTCAGGGCCCGAGTAGACCTTCAGCTTGCGGATGAGCTGCCGGCTCAACTTGTTCTTGGGCAGCATCCCCCACACGGCCAGCTCGACGGCCTTGCGCGGGTCGTTGTCGAGCAGTTCGCCGTACGGCACCGCCTTCAGCCCGCCCGGGCGACCGGAGTGCCGGTACGCCATCTTGTCGGTGCGCTTGGCGCCGGTCAGGGCGATCTTCGAGGCGTTGACGACGACGACGAAGTCGCCGGTGTCGACGTGGGGCGCGTACGTGGGCTTGTGCTTCCCGCGCAGCAACGTGGCGGCAGAGACCGCCAACCGGCCCAGGACCACGTCCTGGGCGTCGATCACGAGCCAGTTCCTGGCGATCTCGCCAGGCTTGGGGCTGTAGGTGGACACGCTGTTCCTGCCAATCTCTGCGCTGCTGTTCGATGTCGGGTGGTTGCCGGCCCTCGGGGAACCTCACAGGCCAACCCACCCCGCGAAGTTCGGCGGGGCGAACGTTCAGTCAAGAGTGTCGGGCATGCCTGCACGCAACAGCGAGTCAGCTTACCGTCGGTGACCATCCAGAGCAAAACTCCGACGAGACTCACATGAAGTCCCCGCGTAGCGAGGGGTCGTGCCTCACACAGTTTCCCCCGGGAACGGGTGGGGGTCGGTCACGCTGGGGTGTGAGTGCGAAGGATCTGTCGTTGTCGGCTCGGGTCGAGGTCACGAAGAAGTACGCCACCGCGTATGCGCAGGCTGGGAAGCGGGACAAGGGCCGGATCTTGGATCAGGTCGTGTCGGTCACGGGCTGGAACCGCGACCATGCCCGCCAGCAACTGAGGCGCCGGCTCGCTCAGCCCAAGGGCCGGGCTCGGGCCACGGTTGCGGTGATCGACCGCCGCCGCACCAAGCCTCGCAAGTACTCCTACGACGCGGTCAAGACGCTGCAGAAGGTCTGGGCCACCGCCGGTGGGACCTGCGGCAAGTACCTGGCAGTCTCGATGCCCGACTGGCTGGACGCGATGGAAGCCGAGGGCTCCCTGGTGCTGGGCGCCGACCGATACGACCGCGAGGTTCGCGCCGAGCTGGAATCAATGTCGGCGGCCACGATGGACCGTTACTTGGCCCCTGCCCGCGCGAACGACCCGATCCGCGGCAAGGCCACCACCAAGCCCGGCAGCCTGTTGCGGAACTCGATCAGCGTCCGCAAGGCCGGTGACGAGGTCGAGGCCGAGCCCGGGTTCTTCGAGGTCGACACCGTCGCCCACTGCGGCCCCACCCTGGCCGGCGAGTTTGCCCGCACCGTGAACTTCACCGACATGCACACCGGCTGGGTGTTCACCCGCGCGGTCCGCAACAACGCCCACGTCCATATCCGGTCCGCGTTCGACGACCTGGTCGCCACGGTGCCGTTCATGGTGACCGGTATCGACTGCGACAACGGCTCGGAGTTCATCAACCACGACCTGATCGGCTGGGCCGCCGACCGCACGATCTTCTTCACCCGGTCCCGGCCCTACAAGAAGAACGACCAAGCCACCATCGAGTCCAAGAACAACCACCTCGTCCGCCGATACGGCTTCTACCACCGCTACGACACCGGGCTCGAGCTCGAACTGCTGAACCGGCTCTGGCCGCTGGTGTGTGACCGGCTGAACTTCCTCACCCCCACGAAGAAGCCCGTCGGCTACGCCACCGACCAGGTCGGCCGCCGCAAACGCGTCTACGACACGCCACGGACCCCCTACCAACGGCTCCTCGACGCCGGCGTCCTGAGCACCGCCCAGCAACACGAACTCACCGCCCACAAGGCCACCCTCCGACCCGCCGCGATGGCCCACGAGATCCACCTGATCCAGCAGGAACTCACCCGACTCGCCGGCCACAAGACCCGACGCCTCGAAGACCAAGCCCGCCCCCACCTGCCCGACCCATCCGGAATCCGTCTCCACGCCAGCTAACGTTTCGCGGGGGAAAACCATGTGAGGCACGGCCCCACCTACGCGGGGACTTGACAGTGAGGCACCACGAACTCGGCCGCCGCCACGGGGGAAGCCGACCGTTCCGAGCGACCCGGGTCGGGTGTCGAGCCTCGGGAAAGACCGACCCCGGTTGGCGAATCGGCCCGCCTCCCGCATAGGTTTACCCCATGACCGAAGGCCCCACCACCGACACGCTCACCGTCCGGGACAACCGGACCGGCACCGAGTACGAGATCGCCATCACCGACGGCCACATCCGGGCCGCGGACCTGAAGCAGATCAGCATCGAGGGCGGTGACCCGCTCGCGACGTACGACCCCGGCTTCGTCAACACCGCCGCCTGCCGCAGTGCGGTCACCTACATCGACGGTGACGCCGGCGTCCTCGAGTACCGCGGGTACCCGATCGAGCAGCTGGCCGAGAACAGCACCTACCTGGAGGTGGCCTACCTGCTGCTGAACGGTGAGCTGCCGAACTCCGCCCAGCTGGACACGTGGGTCCACGAGGTCACCAACCACACCTTCGTGCACGAGAACATGAAGAACCTCATGCACGCGTTCCGCTACAACGCACACCCGATGGGGATGCTGCAGTCGTCGGTGAGCGCGATGTCGACGTTCTACCCCGAGGCGATCAACTTCACCGATCCGGAGGTGCGGCAGCTGCAGATCACCCGGATGATCGCCAAGGTCCCCACCCTGGGCGCCTGGGCGTTCCGCCACTCGCAGGGCAAGCCGTACGTCTACCCCGACAACGACCTGTCGTACGCCGAGAACTTCCTGGCGATGCTGTTCAAGATGAGCGAGCCGAAGTACGAGGCCGACCCGCGACTGGTGAAGGCGCTCGAGGTGCTGTTCATCCTGCACGCCGACCACGAGCAGAACTGCTCGGCGAACGCGGTCCGCTCCGTCGGATCGTCGGGCGTCGACCCGTACTCGGCCGTGGCCGCCGGCATCGGTGCCCTGTACGGCCCGCTGCACGGTGGGGCCAACGAGGCCGTGCTGCGGATGCTGCGCCGGATCAAGACCACCGACAACATCGGTGACTTCATCGAGGGCGTGAAGGCCGGCAAGGAGAAGCTGATGGGCTTCGGCCACCGGGTCTACAAGAACTACGACCCGCGCGCCAAGATCATCAAGAAGGCCACCGACGAGGTGTTCGAGGTCACCGGCAAGAACCCGCTGCTCGACATCGCCACCGAGCTGGAGAAGATCGCCCTCGAGGACGAGTACTTCGTGAAGCGGAAGCTCTACCCCAACGTCGACTTCTACTCCGGGTTGATCTACGAGGCCCTGCAGTTCCCGCCGGAGATGTTCACCGTACTGTTCGCCATCCCCCGCACCTCGGGCTGGTTGGCGCAGTGGCAGGAGATGGTCGGCGACTCCGACCAGAAGATCGCCCGCCCGAAGCAGGTGTACATCGGCGAGCGCACCCGCGACTACGTGCCGATGAACCAGCGCTGACCTTCACGCCGACCGAGCCGCCGCGTCACGCCCGTCGAGTCGCCGCGTCACGCCCGTCGAGCCGTCGCGTCACGCCCGTCGAGCCGTCGCGTCACGCCCGTCGAGCCGGTCGAGCCGGTCGAGACGCCCGCCGAGCCCGCCTTCCTGGCGCGGATCGGCGGGTGCTCTCGTAAAAAAGGGCGCCACAGCGACGTACGCGACGCATACGTCCAGCTGTGTCGCTGTGGCGCCCTTCGGTGCGGGCCTCCCACCTTCGACAGGCCTGGGGATCGTGTGATCACGCCCGCCGAGCCCGTCGAAACGCCCCGGAACGGGGGTGCGCGATAGATTGCGGGGACCGACGGCGCCCCGGCACCGCGCACCACCCACCACAGGACTCCCGAGAGGATCAGACACGCCGTGACCGACCCGACCCACCCCCAGGCCGCCCCGCGGCGTGAGCTGACGTCCTTCGTGCGACGTGGTGGCCGGATGACCCAGGGCCAGCTCCGGGCGTGGCACATGTACGCCCCGCGCTTCGTGGTGCCGCTGCCCGGACTCCCCCACTCCGGCATCGTGGAGCCACGCGAACCGCTCGACCTCGAGTCGCTGTTCGGCCGGCGGGCCCCGATCGTGGTGGAGATCGGCCCCGGGATGGGTGAGTCACTCGCGGCGATGGCCGCCCGGCATCCCGATCGCGACTTCATCGCCTTCGAGGTGTACGAGGCGGGTGCCGCCGGCCTGATCCTGAAACTCGCCCGCGCCGAGGTCGACAACGTCCGTGTGATCGTCGCCGACGCGGTGTCGGGCCTGCGTCACCTGCTGGCACCGGGGTCACTGACCGAGGTGTTGACCTTCTTCCCCGACCCGTGGCCGAAGGCGCGTCACCACAAGCGTCGGCTGGTCGACACCGCCTTCGCCGACCTGGTCGCCGACCGGCTGACGTCCGATGGGCTGTGGCGACTGGCCACCGACTGGCAGGAGTACGCCGACCAGATGCGCGAGGTGCTCGACCCGCACCCACAGTTCACCAACCTGCACGACGGGTGGGCACCCCGGTTCGACGAGAGAATCCTGACCCGCTTCGAGAACCGCGGCATCCGCGAAGGCCGCACCATCCGCGACCTGACGTACCGGCGGAGCTGATCATGGACACGTCCCGGCCCACGTCCGCCGAGCCTGCCGAGGAGCGTCTCGACGAGCGCACGGTCCGGTTGCGGCTCGACATCGCCTACGACGGCACGGACTTCTCGGGGTGGGCGAGCCAACCGGGACTCCGTACCGTGCAGGGGGTGCTGGAGGAGTGGATCGGCAAGACCCTGCGGCTGCCCGAGCCGGTCATGATCACCTGCGCCGGCCGTACCGACGCCGGGGTGCACGCTCGCGGCCAGGTCGCCCACGTCGACATCGATCCCGGCCAGGTCGCCCGGCCGAGCCGGCCCGGCGATGGTGATCATGATTTGCCACGGTTGTTGCTCCGCCGACTCACCAGGGCCCTGCCCGACGACGTCGCGGTCCGTGACGTGACCGTCGCCCCGCCGGGCTTCGATGCCAGGTTCGCGGCCACCCAGCGGCGCTACACGTACCGGATCGCAGATGGCCTGAGCCGCCAGAATCCCTTGCTGCGTTCAACTGTCACGGTCGTCCCCGACGAGCTCGACGTATCGATCATGAACGCGGCGGCAACCAGCTGGCGTGGCCTGCACGACTTCGCGGCCTTCTGCAAGAGACGCGAGGGCGCGACCACGATCCGCACCCTGACGCACTGCGAGGTGACCCGGACGACCGCCGGCGAGCGCGCCGGCACGATCGAGGTCGACGTCCGGGCCGATGCCTTCTGTCACTCGATGGTGCGCTCCCTGGTCGGCGCGCTGGTCGCTGTCGGCACGGGTCGACGTGACCTCAACTGGGCACAAGGTCTCTTGCAGCACAGGGATCGCAGCGGCGACATCAGCGTCATGCCGGCGCGCGGCCTGTGTCTGGAGGAGGTCAGCTATCCCCCCGACGATCAGCTGGTCGCCCGGGTCCACGAGGCCCGGGCGACGCGGGAGCCACTGCGATGACCGGCTCGACACCGCACTACTTCACCACGCCGACCGGCCCGGAACAGCGCCGCAGCGTGCGGGCCACCATCTGGGGTCGTGACTACACGTTCACCACGGCGCGGGGTGTGTTCTCCACCGACGGCCTCGACCTCGGCACCCAGGTGTTGCTGCGCAGCGTCGAGCCCACCCCCGGGGCCGCTCGCCTGCTCGACCTCGGCTGCGGCTGGGGGGCGATCGCGGTCGCCCTGGCCGTCGAGGTGCCCGGGGCGACGGTCGACGCGGTGGACGTGAACGACCGGGCGTTGGCGCTGACCCGTGACAATGCGGCCGCGTACGGCGTCGACGACAGGGTCCGACCGGCCCTGCCGGACGACGTACCGCCCGGTGAGTTCGACGAGATCTGGTCCAATCCGCCGATCCGGGTGGGCAAGGAGGCACTGCACGCCCTGCTGCTGCAGTGGCTCCCCCGGCTCCGCCCCGGGGGCCGGGCCCACCTCGTGGTCGGCCGCCATCTGGGCGCCGACTCGTTGCAGCGGTGGCTGACCGACCAGGGCCACCCGACGGAGCGGACCGCCAGCGCCAAGGGATTCCGGGTGCTGACCACGACCCGCTCCACCTGAGCCGTGACCGGCCGGTACGACCGGCGCGGAATGGGTACCGTGGGATCACGTTCACCTTTCGACGAAGGAGTGTGCACCATGGGAGTCAAGGACTCGGCCGACGAGGCCAAGGGCAGGATGAAGGAAGCCGCCGGCGACCTCACCGACAACGAGAAGCTGCAGCGCGAAGGCGCTGCGGAGAAGAACGAAGCCAAGCTGAGGGGCGCCGCCGACGACGTCAAGGAAGGCTTCTCCGACGCCAAGGACCGCCTCAGCTGACGGTCCCGCACGACCCCGCGTCGAGGGGGTGGACCCATGTCCACCCCCTCGGCCGTGCACCAACCGCGTTGACTAGGCTGGGATCAGTTCGCGCGTCACTCGCACTGGCCGGTGAGCGCACCGGCCGAGCCGCACACGGATAGGACGAACATGGCGACTTACACCCTCCCCGATCTCGACTACGACTACGGAGCGCTCGCTCCGCACATCGCGCCGGAGATCATGGAGTTGCACCACTCCAAGCACCACAACACCTACGTCACCGGCGCCAACACCGCGCTGGAGAAGCTCGAGGAAGCCCGCGCGGGCGGCGACTTCGCCAACATCAACAAGCTCGAGAAGGACCTCGCGTTCAACTTGGGCGGCCACGTCAACCACTCGGTCTTCTGGAAGAACATGTCGCCCGACGGCGGCGGTGAGCCGACCGGCGAACTGGCCTCGGCGATCGACGAGTTCTTCGGCGGCTTCGAGGGCTTCAAGGGCCAGTTCGCGGCCAACGCGGCGGGCATCCAGGGCTCCGGCTGGTCCGTCGTCGCCTGGGACATCCTCGGCGCCCGGCTGAACATGTTCCAGCTCTTCGACCAGCAGGGCAACGTCCCGCTGGGTCAGGTGCCGGTCGTCCAGCTCGACATGTGGGAGCACGCCTTCTACCTGCAGTACAAGAACGTCAAGGCCGACTACGTCGACGCCTGGTGGAACGTGGTCAACTGGGCCGACGCCGAGGCTCGCCTCGCGGCCGCCCGCACCACCAAGCTGGTCTGACCGACCGGCCGCCCGGGACCGGACACGGTCCGAGACGACACGAAGCCCCGACCAGTTCGACTGGTCGGGGCTTCGTCGTCCTCGCCGGCGGGCCCGACTCAGCCGTTCACCTCGGCCCAGATCTCCTCACCGATCTTGTTGCCCACCTTCTCGCGCCACGCCGCGACCGCCGGCTCCCACGCGCTGAGCTGCTCCCGGCCCTGGATGATCGCCCCCATCAGGTCGTTCAGCTTGCTCATCTCGTTGGCGCCGTCGGTCACGTTGGTCTCGGAGTAGACCCCGGTGCCCGGGTTCACGACGCCGGTCGGGATGACCTGGCTGCAGTAGTCGTGCAGCTGCTTGGTCGCCTCCGGCTGGTTCGGCACGTAGATGTCGCGGGCGCTCTGCGCGCCGGCGTAGGACGGCCCGGAGATCACTTCCTTCGGAGCGTCCTTGTCGACCACCAACTGGTTGTCGGCGATGGTCCACTGACGACCCTCGACGCCGTAGTTGACGGCCAGGAACTCCTGGGTGCCGAACGGCGAGGCGATGTAGTCCAACACCCGCAGCAGTTCGTCGATGCGGTTCTCGTCGTCGGTCTTCTTGAGGCCGACCGTCGCCCCGTACGCCGGAACGCCCAGATGCTTCGGAGCCGCACCGCCGCCCTCCCACTTCGGCATCACGACACCGCCGACGTTGAACTTGGCCGAGCTCTTGCGACCCTGCAGCGAGGCGAAGTTCTGCGCGAACATCGCCGTGATCCCACCGTCGAACCAGACCGCGGTCGAGCCGAGGTCGGAGTACGAGTTCGGGTGGATCAGGCCCTCGTCCCACATCTTCTTCACGATCTCCAGCGCCTGCAGGTACTCCGGCGAGGCGTACGCCGAGACGTAGGTGCCGTTCTCCTCGTACCAGCCGTGGGGACCCTCGAGGGCCTCCATGATGGCCGGTACGGTCCAGTTCTGCGGCACCTGGCCGATGGCGAAGACGCCGCGGTCACGGTCGGTGACCTCACGGCACAGGTCGAGGAAGTCCTCACCACTGTTGAGCTGTGGGTCGACGTCGATGCCCTTGGCTTCGAAGATGTCGCCCTGGGTCATCAGCACCGACCCGGCGGCGATCCGGGGTTGCGGGATGCCCCACAACCGCTGGTCGATCACGCCCATCTGCCAGGCCGTCGGCGCCATGTTGGCCAGGTTGGGGTACTTCGTGACCGCATCACCCGACAGGTACGGCGTGAGGTCGACGAACATCTTCTCCAACAGTGCCGGCAACTGCGGCAGCGACGGCGGGATCTGGCTCAGGTCGCCGAGCAGGTCGCCGGCGACGGCCGTCTGGAACTTCTGGGTGTAGGCGGTGCTGTCGACCGCGCTCACCTTCATCTCGGTGCCGAGGTTCTTCTCCCACAGCCGCCACCACTCGTTGCGGTCCCGCGGCACGGCGGGCGCGATGCCCTGGACCAGGAACTCCACCGGCGCGGACAGCTCGAGCGGCACCCGGCCGGTGCTGGGCGCGGGGTCCGGGAAGGTCTGGTAGCCGGCCGGCACACCGGAGGTCGGGTCCGGCGCCAGCTCGGGCTCCGGGCCGTCGTACGGCACGTGTGCCGGATAGGTGAACTCGCCGGATCCGGCCCCGCCACCACCGCCGGAGCCACCCGTTCCCTCCGAACCACCGGTCTGGCAGGCCGCGAGGGCCAGTCCGGCACCTGCCGCGAGTCCGGTCCCCAGGAGGGCCCGGCGGGTCAGGTTGCCCCGTGTTGAATCGAGCATCGTCGCTTCTCCCTTGTCCATGATCGGCTCCGGCGCGCCAGCCGCGCCCGGCATGATCAGTGAGGGAACTCTAGACCGACCCCGCAAGAATCAACAGGCCCCGGCCCCACATTGCGGTCAGATCTTAATTGTGGCGTGCCCGGTACGGAAGGTGGTCGCCCGGTCGGCCTCCTCGTAGGCCGCCGGTCGCTGCTGGACGGCCGCCACGCGGGAGACGTCGAGCTTCTCCGAGCGGTCGAACCGGTAGATCCCGTTCTGCTCCTGGAACACGTCGGTGAGCTGGGTGTAGCAGTAGCCGAACATCAACGGGTCGTCCAACAAGACGTTCGTCAGCCCGGCGAACCGGGCCTGGAACTCCTCCTCGTCGACCACCCGCTGCCCGTACCCCCACGACTCCTCACGATCAGCCCCGCTCACCTCGGCGGCGTCCGGATTCCACCAGATGCCGCCGTACTCGCTGACGAGGTACGGCTGCCCCTCGTACGGCACCGAGTACGGGGCCTTGGCGCCGGTGTTGCCGTACGGTGTCCCCTCGGCCAATCCGGCCTGCTGGGTGGCGAACCTGACCGGATCCTGTTCGTAGGAGTGCGAGTCCCAGACGTCGGTGGTCCGCACCCGGTGCGAGTAGCCGGAACTGTCGATCACCGGACGGGTCGGGTCGACGGCCTTGGTGACCTGGAACATCCCGGCGGTGACGTCGTCGAGTTGGGTGATCCGGTCGGTGATCTCCTGGTAGGTCTCGTTCAGCGGGCACCAGCCGATGATGCTCGGATGGCTGAGGTCGCGCTCGAGCACCTCGGCCCACTGGGTGATGAACGATGCGGTCGGCTGCTGGTTGTTGCCCCGCGCCCCACGGCCGGCGATTCCCCAGTCACCGAACTCGCCCCAGATCAGCACGCCCAGCCGATCGGCATGGTAGAGGTAGCGCTCCTCGGCGACCTTCTGGTGCACCCGGGCCCCGTTGAAGCCGGCTGCGGTGATCAACTCCAGGTCGTGCACCAGGGCGGCATCACTGGGTGCGGTCATCAAGGAGTCCGGCCAGTAGCCCTGGTCGAGCACGAGCCGCTGGAACACCCGTTCCCCGTTGAGCAGAATGGCCTGTCCGTCGATCGCCACCGAGCGCAACCCGGCGTAGCTGTCGACCCGGTCGACCAGGGAGCCGGCGTCGTCCAGCAGTTCGATCCGTAGCCCGTACAGGTGCGGGTCGGTCGGTGACCAGGGCCGCACCCGGTCGGTCGGCACGACCAGTCGAAGTGACGGCGCCATGGACGTCCCCACGGCCTGCTCGACCGCCGCCACGTCACCGGCGTCATCGGTCAGCACCGCCCGGAGCCGCCAGTCGGCGGGGGCCGCGGAGAGCGGTTGGGTGACGGTGAGGCTGCGGTCGGCCAGCCCGGGCACGATCCGCGGTCGGCGCAGGTGGACCCGGGGCACCGGCTCCAACCACACGGTCTGCCAGATCCCGGTGGTCCGGGTGTAGTCGCAGGCCTCGTTGGCGTACTTGATCGACTGCTTGCCACGGGCCTGCGCGCCGTAGCGGGTGTCCCGGGCACGGACCACGATCCGGGCCGACGTCGCTCCGGCGAGCGCGTCGGTGATGTCGGCGTGGAACGACGAGAAGCCGCCGCGGTGCCGCGCCACCTCCGCACCGTTCACCCAGACGGTGGTGTCATGATCAACGGCCCCGAAGTGCAGCAGCACCCGATCGTCGGCCCAGTCCTGCGGGACCACCACGTCCCGGGCGTACCAGACCGCCTCCATGAAGTCGACGTGGCCGTGACCCGACAACTCCGACTCGGGACAGAACGGCACGATGATCGAGTCGGTGAGGGCCCGTTGGCCGAGGCCCCGTTCGATGCCCGAGTCGCCGTGGTCGATCTCGAACTCCCAACGTCCGTTGAGGTTCAGCCATCGTTCCCGCACCATCTGCGGCCGCGGGTACTCCGGCCGCGGCTGGTCCGCACCACCGAGGGAACTCACCGTGCGAGTACGGGTGGACGGTTCGTAGGGCATGGTGGGTGGCCTCCTGGACGACTGGGGCGTGGGGTCGCGACCGCTTGAGTGTACAACGTTGTACAGTGGTTGGGGAAACGGTTGCCCATGACATCGACGACACTGGTGTCAACGAGCAGCCCGAACTCGAGGAGGCCGACCATGACGTCGCCGCCCACCGATCCAGCCGCTGTCGTGCGGCCACGCGTCGCCATCGTCGGCACCGGCGGGATCGCGAAGTCCCACGTCCGTGCCCTGCGGGAGGTCGACCGCAGCGATCTGGTGGCGTGTGTCGACATTGACGCCGACACCGCCCGCGCCTTCGCCGCGGAGTGGTCGATCCCCAACCACCACGGCGATCTGGGTGACCTGCTGGCGACCGACCCGCCGGACGTCATCCACCTGTGCACCCCGCCCGGGTCGCACCGCGCGCTCGCGGTCCGCGCCCTCGAGGCCGGTGTCACCGTGTTGTGCGAGAAGCCGCCGGCGATGACCCTGGCCGACATGGACGCCATCATCGCCGCCGAGACCGCGTCGTCGGCGTCGTTCGGCACCGTCTTCCAGCATCGGTTCGGATCCGCCGGGCAGCGGCTGCGCCGACTGGTGGCCGACAACGCCCTCGGCCAGCCGATGAGTGCGGTGTGCAACACGCTGTGGTTCCGCGCCCCCGACTACTTCGACCCCGAGTGGCGGGGCGTGTGGGGCAACGAGGGCGGTGGCCCCACGCTGGGACACGGAATCCACCAGACCGACCTGTTGTTGGCGATCCTGGGACCGTGGTCACGCGTCACCGCGGTCGCGAAGCGACAGGCCCGGCCCACCAACACCGAGGACCTGTCGGCCGCCATCGTGGAGTTCGAGAACGGTGCGGTGGCCACGGTGCTCACCTCACTGATGGCACCGCGGGAGAGCAGCAACCTCCGCTTCGACTTCGAGTTGGCGACGGTCGAGGTGGAGCACACCTACGGCTACGACGAGACGAACTGGCGGTTCACCGCGGCCGCGGACGGCAACGACGCGGCCTGGCAGCAGGTGCCCTCGGCGATGAAGTCCGGCCACGCCGCCCAGTTCGCCGCGGTGGCCGACGCCCTCGAGACCGGCGCCCCACTTCCGGTCACGTCCGCCGAGAGTCGACTCACCCTCGAACTGGTCGCCGCCACCTACGCCGCGGCGTTCACTCAGAAGCCGGTGGCCCGGGGCGAGATCGGCCCGGACTCCCCGTTCCACGGCGCGATGGACGGCCGGGGCATGGCACCGTGGGACGACGTCAAGGACGCGCACTGATGACCCAGAGTGAGTTGATCATGGCCGAACTGATCATGAGAAGGCGCAGGTGATCCGGATGGAGACCTTCCCCGGCGGTACGGGGCTGACCCGACTGCAGGTGTACCCGTGGACCGCGGCCGACGGACTGGCCGGCGGCTCACCCCACCTGCACACCGCCTCCACCGAGTCGTACGTGGTGCTCGGCGGCCACGGCCGGGTGCAGACGTTGAGCCTGGCCGGGCTGACCGAGCACGAGCTGTCGGTCGGCGACGTGTTGTGGTTCACCCCGGGCACCGTGCATCGACTGGTGAACGACTCCGGCGACCTCGACATCCTTGCCGTGATGGCGAATGCGGGACTTCCCGAGCACGGGGACGCCGTACTCACCTTCCCCGACGCCGACCTCGCCGATCCCGACCGGTACCGCCGGGCGGCGGCGCTGCCGACCGGCGAGGCGGCCGTCCGGGAGGAGGCCGTACGACGACGTCGTGACCACGCCCTGGCCGGCTACCAGGAGTTGATCACCGCCGGCCGTCCCGGCTTCGAGCGGTTCCTGCAACGTGCCGCACACCTGGTGCGTGGCCGCACCGACCAGTGGCGCGACCTCGTCAAGTCCGGCCCGGCCGTCGCGGTCGACGACACGCTCGCCCAGCTGGACAGCCTGACCGCCGGCGACCCCGGCGCGATGCGTTCCCCGGTCACCCGTCGCGGCGAGACCCTCACCGCCCTGGGGATGTGCGGGCACCTGCAGACCTGGCAGTTGCGCCCCGACCCCGACGAACCGGGCCGACCGGTCAGCTGAAGCCGAGCTCGGCCCGGCGCCGACGGAACCGGGCCACTGCTTCGACATGCCGCGGATCGGCCACGGCATTGCGTAGTTCCCCCGGATCACCTGCCAGGTCGAACAGCACCTCGCTCCGGTCGCCGGCGTACCACTGGTACTTCAGGTCCCCGACCTTGATCATCAGGTTGGTCCGGTCGAACTGCGAGATCGCCTCGTCGGGCCAGTCCGTGGCCGTGCCCTCGCACAGCGGCACCAGCGACCGCGAGTCCAGACCGTCCGGGCACGGGATGCCGGCCAGGTCGACCAGGGTGGCGAACAGGTCGACCAGGCTCACGTTCTCGCTGACCACCGCCGACCCGAACGCCTTCGGGTACCGGATGAGCAACGGCACCCGGACGCTCGCGTCGAAGAACTTCTGCTTCTCCCACACCCCGTGCTCGCCCAACATCTCGCCGTGGTCGGAGGTGTAGACGATCACCCAGTCGTCGAGGTCCTGACCCAGTGCGGTCAGGTGGTCGAGCAACCGGCCCAGCCGGTCGTCCATACTCTCGATCATGGCGCAGTACGCAGCGGACGCCCGTACGGCTTCGTCCCGCGTCACCTCGTGGCCGACCCGGGCGACGAACCTGCCACCCAGGAAGCCGTGGTCGAACACCTGCTGGTCGACGAACGGCTCCACCCGTTCGAGGTAGTACGACACCAGGTCCTCCCGCGGGCTCGCGTACGGGTAGTGCGGCTCGTTGAGGCTCAACATCAACAGCAACGGGTTGTCCGGCACCGCCCGCCCGTAGTGCGGATCGGTGAAGTGCCGGGTGGCCACGTGCATCGCCCCGGCCAGGGCGTACTCGTCCTCGGCCGTCAACGGGTTGTCGCCGACACCGGAGCGCCTGATCTCGTCCACGATGCTCCACTTGTGGGCCGACGGCTCGGTCCAGCCCTCGAACGCCGACACCTCCCGGTCGGGGACGAACCGGGTGGACGTCTCCATCTCGGCGCCGACCCGACGCCGCCACCCCTGCATCTGGTCCTCGCCCAGGTAGTGCAACTTGCCGGCACACGCGGTCTGGTAGCCGTACTGGGAGAAGCGTCGGGCGAACGTCATCGTCCCGGGTGGTGACTCGTCGACCCCCATCACCTCGACCCCGAGGTTGCGCGGTGTCAGCCCGGCGGCCATCGCCTGCCGTGCCGGGACGCAGATCGGGGACGGGGTGTGACACCCGGTGAACACCACGGCGTCGGTCGCCAGGGCGTCCAGCCGGGGTGTCCGGACCACCGGATGCCCGGCATGGCCGAGGAAGTCGGGTCGGTGCTCATCACTCATCAGCACCAACACGTTCGGCCGCCGGGGTCGCACCGTCATCGTGCCTCGAGTGCCGCCTGCAGCTCGTCGCGGATCTTGTCACCACCCTTGGACTTCCAGTCCTGCACCGCCGGGGCCCAGTCACTGACCTTCTTGCGGCCCTGCACGATGTCGTCCTCGAGGTCGTTCAAGGTCTTCGACAGCTGGTTGCCCTGACGCGAGCTGGTCTCGGAGTACAACCCGATCGTCGGGTTCGCCAGCCCCGTCGGGATGATCGCACTCTGCGCGTCGAACTGGGCCTGGGTCGCCTCCCGGTCGCCGGGCGCGTAGATCGGCCACGGCGCATCCACCATGTACAGCAGGCCCATCTGCGTCTCGCTCTTGCCCTTGTCGTTGAGGATCGGGTCGGTGCCCTCGAGGGTGTAGTGCGTGCCCTCGACGCCGAACTTGCGGAACAGGTACTCCTCGGTGCCGAACGGGGTGGCGAGGAAGTTGAGGTACTTCAACAAGGTCTCGACCCGGTCCGCCGCCTTGGCGTTGATCGAGGTGATCGAGTTGGTCGGATTGCCCAACCAGATGGGCGCTTCGCCGCCACCCTCGGCCTTCACCGGACCCCAGCCGCTGAGCTCGAACTCCGGGGACCCGGGCCGGTTCAGGTAACCCGGCCAGCCACTGAACGAGTCGAAGGTGAACAGCGCCGACCCGTTGGCGAACCATGTCTTGTAGTCCTGCCACTGGGCGGTGAACGCGTCGGGGTTGACGAGCTTGTCGGCGAACAGCTTGCGGGACGCCTCCAGCGCATCGGGCTGCGCCTCGTGCTCGTACGCACTGGTGAACTGGCCACCCTCCTCCGACCACGAGTTCGGGATCTCGTACATCTGTCGGATGTGGTCGACCGGGACGTAGCTGAACGCCCACCGGTTCTGCTGCGGGTTGGTCAGCTGCTTGGCCAGGTCGTACAGCTCCTGGTAGGACCCCGGCTGCTCGGTGATCCCTTCCTCGGCAAGGATGTCGGAGCGGAAGTACAGCAGGTAGGTGCTGATCACCCCTCGCGGGACGGGGACCGCCATGATCTTGCCGTTGAAGACGGTCGACTTCCACGACTCGGTCCCGATGTTGGCCAGGAACGGGTAGTCGTTGACCGCGTCACCGCCCAGGTGCTCGGTGAGGTCCAGCGCCTCGGCGTCGAGCAACTGCGGGAGCTGGGGTGCCGAGCCGACCGAGAAGATGTCGGGCAGCTTGCCGCCGGCCACCGCGGTGGCGAAGCGCTGGGTGTAGTCGGACGGGTTCGCCAGCGAGATCCGCAACTCGGACCCGACGCGCTCGTTCAACGCCTGCCAGAACTCGTTCTTGTCGACCCCCGGCGGGATGGGGGTGTTGGTGATCCCCAGGGTCTCGATCGGCTGGCCGTCACCGATCGGGTCGGTGATCGCCTTGACCGGCTCGGCGGGGTAGGCGAAGAACACGTTGCCCACGCCGTTCTCGCCGGCGATGTCGGGTTCGACCCCGTCGTACGGGACGTACGCGGGCAGGTTCGCGGCCTCGTTGGCCTGTTGCTGTTCCTCCCCCGTCGTACCACCGCGGCCCTCGTTGCTGCAGGCGGCGATGCCGCCCAGTGCCAGGGCACCCACGGTGGAGCCCAACAGGCGTCGTCGACTCAAGGACATGACATTCTCCTTCACTGGTGTGGAACTTCTTCGTTCGTGGTTCACCGACCGTGCGGTCGGACCGGTTCGATCACCCCTTCACCGCTCCTGTCAGCACCCCCTTGGCGAAGTGCCGCTGCAGGAACGGGTAGACGCACAGGATGGGGACCACCGAGATGACCAGGATCGCCATCTGGATGGAGGTCTGGGGCGGTAGCGCCTCGGTCGTGAAGCCGAGGTCCTGGGCCCCCATCGGCACTCCGTTGATCACGTACGTGCGCAGCACCAACTGCAGTGGCCACTTGGTGGCGTCGCCGATGTACAGCATGGCGCTGAAGAACGCGTTCCAGTACCCGACGCCGTAGAACAGGCCGATCACCGCCAGCACCGCCTTCGACAGGGGTAGACCGATGTGCCAGAACAACTGCCACTCCGACGCCCCGTCGATCATGGCCGAGTCGATCACCTCGGACGGGATGTTGATGAAGAACGCCCGGACGACGATCACGTTGAACGCGCTGACGCTCACCGGGACGATCACCGACCACAGGGTCTCCAGCAGCCCGAACTGCTGCACCACCAGGTAGGTGGGGATCATGCCCGGGTTGAACAGCAGGCTGATCAGGACCGTCAGCAGCAGGAACCGGTTGCCGAGTGTGCCGCGGCGGCTCAAGGCCCACCCGAGCAGGCAGGTCAGCGACAGCGCCATCGCGGTGCCGACGATGGTGATGAAGCCGGAGACGAACAGCGCCTGGGTGACCACCCCGCCGGTGAAGATCGTCCGGTACGCGTTCAGGTCGAGGCCCTGGGTGGGGATCAACACGAAACCGCCGGAGGCGACCACCTCCTCGGGGGTGGCCAGGCTGGTCGAGACGATCCCCACGAACGGCAGGATCACCAGGGCACAGATCACGGTCAGGAAGATCCCCTTGAGGATGCGCTCGACGATGCCCGGGTACGGGATGCCGTCGATCATCGCCGGCCGGCCGGGCTTGCGGCCACCGGGCGCGGTGGAATGCTGCGGGCCACGGGCGCCGTCGGACGGTCCGCCGGTGGCCGGGTCCGACGCGTCGGGAGGCCCGGCCGGCAACAACGTCCGGGCCGCCTTGGTCTCGATCTCGCTCATGCGCGGTACACCCCTTCCTCTCCGAAGCGGTGGGCGACCTTGTTGGCCGTCAGCACCAGGATCAGGCCGATCACCCCTTTGACCAGACCCACCGCGGTCGCGACCCCCCAGTTCCCGCCGAGGATGCCGTGGTTGTAGACGTAGGTGTCGAGCACCTCCGAGACCCCCGTCCCGACCGCCTGCTGCTGCAGGATGATCTGCTCGAACCCGACACTGAGCGAGTCGCCCAGCTTCAGGATCAGCAACAGCACGATGATCGGGCGCATCCCCGGCAACGTCACGTGCCAGGTCTGGCTCCACCGGCCGGCCCCGTCGACGGCCGACGCCTCGTACAGTGAGCGGTCGATCTGAGACAGCACCGCGAGGAACAAGATGGTGGCCCAGCCGGTGTCCTTCCACATCACCTGCGAGGTGAGCAGCACCCGGAACAGGTCGGCGTTGCCGATCAGGTGGAAGGTCTCCAGGCCGTTGGCCCGGAGCATGCTGTTGATCATGCCGGAGCCGCCGAGCACCTGCTGGAAGACCGCGACGACGATCACCCAGGACATGAAGTGGGGCAGGTAGATCACCGACTGCACGAACTGTCGGAGCTTGTTCGACAGCAGGCTGTGCAGCACCAGGGCGACCACGATCGGTGCCGGGAACACGATCACGGTCTGGATGAAGGTGAGGATCAGCGTGTTCTTGACCGCGTTGAGGAAGGCCGGGTCACCGTTGATGATCACCGAGAAGTTCTGGAACCCGACCCACAGGCTCTGGTCCATCCCGAGGTAGGGCTGGAAGTCCTGGAAGGCGATCACGTTGCCGTACAGCGGGTAGTACTGGAAGGCGAGGACGATCAGCATCCCCGGCAGTGCCAGCAGCAGCACCGGGTAGTCACGTCGCAGCCTGCCGAACACCCCCAGCCGTTTCGATCCGGCCACCTGGGTCGACTCGTCGACCTTGACGCCACCCACCCTCATCGGGCGACACCAGCAGGCCCGCTGCTGTCGGTTGCCACGGCAACCCCCTTTGAAATCGACACCACTGTCTGTCGGGACGGCCCATCGCAGAAATCCTGTACAACGATGTAGAAATCCCTTGCCTTCGCACTGTACACGCTGCAGGATGCTGGGTACAGGCTTTCCCCGGATTGGTGCCGGACCGGAATCACGTAGGCCCGGGCCACACCGTCCGTGGCGAAGGTGCAGCCCCGGCGTCTGCGAAGGAGCAGCCCAATGAGCTCGATCCCGCCCCCCGTCCGTCCATGGCGTGCCGCCCGCGGTGCACGCCCACCACTGCCCGGGACGTACCGGGCCCAACGGCATCTGCCAGCACTGATCGCCCTGCTGTGTTGCCTGACCCTGGTGCTGGCCACCCCGACCGGGCCGGCCCACGCCGACCCCGACGACCCACCCGGCACGTACCGCAACCACGTGATGGACAACCTTGCCGACGCGTTCTCCGATCCGGCCATCATCCGCGCCAAGGACGGCTACTGGTACGCGTACGCCACCCAGACCGTGATGCGCAAGGACAACCAGGGCGGTCCGTGGGAGAGCCAGTACTTCATGCCGATCACCCGGTCGAGCGACCTGGTGAACTGGGAGTACGTGGGCGAGGTCTTCGGCCCCGACAACCACCCCAGTTGGCGGCAGTTCGAGGGCACCTACTACTGGGCGCCGGAGGTCCGCTACATCAACGGCCTCTACCACCTGTACTACTCCGCGGCCGGCAACGGCGACAATGCCATCGGGTTGGCCACCGCGCCCACTCCGGCCGGTCCGTGGACCGACGTCGGCGCCCCGGTGGTGAACCGCAACGACGCCGTCACCGAGATCGATCCGGCCGTGTTCGTCGACACCGACGGCCAGAAGTACCTGTACTACGGTTCGTTCCGCAACGGCGGCATCGTGGCGGTCCGGTTGTCCGCCGATGGTCGTACGGCAGAAGGCCCGGCCACCCGGGTGGTCGCGCCGAGTCGCGGCGAGGCCCCGTACATCGTGAAGCGGGACGGCTTCTACTACCTGTTCTACTCCGGCCTGGGCTGCTGTGAACGTGAGAAGGGTGCGTACCCGGTGTTCGTCGGCCGGTCCACCTCCCCGATGGGGCCGTTCGTCGACGCCGAGGGGGTCGGGCTGAACGACCTGCACCCCGGCGGCACCATCGTCAACTCACCGAACGGCAACAAGTGGGTGGCGACCGGGCACAGCGCCAACGTGGTCGACAAGTCCGGCCAGGACTGGATCCTGGTCAACGGTTTCGACCGGACCACCCCGGAGTGGGGTGGCCGACCGACCCTGATGGACCGGCTCGACTGGATCGACGGCTGGCCGACGGTCCGGGCCGGCGCGTGGTCGTCGGAGGAACGGGAGACCGCACCGGTCGGCGCGTGGTCGGTCGGCACCGGGTTCGAGGACGGCCTCGGCGCCTTCCACCGGGCGGGAGCGGGTCAGTGGATGACCTCGCGTGACCAGGCGGCCGGTCGCTACGTCCGCAGTGCCGGCCGCGCCCCGGAACCGCTCTTCCTGGTCACCGACACCGTGGTTGCCGACGACGTCCGCGTCGAGGCCGACCTGCGACTGCGCGGTGAGGAGGGCCGTACCGGGCTGGTGATCGGCTGGACCGACGCCGCCAACCACGTGGTCGCGTGGCTGGACCGTACCGACGGTCTGGTCGTCGAGGTCACCGAGAACGGGACGGTCACCCAGCGCAAGGCGGCACCGGTCCATGCCGACGCCGACCTGACGACCTGGCATGCGGTGACCGCCCAGGTCCGCGACGGACAGGCCCTGGTGGAGCTCAGCCAGGCCATGCTCGGCACCCCGTTGGCCACGGTCGAGCTCGAGGTCCCGACGCTGCGGACCGCGGGCGGTGTCGCCGCCACGCACGGGGCGGGCGAGGCCGACAACGTCGGTGTCACCGAGTTGTACACCCCGGTGACCGAGAAGCAGCCCGACCCCGAGGTGGGACCGCTGCTGCCGGCGTACAGCGAGGAGTTCGACGACGACGAGCTGACCGGCTGGGAGTGGTTCGGCCCGGCCGACGGCGAGGTCGTCGACGGCACGTACGTGTGGCCGACGCAGAACGCCGCGTTCAACGGCAACCCCACGATGGCCTCGGCACTGCTGCGTGACGCACCCGAGGGCACCTACACGGTCGAGGCGAAGCTGCACCTGCCGATCACCGACGCCGCCGTCGCGCGGGCGCAGGCCGGGATCATCGCGTTCCGCAGCCCGGCGGACTCGATCCACCTGGCGCCCAGCCGGGTCGGTCTGTCCCGACAGGTGCTGTTGTGGATCGGCCGGGACAACGACGCGTGGCCCGAGATGCAGATGGGGCCGTCGGCCGACACGATGTGGCTGCGGCTGCGGCACACGGTCAACCCCGACAACGGTGAACACCAGTACCAGGTGGCCACCAGCCGGGACGGCGAGAACTACATCTGGGGCGGGATCTGGACCATGCCGGCCGGGGAGAACCCGCGGATCGGCATGGTGTCACTCGGCGGTGAGGGCCTGACCGCCACCTTCCACCACGTGCGGTTCTACGGCGCCTGACCCGGGACGGATTCCGCAGACCGACCGGTCGGTGGGTGCGGACGGCGGGCGCCACGCCTGCCGCTCGCATCGCCACCCCGGTCGACCGGTCGGTCTGCGGAAACGGGAACGAGCAGCCCGTAAGCGAGGTCGTTGGCAACCAGCCCTGGCCTTGTCGAACGGACGCCTGAGCGTTCTCGAGGGTGTCCCGTACGCCGAGAGGGCAGTCGGAGAGGTCCCCCGCGCCGAGAGGGCAGTCGGAGAGGCCCCCACCCGCCGAGAGGGCAGTCGGAGAGGCCCCCACCCGCCGAGAGGGCAGTCGGAGAGGGCCCCACGCACCGAGCGGGCAGGCGGAGAGGCGAATCGACGCTGGAGACCACGCCTACTGCCCACTCGCTGCAGGACAACGCCCATGAACCGCGGCCCCGAGACCCGGGCGCGTACGAACCGGCGCAACAGCGACGTCACCGGCCAACCGGCACCACGAGCGACGTCACCGACCCAGCCGGCGCCGGAGCTTCTGGGGAGCGCAGCAGAGGTAGCTCTCGGTCACCAGCTCGGCCACCTCGTCCCAGTCGGTGTTCGCGTCGAGCACCATCCCGACGACGGTGGGTGACCAAGGCGGCTGGTAGAACGGCGGCCCGGCGTGCGACAGGGCCAGCAGCTCGTCGCCGGACGACCGGAAGGTCAGCACGGTGGTCGGCTCGGTCACCCCGGTCATGTCGCGGTACGCCGAGGTGTAACCCTGCTGCGCGACCAGGACGTGACCGAAGGTCTTCTGCCGGACGCGCCACCGGACGCCGGTCCAGGCATCCTCCTCGTACGCGTCGGGCAGTGCCAACGCGACGACCGCCACCCGGCTGACCACGTCGCCGGAGGGCTCGATGCGCGGTGGCCGGGACACCCCTCGAGTCTGTCAGAACCGAGGGCGGCCGGGCGCGGCCCGACGACTCAACGGTGGTCGACGGGCGCTCCCGCCGGGACCACGGGCTCCCGTACGCACGAGGCGCTGAAGTCGTCCAGCAGCCGGCGGGCGTGGAACGGCACCCAGGTGTGCAGCAGTCCGGCCGTGTACCGCTCGCGCTCCTTCGGGTCGATGGTGAGGTTGACCACGTCGGGGTAGCCAAGGGTCTCGGGGGCGTCGCGGAAGTGTTGTTGGCGCCGGTACACGACCTTGAAGTCGTGCCACTTCACCGCGTGCACCTGGTCGCGTACCCAGACGATGCAGCCTTCGCGGGCCGACTCGCGTGTGGTGCCGCTGAGGAAGTCACGCTGGTCCAGCCCGTCGATCTCGCGGTCCTCGGGCACCGGCACGCCGGCCCAGCCGAGCAGTGTGGTGAACAGGTCGACCTGGTGCACCAGCTGGTTGGACACCTGGCCGGCCGCCACCACGCCCGGCCAGCGCACCAGGCACGGCGTGCGGAGGCCGCCCTCGCTGGAGGAGAAGTACGACCCGTCGAAGACGCCCGACGAACCTCGCCACGGTTGGTTGTCCTCGGCCCCGTTGTCCCCGGCGAAGATCACGATCGTGTCGTCGCCGATGCCCAGGTCGTCGATCGTGTCGAGCAGCACGCCGACGTCGGCGTCGAGCTCGGCGAGGCAGTCCGCCCAGTCCCCCTGCCCGGTGCTGCCCGCGAACTCGGGGCGCGGGATCGTCGGCATGTGCAGCATCGAGTGGTTGAAGTACAGGAAGAACGGCTGCTCCTCACGTACGGAGTCAGCCATGAACGCCGTGGCACGGTCGAGGTAATCGGCGTCGACGTCGCGGCGTCGCTCCAAGGTCAGGCGTTCGTCGGTCAGTTCGCGGACCCCGTCGGCGATCGTGCCCTCGACCATGAAGGACTCCGGGTCACGGCCGGGCCGGTACCACGGGTCCTCGGGCCAGAGGCACTCGGTGTAGGTGCGCGCCGGACCGTAGAAGGTCTCGAAGCCGTGGTCGGTGGGCCACCGGCCGTGCTCGGCACCCAGGTGCCACTTGCCGAGGCACGTGGTCGCATACCCTGCGTCGTGGAGCTGCTCGCCGAGGGTGCGTTCCCAGCCGATCAGCCCGCCGGTCCCCCCGGCTTCCGGGATCGCGTAGGTGCCGGACCGGATGGCGTGGCGACCGGTGAGCAGTGCCGAGCGGGACGGGGAGCACTGGGGCTCCGCGATGTAGTGCCACAGCTGGTGCCCCTCGCGGGCGAGGGCGTCGATCCGCGGTGTCGGCGCCCCGCGGACGATGCCGCCGCCGTAGCAGCCGAGCTCGCCCATCCCGAGGTTGTCGACGTGGATGATCACGATGTTGGCTGCCACATTCCACAGAATACCGACGGGCCGCTCGGGTCGCCGCGCCGGCTGAGGTGCCGCGGATTCCGCAGAGCGACCGGTCGGCGGAGTGGGGACGGCGCGCCCACGCCTGAGCGCCGCGCCCCACTCCCGTCGACCGGTCGCTTTGCGGAATCAGGCGCGACCCGGCACGCCGGACACCCTCCGAGCATGTGTTCGGGAACGAGAAAGGGGCGGCTCCCGTTCGGGAACCGCCCCTGTCTCAGGGTGCTTCGGTGGGACTCAGGCGTCAGCCTTGTCCGCGTCGTCGTCGCCGTCCTTGTCGGCGACCGCGTTCACGAACCCGGCGGCCTCGGCGGCCTCCGCGCTGGTGAACCAGACCTCGGCGATCGTGCGGCCGTACCACGGCGACTCAGGGGTGTGGAACTTCATCGAGTCCTCGTTGCCCTTGACGTCGAAGCCCGCGGGGGGCTCCTCGCCACGGTACGAGTCGTCGCCGTAGTCCTTGGCGTCGAGCTCGGCCTCGGCCGCGGCGGCCGGATCGGCCTCGGCACGGACCGCGTCGGCGGCCAATTCCTCGTCGACCTCGGCGGCCGGCTCCACGTCGCTGGTGTCGCTGACGTCGGTGGTCGCCGGTGCGCTGTCCGACTTCGCCCGCGAGGTCACCGGCTCGTCGATCAGCTCGATGATCGCCATCGGCGCGTTGTCGCCCTTGCGCGGGCCGACCTTGGTGATCCGCAGGTAGCCGCCGTCACGTCCCTCCATCAGCTGCGCGATGTCGGTGAACAGGTGGTGCACCACCCCGGTGTCACGGATGGTGGACATCACCTGGCGACGGGAGTGCAGGTCACCCCGCTTGGCCTTGGTGATCAGCCGCTCGGCCAGCGGACGCAGCCGCTTGGCCTTGGCCTCGGTCGTGGTGATGCGGCCGTGCTCGAACAACTGGCTGGCGAGGTTGGCCAGGATCATCCGCTCGTGGGCGGGGCTACCGCCCAAGCGGGCGCCCTTGGTGGGAGTAGGCATGTTCGTGATCTCTCAGTCGGTGGGTGGCCGGTCAGTACTGTTCGGTTTCGGCGAAGTCGACGTCGTCGTCATCGTCGTAGTTCGGCACGCTCAGCGGATCGAAGCCGGGCGCGCTGTCCTTCAACGACAGGCCCATCTCGTGCAGCTTGAGCTTGACCTCGTCGATCGACTTGGAGCCGAAGTTGCGGATGTCGAGCAGGTCCTGCTCCGAACGCGACACCAGTTCGCTGACGGTGTGGATGCCCTCACGCTTGAGGCAGTTGTACGACCGAACCGTCAGGTTCAGGTCCTCCACCGGCAGCGCCAGGTCGGCGGCGAGCTGCTCGTCGACCGGCGACGGGCCGATCTCGATGCCCTCGGCCTCGACGTTGAGCTCACGGGCCAGCCCGAACAGCTCGACGAGGGTACGGCCCGCGCTCGCGATCGCGTCACGCGGCCGGATCGACGGCTTGGTCTCGACGTCGATGATCAACTTGTCGAAGTCGGTGCGCTGCTCGACACGCGTCGCCTCGACCTTGTAGCTCACCTTCAGCACCGGCGAGTAGATCGAGTCGACCGGGATCCGGCCGATCTCGGCGTCGAACGACTTGTTCTGCTGCGCCGACACGTAGCCACGGCCACGCTCGACGACGAGTTCCATCTCGAGGCGCCCCGACTCGTTCAGGGTCGCGATGTGCATCTCCGGGTTGTGGATCTCCACCCCGGCCGGGGGCGCGATGTCGGCCGCGGTCACCGCACCCGCACCGGCCTTGCGCAGGTACATCGTCACCGGCTCGTCCTCCTCCGAGGACAGCACCAGACCCTTCAGGTTCAAGATGATCTCGGTGACGTCCTCGACCACACCCTCGATCGTCGAGAACTCGTGGTTGTTCCCGTCGATCTTGATGCTGGTGACCGAGGCACCCGGGATCGAGCTCAGCAAGGTGCGACGCAGCGAGTTCCCCAACGTGTAACCGAAGCCCGGCTCCAGCGGCTCGATGACGAACCGCGACCGGTAGTCGTCGACGACCTCTTCGCTCAACGACGGACGCTGTGCAATCAGCATGTGATTCTTCCTCTCCGCACCGACCACTATTTGACGATGCGATTCCAGATGCCCACCAGGCGGGATTGCCCGCAGGCTGTGAAGTTGTACGGCTGTCCAGTTGTACGCCCCGGGCCCAGCTCGACCTGCTTTCACCAACCAAGCCGCTGATCGGGTGAGCGCCAGACCCGCACCCGACCGCCAAGGCTTGCCTCGGAGGGCACACCGGCCGGGTGGGTCGGGCGTCGGCCTGGCGGTACGGAGCTTGCGACGGCCCGCCAGGGCTGGGCGGGACGGTGTGCCCTTCGGGGCAAGCCGACCCGCGCTGCCCAGAGGCCACACGCGAAACCGACCAAGCAACTCCCACGCCGCTCGACCCGGACTCAACTCACTTGGAGTAGAGCTCCACGATCAACTGCTCCTGCACGTCGATCACGATCTGCTCGCGGACCGGCAGCTGGTGCACCAGGATGCGCATCTTGTCCGGCACCGCCTGCAACCACGCCGGCACGTCCCGCTCACCGTGGGTCTCACGGGCGACGACCAGCGGGTGCAGGTTCATCGACTTCTCGCGGACGTCGATGATGTCGTGCTGGGAGACGCGGTACGACGGGATGTCGACCTTCTTGCCGTTCACCAGGAAGTGGCCGTGGACCACGAGCTGACGCGCCTGACGGCGGGTGTTGGCGAAGCCGGCACGGTAGATCACGTTGTCCAGTCGGGACTCCAGGATCTGCAGCAGGTGGTCACCGGTCTTGCCGGCGACACGGTTGGCCTCGTCGTAGTAGCGGGCGAACTGCTTCTCCAGGACGCCGTACGCGAAACGCGCCTTCTGCTTCTCGCGGAGCTGCAGGGCGTACTCGGTGTCCTTGGAGCGGCCGCGGCCGTGCTGGCCGGGCGGGTAGGGGCGGCGCTCGAACGCCTTGTCGCCACCGACCAGGTCAACCCCCAGTCGACGCGACTTCTTGGTCATGGGACCGGTGTAGCGTGCCATGTTTGATCAGTCCTTGTTCTAAACGTCGGGGCTCAGACGCGGCGGCGCTTGGGCGGCCGGCATCCGTTGTGGGGAACGGGGGTCACGTCGCTGATCGGGCCGATCTCCAGCCCGACCGCGCCGAGGGAACGGATCGCGGTCTCACGTCCGGAGCCGGGGCCCTTGACGAAGACGTCGACCCGCTTCATCCCGTGGTCCATCGCCCGACGGCCCGCCACCTCGGCGGCCATCTGCGCGGCGTACGGGGTCGACTTGCGGGAACCCTTGAACCCGACGGTGCCCGCCGAGGCCCATGCGATGACGCCACCGCTGGGGTCGGTGATCGTGATGATCGTGTTGTTGAACGTGGACTTGATGTGCGCCTGACCGGCGATCACGTTCTTCTTTTCCTTGCGCCGCACCTTCTTGGTGGCGCTACGTCCTGCTGTTGCCATGGTTCACGAACTCCTGGGGTCTCGACTCGTCACTTCTTCTTGCCGGCGACCGGCTTGCGCTTGCCCTTGCGAGTCCGCGCGTTGGTCTGGGTGCGCTGGCCACGCACGGGGAGCCCGCTGCGGTGGCGGCGGCCCTGGTAGGTGCCGATCTCGACCTTGCGGCGGATGTCGGCAGCGACCTCACGACGAAGGTCGCCCTCGGTCTGGTAGTTGGCCTCGATGTGATCACGCAGCGCGACCAGGTGGTCGTCGGTGAGTTCGTGGACCCGCAGATCCCCGCTGATCTGGGTCTTCTCCAGGGTTTCGAGGGCGCGCGTACGGCCGACCCCGAAGATGTAGGTGAGTGCCACCTCGAGGCGCTTGTCGCGCGGGAGGTCGACACCGATGAGACGTGCCATGGTGAACCTTTCGGCTGTCGTCGGTCTGGGGCGTGCAGCGTCCCGGCCTGGCGAGCCGGGCCCCGGCCGACGGTCCGGGGGTGGAACCGGGAGCTGGTCCCGGCGTGCTGTCACACTGTGCGCCCGGGACGGTGTCCCGGGGTGGTGGTGCGTATGGAGTTGTGGTGCGATGCAGTTGTCGTGCCCGTGTGCTCGGTCAGCCCTGGCGCTGCTTGTGGCGCGGGTTGGGGCAGATCACCATCACGCGACCGTGACGACGAATGACCTTGCAGTTGTCGCACATCTTCTTGACGCTCGGCTGAACCTTCATCGAGGGTCTTTCTGGCTCGCGCACGAAGGTCCGCCCCAGCGGGTGGAACTCGTACTCAGTGGGTGGTGATCGAGTGGGACCCGACCGACCGGCTGGCGTGTCGAGGACAACTCGACCGGGTCATCGGTGCCGGAAGACGATCCGTCCGCGGGTGAGGTCGTACGGCGAAAGCTCGACCACGACACGATCGGTGGGCAGGATGCGGATGTAGTGCTGACGCATCTTGCCGCTGATCGTGGCGAGCACCTTGTGACCGTTCGTCAGCTCAACACGGAACATCGCATTGGGCAGCGCCTCGACCACGGTGCCCTCCATCTCGAGGGCCCCCTCTTTCTTCGCCATGAACTCGCAATCTCCGAGGAATGTGGACATGCGTCACCCGGCACGGGTGACCGACAGGTCATGTTACGCCACCGGAAGCGCCGGACTCAAATCGCCGGCCTCGGGGCGGTCCGGCCGGTCCTCTCAGACCTCGTCCACCTCGGCGAATCCGACCTGCTCGGGCGCCTGGTCGGCGACCACACCGAGTTCGGCCAGCGCCAGCCCGAGCTCGCGCCCGTCGTGCCCGCCGACCACCCGGGAGCCCGCCGCGTGCCGGAACTCCGACTCCAGGGCGCCGTGGGCCAGGACGTGCTGACCGGGCGTGAGCTGCCGCAGGGCGATCGCGTGGACGTGGCCGGGGAACTCCCGGGCCAGGTCGGCGTAGATCGCCGGGTCGTGCTGTCCGTCGTCGCCGATCAGCAACCACTTGATGTTGGGGTACGCCTGGATCAGGTCGCGCAGGTTGGCGCGCTTGTGCGCCTGGCCCGACCGGAAGAAGCCGCTGTTGGTGGGGCCCCAGTCGGTCAGCAGCAGCGGCCCGGGCGGGAACCGGTGGGCGGCCAGGAAGCGCCGCAGGGTCGGCGCCACGTTCCAGGCGCCGGTGGACAGGTACACCACCGGGGCACCCGGATGCGCCCGGATCAGGTCCTGGTAGAGCACCGGCATCCCCGGCACCACCCGGCGGGCCGACTCGTGCAGCACGAAGGCGTTCCAGGCCGCCAGCATCGGCCGCGGCAGGGCGGTCACCATCACCGTGTCGTCGATGTCGGAGATGATCCCGAAGGTGGTCCCCTCGGCGACGCAGTACACCTCGGAGCGCACCACCTCGCCACTGCAACAGGTGATGGTGGCGATGTTCCAGCCGGGCTCGAGGTCGGCGTCGACGACCTGGTCGATGATGCCGGCCCGGTCCGAGACGAGGTGGTGGGTGTGGCCGCCGACCTCGACGGTCACCTCGGAGTGCGGGGCGATCACGATCGTGAAGTTGCGCCAGCCGCGGACCAGCCGCAGGTGCTCGTACGCCGGCACGTCGTCGGGGTTGCGGACGGGGGCGTCGGTGTAGACGGTCCGCGCCAGGATGCGCACCTTGGTCTCGGTGCCGTAGCTCGCGTACGGCTCCACCTTGACCCGGTGCCCGAGCCGGACCATCAGGCGGCCGATCCGGCGGTTGACCGCGTCCTCCAGCCGGGCGGCCCAGAACGGCCGGGTCGACACGCCCCCACGGGAACGCCGTCCCAGACGTCGTCGGGCAGCAGGTTGGTCGTCGCTCACGGAGGTCAGTCTGTCATCCTCCGATGTCGGGGCTCGGCGACCCCGACGTCACAGCACGACCAGCAGCACCAGGACGATGACGACCAGCAGCGCGACCGCGACCGTGCCCACCGCGTACGCGGCGACCCGGCTCCCACGCCGGTCGGTGCTCGCCAGTTCGCCCGGACGGCCCAGTTGGGCGACGATCTCGGGGGTCGGATAGGTCGGCAGCGGTGGCAGTCCGGAGACCACCGGCACCAGTTCGCCGAGGCGCCGGGCCGCGTACAGGGTGTCGAGCCGGGACCGGTAGTCCAACTCGTCGAGCGTGCCGGTGGCGTACGCCTCGTTGAGCCGTTCCCCGATCGAGGCGCGTTCCTCGTCGGTGACCGGGGCGTCAGGGGTGCTGCGGTACGGCGACGAGATCGGCAGCTCGGGCCGGTTTTCGGCACCTCCGGGGCCGGACATCTCAGCGCACCTCGCTGGTCGGTGCCGCCCAGGTGTTGCAGACGCCCATCGAGGTCTGGCCCTCGCCACGTTCGTACCACAGCAGCTTGGACTCCCCCGAGCCGTGCGTCGGGCTGCCACTGTTGGCCCACCAGTCGCGGAACTCCAGGTCGTCGCTGCTGCTCCACTCGATCGTGGTCAGGTTGCGCATCAGGATGAGCGTCCAGCAGTTGTCCTGCAGTTCGATGCGTCGGCTGATCTGCTCCAGGCTCTCCAGCTCGAGCCGGCGCGGGGTGTTGAGGATCTCCAACGTGTACTGCACGTGGTGGGTGAACTCGTGGACCGCGGTGTGCAGTGCTCCCAGCCGCACGCCCCGGTTGACGTCGTTCTTCGGGACGTAGATCGCTTCGTTGCCCGAGCAGTAGAACGGCACGATGTCCGGGTCGGCCGGGTCGGCGTCACCACACGGGGTGTCGATGACCTCGTCGAAGAAGATCAGACCCGGCATCGTGAGGTCGTATCCCGCTGCCTGGACCGCCGGTTCGTAGTGGGCGTGGACGCACTCCAGGACGCCGGTGAACCAGCCCTCCATGCTGTCGTCGGTCGGCGACCGGGGCTGTTGCAGGGTGTCGCACTCCCATGTCCCGAGCTCCTGGGCGTAGAACGGGTTCGCCACCAGCACCGGCTGGTTCGCGTACGGCGAGCCGGACGAGGTCGACGCCGACGGGCTGCCGGAACTGCTCGTGGAGTTGGAGGGGCTCGGCGAGCGGGAGGGACTCGGGGTCGGTGAGGGGGTCGGGGTCGGGCTGGGTGAGGTCGACGTACTCGGGGTCGGTGACGGGGTCGGCGACGGCTCGAGCGCGCTGCGGATGGCGCCCACCCCGAACACGGTGCCCGCGATGATCAGCACCAAAGCCACCCCGACCACCACGACGACGACGGCGCCGCCGGGCCCACGTTGCTGCGGCGGCGGGCTCTGCCACGACTGCTGGTAGCCACTCTGTTGGTACGGGGCCTGGTAGCCACCCTGCTGGTACGGGGCCTGGTAGCCACCCTGTTGGTACGGGGCCTGGTAGCCACCCTGTTGGTACGGCGCCTGGTAGCCACCCTGCTGGTACGGGGCCTGGTAGCCACCCTGTTGGTACGGCGCCTGGTAGCCACCCTGCTGGTACGGGGCCTGGTAGCCACCCTGCTGGTACGGCGCCCGGTAGCCACCCTGCTGGTACGGCGCCTGGTAGCCACCCTGCTGGTACGGGGCCTGGCCCGGCTGGGAGGCCCCGGCGCCGTGGAACGCCTGCGAGGATTGCTGGCCACTCCACGACGGTGGTCGACCCCACGCCGGCTGCTGGGCCCGCCACGACGGCCCGGACTGGCCCTGGGGCCCCCACGGACCCGGCTGTCCGTGCTGCCCTGGCTCTCCCTGCTGCCCTGACTGGCCGGCGAACGAGTTCCCGGCTGCGGGCGGCTGCTGGCCCCACGGACTCTGCGGTGGCCGGTTCGGGGTTGCCTCACGGCTCCACGGGTCCGGCTGAGAGCCCGACTCGTGGGAACCCCAGGGTCCTTGGTTGCTCATCTCAGGCCACCTTGTCGAGGTCGGCGACCCAGGTGTTGCACAGCGACAACTGCCCCTTGCCGCGCATCCGCTCGTACCAGTACTGGTAGGACTCCGCCTTGCCGTGCCACTCGTTCTGGTCCTCGGAGAACCAGCGCTGGAACTCCTCGTCGTCCTGCGGTCCCCACGCCGGGTTCCGGAGTTGGGTGACCTGCCCGAAGGCGAAGCACTCGGCCTGCAGTTCGAGCCGCCGCGATGCCTGCGTCTTCTCCTCCACCTGTGCCGAGTAGTAGGCCTCCAGCACCCCGATCTGCTGTTGGACGTGGTGCATGAACTCGTGGACCATCAGGTGCAGGGCAGCCAACCGGACGTACTGGTCGTACCGGTCCACCACATCCGGATTCGCGTAGATCGTCTGGTTCGCGCCGCAGTAGAACGGCACCGTGTCGGTCTGGTTGCCGCAGGGCGTCTGGATCTCACCGCTGTGGGTGACCAGGACGGGCTTGGTCAGCGCCTGCCCGTGGCTTGCCCGGAAGGACGGCCCGATCCGATCCATCAGGCACGCCACCAGATCGTCGTAGTAGGTCCGGAACGCCGCACCGGTCGGGGCTGCCGGATCGGCCATCGCCGGGCACTCCCAAGCGCCGAGGTCGGTGGCGTAGAACGGGTTCTCGACGAGCAGGGGGAGGTTTCCGTACGTCCCGCCGGCGCTGGAGCCACCCGGTGAGGGAGAGGTGGACAGGGTCGGCGTCGGGGTCGGGGAGGGTGTCGGAGTCGGGGTCGGGGTCGGCGTGGGTGTCGGGCTGGGGCTCGGCGACGTCATCGCCGACGGGGTCGACACCGGCGGGGCCACGGTGCCGGTACCGTTCCCGCCGAGCAGCGCCACGGTCGACACGATCCCGATGATCGAGGCGACCACGACGGCCGCGGTCACTGCGATCAGCAGCGGCCACGGCTTGCGCCGCGGCGGTGGAGACCCCAGCGGCTGGTGGGCGGGCCTGCCGACACCCGGTCCGAACGGCGAACCGCCGACCGAGCCCGGTTGGCCACCGAAGGGCGACTGCCCGTACGCCTGTTGGGTTGTCCCCTGCCCACCGAACGGCGCCTGCCCGTACGCCTGCTGCCCGTACGCCTGCTGCTGTTGCCCGTACGGCTGCTGCTGTTGCCCGTACGGCTGCTGCTGTTGCCCGTACGCCTGCTGTTGTTGCCCGTACGGCTGTGGACCGGACTGCTGCGCGCCGAACGGGGACGGCTGATCCGCACCACTCCCCTGCCACGGCTGGCCGCCGTTGCCGAACGGATTGCCCGCCGGATTGGGCTGGCTGAACTGGTTGCCGAAGGCGGACTTGCGGGGCGCGGGGTTCGACCAGCTCACCGCTCAACCTCCTGCAACGGTCCCAGATCCTTCGGTTCGGATTCGACAAGTTCGGATTCCACAAGATGGTGGGTCCACCGCCGGGCGGGCCCCTCAGCATCGTACGTGGCGCTCGGTCCGCTGCCTCGCTCGATCGTCACAGCGCCGTGCGAATCCGGCCCGGTTTGCCCTGCGCCGTCGAATGCCGTAGGCAATGGCCATGGCCAGCCCCACATCCCGTCCGGCTGCACCTTCCGAGATCGCCGACCTGGCCCGGTCGGCGAGCCGCGTCGTCGTGCTCACCGGCGCCGGCATGTCCGCCGAGAGTGGACTGCCGACCTTCCGGGAGGCCCAACAGGGCCTGTGGGCGAAGTACGACCCGATGACCCTGGCCAGCCCGGAAGCCTTTCGGGCCGAGCCCGACCTGGTGTGGGCCTGGTACGCGTGGCGCCGCGAGATGATCCAGCTGGCACTCCCCAACGCCGGACATTTCGCCCTGGTCCGCTGGGCCGAGTTGACCTCGGTCGAGATCGTGACCCAGAACGTCGACGACCTGCACGAGCGCGCGGGCAGTGACGTCCTGGCACACCTGCACGGCAGCATCGGCGCGCTGCGCTGCTTCGACTGCGACAGGCCGTTCACCGACCGGATCGACTGGCCCTCCGGGCAGGTGGAACGACTGCCCCCGCCGCGGTGCCCCGAGTGCGACGGAGCGATCCGACCCGGCATCGTGTGGTTCGACGAGCCGCTCCCCAGTGACGACCTGTCCCGGGCCGAGGCCGCGTCACTGGCCGCCGACCTGATGCTCGTCGTCGGCACGTCGGGTCTGGTCTACCCGGCCGCCGGGCTACCGGTGACCGCCCGCTACTCCGGAGTGCCCGTGGTCGAGATCAACCCGGTCGAGACGTCGCTGTCGGAGCACCTGACCCACCGGTGGCGGGTCACCGCCGCCGAAGGCCTGTCCGCACTGGTCGACGCGGTTTCCAACGAATCGGTCACCGGCGCCGGATCCTGATCGGCCGACGAGGGCGACGGGAGTCGTCTCGACACGCTCGACGGGCGTCGGCAGTCGTTCTACGGTGACGAGGTGACACAGCGGTACGACCTCGACCTGCAGCCCGATCGGGCACACTTCCTCGCCCGGGCCGAGGACTGGTTGGCCGGCGACCCCGTACGCAACACGATCATCACCTCGATGGCGCACCGGACCGACTCGCGGCCGATGCCCGGCAACTGGTGGCTCAGCGTCCATGATCATCAGGGCCACGTCGTCGGCGCCGGGATGCGCACCGCCCCGGGCGGCCGCCGGCCGCCGTACCTGGCGGCCATGCCGGGCCCTGCGACCAGCCTGCTGACCGAGCTGTTGCTCGCGCGCGAGGAGCTGGTCACTGCGGTGAACGGTCACGACGCCACCACCCGGCTGTTCGCCGAGCACTACGCCGCGGCCACCGGGCAGGTCGTCTCCGAACACATGCTGACCCGACTGCACGAGATCCGGACGGTGCGGCCGCCCACCCGGCCGCCGGGCGAGCTGCGGCGGCCGACGACGGCCGAGGTCGACCTGGTGACCGACTGGCTGGCCGCCTTCACCGCCGAGGCCGATGCCCAGGGCGGCCGCTCCGAAGCCGACCGTGACCCGATCCTCCCCGCGCCGACGCGCACCGAGGTGGCCCGGCGGATCGACCTCGGCGAACTGTGGGTGTGGTCGGACGGATCGCGCCCGGTGCACCTCACCGGATTCCGACCGCCCAGTTACGGCGTCGCCCGGATCGGCCCGGTCTACACGCCACAGGAGTTCCGTGGGCACGGGTTTGCCGGCGCAGCGGTGGCCGAGTTGTCATCGCGGTTGCTGGGCGAGGGCAGCCGAGTCTGCCTGTTCACCGACCAGGCCAATCCGGTGTCGAACCAGCTGTACGCGAAGCTCGGGTACGAGGTGGTCACCGACACCGTCGGCCTCCACCTCGATCCGCGCAACTGAGCGGGATCTTGAGCCGTGCTTCGTAAGGACGGTCGCCACAGCGACGTAGGTGGAGCTGACGTCCAGCAACGTCACCACAGCGCCCGTCCATACGAGAGCCGGCGTTCCCGCGGGAACGTTCCGGCCCAGCCGCACCGGATCAGTTGTTGTCGTGGTCCGCGGTCACGGAAGGCTCTGCTCATACCGTGGAATCTCCTGCTCCAGCGCGTGGCTGAGGTGCGCGAGCTTCCAGCGGATGTGTGCGGCATCGCCGAGGTAACCCATGGTCGGTTCCCAGCCCAGGCGTGAGTCCGCCTCCACGTACCCGATGGCGGACTCGGCGTTGGTGTACTCCTCGCCGCCGATCGCGGTCAGCTCGGCGAGGAGCTCGCGGGCACGGGCCGGGTCGGCCTCGACGAGTAGTCGGGACTTGGCGAGCCACCAGCGTTTGGTGTTGATCGTGGTGGCGATACAGCACGTAATGAATCCACCCAGGTTCCGCTGCCGGTCCACCTCGGCGCGGCGGTGGGCCGGGGCCAGCGTCACGGCCCGATCGAGGTGCTCCAGCCCGGTCGACCACAGCTCGGCCATCTCCTGCAGGCTGAGGATCTCGGCCGGGACCCGGATCGCGGGGGCGGTCTTCAGCTGTCGTCCCGCGGTGTCGGGGGCGTAGGGGATCTTGACGATCATGTCGCCGAACATGGCCTCGTCGTCCACCATGAGCTTCGGCACCGCGAACAGCGTCAGCGGGTAGGCCGGACCGATCCGGAACGGGCCGTACTGGTCCGCCGCGGTCGGAACATAGTGGGTGCTGGCCTGGCTCCAGGCCCGCCACGCCGCCAGCGCCTCCTCGGCGCCGGCACCGAAGTCGCGACGGGCCAATGTTGACAGGTACAACTCGGGGTCCGGTGCCGGATCGTGGAAGGTGGCGTTGGTGAGCTCACTGATGAAGCTGGGCATCCAGCCGTAGTGGTGGTTCTCCATCAGCAGACCGAGTCCCCAGTCGTCACGAGCCCGGTTGACCGCGGCATGCCGCCGGCTCCACTGGTACGGAATCGGCTGGTAGCCGATCACCCCGATGTCCCAGGTGAGGCCGCCGGTGTTGGTCATCGAGGCCAGGGCCATGCCCCGCTCGTGCACCGCCGTCGCCTCGGAGCGGAAGTAGTCGCCGGGCCCGACATGGGAGGCGGTGTAGTCGGCGCAGGTGTTGGTCACCCCATGGTGGGTGAACGACTGGAACATCTCGAAGGTGACCTGCACCGTGACGTCGTCGGGCAGGTTCTTGATCAACTCGAGCCGGTCCTCCTTCGGCGCGTAGCCCCAGTTGTAGGTCCAGAACACGATCTCGGCGTCGGGGTTCTCCGCCCGGCAGGCATCCCGGACCCGCGCCACCCATTGCGGGTAGTCGGTGCACGGCCACCAGCCCGGCGAGGGTTTGCTGTTGGGCAGGTTCCCGGGAACGGGGTCCAGCCGCAGCCTCCCGGTGGTGTGCGGATCAGTGCTGGGGAACTCGATGGACTCCCCCACCAGCACGATTCCCTTCGCCTGTGGGCAGGCGGCGAAGCACGCCCCGTACGTCCGCGCGTAGAACTCCTCCGCACCGGGGGCATCGGGATGCGGTGCCCGGTCCCCACGGAAGTAGGCGTAGAGATAGGTGTCCAGGCCGTGGCGCTCGGCCCGTTCGGCCAGTTCGGCGAGCCGCTGGTGTCGGCCCCGGCTCCCGCTCGCCGGGTTGCGCCGGATCTGCCCGTCCGGTGTCCGGTCCGGCGCCGAGACAAAGACCACGATCGCGTCCATCCCGGCATGGGCGAGCTGTGCCAGATGCTCGTCGGGGAAGTCATCGAGGCCGTACCCGGAGTGACTCATCCGGCGGAACCGCGGTGTCCGGGTGTACCGCCCCGGTGACAGGTACGGCCCGCCCCGCAGGTTGCACAACTCCTCCAGGTGGTGTGCCGCACGCAGCGCTCCACGGGATCCTCGTCCACACAGCAGGATCCGGCGGTCCTCGATGACGACCAGCTGGGAGCGGTCGTCCTCGCCGAGCCCCGCGGTGTCGACCCCGGCGGGCGCTGCGGTGGCCGCGGACACCACGACCGACGGTCGCTCGCGTGCCGCCCGCGCAGCCGGCACGATCGGCACCGACACCTCCATGCTGACCAACAGGTAGTCCTGCAGGTCGGTGGCCGCGGTACGGGCCAACGGGTCCTCGCCGTCGAACACGATCTGCCAGTCGCCGGTGATCTCGGTCTCGTCAGACTCACGGGTTGCCGCCGGGTCGCGGCGGTCAGCGGTGTGGACCGTGGTCAACCGCTGGCGAAAGCCGTACCGGGGCTCCGGTGCCAACGTCATTGATCGGCCTCCCGTGCTGCGATCAGTTCCTCGCGCATCTGGTCACCGCCACCGTCGCGCCAACGCTGCACCGTGGCGTCCCAGTCCTCCATGGTCGCCCTCCCCTGGATCACGTCCCACTGTCGGTTGGTGACGTCGCGCAGGAGTCCCGGGCCCTTGGTGGTCTCGGTCGGCGAGTACAGCCCGAGGTCACCGGGTGGCACCTGGTCGGCGATCACCACCTTCTCGTTGGCCCAGTCGGCCTCGGTCACCTCGTCGTGGTTCGGGAAGAACAGCACGGTCGGGGGGCGGGCGATGTACACGAGATTGCCCATGTACTCGGTGTCGCCCTTCTTCGTACGGACCGGCAGTCCAGCCTCGTCGTCCCAATTGAAGTGCTGGCCCTCAACGCCATAGTTGAGGAAGAGGTACTCCGGAGTCCCGAACGGCGCCGCCATGTAGTTGGCGATGCCGAGAAGCCTGGCCACCCGCTCCGGATCGCTCTTCCGGATCACCGCCATCGTGTTGCGGCCACTGGTGACATAGGCGGGTGCCGGACCTCCACCCTCGGCGCGCGGGATCGGGACGAACCCCATCCCCATCTCGGGATTGATCGTGTGGTTCGCCGTCAACATCCCGCGATAGCCGACGCCGGCGCCGGCATAGGTCGCGATCGCTCCGGTGCCGAACCAGTCCACGATCTGCTGCTCGGTGAGGAACGAGTTCGGGTGGCAGATCCCGTCGGCCCACAGCTGTGTCACGCAGGCGAGCGCCTCCTTGTACTCCTCGGTCTCGATGTTGAACACGAACGAGTCGTCGGTGGCGCGCCACCCGTTGGGGGCCCCGAACATCGGCAGGCACAGCGCAAACAGCTGGGATGCCGTTCCGGCGAAGGAGTCCCGGCCGACGGCCGCCATCGCCGTGAACAGTTCGACCATCTCGGTGGCGTCGGCGGGCCGGTCGTTCCACCCATGACGCTCCACCAGGTCACTGCGCACCACCATGAAGCGCTGCAGCAGCCGCGAGACGCTGGGGATCCCGTAGATCTTGCCGTTGTAGACGCAACTGCGCCACGCCGTCTGCGGGAAGTTCGCCAGGTACGGGTAGTCGCCAACCGCATCGCCGGTCACGTACGGTGTCAGGTCCTCGAAGGTGGAGTCCAGCAGTCTCGGCAGATCCATCGGCAGGTTCCCCGGAATCTCCATGATGTCGGGAATGTCGCCACCGGCGACCACCGTGCTGACCTTGGCCGTGAACTGGCCCGGCGGGATCGACTGGACGTCCAGCTCGCAGTCGAGGTTGGTGTTCAGTTGCTGCCAGTAGGTGCTGTCCGCCAACGGCACCTGGGGTTTGCCACCCAGGGCGATGAGTGCGCTGGCCGAGATTCCGCCACCCGGAGGCGGTAACGGTTCCCCGGCGTCGCGTGGATAGCTCAGGAACCCCTCCACGCCTCCTTCGACGCTGGCAGGGAAGTCGGGGGCCACCCCAGCGAATTGTTGGTACGTCGGGAAGTCGATCTGCTCGACGTCCCGGGTCCCTCCCAGCGGGACCTGGTCACCTCCGTCGGAGGTGGTGCACGCCACGCTGGTCGCGCCAACGGCGATGCCGCCCGCAGCCAGCGCTCCGGCGCGCATCACCGCCCGCCGGGTCAGTGGTCGATGGGTCAGGTTCGGCATGTCGAGTCCCCTTCGTCTCTGGATGTGTGCCGCTGTGCTCAGGTCCTGTGGTGGATGGGGATGTCGAAGGGGAACCCGCTCGACGGGTCGACGCACAGATCTCGGATCGCAGCATGCGCGGCGACGACCCGCTCGTGCCGCTCGGACCACAGGTTGGTGGTCTCGTACGGATCGGTGCCCAGGTCGTACAGCTGGCCCTCGGCCCAGTCCGGTCCGCAGCGCTGGCCGAGTGGGCGGGACGTGCCTCCGGAGCCGGTACCGAAGATGGTCTTGAGCTCGCCGGTTCGCAGACCGAACCAGCCGGCTGCGCTGTGGTGCACCACACTGTCGCGGTACGGCTGCCCGGCGGGACCCGACCCGGACCCGGCCAGCAGCAACGGCAACAGATCGGTCCCGTCGGGTGCGGCGCCAGCCGGCAGGCGTGATCCTGTCGCGGCCGTTATGGTCGGGAACAGGTCGGTGAGGCAGAACAGGTCGTCGATCACCGTCCCGGCTGGGATCCGGCCTGGCCAGCGCACGATGAACGGGATCCGGTGACCGCCCTCCCAGCTGTCACCCTTGCGTCCCCGCCACGGGCCGTTCGCGGGATGGCCGAAGTCGCGTCCCTCGATGTCGATCGGCATCGCGCCGTTGTCACTGGTGAGCACCACGATCGTGTTGTCGGCGATCCCGAGCTCGTCGAGCGTGCCGCAGACCTGGTCGACCACCCAGTCGACGAGGCACACGAGGTCACCGCGGTCGCCGGCCCGGGAGGCGCCCCGGACCAGCTCCGGGACCGCGAGCGGCCGGTGCGGTGCGGATGTCGCGTGGTAGACGAAGAACGGGCGATCCGTGGCCGCCTGTTGGCGGATCCAGTCGCAGGTCTCCCGGGCGAACCGAATGTCCACCTCCTCGTCCACCCAGTCCGGTGATTGCCGGCCCATCGTCTGCTGCGGCAGCAGGTTGACCTTCTGCCGGTCCGGGAGCACCAGGGGACGATCATCTGTCAGGTAGCAGTACGGCGGCATGTCCAGCGATCCGGTCATGCCGAAGAAGTGGTCGAAGCCGAGCTCGAGTGGCCCGTGGCGGAACGGCCGGGTGTAGTCGGCACGCGTACCGCACTTGATGTCGGGCAGGCTGACCCCCAACGGCAGGTCGAACTGGTCCCACACACTGCCGTCCTGCCAGGACCACCCCAGCCCGAGGTGCCACTTCCCGATCGCCGCAGTTGCGTAGCCGTCGGCCGACAACGCGCTGGCCAGCGTCGGGCGGTCCCGTTCGATGATGGCCGGCGAGTGTCCCAGCAGCACGCCGGTCTTCAGTGGCGACCGCCAGCAGTAGCGGCCGGTGAGCAGCCCGTACCGGCTGGGTGTGCACACCGCCGACGGTGCGTGGCAGTCGGTCAGCCGGGCACCGCCGGCGGCGAGCCGGTCGACGGCCGGGGTGGGGATCAGTTCGGCACCGTAGCAGCCCAGGTCTCCCCAGCCGAGGTCATCGGCGAGGATCACCACGACATTGGGGCGGGCACCGTCCATCATCGAGCCCCGACCGTGATCCGCTGGCCAGTGGCGTGGGCCTCGTCGGCCGCACGGGCGATGTCGACGACGTGGCGCCCGGACTCGCCGTCCGGCCCGGGCTGTCGTCCCTCGCGGACGCAGGAGACGAAGTCAGCGATCTCATCGGCCAGAGCGTTGCACGGCTCGGGCCGCACCTGCTCAACCTCACCGCCGCGACGCGCCCAGGCGAACCCTTCTGCCCCCGATGAGTCCGAGATCGTCACCGACCCCTCGCTGCCGGCGAAGCTCAATCCGTACGACGGGCTCGGGGCGATCCTGGTGCAGCCCAGCGAGCCGACCGCACCCGCACCGAACGCCAGGGTCAGCAGCGCCGACTCCTCGACGTCCCCGGGCGCCGCACCCGGCCGGAGCACCGCGCCGACCTCGGTGACCGGACCGGCGTTCCACACCAGCTGATCCAGTTCGTGGCTGTACATCGAGAACATGCCGCCGTAGGTGTCACGGCTCATCTGCCACGAGCCGACCCCACCCGGAGGTCCGGATCCGAACCTGGTGGCGGAAGCGAGATGAATCTCGCCGATCGCTCCCGAGTCGATCAACGACTTCACCCCGCGGAACACAGCTTGGTAGCGGCGGACGTAGCCGATCATCAGCAGCGTGCCCGCGTCGGCGGCGGCAGTGATCATCGCGTCGCACTCAGCCACCGACAGCGCCATCGGCTTCTCACAGAAGGCGTGCACGCCCGCCTGTGCGGCTGCCACCACGACCGGGCTGTGGGTGTGGTTCGGGGTGGTCACCACCACCGCGTCGGGTCGGTCGTCGGCCAGCAGGGCCGCCACGTCGTCGTACATCCGCGGGACGGCAAGGCCGCGGTCCCGCAGCGATCGGGCGAGGGCATCCCGCGACTCGGCACTCGGGTCAACCATCGCTGACAGGTCCGCGCCGTCCAGTTCGGCCAGGTTGAGGGCGTGGCGTCTGCCGAGCCCACCGCATCCCACGATCGCCGCCCGTACCTGCTCGGTCATCGAGGAGTTCCCTTCCGTCCAGTGGATCCGTCATGATCAACACTGAAGGCGGCGGCCTGCCGCAGCAGCTGCCGCAGGTGGCGTCTCGACTCGACCAGCAGCGCGCCGATCGCCTCGTAGGCGAGATCGGCGGTGCGCGTGGCGACCCGCTCGACCACGACCACACCGTCGAAGCCGGTGGACCGAAGCCGGGCGAACAGCTGCGGGAAGTCGACATCGCCCTCACCGGGTCGGGGGAAGTCGGCATGTGCCCGACCACCACGGTGGTCCTTCGCGACCAGTGAGGCGACCATGCCGAGTACCGGTTCGATGTCGGTCACCGGGTCCAGCCCCTCGTAGAAGGAGACATTGCCGGGGTCGTAGGCAGCCCGCACCGCCGGATGGTCGATCTCGGCGATCACCCCGGCCAGCAGCGGGCCGGTGCCGGTGTTGCCCGAGTGCGGCTTCAGGGTGAGGGTGACACCCGCGGCGGCGGCATCATCGGCGAGCCCGGCCAGCTCGGCGACGTAGCGCTGGTATTCCGGACGCAGCTCCGCAGGGTCGATGGGCTCGTCGGGAAACCGCCGGTACGAGTTCACCCCAGGCATCTGGACGACTGCGGCGCCGAGATCGTGGGCCGCGTCGATCGTCCGGCGCAGGTGATCCACCCGGGACGCACCGCCCGCGGGGCCCAGCCCGACCACGGTCGCCTGCAGACCACGATCGGCAATGCGCCGCACCAGTCCCGGACTGCCGCCGGAGCCCCGGCCCAACGGGTCAACTCCCTGGTGCGGCCAGCCCACACCGATTGCGGTGAACCCCGCAGCAGCCACACCGTCGAGCGCCCGATCCAGGTCGAGGTGTGTGTACGGCAGCGTCAGCGCCACCAGGGAGGCCATGGGATGAAAGTTAGCTGGCCATATCATGTTGAATATCTCAAAGCACCAAATATCTCAGGTTGCGAGATGGCATAGTGGCAGGGGCCCGCCCGTCCTGTGACGGGCCAACCGAGCAGTCAGGAGGTCGTGATGGTGGCGGGAGTGTCGGTGAGCAGCGCCGTGGATCAGATCCACCACGACTTGCGCGATCGGATCGCCCGGGGCGAGCTGAGTGCGGGGTCGCGGCTGCGGGAGAGCCACCTTGCCGAGACGTACGGCTGCTCCACCACCCCGGTACGGGAGGCGTTGCGACGGCTCGACACCGATGGTCTGGTCCGGGTGCACCCGCGGCGCAGCGCCCAGGTGGTCACCCTCGACCTGATGGATGTCCAGCACCTGTACGAGATCAAGCTCGCTCTGGAGTGCTCGGCGATACGCGCCGCCGCGGCGATGCGTGCCACCGATGCCGAGCTGGCCTCGCTACGTTCGCTGATCGCCCAACAGGAATCCCTGGTCGCCACCGACCCCAAGGGATCCGGACTGCTCTCGCCGGCGATCCACGGCGGCTTCGCCCGGCTGGCCGGCAACCGGCTGCTCGCCGAGATCGTGGAACGCGCCACCCGGCTGATCGAGTGCGTCAAGTCCCAGCACGCGGCCGAGGTGCCCGGCGGTGGCGACCAGACCCACACCGATCACACCGGGCTGGTCGACCTGGTCCTCAGCGGCGACCCCGACCGGGCCGAGTCGGCGATGCGACACCATCTGGAGTGGGCGCGCGATGCGGTTCTCGGCGCGCTGCTGGGCGCCGACGACGATCACGAAGGGGGACCTGCATGAACCGGCTCCGGATCGCCACCATCGGCTGCGGCAACTTCGGCGCCCAGCACCGCAAGGCACTCGCCACGATGTCCGACACCGTCGACCTGGTGGCGTGCGTCGACCGGCATGACGACCGGGCGGCTTCGGCCGCGGCCGAGGTCGGGGCCCGCTCCGCGACCCATCACCGTGAGGTCCTCGACAGTGTTGATGCCATCACCATCGCCACCCCGCACCCCAGCCATGCCGCGATCGCCCAGGACGCCTTCGCGGCCGGGGTTCACGTCTTCATGGAGAAACCACTGGCGATGTCGGAGTCGGAGGCCGATGCGGTGATCTCGGCCGCGCGGGCCGCGGACCGGGTCCTGATGGTGGGCTATCCGTTGCGTTACCACCCGCTGCACCAGCGGATGCACGACGAGATCGTGAGCGGCCGGTGGGGAGAGCCGGTGCACGTGACGCTCAACACCGAGATGAACCTGCGCGTCCCCGAGGGGCATTGGCGCAGCCGGCCAGAGGGACGCGGCGGCGGATCCCTGTTCAGCCACGGCTGCCACTACATCGACCTGTTGTTGTGGCACCTCGGGTCGCCGGTTCGGGGCATCCATCTCGGGACCACCCTCGGCTCGGCTGGTCCCGTCGCCGGGGACACCACCGGACACGCGATCATCGAGTTCGCCAACGGGGCGATCGGCCACCACTTCGGCACCGAAGTCGCCCGGCGACCCGGCGGACAGGCATCGTATCGAGCCCACCTCACCGACGCCGTGTTGAACGGCGACCCTCGCACCGGTGAGCTCACGGTGTCGCGGGCGGACCGGGAGCCGGAGGTGCTGCTGCGGACCGAGGCCAACAGCAAGTTCCTGCCCGGGGAGTTCCGCCACTTCCTGGACTGCATCCGAACCGGGGCCGAACCTGAGACCTCCGGAACCCGCAGCGCCCAGTCGTTGCGGGTGATCTGGCGGCTCTACCGGGCCGCCGAGGACGGCTCCGGGTGGGCCGACCTGCGGGGGCTCGGACTCGACGGCTGAGCCGGCCACCGACAGGTCGCCCGGTGCCTCGTAAGGACGGTCGCCACAGCGACGTAGGTGGAGCTCACGTCCAGCAACGTCACCACAGCGCCCGCCCATACGAGACCCGGCGTTCCCGCGGGAACGTTCCGGCCCAGCCGCACCGGATCAGTTGTTGTCGCGCTCCCGCGGCATCGAGGTGTTGATCACCGGGGTCACCCGGCTCTCGCTGGTCAGCACCACCAGCAGGTTGGACACCATCTCCGCCTTGTGTGCATCGTCCATCGGAACCGTGGTCTCGAGCTGGCGCAGCGCACCGTTGACCATGCCGACGGCACCGTCGAGGATCTTCTCGCGAGCCGCGATGATCGCGCTCGCCTGCTGCCGCTGCAGCATGGCCTGGGCGATCTCCGGCGCGTACGCCAAGGTCGAGATGCGGGTCTCGATCACCGTCACCCCGGCCAGGTGGACGCGGGCGTTGACCTCCTCGGCGATCCGGGCGGCGACCACGTCGGTAGCCTCACGCAGCGTCGGCTCCCCCTCTGCGGCGTTGTCGTACGGGTACTGCGAGGCGACGTGCCGCAGGGCAGCCTCGGCCTGGATGGTGACGAACCGGTGGTACTCCTCGACCGCGAACGAGGCCTTCGCGGTGTCGGCGACCTGCCACACCACGATCGCGGCGATGTTGACCGGGTTGCCGTCGGCGTCGTTCACCTTCAGCTCGTTGGTCTCGAAGTTCTCCACCTTGGTGGACATGCTCTTCTTCGACGTCCACGGGACGGTGAGCACCAGGCCCTGCCGACGGACCGTGCCGACGTAGCGACCGAAGAACTGCAACACCTTCGCCTGCCCCGGTTGGATCACCGTGACGCTGCTGCCCAGCAGCAGGGCCACCAGGATGATCACGATCGACGGAGCGGGGAAGCCGTCGTTGACCACGGTGAAGATGCCCCAGCCGATGCCGACGACCCACAGCAGGGCGATGAACACCCAGGCCAGGAAGCCGTTCATCGCGAACGCCGCCTTCTCCTTGACGTCGATCCGCGGGGTCACTCCGCCGGCCGCGTTGACCGTGGTTCCCTCGGGCGGGTCGATCCGCTCAGCGACCTCGGCCGGCTGGTCCGGGTCCGCCGCGTACGGGTTGGTGGCCGGGTTGGGCGGCGGCGCCAGATGGGTCTGGTCCCCGAACTGCTGCGGCCCACCTGGCTGCGGCTGTGCCTGCGACTGCGGCTGCGGCTGCGGCTGCCCACCGTACGGACCACCCGACTGCTGCGGTTCCCCGTACGGGCCGGACTGCTGCGGGTTGCCGTAGGGGCCGGGCTGCTGCGGCTGGCCCGACGGCGGTTGGTCACCGTACGGACCGGGCGGCTGGGAGGGTGGCGGATACTGGTCGCTCATCGTGATCTCCTTGTCTCCGGTGCAACGCACCGGGCGTTGTCGGGTCCGGGCGAACGGCGGTCAGTCGGCCAGCGGGCCGTACGGCACCCCCAGCCGGTCGAGCTCGGCCTCGCCGCCGTCAGCGGCGGTGAGCACCCACGTGCCGTGGGCGGTGACCGTCATGGTGTGTTCCCAGTGGCAGGCGACCGAGCCATCGCGCGTGACGACGGTCCACTCGTCGTCCAGGGTCACGTTGTCGGGACGCCCCAGGGTCAGCATGGGTTCCACGGCCAGGCAGAGGCCCTCGGTGATCCGCGGGCCCCGGCCGGCGCGACCGTGGTTGGGCACGTCCGGCGGCTGGTGCATCGCCGAGCCGATGCCGTGTCCGGTGAAGTCGGTGACGATGCCGTACGGGGTGCCTGCCTGGCCTCGGACGTGGCTCTCGACGGCGGCGGAGATGTCGCTGACGTGGCCACCGAGCCGGGCGGCGCCGATGCCGGCCCACAGGCTGCCCCGGGTCGCCTCAGTCAGCTCTCGGACGGCGGCGGCAGGTTCGCCGACCAGGATCGAGATCGCGGCATCGCCGTGCCACCCGTCCACGATCGCGCCGCAGTCGACCGAGACCAGGTCACCGTCGGCGAGCGCGCGGTCCGAGGGGATGCCGTGGACGATCTCCTCGTTCACCGAGATGCAGGTGACGGCCGGGAAGCCGGGCTGGCCGGGCACCTGGCCGTAGTTCAGGAACGACGGGGTCGCCCCGGCCGACTTGATGACCTCGTAGGCGACGGCGTCCAGCTCGGTGGTGGTGATCCCGATCCGGGCCTCGGCGGCCACCGCGTTCAGGGCGCGGTTGACCACCAGCCCGGCGCGGCGCATCACCCGCAGTTGGGCGGGTGTCTTCAGTTCGAGGCGCCGCGGTCGGAACACGATGTCAGTGCACCCGTTCGGGGCCGTTGTCCGCCAGCGAGGTCAGCGCCTCGAAGATGCGGGTCGAGACGGCGTCGATCTCGCCGAGGCCGTCGACCTCGATCAACAGGCCTCGCTCGCGGTAGACGTCCAGCAGCGGCTGGGTCTGGTCGGCGTACACCTGCTGGCGGACCCGGATGGCGTCCTCGGTGTCGTCGCTGCGGCCCTCCTGCTCGGCGCGCAGCCGCAGCCGCCGGACCACCTCGTCGGTGTCGGCCTGCAGCGCGATGACGCCGTCGAGGCTGTGCTCACCCAGCATCTCGTCCAGGGCGGCGACCTGTGCCGTGGTGCGCGGGTAGCCGTCGAGCAGGAAGCCCTGCTGGGCGTCCGCCTCGGCGAGGCGGTCCGCCACGATGCCGTTGGTGATGTCGTCGCCGACGTAGCCACCCTCGTCCATGATCCGCTTCGCCTCGAGACCGAGCGGCGTCCCCTGGGCCACGTTGGCCCGGAACATGTCGCCGGTCGAGATCGCGGGGATCTCGTAGTTGGCCGAGATGGCCTTGGCCTGGGTGCCCTTGCCGGCCCCCGGTGGGCCCATGATCAACAATCGCATGTGAGTGCCTGTCCTCCTACCGCAGGAAACCTTCGTAGTTGCGCTGCTGCAACTGACTTTCGATCTGTTTCACCGTGTCCAGCCCGACGCCCACGATGATGAGCAGCGAGGCACCGCCGAACGGGAAGTTCTGGTTGGCGTCGAAGAGTACGAAGGCCACCGACGGGATCAACGCCAGCAGGCCGAGGTACAGCGAGCCCGGCAGGGTCAGCCGGGACAGCACCTTGGCCAGGTACGTCTCGGTCGGCTTGCCGGCTCGGACGCCGGGGATGAAGCCGCCGTACTTCTTCATGTTGTCGGCGACCTCGGCCGGGTCGAACGTGATCGCCACGTAGAAGTAGCAGAAGAAGATGATCAGCACGAACAGCGTGATCATGTAGACCGGGTGCCCGCCGGTCACGAAGTTGGCCTGGATCCAGGCGGAGAACTCCGAGTCCGGTTGGAACTGGGCGTACAGCACGGGTAGGTACATCAAACTGGACGCGAAGATGATCGGGATCACACCGGACTGGTTGATCTTCATCGGGATGTAGGTGGTGGAACCGCCCATCACCCGCGACCCGACCATCCGCTTGGCGTACTGCACCGGGATCCGACGCTGCGCCTGCTCGACGAAGATGACGGCCAGCATGACCAGCAGGCCGACCGCGATCACACTGAAGAAGACGATCCAGCCGCGCGCGCCGACGTCCCGGTTCTTGATGGCCCACAGCGAGGACGGGAAGGTGGCGGCGATCTGGGTGAAGATCAGCAGCGACATGCCGTTGCCGACGCCACGCTCGGTGATCAGCTCGCCGAGCCACATCACCAGGACGGTGCCGGCGGTCATCGTCAGCACCATCACCACGACCGGGAAGATGCTGTCGTCGTACAGGATGTTGGGACAGTTGAGCAGTTGGCCGCTGCGCGCCATCGTGACGAACGCGGTCGCCTGCAGCAGCGCGAGGGCCAGGGTCAGGTAACGCGTGTACTGGGTGATCTTCTGGGTACCCGCGCCGCCCTCCTTCTTGAGGGCCTCGAGCCGCGGGATGACCACGGTCAGCAGCTGCAGGATGATGCTCGCGGTGATGTAGGGCATGATGCCGAGCGCGAAGACGGCGAGCTGCAGCAGTGCGCCACCGGAGAACAGGTTGATCAGCGAGTAGATCCCGGCGCCGGCCGTCTCGCCGGCCGGGTCCAGCACCGTGGTGCGGCACATCTCGAGCTGGCGGACGTTGACGTTGGGGGTCGGCAGCACGGAGCCGAAGCGGAAGATCACCAAGATGCCCAGGGTGAAGAAGATCTTCTTGCGCAGGTCCGGCGTCCGGAACGCATTGGCGAAGGCGCCAAGCAACTGCATGCCCTCTCGTTCGGGCCCCGTCTGGTGCGGGACTGGCTGCTGGTGACGGTGTGCACCGCTTCCGGGCGCACACCAGACCTGTCCCCGGCCGGGAACCGTCGCAGCCTATCAACTCACACCCAAGACCCCACATCCGTGGACGGCTCGGACACCCCGGCCGGCCGGTACCGGCAGCCGGCAGCTCAGCCGGCGGTGGCCGCGACCCCTCCGCGGGGCCCGGCTGCAACGGCCGACCGCAGCGCCCGCCGTACCCCCAGAGCGGCCCGCCGCCCGGCCCGGTTGCCGCCGATCGTGCTGGCCGACGGCCCGTACCCGACGAGTTGTACCCGCGGGTCGGCGACCACGGTCGTCTCGTCGTCGGCGAGCCGGATCCCGCCGTACGCACTGCGCAGCCCGAGCGGCGCCAGGTGCTCGATGGCCGGCCGGAACCCGGTGGCCCACAGGATCACGTCCACCGGCTCGTACGCGCCCCCGCCGTCCCCCGAACCCACCACGCCCCCCGGGCCCGTCGAGGGGTCCCAGCGGACCCCGTACGGCTCGATCCGGTCGAACATCGGGCGGCGGGCGTCGTAGATGCCCAGGTCGGCGGCCGCCTGCTCCTGTTCGCGCAACATCAGGCCGGTCACGCTGACCACCGACCGAGGCGGCAGGCCCTGCCGTACCCGTTCCGACACCTTCGCCACCACTTCCGAGCCGACCTCCGGGGTGAACTCGCCGGTCCGCCAGACCGGTGGCCGACGCGTCGCCCAGAGCACGTTGTCGGGGCCGAGCAGTGGGCCGAGCTGACCGAGGAACTGGACAGCCGACGCTCCGCCACCGACCACCAGGGTGCGGCGACCGACGAACCAGTCCGCACCGGGGTAGTCGGCGGTGTGGAGTTGCCGGCCGGCAAAGGTCGCGATCCCCGGGTAGTACGGAATGAACGGGCGGGTCCAGGTGCCGGTCGCGTTGACCAGCGTCCGCGTCACCACGGTGCTCTCCCCCGCCGGTGTCACCACCCGCAGCGCGAATCCGGCGGGGACCCGGTCGACCCGGGCCACCTGCGCCGGCCGTACCACCGGCAGGTCGAAGTGTTCCTCGTACGCCGCGAAGTAGGCGGGGACGGCCGTATTCGCCCTCGCCCCGGGCGCCGCCGGCGGCCGAGGGGCGCCCGGCAGGTCGGCCACGCCGTGCACATCGCCCATCGTGAGTTCGTCCCACCGGTGCTGCCAGGCCCCACCGGGGCGCCGGTCGGCATCCAGGACGACATGGTCGATCCCGAGCCGCTGCAGGTGATGCGACGCCGACAGACCGGCCTGCCCGGCGCCGATGACGATCGAGTCGTACGGCCCGGCGCCGAGGGCGGGCTCGTGGACAGGACTGTCGGGGGTCGAGTCGAGGCGGGTCACACCAGGGACAACACCGCGGGGTCCGCGGAAAGTCCGGAACAGCACGAAGCGCGGCCCCAGGGGGACCGCCCTCGTACGTGCTGGGTAGATCGTGGGTCAGAGCTCGGTGGTCGAGCCGCCCGCCTTCTCGATCTTGTCCTTGGCGCTGGCCGAGAACTTGTTCGCCGTGACCTGCACCGCGACCGAGATCTCGCCGGTGCCGAGCACCTTGACCAGCTGCCCCTCGCGGACCGCACCGGCGGCGACGAGCTCGTCGACACCGATCTGGCCGCCCTCGGGGAACAGCGACTCGATCCGGTCCAGGTTCACGACCTGGTACTCGGTGCGGAACGGGTTCTTGAACCCACGCAGCTTCGGCACGCGCCGCACCAGCGGCATCTGGCCACCCTCGAACCCGGCGGGCACGTTCTTGCGTGCGCCGGTGCCCTTGGTACCGCGGCCGGCCGTCTTGCCCTTGGAGCCCTCACCGCGACCCACGCGGGTCTTCGGGGTCTTGGCACCGGGGGCCGGACGCAGGTCGTGGACCTTGAGGGTCTCGTTGTTGACGTCAGCCATGTCAGTCCACCTCCTCCACGGTGACCAGGTGGGCCACCGACTTGATCATGCCGCGGATCTCGGGACGATCCTCGTGTGCGGCGACGTCACCGATGCGCTTCAGACCCAGGGTCCGCAGCGTCTGCCGGTGATTGGGCTTGCAGCCGATCCCGGAACGGATCTGGCTGACCTTGACGCGGGGCATCAGCCGGCCACCTCTTCCTTGGCCGCACGCAGCAGAGCTGCGGGGGCGACGTCCTCGACGCGCATCCCGCGCCGCTTGGCGACGTCCTCGGGCTGCTCGAGCATCTGCAGGGCCGTCACCGTGGCGTGCACCACGTTGATCGCGTTCGGCGAGCCGAGCGACTTGGCGAGCACGTCGTGCACGCCGGCGCACTCGAGCACCGCGCGGGCCGAACCGCCCGCGATCACACCGGTACCGGCCGAGGCCGGACGCAGCATGACCACACCGGCAGCCTTCTCACCCTGCACCGGGTGCGGGATGGTGCCCTGGATCCGGGGGACACGGAAGAAGTTCTTCTTGGCCTCCTCGACGCCCTTGGCGATCGCCGCGGGCACCTCCTTGGCCTTCCCGTAGCCGACGCCCACGGTGCCGTCGCCGTCGCCCACCACGACCAACGCGGTGAAGCTGAACCGACGTCCACCCTTCACGACCTTGGCGACCCGGTTGATCGACACGACCCGCTCCAGGAACTGGCTCTTCTCCTCGCGCTGGCCACGACGGTCGTCCCGGCCGCGACGCTCCCCGCCTGCACGGCCCGTGCCGCGCTGCTGGGTTCCACTCATCGCTTGCAAACCTTTCCGTCCGTTCCTCTGCTGTGCTGAGGACTCATCGCCATTGTCAGAATCCAAGCCCCGCGGAGCGGGCACCGTCGGCCAGGGCCGCGATCCGTCCGTGGTACTTGTTGCCGGCGCGGTCGAAGACCACGTTCTCCACTCCAGCCGCCTTGGCCCGCTCGGCCAGCTTGGTGCCGACCTCCTTGGCCTTGGCAGTCTTGTCGCCGTCGGCGGCGCGCAGGTCGGACTCCATGGTGGAGGCCGAGGCCAGCGTGCGCCCCTCGGTGTCGTCGATCACCTGCGCCAGGATGTGGCGCGAGGAACGGGTGACCACCAGGCGTGGCCTGTCGGTCGACCCGAAGATCTTCTTGCGTCCGCGCTGCTGACGACGTGCCCGCGAAGCGGTCTTGGTCGCCAGGCCCTTGCGGGCAGACAGAGAGATGGCCATGGTCACTTACCAGCCTTTCCAGCCTTGCGCCGGATGTGCTCGCCGGCGTACTTGACGCCCTTGCCCTTGTAGGGCTCGGGCTTGCGCAGCTTGCGAATGTTCGCGGCCACCTCACCGACGGCCTGCTTGTCGATGCCCTGGACGGTGAGCTTGGTCGGCCCCTCCACCACGAAGGTGATGCCCTCGGGCGCCTTCACGTTCACCGGGTGGGAGTAGCCGAGGTTGAACTCGAGCGCCTGGGGGCCCTTGGAGATCACGCGGTAACCGACGCCGACGATCTCGAGCTTCTTCTCGTAGCCCTCGGTGACGCCGGTCACCATGTTGGAGATGAGGGTCCGGGTCAGCCCGTGCAGTGCCTTGCTGACGCGCTCCTCGTCGGGACGCTCCACCTGGATCGCGCCGTCCTCGGCACGCGAGACGGTGATCGGGGCCTTGACGGTGTGGCTGAGGGTCCCCTTCGGGCCCTTGACCGCGACCTGCTGGTCGTTCAGGGTCACCTCGACGCCGCTGGGCACCGTGATGGGCAACTTGCCAATGCGAGACATGTGATCAGTCCTCTCTGGTCTCGTCGCTCACCAGACGTAGGCGAGGACTTCCCCACCCACCCCGTTGCGATGTGCGTCGCGGTCGGTCAGCAGCCCCTTCGACGTCGAGATGATCGCGACGCCCAGGCCACCGAGCACCTTGGGCAGGCCGGTGGACTTCGCGTACACGCGCAGGCCCGGCTTGGAGATGCGACGGAGGCCGGCGATCGACCGTTCGCGGTTCTGGCCGTACTTGAGGGTGATCTTGAGCGTACGGCCGACCTCACCCTCGCCGGGCTCGGTCACTTCGTACGAAGTGATGTAGCCCTGGGTGGTGAGGATCTCGGCGATGCCCGCCTTGATGTTGCTGTGCGGCATCGTCGTGCTGTCGTGGAACGCCTGATTGGCGTTGCGCAGACGGGTGAGCATGTCTGCGATGGGATCGGTCATCGTCATGGCTGGTGCCAACTTCTTTCTCGTGCTGGTATCCGGACCCCGTCTCGGGGTGCCGGACCTGGCGCGTCAGGTGCGGACCGGGCTCGGTCCTGATCGGTGGATGGAGTTGTGGGGGTGAGCCGGACGGCTCACCAGCTCGACTTCGTGACGCCGGGCAGCTCGCCCTTGTGCGCGAGGTCGCGGAGGCACACCCGGCACAGGCCGAACTTGCGGTACACGGCCTTGGGACGCCCGCACTTCTGGCAGCGGGTGTAGGCCCGAACGCCGAACTTCGGCTTGCGGGACTGCTTGACCTTCAGCGCTGTCTTCGCCATCGTTCCTCGTTCCTCAGTTCTGCTGGAAGGGCATGCCCAGGTGCTTCAGCAGCGCACGGCCCTCGTCGTTGTTGGTGGCAGAGGTGACGAACGTGATGTCCATCCCTCGCGGGCGGTCGATCTTGTCGGGATCGATCTCGTGGAACATGACCTGTTCGTTGAGACCGAACGTGTAGTTCCCCCGACCGTCGAACTGCTTCGGCGAGAGACCTCGGAAGTCGCGGATGCGCGGCAGGGCCAGGGAGATCAGCCGGTCGGCGAACTCCCACATCCGGTTGCCCCGCAGGGTCACGTGGCAACCGATCGGCATGCCTTCGCGCAGCTTGAACTGGGCGATGGACTTGCGCGACCGGGTGACCTGCGGCTTCTGACCGGTGATGGCGGTGAGGTCGCGGACCGCACCGTCGATGATCTTGGAGTCGCGAGCAGCCTCGCCGACACCCATGTTGACCACGATCTTCACCAGGCCGGGGGTCTGCATGACGTTGCCGTAGTTGAACTCCGACTGCAGCTTGCCCACGATCTCGTCGCGGTACTGCTGCTTGAGCCGCGGGATCGCACTGCTGGTGCCGGTGCTGCTCGTCTCGGTCTTGGTGGCGGTCATCAGATCTCCTCTCCGGTCCGCTTCGCGATGCGCACGGAACGGAATCCGGTGTACTCGGTGCCGTCGGGGCGGCGCTTGGTGACCTCGGTGCGCTCGTAGCCGACGCGGGTGGGCACCTCTTCACCGTCCACCGAGACGACGAGCTGCACGTTGGACACGTGGATCGGGGCCTCGGAGGTCACGATCCCGCCCTGGGTGCGCTGCCCGCCCTGCGGCTGGTTCTGCTGGTCACGCAGGTGCCGCTTGACGACGTTCACACCCTGCACGGTGACCTTCTGGCGCTCGGGGTGGACCGCGATGATCTCGCCGACCACGCCCTTGTCCTTGCCCGCGATGACCTTGACCTTGTCGCCCTTGATCACGTGGAGCTTGTTCTGGCCGGGCTTCTTGGGTCCGAGGAACTTCTTCGAACCGTTCGTCGTGTTCTTGCTTGCCATGGTTCAGATCACCTCCGGGGCGAGCGAGATGATGCGCATGAAGCGCTTGTCGCGCAGCTCGCGGCCGACCGGGCCGAAGATGCGGGTGCCACGGGGCTCGCCATCCTGCCTGAGGATCACCGCGGCGTTCTCGTCGAACTTGATGTACGAACCGTCCGGCCGGCGACGTTCCTTGACCGTACGGACGATGACGGCCTTGACGACCTCACCCTTCTTGACGTTGCCGCCCGGGATCGCGTCCTTGACCGTGGCCACGATGGTGTCGCCGATGCCGGCGTAGCGGCGTGCGGAGCCGCCGAGCACGCGGATGCACAAGATCTCCTTGGCTCCGGTGTTGTCGGCGACCTTCAGTCGCGACTCCTGCTGGATCATCTGTTTCTCCTGGTTGTCACGCTGGTCCCCCGTCCCGGATCACGGAACGGGGCCTGGCGGAACTGAATGGGATTGCTTACTTGGCCTTCTCGACGACCTGGACGAGCCGCCAGCGCTTCGTGGCCGACAACGGCCGGGTCTCCATCACGACGACGCGGTCACCCGTGCCGGCCTCGTTCTGCTCGTCATGGGCCTTCAGCCGGAGCGTCTGGCGCATGACCTTGCCGTACAGCGGGTGCTTCTTGCGGTCCTCGACGGCGACGACGATGGTCTTGTCCATCTTGTCGCTGACGACGTAGCCGACCCGCACCTTGCGGCGGTTCCGGCTCGAGTCGCTGTGCGCGATCTCGCTGGCGGCGCGCTCGCTGTCGACGACCTCGGGGGTCTCGGCGACGGTTTCGGCGGTCTCGACCTTGGTGGTTTCGCTCATGATCACTTCTTCTTCGTGGTCTCGACAACGGTCTCGTCGGCGTCGCGGTCGGGATCCTCGACAATCCCGAGCGCCCGCTCCTGCAGCACGGTGTAGATCCGCGCGATGTCCTTGCGGACCGCGCGGAGCCGGCCGTGCGACTCCAGCTGACCGGTGGCGGCCTGGAAGCGGAGCGTGAACAGCTCCTCCTTCAGCTCCACGACCTTGGTGTTGAGCTCGCCCTTGCTGAGGTTGCGCAGCTCGGCGGCGGTGGTCGTTGCCATCAGTTGTCACCTGCTTCCCGCTTGATGAAGCGTGCCTTCATGGGCAGCTTGTGGATCGCGAGGCGCATGGCCTCACGGGCCACGTCCTCGTCGACGCCGGCGATCTCGAACATCACCCGTCCCGGCTTGATGTTGGCCACCCACCACTCGGGCGAACCCTTGCCGGAACCCATCCGGGTCTCGGCGGGCTTCTTGGTCAACGGGCGGTCCGGGAAGATGTTGATCCACACCTTGCCGCCACGCTTCATGTGACGGGTCATGGCGATACGGGCCGACTCGATCTGCCGGTTCGTGACGTAGGCACGCTCCATGGCCTGGACACCGTAGTCACCGAACGTGATCTCGGTGCCGCCCTTGGCCATGCCGGTGCGCTTGGGGTGGTGCTGCTTGCGGTGCTTGACCTTGCGAGGGATCAACATCGCGGTCACGCCCCTTCCGACGTCGTGGACGCGGTGGCGTCCGTTGCTGCAGGTGCCTGGGTGGCGGTGTCGCCGCCCTCGGTCGCCGCACCCTCGGCGCGACGGCGACCGCCACGCTCGGGACGGTCACCACGGCTGGGACGACGGCCCGGACGCTGCCGACCGCCGGCGGCGTTGCGGGCCGCCTTCTGTGCGGCGCGCTCGGCCCGGGTGCCCGAGACCTCGCCCTTGTAGATCCACACCTTGACGCCGATGTGGCCGTACACGGTCTTGGCCTCGAACAGCCCGTAGTCGACGTCGGCGCGCAGCGTGTGCAGCGGCACCTGGCCCTCGCGGTAGAACTCCGAGCGCGACATCTCGGCACCGCCGAGACGGCCGGAGCACTGGATCTTGATGCCGAGGGCGCCGGCGCGCATCGCGCTCTGCTGGGCCTTGCGCATCGCGCGCCGGAAGGCGACACGGGCGCTCAGCTGCTCGGCGATGCCCTGCGCGACGAGCTGGGCGTCGGTCTCGGTGTTCTTGACCTCGAGGATGTTGAGCTGGACCTGCTTGCCGGTCAGCTTCTCCAGGTCGCCACGCAGCTTCTCCGCCTCGGAGCCGTTGCGGCCGATCACGATGCCCGGACGGGCGGTGTACAGGTCGACCCGCACCCGGTCACGGGTGCGCTCGATCTCGGTGGACGAGAGCCCGGCCCGGACCAGCCGCTTGGTCAGCAGCTCCCGGATCTTGACGTCCTCACCCACGTAGTCGGCGTACTGCTTGTCGGCGTACCACCGGCTGGTGTGATCGGTGGTGACCCCGAGTCGGAACCCGTTCGGGTTGATCTTCTGCCCCATGGCTCAGGCCTCCTTCTCGGTGTCGGTGCTGGTGTCGGCCTGCTTGTCGGCCTGCTTGGCCTTCGGCCGGGTGGCCTCCGGCTCGGGTCGCGGCTCGACGACCACGGTGATGTGGCTGCCCCGCTTCAGGATGCGGCTGGCCGATCCCTTGGCGCGAGCGCGGATGCGACGCATGGTCACGCCCTCGTCGACGAACGCCTGCGAGACGAAGAGGTCGTCGCTGCGCAGGTTGTCGACCGACTCGGCGTTCGCCACGGCGCTGGCCAGGACCTTCTGGACCGGTTCGCTGGCCGCCTGCGGCGCGAACTCCAGCATGGACAGGGCGTCGGCGACGTCCATGCCACGGACCAGATCGACGACGCGGCGCACCTTGGTGGGCGACATGCGTACGTGACGGGCGATGGCGTAGGCACCCGGACGATCCCCGAGCAGGGCAGCCCGGCGAGACGGCCGGGCCTTCTCAGTGGTGCTCATTCAGATCTCAGTTCCTTCTCGGCAGGTACGGCGCCTCAGCGGCGACGTGCCTTCCGGTCGTCCTTGTCGTGACCCTTGAAGGTCCTGGTCGGGGCGAACTCGCCCAGCTTGTGGCCGATCATCGCCTCGGTCACGAAGACCGGGACGTGCTTGCGACCGTCGTGGACCGCGATCGTGTGGCCGAGCATGTCGGGCACGATCATCGAGCGGCGCGACCAAGTCTTGATGACGGTCTTGCTGCCCTTGGCGTTCTGGGCCTCCACCTTCTTGGCGAGGTGGTCGTCGACGAACGGCCCCTTCTTCAGGCTGCGTGGCATTCCTCAGACTCCTCAGCGCTTCTTGCCGGTACGACGGCGGCGCACGATGAGTCGATTGCTCGCCTTGTTCTTGTTACGGGTACGACCCTCGGGCTTGCCCCACGGGGAGACCGGGTGACGGCCACCGGAGGTCTTGCCCTCGCCACCACCGTGGGGGTGGTCGATCGGGTTCATCACGACGCCACGGACGGTCGGGCGCTTGCCCTTCCACCGCATGCGACCTGCCTTGCCCCACGAGATGTTCGACTGCTCGGCGTTGCCGACCTCACCGACCGTCGCGCGGCACCGGATGTCGACCATCCGCATCTCACCCGAGGGCAGCCGCAGGGTGGCCATCTTGCCCTCACGTGCGACCAGCTGCACCGAGGCGCCGGCCGAGCGGCCGAGCTTGGCGCCGCCGCCGGGCCGCAGCTCCACGGCGTGCACCGTGGTGCCGACCGGGATGTTGCGCAGCGGCAGGTTGTTGCCCGCCTTGATGTCGGCGGCCTCGCCGGCCTCCACCGCAGCACCCTGGGCCAGGCCGTTCGGCGCGATGATGTAGCGCTTCTCGCCGTCGGCGTAGTGCAGCAGCGCGATGCGCGCGGTGCGGTTCGGGTCGTACTCGATCTCGGCGACCTTGGCCGGGACCCCGTCCTTGTCGTACCGCTTGAAGTCGATCACGCGGTACGCCTGCTTGTGGCCGCCACCGATGTGCCGGGTGGTGATCCGCCCGGTGTTGTTGCGACCGCCGGTCTTCTTGCTCGGCACCAGCAGCGACTTCTCGGGGGTGGACCGGGTCACTTCCACGAAGTCGGCAACGGACGAGCCACGGCGGCCCGGTGTCGTCGGCTTGTACTTACGGATACCCATGTCAGTTCCTGTCCTGTCAGCTGTCTGCGCCGGAGAAGATGTCGATGCGCTGGCCGTCGGCAACGGTCACGATGGCGCGCTTGGTGTCGGCGCGACGGCCGGTCCCGTACCGGGTCCGGCGGGTCTTGCCGCTCCGGTTGAGGGTGTTCACACCGGTGACGCGCACGCCGAAGATGGTCTCGACCGCGATCTTGATCTCGGTCTTGTTCGCCTCCGGCGCGACCAGGAACGTGTACTTGTTCTCGTCGAGCAGGCCGTAGCTCTTCTCGCTCACGACCGGTGCGATCAGTACGTCCCGGTGGGTGCGGATCTTGACGTCGCTCACTTGTCGTCATCCCCTTCGGAGTCATCGGACTTGACGGCGTTCACGAACCCGGCTGCCTCGGCGGCCTCGGTCGAGTTGAACCAGACCTCGGCCTGGGTGCGGCCGTACCACGGCGACTCGGGCGTGTGGAACTTCATCGAGTCCTCGTTGCCCTTGACGTCGAAGCCGGCGGGCGGCTCGTCGCCCCGGTAGGAGTTCGCCCCGTAGTCGACCTGGTCGGACAGCTCGTCGGTGCTGGGCTCGCTGGTGTCCTCCACCAGCGGAGCGGCAGCGGCGGCCAGCTCGGCATTGCTCGGCTCGGCGGCCTCCGACTCGGTGGCGGTGGCCTTGGCGGCCCGGCCACTGGCCGGTCCGGCGACGAACGCGGTGAGCGCGGCGGAGGTGAACACGATGTCGTCGTTGCACAGCACGTCGTACGCGTTCAGTTGGTCGGCAGCGATCGCGTGCACGGCAGGCACGTTGCGCAGGCTCAGCCAGACGAGGTCCTCGTCGCGGTGCAGCACGACCAGCACGCGGCGGTCGAGCGTGTCAGCCCCCACCAGCTTGGCCAACGCGGCGACGGCCTGCTTGGCCGACGGGGTCGGGCCGGGGACCAGGTTGTCGATCACGTGGACGCGACCACCGCGGGCCCGGTCCGACAGCGCACCGCGGAGGGCGGCGACGACCATCTTCTTGGGGGTCCGCTGGGCGTACGACCGGGGCTGCGGCCCGTGGACGACGCCACCGCCGGTCCACTGCGGGGCGCGACGCGAACCCTGACGGGCGCGGCCGGTGCCCTTCTGGCGCCACGGCTTGGCGCCACCACCACGGACGTCGCCGCGGGTCTTGGTGGCGTGCGTGCCCTGACGAGCGGCGGCCAGCTGGGCCACCACGACCTGGTGGATCAGCGGCACGTTGGCCTGTACATCGAACAGGTCGGCGGGCAGCTCGGCGGTGCCGGCCTTCGCGCCCTTGGCGTCGATCACGTCGACGGTCCGGGAGGTGCTCATGCTTCGGGTCCTTCCTTCTTCGCCGCGCTGCGGATGACCACCAGGCTGCCGGTGGCACCCGGGATCGCGCCGGCAATCAGCAGCAGGCCACGCTCGGCGTCGACGGCGTGCACGGTCAGGTTCTGCACGGTGACGCGCTCGTTGCCCATCCGGCCGGCCATCTTGAGGCCCTTGAACACGCGACCGGGAGTGGCGCAGCCACCGATGGAGCCGGGCGAACGGTGCTTGCGGTGCACACCGTGGCTCGAGCTGAGGCCCGAGAAGCCGTGCCGCTTCATGACACCGGCGGTGCCCTTGCCGCGGCTGGTGCCGGTCACGTCGATGACCTCGGCGGCCTCGAACACGTCCGGGCCCAGCTCCTGGCCGAGGGTGAACTCGGACGCGTCGGCGGTCCGGATCTCCATCAGGTGCTTGCGGGGGGTGACCCCGGCGGCCTCGAAGTGGCCGGCCGCGGGCTTGGTGACCTTCTTGGCCTTGATCGCGCCGAAGCCGAGCTGGACGGCGGAGTAGCCGTCGGCGTCGGGCGTGCGGACCTGGGTGACCACGTTCGGTCCGGCCTGGACCACGGTCACGGGGACGACGCGGTTGTTCTCGTCCCAGAGCTGGGTCATGCCGAGCTTGGTGCCCAGCAGGCCCTTCACCTTGCGTTCAGCAGTGTTGGTCATCGTCGTCGTCCTCAGAGCTTGATCTCGATGTCGACACCGGCCGGCAGGTCGAGGCGCATCAGCGAGTCGACGGTCTTCGGCGTGGGGTCGATGATGTCGATCAGACGCTTGTGCGTGCGCATCTCGAAGTGCTCGCGGCTGTCCTTGTACTTGTGCGGGGACCGAATGACGCAGAACACGTTCTTCTCGGTCGGCAGCGGCACCGGGCCGGCCACACGCGCACCTGTCCGGGTCACCGTGTCGACGATCTTGCGCGCCGACGAGTCGATGACCTCGTGGTCGTAGGCCTTCAGCCTGATGCGGATCTTTTGTCCCGCCACAGTCGTCCTTCTCTCGTCCGTCCCAGTACCCGTGTCCAAGTACGCGTGCCATGCCGTTGCCCGCCCGCCGCCCGACCCGTTCCGACCAGAGCCATTTCCATGACCCCCGCGGTCGGGCGTGTCGTGCTTCTCGGGCGCACCCCGGCCCACAGCGTGAACTGTCCACCGGAATTGTCACCGGCCCCGGATCGGGGCCTGCGCATAGCTGAGGTCTCGCGGTTCGGCGCTCGCCACGACCCTCCGAAGAAGTGGATCGCATGCGCACGCCCCGGCGACCTCGCCGAGCAACCCGACGATTCTGTCAAAGATCCGGGCACATGCCAAATCGAGCCAAGGCTCGGTCCGGGATGCCCACATCAATGCTGTCGTCGACCCGTCCCAGAGTACTCGCGTGGGCAAGGCCCGGGCCTCGCCATCAGGTCCACCCAGCGACGCCACTTCCCCGGCATGAACACCACTTCCTCGCCATGACACCACTTCCTCGTCATGACACAAGCTGCAGGCGTCGGAAGCGTGTGTCATGGCGAGGAACGTGTGTCATGGCGAGGAACGTGTGCCGTGGCGGACGTGGGGCCGGGGCTCGGACAGCAGAACGCCGGGGTGCGAGTCGAGACCCACACCCCGGCGTTGACTGTCGTACGGACCGCGCCCGGGTCAGCCGGCCGGCGTCCCGCCGCCGTACGGGCCACCCTGATCGGTCGGGCCGGTCGGGCCGGTCGGGCCGGTCGGGCCGGTCGGATCGGTCGGCGTGCTCCCGGCGGCCGGCGAGGAGGCGACTGATGACGACGCCACCGACGACGAGGTGGCCGGTGAGGCAGCCGACTCGGCCTCGGCCGCTTCCTGCTGCACGATCTCCTCGGTCTTGTTCTCCAGCTTCTCCAGCGTCCGACCGGCGACCTCGCGACCACCGAGCCCGAAGGCCAGTGCGGCGGCCAGGGCGCCACCCACGACGACGGCGCCGAAGCCCAGCTCGATGATCGAGTCGGCGATGCCCATCGAGCGCAGGCCCATCGCGATGAACAGCACGATCGTGACCCACTTGACGATGGTGGCGGCCATGCCGCCGTTCATCAGCCGGACGATCAGGTTGGCGAGGAAGAAGCCGGCGGCGATGATCACGCCGCCGAACAGCACCCGTCCACCGAGCACCAGCAGCTCCTGCAGGAGCTGGGTGACCTGCGGGAAGGCCAGCACCTGGGCCGCCATCACCGCGAAGAACAACACGATGGCCACCTGGGCGATCCGGGTGACGATCTGCGTCACGTTGGTCCCCTCGGGCAGCACCTTGGACGCGGTGAGGGCGTTGTCGGCGCCCAGCCCTTCGAGCACCTGGTTCAGCACGTCACCGACGAACTTGGCGATCAGCACGCCGAGGCCGAGCAGCAGCAGTGCGGCCAGGATCCGCGGCAGGGCGACGAAGATCGCCTCCAGCATCATGCTGGCCGGATCCGAGATCGCAGCGATGCCGAGGATCTGCAGGGCGGCGATGCCGACCACGATCATGATCAACGCGTAGACGATCGTGGCCACCACGTTGGCGATCCGGTCGCTGAGGGTGGCCGACCCACCGGCGGACTGCCCCGGACCGGACTGCGGCTGGCCCTGCTGAGGCTGGCCCTGCTGCGGCTGGCCCTGCTGCGGCTGGCCCTGCTGGGGCGTCCGGGTGGGTCCGGTGCCCGGCAGGGGGGCGTTGCCGGCGGCACGAACCGTGCCCTCCCGGCCGAACCACTTCTCGAACGGAACGGCTCGCAAGCCGGTCTCGATCAGCTGTCGGATCACCTTGGCCAGGACGACACCGATGACGAAGACGAAGACGGCCGCCACCAGGTTGGGCAGGTAGCTCATCACCTGGCCCAACAGGACCTGCAGCGGCGCCAACACCTCTTGCAGTGCAAAGACCTGGAGCACCGCGATCAGGCCGAAGAGCCACACCAGCAGGGCGGCGATCTTGCCGAAGGTCTCCCCCAGCGTCTTGCCGTCACTGCCGGCCCGCTGCAGGAAGCCGACCTTCCCCACCAGTCTCTCGAACAGGGTTCTGACCCCGCGGGCCACCAGCCAGGTGACGAGCAGAATCACCAGGGCAATCAGGATCCTGCCGCCGATGTTCAGCACAGGTCCGAGTACGTCGGGCATTTTCGCTTCCCTCCATCGGCCGAGCGATGTGCGAATTCCCACCCGGCATGAGTGTGATCTGTTCGGATCATTGCAGGTCCTGATGCCGGGTGGCAATGGTTCGGGACCAACCAGCCGCGGCTCGACATCTTGACAGTGTAAGTGACAGTGTTATAGTGTGGCCATGACTCAGCAAGCGGCACCTCCGGCGGGCTGGACCCTCGACGAGTTCGTCGCCGTGGTGGCAACAGCCCTGCAGGCACGTGGAATCCGGGGAGCGCCGGACCGCCGCACCGTGCGCTACTACGCCACGGTCGGCGTCGTCGACCGGCCCCACCAACGAGGCCGCGAGGTGCGCTACGACGACCGACACCTGTCTCAGGTCGTGGACACCAAGGAGCGCCAGGCCCGCGGCGAACGCCTCGCCGACATCGCACGGGAACGGGCGGGAGACGTGGCCGGGAATGGCGCCACAGCCGTGTCGACAGGCTCGGTGAAGCACGATTTCAATACGAATTCATCCGGTACGGGTGGCGCATTCTGGGAAGCACAACCCCACCTCACGCCGACCCGCCCGCCGGGCCCCGACCGCGAGCCGGGCTGGCACCCGCGGACCGTGTGGGAACTGGCACCCGGGGTCGAGCTGCACCTGCCCGGGCCTCGGCCGACCGACACCGAGATCACCCGGCTGCGTGACGCCGCCGAACCGCTCCGGCGCACCCTGGCTGCGATGGGCCTCACCTCCGGCCCCCTCCCCCACCCGGCATCACCCACGCCACCCGCGACCCCGACCACCGACCACCGACCGACCCGGCGAGCAGAGGAACGACATGACCACTGAGCCCACGAGCACGTTCGCCCCGGAACCCGTGCCGACCGACCTGTTGACCGGCTGCGTCCCGCCGATCCCCGATGTCGGCCTGCACGACCCCACCGGGCCACTGCCGTTGCAGGCCACCTCGATCACCGGTCGGATCAGCGGCCTCGGATCGGCGGTGACGATCACCCAACGGTTCCGCAACGACCGCAGCGCACCCATCGAGGCGACGTACACCTTCCCGCTCCCCGACCGGTGCGCCGTCACCGCGCTCACCGCCATCCTCGGGGGTACCACCGTGACCGGTGAACTGCGCGACCGGGCGGCTGCACGGGAGACGTACCGGGAGGCGATCGACCGCGGTGAACGGGCCGTGCTGGTCGAGCAGGAGCGAGGCGACGTGTTCACCGCGACGCTGGGCAACCTGCCACCCGGCGAGTCCGCCGAGGTCTCCCTCACCCTGACCGGCCGACTCGCGGTCGACGACGGTACGGCGACCTTCCGGTTCCCGCTGGTGGTCGGTGACCGGTACGTCCCCGGCCGCCCGATCGGCCATGATCAACAAGCCGGGCGCGAGATGGACCCCGGCACGGTCGGCCGTGGCGTGGCACCCGACACCGACCAGGTGCCCGACGCCTCCCGCATCACACCGCCGCGGCTGCCGTACGGCCGGCGGACGGACGTGGAACTCTCGGTGGCGGTGACGGTGGACCCGGTCGGGCTGCTCACCACGCCACTGCGCACCACCCCGGGCGCCCTGGCCACCCCGACCGGCGACGGCTGGTCGATCAGCTGCGGGCCGGACGTCGACCTCGACCACGACCTCGTGATCAGCTTCTCGATCAACCGTCCGGAGTCGGCCGCCGTGGCCATGATCAGCCACGACACCGACGACCCGACGGCCGGCACCTGGCAGGTCGTCGTCACCCCCGGGACCGAAGGGCCGACACCGCCGCGGCCCCGCGACGTGGTGCTGCTGCTCGACCGTTCCGGCAGCATGCGTGGCTGGAAGATGGTCGCCGCCCGCCGGGCTGCTGCCCGGATCACCGACTCCCTGTCGGCCACCGACCGGTTCGCCGTGCTCGCCTTCGATCACACGATCGCCGGTCCACCGCGCCGCGAGGCCGGGCTCGGCGGCGCGCCCGGTGACGCGGTCGGCGACGAGCCCTTGCTCACCGTCGCCTCGGACCGCAACCGGTACGACTCCGTGACCTGGCTGGGTGGCCTGAACGCCGGCGGCGGCACCGAGCTCGCGGCTCCGTTGGAGCGGGCCGCCGACCTGCTGACCCGGGCCACGGCCGGTGATCACCCCACGGCCGGCCGGGAGCGGGTGCTGGTGTTGGTCACCGACGGCCAGGTCGGCAACGAGGCGGCGATCATCCACACCCTGCGGACCCGGCTGCGTGGCGTCCGGATCTACACCCTCGGCGTGGACCGGGCCGTCAACGCATCCTTCCTGCGGAACCTGGCGGCCGTCGGCGGCGGCCGGTGCGATCTGGTCAACAGTGAGGACGAACTGGACGAGGTGCTGCGATCACTGCATCGCCGCATCGCCCCGCCGTCGGTGCAGGCCCTGAGCGTGACCGCCGAGGGGGTCCACCTCGACCGGACGGCCACCACCCCCGCCGACGTCGACCTGCACCCGGCCGGGCCGACGGTGATCACCGGCCGCTGGACCGCCGACGCCACACCCGGCGCCGTCGCCTTCGCGGTGGCCGGTGAGGACCGGGCCGGTCGGTTGCAGGAGTGGCGGGCACCGGTCACCGACGTGACGGCCGGGCTCGACCCGCTACGGACGACCTGGGCCCGGGAGCGCATCGCCGACCTGGAGAACGAGCACGACGCCCACGGCGGTCAGGCCGAGTTGATCACCGAGTTGTCGCTCGCCCACGGCGTGCTCAGCCGGTTCACCGGGTGGGTCGCGGTCGGTCCGGACGGGGTCACCGGGGTGGCCGAGCAGGTCACCCAACCGGTCGCCCATCCGTCGGGTTGGACCGCGCCGGCCGGGCAGCAGTTCGGTGGCCCGGTGCTGGCCGCCGCACCGATGATGAGGGGTGGCCCCCCGATGGCTCCGGCCCCCGCGATGCCGATGATCGCCGACGCCGCCACCGCACCACCTCCACCGGCCGGAGGCGCGGACCGGGCCCGCCGGACCTCGCGGTCGCCGCTGCGACGGCTCCGCGATGCGATCTCGGGGTCGGCCTCCGACGCCGCCGCGGGGGCGGAATCCCGTACGGCCGATGCTGCAGAGACCACCGCCGGGTCGGTCGACCTGTCGCCGTTCGCCGAACGGGTGGCTGCGTTGCTGGACCGTGCCGCCGATCCGACCGACGTGCTGTTCGACGTCGACCTGGCCGAACTGGTCGACGACCTCCGATCGGTCGGAGCTCCGAACGAGCTGCTCGACGCACTGCGCCGGGTCGCCACGGACCGGAACCACGCGGCCACCGCGCGACACGTCTTCGACACGCTGACGGGGTGAGACCGATCGGGGCGGGCCACGGCACCATGGGGGTGTGAGTCCCAACGCCGCGGCACCGCCCCGCCCGGAACGCCCCCACGAGCGGTCGTGGCGGACCGTTGCCGTGCTGCTGTTCGGTGCCGTCGCGGCCACCGCCCTGGGCATCGGCGCCATCGCCCACATCCCGATGACGGCGGACTTCAGCAGCTCCACCCGGGTGACGCAGCTGGTGCGCCTGCTCCGGCCCCGGCTCGGTCCGGTGCTGCTGGGTGGCGGGCTGCTCGGACTCGCCCTGGCCTGGCTCGCCCTGCGGCGGGTGAGGCTCACCCCGCGGGTGCTGGTCGCCGCCCTCGTGCTGTGGAACCTGCCGCTGCTCCTGCTGCCGCCGGCCTTCAGCGGCGACCTCTACGCGTACGGCGACCACGGCTACGCGCTGTCGATCGGCCAGAATCCGTACCACGTGGGCCTGGGCCGCAATGACGGCCCGTTCGCGGTGTTCCACCAGCGCGGCATGTGGGCCGACGCGACCACGCTGTACGGACCGGTCGCGTTGCGACTGTCACAGTTGGCCTTCCTGTTCGGTGGCGGTGGCCAGTACGGGACCCTGCTGGCACTGAAGGTCGTGGCGTCGACGGCGCTGGTGGTCGGCTGGTTCGGGTTGCGGTCGCTGGCGCGGTCGCTGGGACGTGACCCCGACGTGGCCGTCTGGCTCGGACTGCTCAACCCCGTGATCGGGATCCACGTCGTGTCCGCCGGTCACAACGACGCGATGGTGGCCGTGTTCGTCGTGGTGGCGCTGTGGTCGGCCCACCGCGGCGGCCGCCTCGGACTGCTGCTGGGCGCGGTCGCCCTGGCGATGGCGATCTCGGTGAAGCCGACCCCGATCGTGCTGGTGCCCGCGATCGCGTTCATGGCGTTGCCGTCGGGCTGGCACGACCGACCCCCGTCGGCGAAGCTCGTCTCGGCAGTGGGCCGCCTCGTCGGGGTGACGGTGCTGACGGTCGCCGCGACCGTACTGATCGCCGTCGCCTGTGGCCTGGGCATCGACTGGATCCGTGCCTTCGGCGTACCGGGCCGCAATCCGACGGTCGCGCCGGCCAGCATGGCCGGCCAGTTGTTGACCATGGCCGGGCTGCCGGGGGCGTCGGTGATGCCGTTGGTCACGGCCGCGATCGGGTTCGTCGTGCTGGTCCTGTTGCTGGTGAGGGTCGCGCCACGGGAGCCCTGGCGCTACGCGGTGTTGGCGTTGGTCGTGGTGGCCCTGGCCGGCCCGGCACTGTACGCGTGGTACCTGATCCCGGCGAGCATCGTGGTGGGCCTGCTCGCCGGCGGTCGACTGGTGTCATGGGTCGTTGGTCTGGGGCTCGGGTTGACCGGCGGGTTGTTCGTCGCCACGCACTACTGGTTCCCGATCATCGTCACCGAATCGATCACGATCGCCATGTGCGTGTTGGCCGGGCTCGCCCTCGCCCGCTGGTGGCGGCCGGTCTAGCCTGAGGTGGTGCACACGCCTCGCAGTACGTACCGGCTCCAGATCCGCGCGGGCCTGACCCTGCACGATGCGGCCCGCCTCGTGCCCTACCTGCACGACCTCGGGGTCGACACGGTGTACGTGTCCCCGTTGCTGCAGGCGACGTCCGGGTCCGACCACGGCTACGACGTGGTGGACCCGACCCGGATCGATCCCGAACGCGGTGGTGAGGACGGCTGGGCCCGGTTCGTCGCGGCGACCCGGGAGGCCGGGCTGGGGGTGCTGGTCGACATCGTGCCCAACCACCTCGGCGTCACCGCCCCGGCCGAGAACCCGAGCTGGTGGTCGGTGCTCGCCGAGGGCGAGTCGTCGCCGTACGCCGGTTGGTACGACATCGACTGGTCCCGGCCGTTGACGCTGCCGGTGTTGGGTGACGACGAGGATGCCGTCCGACTCGCCGCGGTCGACGGTGGCTGGGAGCTGCAGTACCACGAGCACCGGTTCCCGGTGGCAGCCGACACCTGCACCGACGGCGACGACGTCGCGACCGTCCGCGAACGGCAGCACTACCGCTTGATCAACTGGCGCCGCGCCAACACCGAGCTGAGCTACCGCCGGTTCTTCGCGGTCAACGGGCTGGCCGGGCTCCGGGTCGAGGATCCGGAGGTCTTCGACGCCACCCATGCCCGGGTGCTGCGGTGGCTGGCCGAGGACCGGATCGTCGGGCTGCGGATCGACCACCCCGACGGCCTGGTCGACCCCGGCGGCTACCTGGCCCGGTTGCGCAGTCACGCCCCGGACAGCTGGCTGGTGGTGGAGAAGATCCTCGAACCCGGTGAGCAGTTGCCGGCGGACTGGCCGGTCGGCGGCACCACCGGCTACGACGCGATGACCGAACTGACCCAGGTGTTGGTCGATCCGACGGCGGCGGACGCGTTCACCACCACGTACGGCGAGCTCACCGGTGACACGCGGAGCGTCGCCGAGCACGTCGTCGCGGCGAAGGACTTCGTCTGTCGCACCCTGTTCGGCACCGAGTTCACCCGGCTCGCCGGCCTGCTGCCCGAGGCGACCGCCGCGTACGGCAGCGAGCGGGTGATCGACGCACTGCGGGCGGTGGCCGTCGCGTTCGGTGTCTACCGCTCCTACCTGCCCGACGGGGTCGAAGACCTCGACGCGGCCCTGGCACTGGCCGTCGAGCGTCATCCTGAGCTGGCCCCGGTGATCGACGCCGTCTCGGGTCGACTCCATGATCATCTCGACGAGGCCGCCCGCCGGTTCCAGCAGCTGACCGGACCGGCGATGGCCAAGGGGCTGGAGGACACCGCGTGGTACCGCCACTCCCGCTTCGTCGCGCTGAACGAGGTCGGCGGGGACCCGGCGACCTTCGGCCTCGCGCTGGCCGACTTCCATGATCGGTGGCGGGACCGGGCCGAGGCCCTGCCCGACTCGATGACGGCGCTGTCGACCCACGACACCAAGCGGGGTGAGGACGTCCGGGCCCGGTTGGCCGCCTGTTCGGAGATCCCGCGGGCGTGGCACCACTATGCGGAGAACTTCGGTGACGAGGCCGGCGAGATCGACGGGCTCACCGACCGGGCCTTCACCTACCTGCTGGCTCAGACGTTCGCCGGGGTCGGGTTCATCGACCGGGACCGGATGCACGCGTACGCGGAGAAGGCGATGCGCGAAGCGGCCACCGCCACCGCCTGGGACGAGCCCGACCAGCAGTACGAGTCGGCGGTCCACCAGCTGGTCGACAAGGTGTACGACGATCCGAGCCTGCGCGGCATCGTGGCGAAGTTGATCACCATCGTCGAGCAGGCCGGCTGGTCGAACGGGCTCACCCAGAAGGTGGTGCAGCTGACGGGGCCGGGGGTGCCCGACGTCTACCAGGGCACCGAGGTGTGGCAGGACTCGCTGGTCGATCCGGACAACCGGCGGCCGATCGACTTCGACCGGCTCGCCGAACTGGCCCGGACCACCGCCACCGTGCCGCCGGTCGACGGCACCGGTGCGGCGAAGCTGTGGGTGACCCGACACGCCCTGCGGCTGCGACGCGATCGGCCGGAGCTGTTCACCGGCTACACCCCGCTGGCGGCCGACGGTCCGGCGGCCGACCACTGCCTCGCCTTCGACCGCGGCGGTGCCGTGACCGTCGCCACCCGGTTGCCGCTCACCCTGCACAGTCGCGAGCACGGTTGGGCCGACACCACGCTGCCGCTGACCGGGTCGTGGCTGGACGTCCTCACCGACACCCGGTACGTCGGCCCGACTCGGGTGTCCGACCTGCTGTCGCACCTCCCGGTGGCGCTGCTCGTCCGGGCGTAGGCCGAGGGGTCCGTACCGAAACGCGGCGATGCTGGCCCCCAGTCCCCGTCCGGCGACGATCGGCACGAAATCTGGGCGGTTCGGTCAGCCACGATCGTGGCAGGATGTACGTTCCGCCAGCCGATGCCAGGAGACCCGCATGTCCACCCGACCGGAGCCGTTCCCGTACCAGCGCGTGATGGTCTACGGGGTGACCGGCTCGGGCAAGACGACGGCCGCGGCACGGTTGGCGGGGCGTACCGGGCTGCCGTGGTGGGCGATCGACGAGCTCACCTGGGATGCGGACTGGACACCCGTCGCGGCCGACGAACAGCGCCGCCGGGTGAGCGAGATCTGTGCCGGGGAGCGGTGGATCATCGACCACGGGTACGGCCAGTGGCTCGACGTGCCGGTGGGTCGGGCCGACCTCGTCGTCGCGCTGGACTACCCGCGGCCGGTGTCATTGGCCGCACTGGTCACCCGGTCGCTCACCAACGTGGCCACCGGACGTGACACCTGCAACGGCAACCGCGAGACCTGGCACACCTTGGTGGCCGACGAGTCGATCGTCCGCTGGCACTTCCGGTCGTTCGCCCGGAAGCGTGCCCGCATCCGGGGCTGGGTGGCCGACTCCCCCGGCCCGGACGTCAAGCGGTTCACCTCCCGCCGACAGCTCGCCGACTGGCTGCGTTCGTACGGCCCGGTGGACTGAGCGCCGCAGCGCTCAGGTGTCCCGCCGGCCCCGCCGGTACAGCACCGACGCCACGATGACGACCACCACGATCGCCACGCCCATGATCACCAGGCCCAGCGGTTCGTCACGGCCGGGGAACCAGACGTTGGCGCCGAACAGCCCGGCGACCAGACCGGGGCCCAACAGCAGTGCGGTCACCAGACCGATGGTGGACTCCAACCGCAGTTGTGCGTTCTGCGCCTTCTCCCGGGCCTCGCCGGCGGCCAGCCGTTCGACCCGGGCCGCCTCCCGTTCGGCCTCCCGCGCATCGCGAGCCGCTCGCCGCTCCTCGACACGCTGCTGCTCCAGCTCCCGGCGCCGCGCCATCTCCTGGTCGCGTTCGGCTCGCTGGGCCTGCATCTCCAACGTCTGCTGGGCCCGTTCGGCGGCCTGCCGGGCCAGCTCGCGGGAGTGCAGTGTCGCCTGGGCGGCCTGCACCTGCCGGTCGAGTTCTCGGAACTCGGCCACCAGGTCCTTCGCGTACTCCTCGGTCTCGCCCAGACGCTCAGCCCAGGGGCCCTCGAGCCAGCCGTGCCGGCGCGCCGCGGCGACGATCCGCTCGTGACCGTGCAACCGCCGACGGGCGTGCTGGATGTGCCGCCGGATCGCGTTCAGTGATTCCGGATCGCCGCCGCTGACCGGGTCGTCGGTGTCACCGGTGACCTCCCACGAGTCCAACCACGAGCGGTGGAGGTCGACGACGTCCTCGAAGCTCTCCACCAACCGGTCGCAGAGCAGGCCGACGAAGGCGCTGGTGGTGGTCGGTCGCTCCTGACGGATGGTGGACACCAGCTTGCTGAGCACCGGCGACGCGTCCTCACGTTGCCGCCCGTCGGGGCCCAGCGCGTCCGGTTGGTGCCACACCAGCAGGCACCACCGCTCGGCGACCAGCACCTCCACGGGTTGGGTCAGCGTCCACCCGGCGATGGCCGAGCCGTCCCCGGCCTCGGTCTCCTCCCGGGCCTCCGCACCGGCCAGGGCCAGGTGCACCGCGGCCGGGTCGTCGTACCGCTCCAGGCGGAAGGTCGGGTCGGGGCTCAACAGGTCGTCGGTCAGGTCGTCGTCCAACTGGACGTCCAGCACCCCACGCAGCAACTGTTGGATCGTGGCGCGGTCGGCACTCGGGTCGAGCTGCAGCACCAGGTACTGCTCGGACGCCAGGCTGCGGACGTCGAGTTCGGTGGTCGCCCCGGGGACGCCGCGGGTCCAGGTGGTGGTGCGCAGCAGTCCGGGCGGCAGGGTGCCGACGGCGGTCGGCCGGCCCCCACCGGAGCTGGAGAACCGTACGGTCTGGCTCCGGGTGACCTCGCGCATACTGGGCTGAGCCGTCAGCCCCTCCCCCAGCAGGGCCTGTTCGAGCGCTTGTCGCAGCCCGGCGGTGAGGCGCTGCATCCCGACCGCCGCCATCAGGGTCGACATCTTTCGCCAGATCGTCGGCCGCCCCCGACCGCCGGCCTGCCGTACGGCAACGGCCAGTTCACCGGCGAGCGCTCGCGCACGTTCCTCGACCGTTTCGGCCACCACTGTCTCCTTCGGCTGGACTCTGTCCGACAGTCCACCATCTTCGTACCTTCGGGTGGCCACGGCCATCGGGACACCCCGGGAACGAGAACGCCGAAGGCCCCCGTACCTGATGCGGTACGGGGGCCCTCGGGTGAAGCGTGTGCTACGTCAGATCACTTGATGATCTTGGTGACACGGCCGGCGCCGACGGTACGACCACCCTCACGGATGGCGAACTTCAGCTCCTCCTCCATGGCGATCGGCTGGATCAGCTTGACCGACATGTCGGTGTTGTCACCCGGCATGACCATCTCGGTGCCCTCCGGCAGCTCGACCACACCGGTCACGTCGGTGGTGCGGAAGTAGAACTGCGGACGGTAGTTGTTGAAGAACGGGGTGTGACGGCCACCCTCCTCCTTGGAGAGGATGTAGACGCGCGCCTCGAACTCGGTGTGCGGGGTGGTGGTGCCCGGCTTGATGACGACCATGCCGCGCTCGACGTCCTCGCGCTTGGTGCCACGGAGCAGCAGACCGACGTTCTCGCCCGCCTGGCCCTCGTCGAGGATCTTGCGGAACATCTCGACACCGGTGATGGTGGTCGTCTGCTTCTCCTCGCGGATGCCCACGATGTCGACGGTCTCGCCGGTCTTGACGATGCCGCGCTCGATACGCCCGGTGACGACGGTGCCACGACCGGTGATCGTGAAGACGTCCTCGACGGGCATCAGGAACGGCTTGTCGATCTCGCGCTCCGGCTGCGGAATGTACTCGTCGACCGCGTCCATCAGCTTGAGGATCGACTCGCCCCACTTGGCGTCACCCTGCAGTGCCGGGAAGGCGGCAACCGGGACGACCGGAACGTTGTCGCCGTCGAACTCCTGGCTCGACAGCAGCTCACGGACCTCGAGCTCGACGAGCTCCAGGATCTCCTCGTCGTCAACCATGTCGCACTTGTTGAGGGCCACGACCATGGCCGGCACGCCGACCTGACGGGCCAGCAGCACGTGCTCACGGGTCTGCGGCATCGGACCGTCGGTGGCCGCCACGACCAGGATCGCGCCGTCCATCTGGGCCGCGCCGGTGATCATGTTCTTGACGTAGTCGGCGTGGCCGGGGCAGTCGACGTGCGCGTAGTGGCGGGCGTCGGTCTGGTACTCGATGTGGGCGATCGAGATCGTGATGCCGCGCTGCCGCTCCTCGGGCGCCTTGTCGATCTGGTCGAAGGCCTCCGTGCTCGGGTTGGCTTCGGGATCCTTGTCGTGGAGCACCTTGGAAATCGCCGCGGTGAGAGTGGTCTTGCCGTGGTCGATGTGTCCAATGGTGCCGATGTTGGCGTGCGGCTTGGTCCGCTCGAACTTGGCCTTTGCCACTGGGGCTCCTTCTTCGGTGTTTCGCCTCGCCTGTTCTGCGAAGCGGGTCTATGGGTTGTGTGTTGCGGCCGTGCTGCCCGGAAGCAGACTCGGCCAATTTTCGTGCACGGGAGGCACCCGGTCAAACCGGGAGTCTACCGCGCCCGGTGAGTCACTCGCCGCGGGCCTTCTGGATCACCTCGTCGGCCACCGACTGCGGCATCTCGGCGTACGAGTCGAACTCCATCGAGTACGAGGCCTGACCGGAGGTCTTCGACCGCAGGTCACCCACGTAGCCGAACATCTCCGACAGGGGCACGAGAGCCTCGACGACCTGGTCGCCGTGCTCCTCACGGGTGCCCTGCATCAGGCCACGCCGGGAGTTCAGGTCGCCGATCACGTTGCCGAGGAAGTCGTCGGGGGTGGTGACCTCGACCTTCATCATCGGCTCGAGCAGCGCCGGATCGGCACGACGGGCGGCCTCCTTGAAGACCTGGATGCCGGCGATCTTGAACGCGAGCTCGGAGGAGTCGACGTCATGGTAGGCACCGTCGGTCAGGGTGACCTTGATGTCCTCGACCGGGTAGCCGGCCAGGACACCGAACTGCATGGCCTCCTGGATCCCCTCGTCGACCGGCGGGATGTACTCGCGCGGGATGCGGCCACCGGTGATCGCGTTGACGAACTCGTAGCCCGACCCCGGCTCCTGCGGCTCCAGCGAGATGATCACGCGAGCGTACTGACCCGAACCACCCGACTGCTTCTTGTGGGTGTACTCGATCTTCTCCACCGGGCGACGCAGGGTCTCGCGGTAGGCGACCTGCGGCTTGCCGATGTTGGCCTCGACCTTGAACTCACGACGCATCCGGTCGATCAGGATGTCGAGGTGCAGCTCGCCCATGCCGGCGATGATCGTCTGCCCGGTCTCGGTGTCGGTGTGCACGCGGAAGGTGGGGTCCTCCTCCGCGAGCCGCTGGATGGCGGCCGACAGCTTCTCCTGGTCGCTCTTGGTCTTCGGCTCGATGGCCTGCTCGATGACCGGCGCCGGGAAGTCCATCGACTCCAGCACGATCGGGTTCGAGGGGTCGGCCAGCGTCTCCCCGGTGGTGGTGTCCTTCAGACCCATCACGGCGACGATCTGACCGGCACCGACCGAGGCGATCTCCTCACGCTTGTTGGCGTGCATCTGGTAGATCTTGCCGATCCGCTCCTTGCGCTGCTTGGTGCTGTTGAGCACCTGGCTGCCGGTCTCGAGGCGACCCGAGTAGATGCGGACGTAGGTCAGCCGGCCCAGGTGCGGGTCGGAGGCGATCTTGAACGCCAGCGCCGACAGCGGCTCGGAGTCCGACGGCTTGCGGTGCAGCTCGGTCTCCTCGTCGCCCGGCTTGAAGCCGTCGATGGCCTCGACGTCGAGCGGCGACGGCAGGTAGCTGACGACCGCGTCGAGCAGCGGCTGCACACCCTTGTTCTTGAACGCCGAGCCGCAGAACACGGCCGTCAGCGAGCTGGCCAGGACGGCGCGTCGGATGGCGGCTTGCAGGTCGTCGACGGTGAACTCGCCCTCGAGGTACTTCTCGGCGAACACGTCGTCATGGTCGGCGATCACCTCGACGAGCTCGTCGTGAGCTGTCTGGGCTGCATCGGCCATGTCGGCCGGGATCTCCTCGACCTCGTAGTCCTCGCCGATCTTGGTCTCGCCACGCCAGGTGAGCGCGCGCATCTTGACCAGGTCGATCACACCGAGGAAGTCGCCCTCGGCGCCGATCGGCAGCTGCATCACCGCAGCGGTCGCGTTGAGCCGCTTGCGGATGGTGCCGACGGCGTACTCGAAGTTGGCGCCGGTGCGGTCGAGCTTGTTGACGAAGCAGATGCGAGGAACGCCGTACCGGTCGGCCTGCCGCCACACGGTCTGCGACTGCGGCTCCACGCCAGCCACGCCGTCGAACACCGCGACGGCGCCGTCGAGCACGCGCAGGTTGCGCTCGACCTCGATTGTGAAGTCGACGTGCCCGGGGGTGTCGATGATGTTGATCTGGGTGTCGTGCCAGTGACAGGTGGTGGCGGCGGAGGTGATGGTGATGCCACGCTCCTGCTCCTGCTCCATCCAGTCCATGGTCGCACCGCCGTCGTGCGTCTCACCGATCTTGTAGTTGATGCCGGTGTAGAACAGGATCCGCTCGGTGGTGGTGGTCTTGCCGGCGTCGATGTGCGCCATGATGCCGATGTTGCGGACCTTGCCCAGGTCAGTCTTGATTTCGACGGCCACGAAAGTTCAAACCTCTCGATTTCGGTGCGTGGAGGAGGAGGTGGAGCAGGTGGTGCGGCAGGGGCCACCGCACCGGGAGAAGATCACCAGCGGTAGTGGGCGAAGGCGCGGTTGGCCTCGGCCATCTTGTGGGTGTCCTCACGACGCTTGACCGCCGCGCCCAGACCGTTGGAGGCGTCCAGGATCTCGTTCATCAGGCGCTCGGCCATCGTCTTCTCGCGACGATCGCGGGCGAAGGAGACCAGCCAACGCATCGACAGCGTGGTGGCGCGGCCGGGCTTGACCTCGACCGGCACCTGGTAGGTGGCGCCACCGACGCGGCGGCTCTTCACCTCGAGCGACGGGCGGATGTTGTCCAGCGCACGCTTCAGGGTCTGCACGGGGTCGACACCGGTCTTGGCGCGGGTGCCCTCGAGTGCGGAGTAGACGATGTTCTGCGCGACGGTCTTCTTGCCGTCCTGCAGCACCTTGCTCACCAGCTGGGAGACCAGCGGCGACCCGTACACGGGATCGACAAGGACGGGACGCTTCGGGGCGGGACCCTTGCGGGGCATTACTTCTCCTTCTTCGCGCCGTAGCGGCTGCGAGCCTGCTTGCGGTTCTTGACGCCCTGGGTGTCGAGGGAGCCGCGGATGATCTTGTATCGGACGCCGGGAAGGTCCTTCACCCGGCCACCGCGGACGAGCACCATCGAGTGCTCCTGCAGGTTGTGGCCGACCCCGGGGATGTACGCGGTCACCTCGATCGCGCTGGACAGTCGGACGCGAGCCACCTTCCGCAGTGCCGAGTTCGGCTTCTTGGGCGTGGTGGTGTAGACGCGGGTGCACACACCTCTGCGCTGGGGCGAACCCTTGAGCGCAGGCGTGTTGTTCTTGCTCACCTTGTCCTGGCGACCCTTACGGACCAGCTGCTGAATTGTGGGCACCGCGTCGATCTCTTCTCTGTCGTTGACTGCTGGTTGGCGTCCGTCGGCGTGCCGCTCCCCACCAACCGAGGTTTCGTACCGAAGATGGTGCTTGGAGCAGACGGTCCGCAGGTGGACCCAGCGGCGCCCTGAGTGACACACGGGCACACGCTTGGGCTCGGGCAAGCCCGAACGCACCCGTCTAGGGTAATCGGTGCACGCCCGTCGGTCAAAAGGAGGCCCGCAGGATCACCCCGGGATCACCCCGCCGCGAGGCCCGGGATCACCCCGCCGCGAGGCCGCAGAATCAATCGTACGATGGATGGTCCGCGGGGTGCGGTCGATCGACGATGGTGCCATGAAGAAGACAGTCTTTGCCCTGACCGCCCTATGGACCGCCCTCGGCCTGGCCGGCGGGTTGGCGTACCGCGAGATCACCAAGGCGGCCGAGTTCACCGGGAGCACCCAACTCGCCGTCGTTCACACCCACCTGTTGACCCTCGGCACCATCATCGGGTTCGTGCTCCTCGTGCTGGAGCAGGTGTTCCGGCTCAGTCGGTACCGCCGCACGATGGTGGCCGGCCTGATCACCTGGAACCTCGGCCTGGTGATCACCTCGACCATGATGGCCTTCCACGGGGTGCAGCAGATCGACGGCGTGGCGTCCACCCCGATGACCGCCGGCATCTCGGGCCTCGGCCACATGCTGCTCACGACCGGCTTCGTGCTGTTCTTCGTCGCCCTCGGCCGGCGGGTCGTGCTCGACAAGGATGTGGCGCCGACCGCCGCCGCGACCCCGGTGATGGGCTAGCTTCGTGGGCCATGGCAGCACGGAGGTCGGAGCACCCTCGCCCGGCGGCATCGCGCCGGTGGGGGTGGTTCCGGGTGCTGTGCCGGTGGCTCCGGCCGAGCGTGCTGACGCTCGGGTTGGTGTTCTTCGCGCTGCCCTTCCTCACCGTCGCCTGCGACACACCGGGCGGCTTCGGCCACGTGAGCCCGGGCGGCACCACCAGTTGGACCGGGTACGACCTCGCCCTGGGGTCGGCACCCGAGCGCAGCGCGGATCACGTGCTGCCGGCGGCGGAGGCTGCCCCGGACGTCCTCCCGGTGCAACCGTTGGTGCTGATCGCGCTGGTGTTGCAGGCCGCAACGGTGGTGTGCGCACTGGTGATCACAACCCCACAGTGGCGGCGGTACGTGTCGGTCTGCCTGGCCGCGCTGACCGGCACCGTGCTCACCAGCGGCCTGCTGGTGGCACGGGACCGCGTCATCACCCTGGTCACCGAGCAGTTGGCCGGACGGACCCTGCCGCCGGACCGCACCCCGGCCAGTTACGTCGTGGTCGGGTCGGGCTTCACCTGGACCGTGGCGGTGCTCTGCGTCGTGCTGGTCACCGACCTGTTCTGGTGGGTCCGCGGTCAGTTGTCCGCGCGCCGAAGCCGTACGGCCGACACCTCACCACGGGCGGGCCCAGCGGCGGGAGACCGCCACCAGCACCATCACCGTCAGCGCGAACATGATCACCGCCAACCCGATGGCGCGGTCGGGTTGACCCTGCAGTTCGGCGTAGACGGCCAGGGGCAGGGTTCGGGTGGTGCCGGGAAAGTTGCCGGCGAACGTGATCGTCGCACCGAACTCTCCCAGCGCCCGGGCCCAGCCCAGGACTGCACCCGACACCAGGGAGGGGCGGATCATCGGCAGCAGGATCTGCCACACCGCCCGCCACGGCCCGGCGCCGAGGGTCCGGGCGGCGTCGACCACCCTGGTGTCGACCTGCCGTAGCGCCCCTTCGACCGTGAGCACCACGAACGGCATCGCCACGAACACCTGGGCGGCCACGACGGCGTACGGGGTGAACGGCATCGACCAGCCGGTCCAATCGTAGAGCGGCCTGCCGATCACACCTGAGCGACCCATCGCGGCGAACAGGGCGACGCCGCCGACGACCGGCGGCAGCACCAGTGGCACCGTCACCAGCGCCCGCAGCAGCGCGGCTCCGCGCAGCCCGGGACGCGACAGCAGGATCGCGAACGGGACACCGAGCAGCAACATCACCACGGTCGCCACGGTTGCGGTCGCCATCGACAGCAGCACCGCCTGACCGGTGGCGGGATCGGTCAACAGGCCAGGCAGGTCCGGCCACGGGGTCCGGATCAGCAGACCGGCCAGCGGGAGGACGAGGGCGGCCACCCCCACACCCGCGAGCAGGACGAGCCACCCCGGGAACCGGCGCAGCCCGGCGTCGCTTGCGGGGACCATGATCAGCTGCCGCCGAAGCCGTACGACCTGAGCACCGCTTGGCCTTCCGGCGACAGCACGTACGCGACGAACCGCTCGGCCTCGCCCGCGTCGGCGGTGTCCGGCAGCTTGGCGATCAGGTAGGTGTTGACGGCCTGCTCCGCGCCGGGAGTCGGCAACCCCTCGACGCGACCCCGGGCACTGGTCACGTCGGTCCGGTAGACCAGGGCGGCGTCGACCTCACCGAGCTCGACCTTGCGCAGGGTCGCCTTCACGTCGACCTCGTAGGTGTCCGGCTTCGGGGTGATGCCGAGCCGCTCGAACAGGGTGGCCGCCGCCTTGCCGCACGGCACCTCGACCGCACACAGCGCGATCGTGCGGTCCTCGTCGCCGAAGTCGGCGAGCTCGGTGACGTTGCCCGGATTCCCCGGTGGGACAGCGATCTGGAGGGTGTTGGTGGTGAGCACTTCCGGCGTGACGTCCAGGCCGGCCTTGGCCAGCGAGGCCATCGTCGACTCGTTCGCCGAGGCGAAGACGTCGGCCGGCGCCCCCGAGGCGACCTGGGCGGCCAAGGTCGCCGATGAGCCGTACGACACCCGCACCTCGACTCCGGGGTGTTCGGCGCGGTAGGCCTCGATGATCTCGTCGAACGACTCGGTGAGCGACGCCGCGGCCAGCACGGTGACCACGCGGGCCGGCTGGCAGGCGCCGACGGCGATGATCAGCAGCAGGCTGAGGGCCAGCGCCACCTGCTTGAGCGCCACCTGCGTGAGCGTCGTTCCCTTGATCGTTGCCCCGTTCATCACTGCGGGACCTCCAGGACGACGTTGGTCGCCTTGATGCTGGCGACCGCCACACTGCCCGGCTCCAGCCCGAGCTCGCGGACCGCCTCCGCCGAGATCAGCGAGACCACCCGGAACGGGCCACACTGGAGCTCGACCTGGGCCATCACGGTGTCGGCGGTGACTGCGGTGACCAGCCCGGTGAACCGGTTGCGGGCGCTGGCGGCTCCCGACGCGGCCATCGGCGCCTTGGCGACCTCCTGGGCCAGTGCGGCCAGTTCGGCACCGTCGATCCGGACCGCGCCGTGACTGTCGACCGGGCTCAGCCGGCCGGCGTCGAGCCAACGGCGGACCGTGTCGTCGCTCACCCCGAGCAGGGTCGCTGCTTCACTGACCTTGAACTGCGGCATTTCCACAGCCTATCCTCCGCATCCGCGGAGGTGTTGAGGCGTTCCAGCCCAGCAGGTGAGGAAGGGTGACGAATCCATGACAAAGTTTCCACTCTTGGCGGTGTCGTCACCGGATGTTCACCCGGAACCACCACCATGGTGTGTGTGGACGAGACCACCGGTGCTGACGTGCGCGGACGCGTCATCGTGATCACCGGCGCCATGGCCGCCGGTAAGTCCACGGTTGCCGAACTGCTGGCCGACCGGCTGCCGAAGTCGGTCCACGTCCGAGGTGACGCGTTTCGCCGGATGGTGATCAACGGTCGCGCCGACATGACCCCGGCCCCGTCGCCGCAGGCGTCCGCCCAGCTCGAACTGCGGTACGACCTGGCGGCCCACACCGCCGACCAGTACGCCGAGCACGGCTTCGACGCGATCGTGCAGGACGTCATCATCGGGGCCAACCTGCCGTCGTTCATCGAGCGGATCAACAGTCCGGACCGATTCCTGGTGGTGCTCTCCCCCACGGTGTCGGCCCTCGAGTGGCGCGAGGAGCAGCGCACCAAGGCGGGCTACGTCCACTTCTCTCCCAAGGTGCTCGACGAGGTACTGCGCCGCGAAACCGCGCACATCGGTTACTGGCTCGACTCGTCGACCCAGACCCCGGAGGAGACGGTCGCCGACATCCTGGCGAATCTGGAGAAGGCGCGGGTCTGAGCTGCGAACCGATCACCGGGTCCCCACGGCACGTACGGCACTGTGGGCCCACATCCGCTCCCTGGCCGGCCCCGAACGGACGTGGGCCAGCAACCGCGATCTGGCGACCTTGCTGGCACTCACCGCCGGCGTACTCAACTCCGTCGGGTTCTTCGCGGTCACCATGTACACCTCGCACATGACCGGCCTGGCGGCGATGCTGGCCGACCAGCTGGTGCTCGGCGACCTCCGGCTCGTCGCGACGGCGGCGGTGGGCCTCGGCTCGTTCATCGCCGGGGCCGCGTGCTGCGCCCTGGTGTTCAATGCCGCCCGCCGCCGAGGCTGGCAGAGCCGTTATGCGGTGGTGCTGGTGCTCGAGGCGGTGCTGATCCTGCTGATCGGATTGCTGGCCAACGAACTCGATCTGGCCCGCCGGCTGTGGCCGCTGATCATCGTGCTCTGCTTCACGATGGGTTTGCAGAACGCGATCATCACCAAGATCTCGGCTGCCCAGATCCGTACCACCCACGTGACCGGGATGGTCACCGACATCGGCATCGAGCTGGGCAAACTCGTCTACCGGAGCCGACCCCGGACCGACCCGAACCCGGTACGCGCCGACCTCGACAAGCTGGGCCTGCTGGTTCTGCTGGTCAGCGCCTTCATCCTGGGCGGCGTGGCTGGGGCCATCGGCTACCAGGTGATCGGATTCGTGACTCTGGTCCCCATGGCGATGGTGCTGCTCGGTTTCGCGGCGATCCCGGTGGTCGATGACCTGCGGAACCGTTGAGCGTACGCTCCCGCTCGCTGCTCCACCTCGCCCCACTTCCTTCGTCTCGCCCCACTTCCTTGGTCTCGCCCCACTTCCTTTGCCTCGCCCCACTTCCTTGGTCTCGCCCCACTTCCGACAGGACACACAAGCTTCACGGGCGGGCAGCTTGTGCGTCGTGCAGGAACTGGTGCGTCGTGGCCCGCGAGCTTCGACGCACCCCCGCGGTCAGTCGTGGTACGTGAGTGCCTGGCGGATCAGCCAGCCGAGGGAGTCGCGCTCCATCACATCGCGCCAGGTCCAACGCACGAGCCACCACTTGAGCCGGCGCAGCTTCTCCTCGCGGGCACGCTCGTCTGCGATCACGTCGGCGACCGACTGGCCCGGACGCAGCAGCCGCCCATACTTCACGTGGCCGTCGAACTCCCCGATGACCCGAGCCTCATCCCACACGAAGTCAGCCCGGATCGCCTCCCCGCGGTAGTGGAACGTGCGCTGGAGATCCGGTGCCGGCAACAGCAGCTCCGACATCACGACACGGCTGTGTGATTCCCCCGCACTCTCACTGCGCCCATCGCCGAACCTGACCGCACGCCGAGCCGTCGCGTTGCCTCGGTGGCGCACTCCGTCGACCAGGGCACCCATCAGCTCTTCGCGCGCCACCCCGCGTCGCAATCCGGCGTCGACGACGGCCACCGCGTCGGCGAACGGCACCGTACGGGCCACCGCCAGGACCGTGTCGGCGAGTGGCGTCACGGGCGTACCGGCGACCTCGGTGCGGCGCAGATCCGGCGTCCAGTGTCGCCACACCGGGCCGCGGTGATCACTGCGGGGAACGCCGGGTCGGCTGAGATGGACGACTCCCAACAGCCGCCGGTCGACGGGCAGTCCATGGACCACCGCCGCCGACACGTGGGACACCACGGCATCGGTCTCCTGCAGGGCGAGGCTGGCTGTGATGAGGTCCAGGTGGGCTTCCTCCGGCGTTCGCTGCAGTGGCGGGGCGTACGCCCCACGCCGGACTCGCTCAAGCGCGCCCCCTGTGGTCAGGCCAGCGACCTCGGCGTCGCTGAATCCCTCCGCCACCAACTGGCGCCGTAGTCGTATGTGTCCCGGAAGTTCCATGCCTCAACCCTGCGCTGTGTTTGGGGCCCAGAATCCGTTGTCCACAGGGCAATTTCGACCAGTTCCGTACGGAAGCCGCCTCCGCTCCGGTGGCTGGCGCCCACGACACACCAGTTCCCGCACCACGCATAAGCAATCCGCTCATGCAACCGGTGCGTACTGAAGGAACTGGTGCGTACTGAAGGAACTGGGGCGTCGTGGGCGCGAGAAGGTCACCTGCGGCGTGGGCGCGAGACGGTCGCGTGCGTCGTGCCGGGGGCGTCGCGAGGGTGCGGACGCTCACGCGGAGGAGCGCAGGTGCCGGAACGGCCGAGGGCCCGCACCCCTGACGGGATGCGGGCCCTCGAACCGGGCTTGTCGTGCCTCAGCGGTAGTCGCCGAGGTCGAACTCCTCCAACGGGACTGCGGCGCCGGAGCCGGAACCGAAGTCGTAGTCGTAGTCGTACCCGACCAAGGAGTAGGCCGCGGCCTTCGCCTCGGGGGTCGGCTCCACACGGATGTTGCGGTACCGCTCCAGGCCGGTGCCGGCCGGGATCAGCTTGCCGAGGATCACGTTCTCCTTCAGCCCGACCAGGCTGTCGGAGCGGCCGTGGATCGCGGCATCGGTCAGCACCTTGGTGGTCTCCTGGAAGGAGGCCGCCGAGAGCCACGAGTCGGTGGCCAGCGACGCCTTGGTGATGCCCATCAGCACGGCACGACCGGACGCGGGGGTGCCACCCTCGGCGACGACCTGACGGTTGACGCCTTCGTAGCGGGAGCGGTCGATCAGGTCGCCGGGCAGCATCGACGAGTCGCCCGACTCGATGACGGTGATCCGCCGCAGCATCTGCCGGATGATGATCTCGATGTGCTTGTCGTGGATCGGCGCACCCTGCGTGCGGTAGACCTCCTGCACCTCGTCCACCAGGTACTCCTGCACCTTGCGGACACCGAGCACCCGGAGGACGTCCTGCGGATCCGGGGTACCGGCGGTCAGCTGCTGCCCGACGGCCACGTTCTCGCCGTCCTCGACCAGCAGCCGGACCCGGCGGCCCACGGGGACCTCCAGCTCCTCCGAACCGTCATCGGGGACCAGGTAGAGCTTGCGGCTCCGGTCCTCCTCCTCGATGCGGATCCGGCCGGCCACCTCGGCGATCGGCGACTTGCCCTTCGGCGTACGTGCCTCGAACAGCTCGACCACACGGGGCAGACCCTGGGTGATGTCGTCCCCGGCCACACCACCGGTGTGGAAGGTCCGCATCGTCAGCTGGGTGCCGGGCTCACCGATCGACTGGGCGGCGACGATACCGACCGCCTCACCCACGTCGACCAGCTTGCCGGTGGCCAGCGAACGGCCGTAGCACATGGCGCAGGTGCCGCTGACGGCCTCACAGGTGAGGACGCTGCGGACCTTGACCGAGGAGACCCCGGAGGCGACCAGCAGGGCGATGTTGACGTCGCCGAGGTCGGTCCCGGCGGCGACCAGCACCGACCCGTTCTCGTCCAGCACGTCGGTCGCGAGCGACCGGGCGTACACGGCGGTCTCGACGTGCTCATCGGCGATGAGCTTGCCGTCCACCTCGGTGGCGATCGTCTTGGTCAGGCCGCGCTCGGTGCCGCAGTCCTCCTCGCGGATGATCACGTCCTGGCTGACGTCCACCAGACGACGGGTCAGGTAACCCGAGTCGGCGGTACGCAGCGCGGTGTCGGCCTGTCCCTTTCGACCACCGTGGGTGGAGATGAAGTACTCCACCACGGTCAGGCCCTCACGGAAGTTGGCCTTGATCGGACGGGCGATGATCTCGCCCTTCGGGTTGGCCACCAGACCACGCATCGCGGAGATCTGGCGCATCTGCACCATGTTTCCGCGGGCGCCCGAGTGGACCATCATGTAGATCGGGTTGCGCTCGTCGAAGTTGTCCTCCATCACCTTCATCAGGTGGGCGGTGGCTTCGGTCCAGATCTCGATCAGGTCCTGGCGACGCTCCTCGCCGGTCATCAGGCCACGCTCGTACTGCTTGTCGATCTTGCTCGCGCGGGCCTCGTACCCCTGCAGGATCTCGGCCTTCTGCGGCGGCGAGGTGATGTCCCCCATCGACACGGTGACACCGGACCGGGTGGCCCAGTGGAAGCCCAGGTCCTTCAGCGCGTCCAGGCAGTTGGCCACCTCGGCCTTCGGGTAGCGCTCGGCCAGGTCGTTGACGATCGGGCCCAGCTGCTTCTTGCCGACCAGGAAGTTGACGTACGGGTAGTCCTCGGGCAGCGCCTCGTTGAAGATCGCGCGGCCCAGGGTCGTCTCCAGCAGCACGGTGCCGTTGGCCTGCAACTCCGCGCCCTCGGGCGGGATGATGTCGCGGAGCCGGATCCGGACCTTCGACTGGACGGTGATCTCGCCACGATCCATCGCCATCCACGCCTCGGCGATGTTGGCGAACACCCGACCCTGGCCGGGTGCCTCGTCGTCGGCGAGGGTGAGGAAGTACGTCCCGATGATCATGTCCTGGGTGGGCATGGTCACCGGACGACCGTCGGCCGGCTTCAAGATGTTGTTGGTCGACAACATCAGGATCCGGGCCTCGGCCTGTGCCTCGGCGCTCAGCGGCAGGTGGACCGCCATCTGGTCACCGTCGAAGTCGGCGTTGAAGGCGGTGCAGACCAGCGGGTGGATCTGGATCGCCTTGCCCTCGATCAGCTGCGGCTCGAACGCCTGGATGCCGAGTCGGTGCAGCGTGGGTGCACGGTTCAGCAGCACCGGGTGCTCGGCGATGACCTCTTCCAGCACGTCCCACACGACCGGGCGCTGCCGCTCGACCATCCGCTTGGCGGACTTGATGTTCTGGGCGTGGTTGAGGTCGTCCAACCGCTTCATCACGAACGGCTTGAACAGCTCCAGCGCCATCGTCTTCGGCAGACCGCACTGGTGCAGCTTCAGCTGCGGGCCGACCACGATGACCGAACGGCCCGAGTAGTCGACACGCTTGCCGAGCAGGTTCTGACGGAACCGGCCCTGCTTGCCCTTCAGCATGTCCGAGATCGACTTCAGCGCACGGTTGCCCGGCCCGGTCACCGGACGGCCGCGGCGGCCGTTGTCGAACAGGTTGTCGACGGCCTCCTGCAGCATCCGCTTCTCGTTGTTCACGATGATCTCGGGTGCACCGAGGTCGAGCAGCCGCTTCAGCCGGTTGTTCCGGTTGATCACGCGTCGGTACAGGTCGTTCAGGTCCGACGTCGCGAAGCGGCCACCGTCGAGCTGCACCATCGGCCGCAGGTCCGGCGGGATGACCGGGACGCAGTCCAGCACCATGCCCTCGGGCGAGTTCTCGGTGTTGATGAAGGCCGACACCACGTTGAGACGCTTCAGGGCACGGGTCTTGCGCTGGCCCTTGCCGTTGCGGATCGTGTCGCGCAGGTTCTCCGCCTCGGCGGCCAGATCGAACGTCTGCAGTCGCTTCTGGATCGCCGTGGCGCCCATGTAGCCCTCGAAGTACTTGCCGAAGCGCGACTTCATCTCGCGGTACAGCAGCTCGTCGCCCTCGAGGTCCTGGACCTTCAGCGACTTGAAGCGGTCCCAGACCGCCGCCAGCCGGTCGAGCTCACGCTGGGCGCGGTCGCGGAGCTGCTTGAGCTCCTTCTCGGCACCCTCGCGGACCTTGCGCTTGACGTCGGCCTTGGCGCCTTCGTCCTCGAGCTGGGCCAGGTCCTCCTCGAGCTTCTGCATGCGCGTGTTGATGTCGCTGTCCCGCTTGGTTTCCAGCTGCTTGCGCTCGGTGTCCATCCGCGCCTCGAGCGAGGACAGGTCCCGGTGCCGGGCCTCCTCGTCGACCGCAGTGATCATGTACGCGGCGAAGTAGATGACCTTCTCGAGGTCCTTCGGCGCGATGTCGAGCAGGTAGCCGAGCCGGCTCGGGACACCCTTGAAGTACCAGATGTGGGTGACCGGGGCGGCCAGCTCGATGTGGCCCATGCGGTCACGACGCACGTTCGAGCGGGTGACCTCGACACCACAGCGCTCGCAGATGATGCCCTTGAAACGGACCCGCTTGTACTTGCCGCAGTAGCACTCCCAGTCGCGGGTCGGGCCGAAGATCTTCTCGCAGAAGAGGCCGTCGCGCTCGGGCTTCAGGGTGCGGTAGTTGATGGTCTCGGGCTTCTTGACCTCGCCGTGGGACCACTCACGGATCTCGTTGGCGGTGGCCAGGCCGATCTTGATCTCGTCGAAGAAGTTCACGTCCAGCACGTTGCTTCTCATTCCTTGTGTCGTACGCCCGGGTGGCGGGCGCGGCGTGTGCTCAGTGGGTGGGAGGGACCGGTCCGGGCCGGGTCACGCGGTGGCGGTGACCCGGCCGGCGGACTCAGACTTCTTCGACGCTGCCGATCGACTCGCCCGGTCGCCGGGACAGGTCGATGCCGAACTCGTCGGAGCCTCGGTAGTTCTCCTCCTCGGAGTCCCGCAGCTCGACGCGGGTGCCGTCGGAGGACAGCACCTCGACGTTCAGGCAGAGGCTCCGCATCTCCTTGACCAGCACCTTGAACGACTCGGGGATGCCCGGTTCGGGGATGTTCTCGCCCTTGACGATGGCCTCGTACACCTTCACGCGGCCGAGCACGTCGTCGGACTTGATGGTCAACAGCTCCTGCAGGGCCCAGGCCGCGCCGTACGCCTCGAGGGCCCACACCTCCATCTCGCCGAACCGCTGGCCACCGAACTGGGCCTTACCGCCCAGCGGCTGCTGCGTGATCATCGAGTACGGACCGGTCGAACGGGCGTGGATCTTGTCGTCGACCAGGTGGTGCAGCTTCAGCATGTAGATGTAGCCGACACCGACCGGCTGCGGGTACGGCTCCCCGGACCGACCGTCGAACAACTGCGCCTTGCCCGTCCCGGCGACCATCCGGTCACCGTCGCGGTTGGGGTTGGAGTTCGTCAGCAGCCCGGTGATCTCGGCGTCGGTGGCACCGTCGAAGACCGGTGTCGCCAGGTTCGAGTCGCCGTCCACCTGCTCCAGGCCGACCTCGCGCAGACGCTCCGCCCACGGCTCGGTCACCCCTTCGATGTTCCAGCCGGCCTTGGCCACCCACCCGAGGTGGGTCTCCAGGACCTGGCCGAGGTTCATCCGGCCCGGCACGCCGAGCGGGTTGAGCACGATGTCGACCGGGGTGCCGTCCGGCATGAACGGCATGTCCTCGACCGGGTTGATCTTGGCGATGACGCCCTTGTTGCCGTGACGGCCGGCAAGCTTGTCACCGATGGAGATCTTCCGCTTCTGGGCCACGTACACCCGGACCAGCTGGTTGACCCCGGGCGGCAGCTCGTCGCCCTCCTCGGCGTCGAAGATGCGGACGCCGATGACGGTGCCCGACTCGCCGTGCGGCACCTTCAGCGAGGTGTCGCGGACCTCGCGGGCCTTCTCGCCGAAGATCGCCCGGAGCAGTCGCTCCTCCGGGGTCAGTTCGGTCTCGCCCTTCGGCGTGACCTTGCCGACCAGGATGTCGCCGGTGTTGACCTCGGCACCGATCCGGATGATGCCCCGCTCGTCCAGGTCGGCCAGCATCTCGTCGCTGACGTTGGGGATGTCGCGGGTGATCTCCTCGGCGCCCAGCTTGGTGTCACGGGCATCGACCTCGTGCTCCTCGATGTGGATCGAGGTCAAGACGTCGTCCTGCACCAGCCGCTGGCTGAGGATGATCGCGTCCTCGTAGTTGTGGCCCTCCCACGGCATGAACGCCACGAGCAGGTTGCGGCCCAGTGCGATCTCGGCGTTGTCGGTCGCCGGCCCGTCGGCCAGCGGCGTCCCCTCCTCGACCCGGTCACCCTCGCGGACCAGCGGACGCTGGTTGATGCAGGTGCCGGCGTTCGAGCGGCGGAACTTCGCCAGCTTGTGGGTCTGGTACGTGCCGTCGTCGTTGGCGATCTCGATCAGGTCGCCGCTCACCGAGGTGACCGCACCGGCCTTCTCGGCGATCGTGACGTCACCGACGTCGATGGCGGCCCGGTACTCCATGCCGGTACCGACGAACGGCGCCTCCGAACGGATCAGCGGCACCGCCTGCCGCTGCATGTTGGACCCCATCAGGGCACGCGACGCGTCGTCGTGCTCCAGGAACGGGATCATCGCGGTGGCCACCGACACCATCTGCCGCGGCGACACGTCCATGTACTCGACGTCGCTGGGCGGGATGGCGTCGATCTCGCCGTACTTCTTGCGGACCAGCACCCGCTCCTCGGCGAAGCTGCCGTCGGTGTTGAGCACCGCATTGGCCTGCGCGATGTCGTACCGGTCCTCCTCGTCGGCGGTCATGTAGTCGACCTGATCGGTCACCACACCGTCGACGACCCTGCGGTACGGGGTCTGGATGAACCCGAACGCGTTGACCCGGGCGAACGAGGCGAGCGAGCCGATCAGGCCGATGTTCGGGCCCTCCGGGGTCTCGATCGGACACATCCGGCCGTAGTGCGAGGGGTGGACGTCACGGACGTCCATCTGGGCGCGGTCACGGGAGATGCCGCCGGGGCCGAGCGCGTTCAGTCGCCGCTTGTGCGTCAACCCGGCCAGCGGGTTGTTCTGGTCCATGAACTGCGACAGCTGCGAGGTGCCGAAGAACTCCTTCAGCGCAGCCACCACGGGACGGATGTTGATCAGCGTCTGCGGGGTGATGGCCTCGATGTCCTGGGTGGTCATCCGGTCACGCACCACCCGCTCCATCCGGCCGAGACCGGTCCGGAGCTGGTTCTGGATGAGCTCACCCACGGTCCGCAGGCGACGGTTGCCGAAGTGGTCGATGTCGTCGGCCTCGACGATCAGGTCGTCGTCGAGGGTCTCCTGACCCTCGTGCAGCGCCACCACGTAACGGATCGCGGCGACGATGTCGTCGGTGGTCAGCACCTGCTGGTCCATCGGCTCGTTGCGGCCGAGCTTGCGGTTGATCTTGTAGCGCCCGACCTTGGCCAGGTCGTACCGCTTCGGGTTGAAGTAGTAGTTCTCCAGCAGCGTCTGGGCGGCCTCCTTGGTGGGCGGCTCGCCGGGGCGCAGCTTGCGGTAGATGTCGAGCAGGGCGTCGTCCTGGCCCGAGGTGTGGTCCTTCTCCAGGGTGAGTCGCATCGACTCGTACTGGCCGAACTCCTCGAGGATCTGCTCGTCGGTCCAGCCGAGCGCCTTCAGCAGGACGGTGACGTTCTGCTTGCGCTTGCGGTCGAGCCGGACACCGACGGTGTCGCGCTTGTCGACCTCGAACTCCAGCCACGCGCCGCGCGACGGGATGAACTTGCAGGTGAAGATGTCCTTGTCCGACGTCTTGTCGGGGGTCTGCTCGAAGTAGACACCGGGCGAGCGGACGAGCTGTGACACCACGACACGCTCGGTGCCGTTGATCACGAACGTGCCCTTGTCCGTCATCAGCGGGAACTCACCCATGAACACGGTCTGGCTCTTGATCTCGCCGGTCTCGTTGTTCATGAACTCGGCGGTGACGAACAGCGGTGCGGAGTACGTGACGTCGCGCTCCTTGCACTCGTCCACGCTGTTCTTCGGAGGCTCGAAGCGGTGCTCACGGAACGACAGCGACATCGTTCCGGAGAAGTCCTCGATCGGCGAGATCTCCTCGAAGATCTCCTCCAGGCCGGACCGGTCGTTGAAGTCGGTACGACCCTCCTCGAGGGCTTCGGCGACGCGTCCCTGCCAGACCTCGTTCCCGATCAGCCAGTCGAAGCTGTTGACCTGGATGTCGAGGAGATCGGGGATCTCGAACGGTTCGGCGATCTTGGCGAACGAGATGCGACCCGTGGGAGAGATGACGTCGTGCTTCGAGGTGATGGTGGTGGTGCGCGAGGCGGCCAAGAGTGGTCCTTCCGAAGGCACGCGAGCGATTGGATGCACGCTGAACGACCCGTGTCAAGCGCCACGGGTCATCGGTTTGCTTGGGGCAAATCAACAGTGTAGCCGAAATCGGCAGGGCTGTAAAGGCTCCGCGCAGGGCGAAGCAGCCGAGTCAAACGGGGTGGTGCGGATCGAACGCTCGCGGCCTCCCCGGACCGTTGTTCGAAGCATACCGCCTGAGGGTCACGGGGCAAGTACCTCGGCGGGTTCGGTGTGGACGGACTCAGTGCGGAGGTGGTGCCGACGGCCCGGCCGCGGCATCCCCGGGGTCGTCGTCCACCCCGTCATCGGCCTGGTCATCAGGATCGGCGAGCTCGGCCACCTCGGACTCGGTCCGCTGCAGGATGAAGCCGGCCTTGGCCAGGTCCTCGGCCAGCTCGTCGGTGGCAATGGCACCGTTCGAGACCTGGTGCGAGCGGTAGCCGGCCCGCGCCACCATGTGCGCCGACACCGGCGAGGTCAGCAACTGCAGGACCGCGATCAGGAACAGCACCCCGATCACCCCCGGCTGGCGCAGTGTCACCCCGAGACCGGTGACCAGCATCAACAGCCCCAGGGTCTGCGGCTTGGTCGCGGCGTGCATCCGGGTCAGGATGTCGGGGAACCGCACCAGCCCGACCGCGGCCGACAGGCACAGGAAGCAGCCCAGCAGCACCAGCACCGCCCCGATCAGGTCGAACACCTCGTCCAGCGTCATCGGGCAGCCCTCCCCTCGCCGTCGGACGTCTCGCCGTCGGACGTCTCGCCGTCGGAGGTCTCTGCGGCCGCGTCCGAGGTGGCGTGGGCCTCCTGGACCAGGGTGTTGCGGTCCTGGTCGGCGAAGAATCGGGCCGCGCTGAGCGATCCGGCGAAGGCGACCAACGAGACCACCAGCATGATCGGCAGGGTGGTCGCGTGGCGGTTGATGACGGCCTCCATGGTGAGCCCGGCCACCACCATCGCCAAGATGACGTCGGCGGAGATGATCCGGTCGAGGGTGGTCGGTCCCTTGGTCATGCGGTAGAGCGCGAGCAGGGCCGCCGCGGCGAGCATGACCACGCCGAGCCCCAGCAGGATGCTGACGATCATGTGCGCTCCTCCCCCGCTCCGTCCGTCGGCGTCTCCGGCGATGCCTGCGTCTCCGTCGACACCGGTGTCGGGTCGGCGCTGAAGACGTCCTCGTACTCGTCCTCGGGCTCCTCGCCACCCGGCCCCTTGTCGCGGTTGTCGGGACGTGGCATCGGGGCTCCGGTACGGAGGCACTCCAGTTCCTCGTTCGAGCCGAGCGCCTTCAACACCCGGATCTCGGCGTCAAGGGCGGCCTGCTTGGCCGCCTCGAGGTCCTCGGGCCCCGACACGTCCATCACGTGCACGTACAACGTGTCGGTGGAGCGACTGGCCTCGATCACCACGCTGCCCGGGACCAGGCACGTGAGCTCGGCGGCGATCGTCATGTACAGGTCGGAGTGCGACCGCAGCGGCACCCGGATGACGGCGTTGTCGAACTTCTTGCCGAAGTGGAACACCGTCCCGACCACGGACAACGACGCCACCACCAGGTCGAGCACGAGCTTCACGCCGAGCCACAGCGCCCCGAGCGGCCGGAGCCGGCCGTGGAAGCTGATCGGCGGCAGCGGGAAGACGAGGGTGATGACCAGTCCGACGATGAGGCCGATCAGCACGTTCAGGATGCTCAGCTCGCCCCACAACAGCACCCAGACGACGGTCAGCGCGATGATCGTCTTGTACTGGAGGCCGTTGCGTCGGTCGGTCATGGTCATCATCGGGGGCCCTCCCCGAGCACGGTCCGTACGTAGGCCACCGACGTCGAGTCCGCGGCGGCCCGCTCGCTGTAGGCGTACAGCGGCCCGCCGATGACGGTCAGCCCCAGCCCGGCCGCGACCAGCGCCGAGGCGATCAGTACCATGCCGGCCGGCATCCGGCGGCCCCGGCGCCGGACGATCAGCGCGTCCCGACCGTCGTCGGACTCCGGTGGTGCCCGCCAGAACGCCCGGTTCCAGACCTTGGCCATCGCGTACAGCGTGAGCAGGCTGGTCAGCACTCCGCCGGCGACCAGCACGTACGCCAGCCAGCTCCCCTTGTCGACGCCGGCGGTCAGCAGGCCGATCTTGCCGATGAAGCCGGACATCGGTGGGATCCCGGCCAGGTTCATCGCCGGGATGAAGAACAGCACCCCGACCATCGGGGACAGCGCGGCCAGGCCGCCGAGCTCCTTCAACGAGGTACTGCCGCCGCGGAGCTCGATCAGCCCGGTGACCAGGAACAGGGTGGTCTGGATGGTGATGTGGTGGGCGATGTAGAAGATGGCGCCGGCCAGTCCGGCCTCGGTCGCCAACGCGACGCCGAACACCATGTAGCCGATGTGGCTGACCAGGGTGAACGACAGCATTCGTTTGATCTCCGACTGCGCCACCGCGCCGAGGATGCCGATCAGCATGGTCAGCAGGGCGGCCCACATCAGCAGCCCGCTGAGCGGGCTCTCGGGGAACAGCACCGTCTGGGTCCGCATGATCGCGTACACGCCGACCTTCGTCAGCAAGCCGGCGAACACGGCGGTGACCGGGGCCGGCGCGGTCGGGTACGAGTCGGGCAGCCAGGCCGAGAGCGGGAACACGGCGGCCTTGATCGAGAAGACGGTGAGCAGCAGCAGTTGCAGCGCGAGCTGGACCCCGGGCGGCAGCTCGGCGAGCCGGATCGACAGTGCCGCCATGTTCACCGTCCCGGTCGCGGCGTACACGGCGGCCAGGGCGACCAGGAACAGCGACGAGGACAGCAGGTTCACCACCACGTACGTGGTGCCGGCACGGATCCGCTCCCCGGTACCGCCCAGGGTGATCAGCACGTACGACGCGAACAGCAACATCTCGAAGCCGACGAACAGGTTGAACAGGTCACCGGTCAGGAAGGCGTTGGAGACGCCGGCCGACAGCACCAGGAAGGTCGGGTGGAAGATCGAGGTGGGCAGCCGGCGCGACCGCTCCGCCTCCTCCCGGGACCCCATCGAGAACATCAGCACCATCAAGGTGACGAGCACCGAGACCAGCAGCATCAGCGACGACAGCCGGTCGGCGACGAGTGCGATGCCGAGTCCGCCGGTCCACCCGCCCACCCAGAAGACCTGCGGGCCGGAGGTGTCGGTGACGTACATCAGGGTGCCGGCGATCACCGCGACACTGGTGAGCACCAGCAGGGAGATGAACCGCTGGACCCGGGGCCGACGACCGGCGGCGAGCGACAGGCCGGCACCGATCAGGCACAGCAGGACCGGCAGCGGGAGCAGGTTCGTCATGTGCGCTCCTCCTGCTCAGCCTCGGACTTCGCGACCCCGGTCCCCTCGTCGGTCATCTCGTCGTCAGTCATCTCGTCGTCGGCCACCTCGTCGTCGGCCGCCTCGTCGTCGGCCGCCTCGTCGTCGACCCGCCGCGCTTCTCGGGCCGCTTCGGAGTCCTGCACCACACCGGGGACGCCGCCGTCGTCCGGGCCGTCGTCCTCGTCCGGCACGGCGCCCTCCTCGCTCTCGTCGTACGACTGCGATGCCTCGTCGGCCTCGGCCAGCCGAATGATCCGGTTGTCCTCGACGTCGTCCTGGGCCTCGTCGTGACCGTTCAGCTGGAAGCTGCGGTACGCCACGGTCAGCATGAACGCCGCCGTGCCGAGGGTGATCACGATCGCGGTGAGCACCATGGCCTGTGGCAACGAGTCACTCATGTCGCCGGCCGGCACCAGGTCGATGATCGGCGCCTCCTTGGCCGGGCCGGAGGCGACCAGGAACAGCATGTTGACGCCGTTGCTGGTCATCACGACGCCGACCAGGATCCGGGTCAGCGACCGTTCCAGCATCAGATAGATGCCGGCGGCGATCAGGATGCCGGCGGTCACCAGCAGCACGATGTTGGGGCTCATCGCTCACCACCGTGCGCCGCCGAGGCTTCGGGATGCTGGGCCAGGTAGCGGCTGACCCCGGAGATTGCCTCGTCGGTGTCGGGCTTCACCGCCGGGGCGCGGTCCTCGTCCTCGTGCTGGTCGATGCCGGCGCCGAGGCTGCGGGCGAGGTCGAGCATCACGCCGATCACCACCAGGTAGACGCCCACGTCGAAGAACAGCGAGGTGACGATGTGCCAGGTGCCGAGCAGCGGCAGCACCCCGAACGGCGTCTGCAGCTCGGCCAGGAACGGGATGTGGATGTCGATCGCGTAGCTCTCCAGCACGCGCCCACCGAACGCCAGCGGGGCCAGCGCCGACATCCCGGCGACGAGCAGGCCGGCGCCCAGCACCCGGCCGGCGTCGACCGGGGCCGCCTCGTCGAGCTCGTTGCGCCCCCCGGCCAGGTAGCGCACCATCAACGCCAGACCGGCGATCAGCCCACCCGCGAATCCGCCACCGGGCGACTCGTGGCCCACGTACATGACGTAGACCGACGTCATCACCATCACCGGGAACAACAGTCGGGTGATCACCTCGAAGATGATCGAACGCTGCTTCGGCGACAGGGCCTCCCCGCCCCGCAGCCACGACAGTCGGCCGCTGGTCCGCTGGCCGGTGCCGCTGACGTGGCGACGGCCCTGACGCTGGGCCACACCGGCGGTGCCGGTGAGGTACCTGGTCCGGATGAAGATCAGGCTGGCGACACCGGTGGCCGCGGCGACCAGCACCGAGATCTCGCCGAGGGTGTCCCAGGCACGGATGTCCACCAGGGTGACGTTGACGATGTTGCGGCCGTAGCCGTACGTGTAGGCGACCTCGTGGTACGCCGTCGAGATCGGCTCGGCGACCCGCGAGCCGGCCGACACGAACACGATCGTGCACACCACCACCGCGACCGACACCGCAACCGCGATCCGCCACCACCGGGAGGCCTGCAGCGGCCGGTCGGTGAAGTACTTCGGCAGCTTCCGCATCACCAGGACGAAGACGATCAGCGTGACGGTCTCCACCAGCACCTGGGTGAGGGCGAGGTCCGGGCCGCCGTGCAGCAGGAACATCATCGCGGTGCCGTAGCCGGTGACTCCGAGCAGGATGACCGCCTTGAGCCGGCCTCTGGCACCGACCGCGGCGAGCGCGGCGACCATGATGACGACACCGACGACCGCCTGGGGCGGCGAGTCGAACCAGATCAGCCTGGACGGCCAGTGCTGCATCACCAGCAGGGTCCCACCGGGCAGCGCGACCACCGTCAGCAGGATCGTGCCCAGGTAGAGCGGGAGCGAACCCCGCTGGGTCACCGCGGTCACCTCGACGGCCAGCCGGTCGACTCCGCGCATCAGCTTCAGGTAGGCACCCTCGGCCGACACGGCGGAGGGAAAGCCCGACTGCATCGCGATGATCGTGTCCTGCAGCCAGAACAGCACGACACCGGCCACCAGGATGCCACCGGAGATCGCCAGCGGCACGGTGAGCCCGTGCCACAGCGCGAGACCGTGCCCCTCCTTGCCGACGGTGACGGTCGCGACGTACGGCTCGAACAGGCCGCTGAGCACCGGCCCCAGGAAACCACCGGCCAGACTGGCCAGCCCGAGCGCGACCGGTGCGAACGCGAAGCCGGGCGGCACCGCCGCGACCTTGAGCTCGATCGTGCTGCCACGCTTGTCGCCGAAGGCACCCCACAGGAACCGCAGCGTGTAGGCCGTCGTCATCACCGACCCGGCGACGACCGCGGCGACCAGCAGCAGGCTCGGGCCGGGCGGGAACTGTGGCAGGTCGCCGCGCAGGTTGAGCAGGGCCTCGAGGGCGGCCTCCTTGCCGAGGAACCCGACCAGGGGCGGCACCCCGGCCATCGAGGCACCGGCCAGGACGGCGGCGATCGCGACGAACGGCATCTTGCGGCCGACCCGGGAAAGCTTGCGCAGGTCGCGGGTGCCGGTGGAGTGGTCGACGACGCCGACCACGAGGAACAGGGTGGCCTTGAACAGGGCGTGGGCGACCACGACCGACAGCGCGGCGAGGGCCCCGGACCGGGTGCCCAGGCCGCACAGCACCACCATGAAGCCGAGTTGGCTGACCGTGCCGTACGCGAGCAGCAGCTTGATGTCGTTCTGGGTGAGCGCTCGCCAGCCGCCGACCACCATCGTGATCGCCCCCAGCCCGAGCAGCACCGGACGCCAGCCGGGGACCGAGGCGAACACCGGAGCGAGGAGAGCCACCAGGTAGACCCCGGCCTTGACCATGGCGGCGGCGTGCAGGTAGGCCGACACCGGGGTGGGCGCGGCCATCGCACCGGGCAACCAGAAGTGGAACGGCACGATCGCCGACTTGGTCACCGCCCCGATGAGGATCAACAGCACCGCACCGATCATCAGCGGCGGCCAGGTGGTGGGGTCTAGCGTCCCCGAGGCGAGTCCGTCGGAGACGATGGCGAGGGTTTCGGAGATCGAGAAGGTGCCGACCTGGACGCCGAGGATGATGATGCCGAACAACATCGCCAGGCCACCGAAGGTGGTGACGATCAGAGCATTGAGAGCGGCACCGCGGTTGGCCGCCCGGCTCGGGGTGTGACCGATGAGCAGGTAGGAGAAGACCGTGGTCAGCTCCCAGAAGACGTAGAACAGCAGGAAGTTGTCAGCGGTCACCAGTCCGAACATGGTGCCGGCGAAGGCGACCAACACCCCGGCGCAGCGCGCCTTCGGGCTGTCGTGGGCGAAGTACCACCGGCAGTAGAACAGCACCAGCGACCCGATGCCGGACACCACCAGGCCCAGCACCCACTGCAGTGTGCCCAGCCGCAGCGTCAGGTCCAGGTCGAGGCTGGGGATCCACGCGTACCGCTCGACGATCTGGCCGCCACCGATCACGGCCGGACCCTGCAGCGCCAGCCAGCCGAAGGTCACCGCCGGCGGGATCGCCATCACCCAGAACATGCGGTTGCCGATCCAGCGCGCCAACAGGGGCGCCAGCACGGCTGTTCCGAAGTGGACGGCGATGAGAATGATCAACGAGGTCGGACCCTGTCGTGGTTGGCATGGTCACCGACGGCGAACCGAGGCGGAGCGGGATGGTGCGTACTTTAACCGATGGCTCCGACGGAGCCCGGTCGTGCCCGCCGTGGGCGGCAGGAGCCCGGAGGACGCCGAACGGCGGGCACCCCGTGGTGGGGGTGCCCGCCGTCCGAACGGGTGTGGGCGGAGCTCAGGTCACTTGACGGTGACGCTGGCGCCGGCCTTCTCCAGGGCCTCCTTGGCCTTCTCGGCCACGTCCTTGGCAACCTTCTCCAGGACCGGCTTCGGCGCGCCCTCGACCAGGTCCTTGGCCTCCTTCAGGCCGAGGCTGGTGAGGGTGCGCACCTCCTTGATGACCTGGATCTTCTTGTCGCCGGCGGCCTCGAGGATCACGTCGACCTCGTCGGAACCGGCGTCCTCCTCGGCGGCAGCACCCGGGGCGCCCGGGGCACCCGCAGCGGCGGCCACGGCCACCGGGGCGGCGGCGGAGACGTCGAAGGTCTCCTCGAACTGCTTCACGAACTCGGAGAGCTCGATCAGGGTCATCTCCTTGAACGCGTCAAGGAGCTCGTCGGTGCTCAGCTTTGCCATGTCTTCCTCACTTCTCCTCGGCAGCGGGCGCTGCGTCGTTCTCGGCAGCGGGTGCTGCAGGTTCGTTCTCGGTGTTGTCTTCCGACTTCTGGTCCTGGGCGGCGGCACCGGGGCCACCGATCAGGGCAGGGTTCTCCGCCGCCGCGGTCTGCAGGGCGCCCAGACCTCGGGCGACCTTCGACAGCGGAGCAGCCAGCAACGACACGGCGCGCTGCGGAGCAGCCTTCATGCCGCCGGCCAGCTTGGCGAGGAGGACCTCGCGCGATTCGAGGTCGGCCAGCTTCTTGACCTCGTCGGTGGTCAGGACCTTTCCGTCCAGCACACCACCCTTGATCACCAGAAGCGGATTGTCCTTGGCGAAGTCACGCAGTCCCTTCGCGACGTTGACGGGGTCACCGTCGACGAAGGCGATCGCCGTCGGGCCGGTGAGGAGGTCGTCCAGACCCTCGACACCCGCCTCCTTCGCAGCGATCTTGGTCAGCGTGTTCTTCGACACGGCGTAGGTGGCGTCCTCACCCAGTGCGCGGCGGAGCGTCTGCAGCTCCGTCACGGTGAGGCCGCGGTACTCGGTCAGCACGGCGCCACTGGAGTTGGTGAACTTGTCCTTCAACTCCGCGACGACGGCCACTCTGTCCGGGCTCGCCATGGATCTCCCTTCCACTTCCGTCTCGACGACCCGCAGGTACGGGCCGACCGTTCGGCCTTCGGCAGTGAGGCGGACTCGGGCCCGTCAGGCTCCGGAAATGGAAAAGGCCCCGTGCGCAGCGCAAACGGGGCAGGCGGGGAGGTCAGCCACCCGGCCTTCGTCGTTCACCTGCGCGGGCCCTCCGTACGGAGGCTTCGGGTCGAGCGTGCTCGGCCAACCAGCGGTCTTCGGCGTCGACCATCGTACGGGACCGGGCCGAGGTGCTCCAAATCCATGCGTTGGCGCCACCCGAGTCCGCCATGACACAGGTTCCTCGTCGTGACACACGTTTCTCGTCGTGACATACGTTTCCGACGTCTGCAGCTTGTGTCACGGCGAGGAACCTGTGTCACGGCGAGAAAGTGGTGCCAGGCAGCGCAGCCGGGGTCGTGAAAGCCTTGTCCCAGTTCGCCGCACACTGCTACGTTCGGCTGCAACCGCCTGCAGCATCCCCAGCCGGGCGGGGTTCCCCGACTGCCAACGGAGGCATGCCGTGACCGAAACGCACCCCACGCCCTCACTGTCCCGACGAGGGGTCCTCGGGCTGGGAGCCGGAGCCGTCGTCGGCGCCTCGGCCTTCTCACTCTTCTCCCCCACCCCGGCCCGCGCCGCCGATGACTTCGACGTCATCCTCGGCCGGTATGCCGAGCTGCTCGCCGGCGCGGCGGATGCCGACGTCAGCCACCCCGACATCCAGACCGCCCTCGCTGCAATGAACGAACGAACCGAGCGGCTGCTCGGGATGATCGTGCCCGGCCCGGACCGCGACCGGGTGTTCTCGGATCTCCCGCTCACCGACCTCGACTACTCGCTCGAGATCCAGTCCACCGCCCTGCAACTGTCGTCACTCGCCCAGGGCTGGGCGGCGCCGGGCACCGCACACCATCACGACCCGACCGTCGCCGAGGCCGTCGTGGCCGGACTGCGAACCCTGCACGACCTGCAGTACAACGTCGACCAGGAGGAGTTCGGCAACTGGTACCACTGGGAGATCGGTGGCCCCCGCGGCATCGTCGAGGCGGCCACGCTGATCCGCTCCGAACTGCCCGACGACCTGCGGGTCGACCTCACCGAGGCCGTCCACAAGTTCAACCCTGACCCGGGCTTCCAGTACCCGCCGGGCGACACGCGTCACACCGCCGCCAGCGGCTCCAACCTGCTGTTCATCTGCCAGAACGCCACCATGGCCGGGGCACTCGCCCGCAACGGCGACCGGATCCAGCTCGCCAGTGACCGAGCGGTCCCGGCACTGGAGATGAACACCGCCGGCACCGGCAACGGCTTCTACTTCGACGGCTCGTTCATCGCCCACAACAACATCCCCTACACCGCCTCGTACGGCCGCGCCCTGCTCACCGCGTCGAGCTACCTGGTGGCATCCCTCGGCGGCACCCGGTGGGACCTGGATCCGGCGACGATCAATCCGCTGCGGACGGCCGTGGGCAGGTGTTTCCTGCCCTGGTTGAACAATGCGCAGAACCTGCCCCCGGTCTCGGGCCGGAACCTCGGCAACGGCAACCTGCTGGGCGACTGGATGATAGGCAGCATCCTGATGTTGGCCGAAGGTGCCCCGACCGAGCAGGCGGCGTTGTGGCACGGCTCGGTGAAGGGGCACCTCGAGCGCACCGAGGTGATGAACTTCTTCACCGAGCGCACCTTCCCCGAAGCCCTGCTGGCACAGCGATTGCTGACGTCCGAGATCACCGGACTGCCGGAGGAGCTGGGCCCGAAGCTTTTCCCCGAGATGGATCGGATCATGGCCCGCGGGGATGGCTGGTGCTACACGCTGGCGACCGCGAGCAGCCGCACCCGGGGCTACGAGACGATGTCGCGGGAGAACATCAAGGGCTGGCACCAGGGCTCCGCCGCCCGCTACCTCCACCTCGACAGCGACCAGTGGCAGTACCTCAACCACTTCCCTACGCTGGATCCGTTCCGTTACGCGGGGACCACCGTCGACTCGCAGTTCCTCGACTACGAGAAGAACTCCGCCCCGACCTACCACGCGTTCGTCGGCGGATCACAGGTCGGCGGGCAGCGGCTCGACGACGGGTTCTACGCACGACCACGCTTCGCCTCGTGGGTGCAGCAGTTGAGCAGCCGCGACTCCACCATGACGGCCAAGCTGTCGTGGTTCTTCCTCGACGACGTGATCGTCCACCTCGGCGCCGACATCCGTGGTGGCAGCGGGGCACCGATCGAGACGATCCTGGAGAACCGCGCCCTGAAGCGGGACGAGATGAAGCAGCTCCACGTCAACGGGCGGCCGGTGTCGGGCGCCGAGTCGGCTGGTTGGCGGGACACCCGCGACGACGTGCGGTCGATCACCGTGCCGGGTGCGGCCAGCCTCGTGATGCTGGGTGATCCGATCCCGGTGCACTTCCTGCACGAGGCGAGATCGGGCCGGTTCTCCGACCTGTCACCGAATCGTGGCAGTAGCACCCTGCACCACAACGACTTCCACACGATCTGGCTCGATCACGGACCGTCGCCGGACGGCGCCGACTTCAGCTACCTGTACCTGCCGCTGGCGTCCCCGGCCCGGGCCGAGCAGTTGGCCGCGGATCCGGGGCTGCAGGTGATCAGGAACGACGCGACGGTGCAGGCCGTACGGTGCCCCCGGCTCGGGGTGGTGGTCGCCGCGAACTTCCATGCTGCGGCGACGGTCAGCAGCGGCGGGTACGCGCTCACCGCACCGTCGGAGACCAGTGTCACCATCGCCCGTGCCGCCGGTCGGGACGCCCGATCGGTCGAGCTCGGGCTGAGCGCGCCCAGTCAGCAGCAGGACCGGTACGAGTTCAGCTTCTCCGCTCCCGGCCGTGGAGTGACGATCCGGTACGCCGACCCGAGCGTGGACGTCACCGTCGACGGCTCGACGGTCACGCTGACCGTCGACACCGCTGACCACGACGGTCGGTCGCACCATGTCGAACTGACGTGGTGAAGCCGTACCTGAGGTGATCAAGCATCGGGCGCCCGTCAGGGCAACCGCTCACCCTTCATCAGCCGGGAGGCGTACGGGTTGCTGATCACCGTTCCGTCGAGCCACTCGGTCAGTCGTGAGGCCTCGGCGTCGAGGGCGGCACGCCCTTCGGGCGGGACCTCGGCGGCGTCGCGGACCAGCACCTGGACCGTGCCGTCCGCGTGCTGCGCCCACGCGCCGACGATCCGACCGTTCCACCATGCGGTGTTTCCGGCGTTGCCGTTGCTGTCGAACAGGTGGCCGACGTCGTCGGCATCGAGGTAGAAGTCCCGCTGCCGCCAGCCCATCGTGGTCGGGTCGAGGGTCGGCAGCAGGGCGGCCCATGGTCCTGGTGACGGCACCGGGTCGAGGTCGTCGGGCAGCACCCAGCCGGTGAGGCCGCCGTCGAGCGACACCTGCACCGCGCCCAGGTCGGCCAACGCCGTACGGACAGCGGTCTTGGTCGCGCCCAGCCACCACACGACGTCGGCCTCGGTGCCCGGCCCGAAGGTTCCCAGCCACCGGCGGACGAGTTCGGCGTACCCCTGGGGAGTCGGCAACGGTTCAGTGGCCTCGCCGAGCCAGTAGGGCAGCAGGGTCCAGGTGGGGCTGTTCCTGCTCCACGGGCCGGCGTTCGGCCCGCGGACGATCTCGCCGTCGGCCGCCAGCACCGTCAGCACGCGGGGCGCGAGGTGGAACGAACCGCCCCACTTCTTGGTGGGGTCGAGCTCGAACCGGCCGGCCAGCTCGGGCACCTCGACCCGCAACTGCTTGGCCGAACGGGGCTCACCGTCGGCCAGCCGCTCGAGCACTGCGGTACGGGCGGTCGCGAGCCAGGCAACTCCGTCGTCGGCGACACCGAACCGCTCCACGTCCCGGATCACCACCCGCCGGGTCGTCTCGGCCACCCGGGCCGAGACGCTGCCCAGCGCTGCCGACGCCAGGTCACGGGGGAACACGAACTGGGTGCTGCGCATCGCGGACAGCTTGACCAGGCTGCGATCGGCGTACAGCGCGTGATCGACGTCTGCCGCGGTGGTGCCGGCGCTGCGGGCGTGCACCGCCAGGTGGACCGTTGCCGCCTCGGTGGCGTGCAGCACCGTCATCGCCCGGGTCGCGGCCACGGGGTCGCCCACCCGGTGGTCCGCGTGCAGCGCATGGCGACGGGCCAGCCTGGCCCGTCGCTCGGTGTCATCGATGTGCCGCATCACCCCAGCTTGCCCGACGCCTTGACCCGCGGTCACTAGGCTGCCGCCATGGCAGCCGCACGCAACCTCCTGGTGATCATGACCGACCAACTGGGAGGCCATGTCCTCGACCGCACGGCCCATGATCACTTCACCACCCCGGCGCTGTCCGCGCTCGCCGGGCGGAGCCTGCACTACGACCGGGCCTACACCAGCTTTCCGTTGTGCACACCGGCTCGCAGCAGCTTCGCGACCGGCCGCTACCCCCACGAGCTCGGTGTGAACGGCAACGACAACAGCGGCGGCCGTCACGTCGGGCGCGAGCCCGACTCGTGGGGCCACCACTTCACCCGAGCCGGCCTCGAGACCTTGTGGGGTGGCAAGTGGCATGCCTGCCACCCCAGCGCCGACCACGCCGACGGGTTCGCCCGGGTCCGCGACTTCGGTGATCATGGCCTGACCGACTGGGCGGTCGAACAGTTGACGACCCGAGACTCGGACGAACGTCCGTTCGTGATGACGGTCAGCTTCGACGATCCGCACACGATCTGTGAGTACGCCCGCAGCCAGCCGATGCCGTACGGCGACGTCGACCCCGTCCCCGCACCCGACCGGCCACCACTGCCGGTCAACCACGCCGTCGCCCCGTACGCTCCGCAGTGCCTGCGCCACGAGCGCGAGGAGGCGGCGCCGGTGTACGCCACCGGCGACTGGGGACCCGACGACTGGCGGGCCTACCGCCACGCCTATGCCAAGCTGGTGCAGCGCGTCGACGGCCACGTCGGCCGGATCCTCGACGCGCTGGCGGCCTCGCCGCACGCGGACGACACCGCCGTGGTGTTCCTCGCCGATCACGGTGACGGCGACGCCGCCCACCAGTGGTCACAGAAGACCGCCCTGTACGAGGAGTCGATCCGCGTCCCACTGTTGATCATGGTCCCGGGCACCACGGCCGCGCGGATCGACGTCCCCGTCAACGTCGGCATCGACCTGTTGCCGACCGCCTGTGCCCTGGTCGGGGTCGAGCCGCCGGTCGACCTGCCGGGCCAGGACTTGTCGACCGGAGCGCCGGCGAACGATCCGGTCATCGTGCAGACCCGGTTCCCGCGCGATCGCTTCCCCACCGTCGGTCGCAGCATCATCGAGCAGCGGTGGAAGTACACCGTCTACAGCTGGGGTGATGACCGCGAACAACTGGTTGATCTTGCTGCCGACCCCGGCGAGCAACGCAACCTGGCCATCGAGTCGCGCCACCACGACACGCTGGTACGGCTGCGTGCCCGACTCGCCGAGTGGTGTGTCGCCCATGCCGACGACCAGATCATCGGTCGGCTGGTCACCCCGACCGGGCGGATCCGGACCGCGCGGCCCTACTGAAGGGCCCGCTCGCCGACGCCCCGCCGTCGGCCCGGTTCACCGGCGCAGCACAATTGGACCATGACCTCCCCACGACGCCGTGTGCTGATCACCGGGGCCACCGGTCAGGTGGGCACCGACCTGGCCAACCGTCTCCACGGTGACTACGACGTGGTCCGCCACGGCCGCACGCCACCCGACGACGCCCCCGACACGCCGGTCGAACTGGCCGACATCGCCGACTACGACGCGGTCCGCCCCCTGTTGGAGGGCATCGACACGGTGGTCCACCTGGCGGGTGCCGCCTCACCCGAGTCGTCCTGGGACGCCGTCCTGCAGGCCAACATCATCGGCTTCCGCAATGTCATCGAAGCCGCCCGGGAGGCGAAGGTGCGCCGCTTCGTCCACGCCTCGTCCAACCATGCGATGGGGATGTACGACCGGCACCGGGAGTGGCCGGTCGCCGCCGGCCAGCTGCCGCGTGCCGACTCGCTGTACGGGGTGTCGAAGGTCTTCGGCGAGTCGATGGGGCGCTACTACCACGACGCCTACGGCATCGACTTCATCGCCCTGCGGATCGGCTGGGTCGCACCCGACCCGATGGTGACCGACGTCGAGCTGCTGCACGCCATGTGGCTCAGCCAGGACGACACCGAGCAGGTCGTTCGGTGTGCCATCGAGGCTGGCGTGGCCCATGGTGTCTACTACGCGGTGTCCGCGAATCCCAACCGGCGTTGGGACATCACCAACACGATGGTCGAGCTCGGCTACCGCCCGAAGGACGCGTGGACAGACCGGACCTCGACGGCCGAGACCGTCGTGCCCGGTGGTGCCCCCTCACCGAGCGACTGGCCGGCCAACTCCTGAACCTCGAACGACGAACGACCGGCCCTCACTGGAGGACCGGCCGTACGTCGGTGGTGTGGGGTGGTGCCGGACTCAGCCAGCCACTGCGGTCAGCGCAGCCGGGTCGATGTCCACGCCCGGTCCCACCGTCGCCGTACACGTCCCGATGACTGCGCAGCAGATGTCCGCCGACCCCCGGGAAGGTGTGGTCCACCGGGCACAGCCCCGCGTGGTACAGCCGAGCAATCTCCGGGTTGTCCGACAGCCCGCCGAGCAGGATCGTGGTCGCCGCGATCGACTCGGCGGCCGACCACGACGACTCCTGCCGGTCGGGAACTCGGCGGCCGGGATCTCCGCCGGGGTGACCGCGGTCAGGGTGCCGGGACCGTCAGTCTGGAGTCTGGTGCGCCCCGAGCCGTCCGACCATCCCGCCGGGTGCACGACGACCTCGGCGACGCCGGCACCGTCCAGGACATCGCGCAGATGACCCGCGGCCCGTGCCCCGGCCGCTGTGTCCGGGTGGACGATGCGGGCCCCTGCCAGCGGAATCGGCCCCGCCACGACCCGGGGGCGCAGGTCTCGGGCGGGCCAGGGCAGGTCTGCCCACGGTCGACGCGTCAACTCGGGCATCAGGGATCCCTCCGCGGCCACCGCTTCGGCGGCCCTCACTCGGCCTGGGTCCGGCCAGCCAATCAGGTCCGAGTGAATCGGACAACACCATTCCCGGTTGGTGGATAGCTGTGATTCGCGAACGCTCGCTCAGCGGTCGCGTCGCAGCAGGTCCAGGGTCAGCGCCGCCGTCCAGTGGTAGTCCCTGATGTTCGCGATCCGCCGGTCCGGGTGATAGCCGCGCTGATGCGGCCCCTTGCGATCGCAGTCGCCCGGCGGCACACGGTCGTCGGCGTCGTAGAACTCGAACACCGTCCCGTACACCCGATACCACCGTTCCACCATCGCCACCGTCGACGCGGTGAGCCGCGCCGCCTCCCCCGCACAACCCTGCCGCTGCAGGCCGGCGATCAGCCGGTGGTTGACGTTGACCCACGTCGGGCCGCGCCACATGTCGGTCGAGAACGCCGGATCACGGCGGCTGACACTGGGCACCGGGCAGGCCGTGCCGAAGTCGTCTGGATCGGCGAGGGCGGCGAGCAGGGCGTCGCGACGCTCTCCCGGCAGGTCGGGGAACAGCAGGGGCAGGAAGCCCGAGATCGCCCGTACGGTTGAGAAGTCGCCGTCCGGCCGACGGTCGACGTAGAACTGTTGCGCCGGGTCCCAGAGCAACTCGTGCACCGCCGTACGCAGGCCGGCGGCCCGGCCTCGGGCCAGGTCCGACCCGGCCGCGTCCCCGACCCGCTCGCAGATCCAGCCGAGCGCCTCGAGGTCCTCCGCCAGATGCACCGACAGGTCGACGTCGGCACCGGTCGGCTCGTCGAACCGCGGCGAGTTGTCCATCCCGGACTCCCCCGAGCGACACAACGGATCATCCCCACGATGCCACCGACCGAGCCCGGTCTCCGGATCGCAACGGTGGGTCAGCACCCAGTCGAGGTGCCGCCGCAACGGCTCGTGCACCGTGCGCAGCAGGTGTTCGCCGTCGCCGCCACCGGTCGCCTCCTGGCACAGCACGTTCTCCCGCACCGCCCACGCCAGGATCGGCGGCTGGGTGAGGGACTCCGCCTCACCGTGCACCGGCACCGACAACGGGATGAGCCCGTCCGCCCTGGCCGTCGCGACCATGGTCAGGATCGTCTCCGCCGACAACACCGGGTCGAGGAGGTTCACCCCGAGGGAGTGGAACGCGGTGTCCCACAGCCACATGTCCTGGTGCGGCAGCCGGTCGGGCGTGGTCCACGCCCCGGCGCGCCCGTCCCCGGCGGCCAGCGTGTTCACCCGGATGACCGAGACGCACTTCGCCGCCAGCTCACGGTGCGGCGAGTCCGGCCCGACGACCGCGTCGGCCAGATCCCGTACGGTCTCGGACCGCTCGCCGACCAACACTGCCACCCCCGCACCATCGAGCGAACCGAGGTCTGTCGACGTCGCGGGGCCCCGCGCGGTGATCAGCGCTCCCGTCGCGCTCCGGGTGACCGCGATGGCCGGCGCGTCGGGTCCGGTCAGCTCCGGCACGTCCAGGACGGCGCCAGCGGGCAGGTCGACCACCCACCGCTCGTGATCAACGGCGACCACGACCAGGTCGCCGATCACCAACGTGTCGTTCAGCGCCAGCCGACACGGCGCCGGCTCGGGCAGCCGGATGCCGACCGTCGCGGTGCGCGCCCGGCCGATCACCAGGTCAACCCCGGTCACCGTTGAGTCTCGGGGGGTCACCGCAGCATCGCGGACGGTCACCGCGGATTCGTCGGCAGCCTCGGTCGACGGGTGACAGAACACCAGGCCGATCAGGTCGTTCGCACTGCTGGTCGGACCGTCGAAGCCCGAGGAGCCGAACAACGCGCCGACGGGCGGCACCGCGGGAAGGTCCGGTGTCCCCGCCCCCTCCTGGTCGGTCGCGGTGACCTGCGGTCGCGGGCTGGGCGTCGGCGTCCCCGGTACGTGCACCATGGCGGCAGTCTCTCAGGACTGAGGTGGCCGAGCGTGGGCAGTTTGCGACCCGGAACGCACCTCACCCCGGACCCAACCGGATCCGGGGTGAGGTGACGAACGGGACCTGCGGGTCACTCCCCGGCGGCCGCCAGGGTGTTCGGGTCGACCGGGACGCCCGGGCCCATGGTGCTGGACACCACGATCTTGCGGACGTACTTGCCCTTCGCGCTGGCCGGCTTGAGCCGCTGCACCTCGTCCATCGCGGCGAAGTAGTTCTGCTCCAACTGCTCCGGAGAGAACGAGGCCTTGCCGATGATGAAGTGCAGGTTGGCGTGCCGGTCGACACGGAACTCGATCTTGCCGCCCTTGATGTCGGAGACGGCCTTGCCGACGTCCATCGTGACGGTGCCGGTCTTCGGGTTCGGCATCAGGCCACGCGGGCCCAGCACACGGCCCAGTCGACCGACCTTGCCCATCTGGTCCGGGGTGGCGACGACGGCGTCGAAGTCGAGCCAACCGCCCTGCACCTTCTCCAGCAGGTCATCGGCGCCGACCTCGTCGGCCCCGGCGGCCAGGGCCGCCTCGGCCTTGTCACCGGTGGCGAAGACGATCACCCGGGACGTCTTGCCGGTGCCGTGGGGCAGGTTGACGGTGCCGCGGACCATCTGGTCGGCCTTGCGGGGGTCGACGCCCAGTCGCATCGACACGTCGACGGTCTCGTCGAACTTGGCCGAGGCACCGTCCTTGGCCAGGGCGACGGCCTCGGCGGGGGTGTAGAGCTTGTCCTCGGTGATCTTCTCTGCTGCGGCCTTGTAGGCCTTGCTGCGCGCCATGCTGGTTCCTTCTCGTCAAGAGCCCGGTCGGGCTCACCAGTTGTGGTGCGGGCCGCGCCGGCCCTCCCACGCTTACGTGTCACGTGTTGCTTACGTGTTGGTGTTGCTGTGTTGCTGTGTTGCTGTGTTGCTGTGCTGCAGGTCGCGGGTGGTCAGCCCTCGACGGTGACACCCATCGAACGGGCGGTGCCCGCCACGATCTTCATCGCGGCCTCGACGTCGTTGGCGTTGAGGTCGGGCAGCTTGGTGGTGGCGATCTCGCGCACCTGGGCGGAGGTGATCTTGCCGACCTTGTCGGTGTGCGGGACACCGGAGCCCTTCTTCAGCCCGGCGGCCTTCTTGATCAGCTCGGCGGCCGGCGGGGTCTTGGTGATGAAGTCGAAGCTGCGGTCTTCGTAGATGGTGATCTCGACCGGCACGACGTTGCCACGCTGTGACTCGGTCGCGGCGTTGTACGCCTTGCAGAACTCCATGATGTTGACGCCGTGCGGACCGAGCGCGGTGCCGACGGGCGGCGCAGGCGTGGCGGAGCCGGCCTGCAGTGCGACCTTGACCAGGGCCGCGACCTTCTTCTTGGGAGGCATGGGATTTCCTTGTGGGTGAATGGTTGGTGCTGGATGTTCAGTTGTGGGATCCGCTGACCTTCGGTCGCTAGATCTTCTGGATCTGGCTGAAGGTCAGGTCGACCGGGGTCTCCCGGCCGAGGATCTCCACCAGTGCCTTGAGCCGTTGGCTGCTGGCATTCATCTCGGTGATGGTGGCGTGGACGCCCGCGAACGGGCCTTCCACGACCATGACCGAGTCTCCTTCGGAGAAGTCGGCCACCTCGATCTGCTTCTTCTTGCGCGGCTTCGTCGCGGTGGTGCTCGCGGCGTTCTCGGCTGCGGTGGCGGCGACGACGGCCGGGGCCAGCATCTTCTCCACCTCGTCGATGCTCAGCGGGATCGGCTGGTTCGCATGGCCGACGAAGCCGGTGACCGACGGCGTGTGCCGCACGGTCGCCCAGGACTCGTCGGTCAGGTCCATCCGGACCAGGACGTAGCCCGGCAGCACCGTACGACGAACGTTCTTCTTCACGCCGTTGCGGAGCTCGGTGACCTCTTCGCTGGGCACCCGGACCTCGAAGATGAAGTCCTCCATGTTGAGCGAGGTCACCCGGTTCTCGAGGTTCTGCTGCACCCGGTTCTCCATGCCGGAGTAGGTGTGCACGACGTACCAGTCGCCGAACTTGCTCTCCAGCTCCGCACGGAGCTCGGCCAAGGCCTTCTCCGTCGCGGCCTCCAGCGAGTCGGCCTCCTCCTCGTCGGCCTCGTCGGCTTCCTCGGCGGCCTCGTCCTCGGCCTGGGTGGTGAAGTCGAGGTTCAGCTCGGACTCGGTGCCCTCGTCGGACCCGCCCTCGGCGTCGCCGAAGTCGAGGTTGACCTCGACGTCGTCATCGGAGGCGGTCTCGTCGTCACCCAGGTTGAGCTCGACGTCGTCCGCCGCAGTGAAGTCCTCGGCACTGCCCAGATCGACCTCGACGTCATCACGGGGCACCTCGTCGTCGCCGCGGATGGGCGCGTTCTCGGTGCTGTCGGGATCGGGAATGTCTGTCACGTTCTCTCCGGGGTTGTCCTTGGGGTCGGGCGTCTCGTTCTGCCCTGTCATCAGCCGAGCACCGTCAAGACTGCCTTGCCGAACAGCAGGTCGAGGCCGCTCGTGACGCCGATGATGAACAGCACGAACACCAGGACCACGACGAAGTAGTTCCGCAGCTGGCTGCCGGTCGGGTAGACGACCTTGCGCAGCTCGCCCACCGACTCCTCGACGAACTTGATCGGACCGGTGCCTTCCTGCCGCTGCACCTTGCCGGGTCGCTTCGGCGTGGCTCTGCCCTTGCCGCCGGACCTGTCCGACGACTTCTTCTTCGCGGCCGACTTCTTGGCCGGCGCCCGGGTGGTGGCCACCGCCTTGGCGTCGGAGTCGTCGTCGAGGTCATCATCTTCGTCGAGATCGTCGTCCTCGTCGAGATCGTCGTCCTCGTCGAGATCGTCGTCCTCGTCGAGATCGTCGTCCTCGTCGAGATCGTCGTCCTCGTCGAGATCGTCATCCTCGTCGAGATCGTCATCCACCAACTCGGCGTCGGTCTCGGTGACGTCAGCCTCGGGCCCGTCCGAGGACTTGCCGACGGTCGATGAAGTCGACTCGTCGGTCGGCTCCTTGTCGATCTCGTCTGCCACGTTCGTCCTCGTCCTCCAGCGGTGGTCCCGCTTCCGTCGTCCGGCCACGGGGCCCGTGACCGCAGGTCCGCCACAGCGGGCGTCCAGCAGGGCAAGAGGGACTTGAACCCCCAACCTTCGGTTTTGGAGACCGATGCTCTACCAGTTGAGCTATTGCCCTTCGATGGCCCCGGCCGGCCTCGTCACGAAGGCGTGACGAAACAGTGGTCGAGTCACCAAGACCGAGAGTCTACGCGGTCGTCACCCCATCCGTCGAACCGTACCCCGGGCAGCGCCGAGTAGGCTTGGTCGACCGAGCCACCGGAGGCAGGCATGACTGACTGGTTGAACGAGCACCGATGACTGACTGGTTGAGCGAAAACGCCTGGGCCGTCTGGTTCGTCGCCGCCCTCGTGCTGGGGATCGCCGAGGTGCTGTCCCTCGACCTGGTGCTCGCCATGCTCGCCGCCGGCGCGATCGCCGCCGGCATCACCGCCATGGTCGCCCCCGACCTGTTCTGGTTGCAGGCGTTGGTCGCGATCGCCACCTCCGGCCTGTCGCTGGCCCTGCTCCGCCCCACCCTGCTGCGCCGCGTCCGCAGCATGCCGGGCTACCGCAGCTCACTCGACGCGATGGTCGGCCGGTCCGGCCGCGTCACCAAGACGGTGACCGCGAGCGGTGGCGAGGTCAAGGTCGACGGACAGGAATGGTCGGCGCGGTCGTACGACCCACACCTCACGATCGCCCCGGACACCGAGGTCGACGTGTTCGAGCTGGACGGGACGGTCGCGCTGGTTCACCCACGCGACCTCGAACTGGAAGGATTCTGATGCCGTACGTCATCACCCTCGTTGCGCTCGTGCTGGCCGCACTGCTGTTGGCCAGCTCGGTGAAGATCATCCGGCAGCAGCGGGTCGGGATCGTGGAGCGGCTGGGCAAGTTCCACCGGCAACTCGACCCGGGGCCGCACCTGGTGATCCCGGTCATCGACCGGGTCACCGAACGTCTCGACATGCGCGAGACGGTGGTGCCGTTCCCGCCACAGGGTGTCATCACCGAGGACAACCTGATGGTGTCGATCGACTCGGTCATCTACTTCCAGATCATCGACCCGATCCGCGCCAACTACGAGGCACAGGACTACACCGCCGCCATCGAGCAGCTCACCCAGACCACGCTGCGCAACATCATCGGCGGGATGGACCTGGAGGAGACGTTGACCAGCCGCGAGGACATCAACGGCAAGCTGCGGGTGGTGCTGGACGAGGCCACCGGCAAGTGGGGCATCAAGGTCAACCGGGTGGAGCTGCGGTCGATCGAACCGCCGCCCACGATCCGTGACGCGATGGAGAAGGGAGCCCGGGCCGAGCGGGACAAGCGGGCCCAGATCCTGCTCGCCGAAGGCCAACGACAGTCACAGATCCTGTCCGCCGACGGCGAGCGGGAGTCAGCGATCCTGCGCGCGAAGGGCGACCGCGAGTCGCAGGTGTTGCGTGCCCAGGCCGAACGGCAGTCACGGATGCTCACCGCCGACGGTGAGGCCCAGGCCATCACGACGGTGTTCAACGCGATCCATGCCGGGCAACCTGACCAGTCGCTGCTCGCCTACCAGTACCTGCAGATGCTGCCCAAGATCGCGGAGGGCGACGCCAACAAGGTGTGGGTCATCCCCAGCGAGGTCACCAAGGCCCTGGAGGGGCTCGGCACCGCCATGGGTGGTGGTGCCGACACCGGCGACAGCGAACTGAAGGAGCGGTTCTCCGAGGCGGTCGGCAAGTTCACCGCACCGGAGAAGATCGACGTGATGGCCGAGATCGAAGCCCAGAAGGAACGCGACCGCGCCGACAGCAGCCGGGTGGTCGAGAAGGCGGTCGCCGAGGCGCAGGCCCTGGAGCAACGGTCACCCGCCGTACCGAACCTCCCGGAGCCCGGGCCAGCGCCGGAGCCGAAGCACGAGACCTGAGCCGAACTACGAGAAACCTGAGCCGAACTACGAGAAACCTGAGCCGAACTACGAGAAACCTGAGCCGAACTACAGTGGCCCGGTGACCTCACCGCTCCCGGACCAACCCACGGCCCAACCATCGATCGGTGAGCCCGCGGTGTCGACCGAGCCCGCCATGTCGGTGCGAGGGCTCACCAAGCAGTTCGACGACGCGGTCGTGGTGGACGACCTGAGCCTCGACATCCCGGTCGGCTCCTTCTACGGGATGGTCGGACCCAACGGCGCCGGCAAGACGACCACCCTGTCGATGGCGACCGGCCTGCTGCGACCGACCGCCGGCCAGGTGCTCATCCTCGGCACCGACGTGTGGGCCGATCCGCCGGCCGCGAAGGCGAAGATCGGGGTGCTGGCCGACGGGCTGAGCACCTTTGACCGGCTGTCGGGGGAGGAACTGCTGCACTACGTGGGGCTGATCCGCGGGATGTCCGCCGAGGAGGTCGCTCCCCGCGCCACCGAACTGCTGGCCGCGCTCGACCTGTCCGAGTCGGCGAGCAAGCTGGTCGCCGACTACTCCGCCGGCATGACGAAGAAGATCCTGCTGGCCTCCGCGCTGATCCACGCCCCCAGGCTGTTGATCCTCGACGAGCCGTTGGAGGCCGTCGACCCGGTGTCGGGCCAGGTCATCCGGCAGATCCTGCGCAACTACGTCGCCGGTGGCGGCACCGTGATCATGTCGAGCCACGTGATGGAGCTCGTCGAGGGCCTGTGCGACCACGTCGCGATCATCCACCAGGGGCGGGTTCGGGCCAGCGGACCCGTCGCCGAGGTCCGCGACGGCATGTCGCTGGTCGACCGGTTCATCGATCTGGTCGGCGGTGCCGAGCTGGCCGAGGGGAGCCTGGGATGGTTGCGCTCCTGACCCGACTGAAGTGGCGGCTCTGGCGTGGCAGCTACCAGCAGGACAAGAGGCGCCTGATCGGCCCGATCATCGGTGTCGCGTACGCCCTGTTCGCGATGGTCGGTGCCGCTGTCGGCCTGTTCGCCTCAGCCCTGTTCCTGCCGACGATGACGATGCCGCTGTTGGTGGCCGTCGGTGCGGTGCTGGTGCTGATGTGGACGATCATCCCGATCTTCACGTTCGGGATCGACGACACCCTCGCCGCCTCGAAGTTCGCCATCTATCCGTTGCGGGCCAAGGATCTGCAGCCGGGGCTGTTCGCCGCCGCGTTCATCTCCATCCCGATCGCGTGCACCGCGCTCGGCGTGTTGGTGATGATCATCGTCGGTGAGCTGGCACTGTTCCGCGCCGCGGCCGCCGACGGCGGGATCGGTGCCGCCACCGTCATCGGTGCGATCCTGCTGCCGGTGCTGTACGCCGTCGGGCTGGCACTGTGCGTCCTGCTCCCCCGCGCGATCGTCACCGCCACCACCATCGGCGGCGTCTCGCGGCGGCGTCGGGAGGTTGCCGGCATCGGCTTCTTCGTCGTCTTCATCGGCGGCATGTACGGGCTGCAGATCGCGTTCACCGCCGAGGCCGAACGGCTGGCCCGGCTCGACCCGATGCAGATCATGGACCGGGTCGGGACGATCGCGGGCTGGACCCCGCTCGGTGCACCGTTCGCGGTGCCCTACGACGTCGCCACCGGTTCCTGGCTGAGCGCGGTGGCCCGGCTGGCGATCACGGCCCTGCTGGTGGTCGGCGCCTGGCTGGTCTGGCGGGTGGCGCTGGACCGGACGCTGATCACGGGCGCCCTCGACTCGCAGAGCACCGGCGGCCACGAGCTCAAGGGATCCTTCATCCCCCGGTTCTTCCCGACCAACGCCCTCGGTGCGGTCGCCGGCCGGTCGTTGCGCTACTGGCGCCGTGACCAGCGCTACCTGATGACGGTGATCATGATGCCGATCATGTCGGTGCTGTTCATCGCGTTGAGTGTCGTCCAGGACGTCCCGTTCATGGCGCTGATGGGTCCGTGCATGATGGCCTGGGCGGCGATTCCGCTGATGAACGACTTCGGCTACGACGGCCCGGCCAGCTGGGTCAACTTCACCGCCGGGCTCGACGCCCGGACCAATCTGATGGGCCGCGCACTGGCGGTGCTGACGTTCATGGTGCCGCTGATCGTCGTCTTCGCGATCAGCGGGATGATCATCGTCGGCCACCCGGAGTGGATCTGGCCGCTGCTCGGTGGCGCCCTCGGGTTGACGCTGTGCTCGGTCGGGACGGCTGCCGTGCTGTCGACGCTGCTGCCGTACCGGGTCAACAGTCCCGGCACCTCAAGCTTCAAGTCCAGCAGTGGGTCCGGTGCCAGCGCCTTCCTCAACGTGTTGGTCGGCATGTTCGGCATCACCATCCCGATCATCCCGGCCGCGGTGGTCTACGTGCTCGGCATCGTGGTGTGGCCGTGGCTGTTGTGGCTGGCACCCCTCGTCGCGCTGCTCAGCGGAGCGATCGTCCTCGCCCTCGGTTGGCACCACGGCACCAAGCTGCTGACCCGGCGCGAGCCCGAGATCTTCGCCACCGTCCGCCAGTGGGCGAACTGATCAGCTGAGCACGAGCTGCGCGTACGGCCCGAGCCGGACATCGTCGCCACCGACCTCGGCGTCACCGTGGGCGTACAGCACGGTTTCGGCGTCGGTACCCGGCAGCGGGGCGACCACCTCGGTGTCGGTGAAGTTGATCATGACGTGCAGCCGTCCGACGTCGAGCCGGAACCAGCCCGCCTGGGCGTCGGCGATCGCGTCGGTCGCCGGGAACCGGGGGTCGGTGAACTCGGTGTGGGATCGGCGCAACGCCAGCAGGTCCTTGTGGTGTTGCAACATCGCCGCGTGTCCGTCGCCCGACAGCTCCGACCAGTCGAGCTTCGAGGAGGTGAAGGTCGCCGGGTCCTGCGGGTCCGGCACCGACGCCGGGTCCCAGTCCATCCGGGTGAACTCGGCGAGCCGCCCCTCGGCGGTCTGCCGGCCCAACTCCGGCTCGGGGTGTGAGGTGAAGAACGCCCACGGGGTCGCCGCACCCCACTCCTCCCCCATGAACAGCATCGGCGTGTACGGGGTGAGCAGGCACAGCGTCGCGGCGATCGCCAGCTGCCCGGGCGCCAGCCGCGACGACGGTCGGGAACCGTCGGCCCGGTTGCCGACCTGGTCGTGGTTGGCGGTGCACACCACCAGCCGGGACCGCGGCGTGGTGTGGCGCTCGATCGGCCTGCCGTGCCGGCGCCCGCGGAAGGTGGACACCCCACCGTCGTGGAAGAAGCCGTCGCCCACCACCTTCACCAAGGCGTCGAGCCCGGCGAAGTCGGCGAACCAGCCGGTGGTGTCACCGGTCAGGTTGGTGATCACCGCATGGTGGAAGTCGTCACTCCACTGCGCGGTGAGCCCGTACCCGCCGGCCTCCGGCGAGGTGATCAACCGCGGGTCGTTCAGGTCGGACTCGGCGATCAGCGACAGCGGGCGACCGAGGTGTGCCGACAGCGCGTCCACCTCGACCGCGAGCTCCTCGAGCAGGTGGACGGCGGTGTGGTCGACCAGCGCGTGCACCGCGTCGAGCCGGAGCCCGTCGACGTGCATGTCACGCAGCCACATCACCGCGTTGTCGACGATGTGGGCCCGCACCTGGTCCGAGTCCGGGCCGTCCAGGTTGAGGTGTGCCCCCCAGGTGCTGTGGCCCGCGTCGGTCAGGTACGGCCCGAACAGCGGCAGGTAGTTCCCGCTCGGCCCGAGGTGGTTGTGCACCACGTCCTGGATCACCCCGAGGCCCCGCTGGTGGCAGGCGTCGACGAACCGCTGGTACGCCGCCGGCCCACCGTAGGTGTGGTGGACGGCGTACCACAGCACCCCGTCGTACCCCCAGTTGTGGGTGCCGTTGAACGCGTTGACCGGCAGCAGTTCGACGAAGTCGACGCCCAGGTCGACCAGGTGGTCGAGCCGCTCGATCGCCGAGTCGAGGGTGCCGGCGGGGGTGAAGGTGCCGATGTGGAGTTCGTAGATCACGCCACCGGCCAGCTGCCGTCCGGTCCAGCCCCCGTCTCCCCACGCGTGGGCGGCCGGGTCGAAGGTCCGCGACCACCCGTGGACGCCGTCGGGCTGCCACCTCGACCGCGGGTCGGGTCGTACGGTCTCGTCGTCGTCGAGCAGGTAGCCGTAGTCGACCTCGGCCGGGTACCGGGCGGCGATCGCCGGCGCGAGCCGGAACCAGCCGCCCGCCCCCGGGGTCAGGTCGTGGACGTCAGTACCGACCGCCAGCCGGACCCGGCGGGCGTGCGGCGCCCACACCTCGAACCGATCCGGAACGGTCCTCATCGAATCGTCTCCTCGTTCGCCAGGGTGCAGTTCACCATCACCGGCTCGTTGACCAGCCCGATGCCGAACCGGTCGGCCACCCCGGCGCGGATCTCGCGGGCCAGCCCGAGCAGGTCGGCGGTCCGGGCGCCACCGCGGTTGGTGAGCGCCAGGGTGTGCTTGGTCGACAGTGACACCGGAGCCGTCGGGTCAGCCGCCGGTCGGTGGCCCTTGTCGAACCCGGCGTGCTGGATCAGCCAGGCGGCACTGGTCTTGACCAGGTTGCCATCGGGATACCGGGGCGCCTCGGGTGGCAGCAGCCGGTCGGCGTCGGCGGCCGACAGCACCGGGTTGGTGAAGAACGACCCGGCACTCCACGTGTCGTGGTCGGCGGGGTCGAGCACCATCCCCTTGCCCCGCCGCAGGGCCAGCACGGCGTCGCGGACGGCCCGTGCCTCGACCCGCTCGCCGACCTCGACGCCGAGGGTGCGGGCCAGCTCCGGGTAGCGGATCGGCGCCGACAGCGTGGCCCCGGAGAACTGGAAGGTGACGTCGAGCACCACCCAGTGATCGGGGTCGTCCTTGAACCGGGAGCTGCGGTAGCCGAAGCCGCAGTCGGCCATGGCGAAGGTGGTGATCCGGTTCTCGCGTCGGTCCCAGGTGCGGACCCGCGCGATGACCTGGGCGACCTCTGCCCCGTACGCCCCGACGTTCTGGATCGGTGTCGCGCCGACCAGGCCGGGGATGCCCGACAGCGCCTCGATGCCGGCCAATTCCCGTTCGAGGGTGAACACCACCAGGTCGTCCCAGACCTCGCCGGCGGCGACGTTGACCTCCGCCCCGGTCCAGGCGCAGCTGGCCGGGTCGGACCCGATCCCCCGGGTCCGGACCGCGACGACGGTGCCGTCGAAGCCGTCGTCGCCGACCACCAGGTTGGAGCCGCCGCCGAGCACCAGCACCGGCTCGCCCCGGGCGTCGGCCTCGCTGACCGCCTCGATCACCTGGTCGGTGGTGGTGGCCTCCACCCACCGGGCCGCCGGACCACCGAGCCGCAGCGTGGTGTGGTCGGCCAGCAGCTCAGCCACGACGAATGACCATCCGGGCCGCGCCCAGCACCTTCTCCGCACCGCACCGGGCGTCCAGCAGCACCGTGACGGTGTCGTCGGTGACCTCGCTGACGGTGCCGGTGACGACCAGCTCGACCCCGTCGTGGGTGTCGGGGACGACGACCGGCCGGGCGAAGCGGGCCTGGTAACCGAGGATGTCGTCGGTGCCGCCGAGCCAGTCGGTGACCACGCGCGCGGCGACACCCATCGTGAACATGCCGTGGGCGATCACGCCCGGCAGCCCCATCGAGGTGGCCACGTGGTCGGAGTGGTGGATCGGGTTGAAGTCGCCCGAGGCGCCGGCGTAGCGAACCAGGTCGGTCCGGGTGACCCGCTGGGTCAGGGCGGGCAGGACCGTCCCCTTCTCGACCACGCCCTGCTCGAGAGGGCCACTCATGATGCGTCCGGCTCGGTCTCGGGGGTGTGCAGGAACAGCGCCGACGCGGTCGCGACGTGCTCGCCGTCGACGGTGTCGACGGAGGCGACCGAGGTGATCATGTCGACCCCGCCGCGCTGCACCACCCGGTCGATCCGGAGGGTGGCGGTGACCACGTCACCGATCCGCAGCGGCCGCTCCCAGCTGAACTTCTGGTCGCCGTGGACGATCCGGTGGAGCGCCAGGCCGAGCTCCGGGTCGTCGAACATGGCCTGCCAGGCGTCGCCCAGCACCACCATCGCGAACGTCGGCGGGACCCGGTGGACGTCGCGTTCGCCGAGAGCGGTGGTGAACTCGGCCACCTTGACCGCGGTGATCTCGTACGGGGCGGTGGGCGGGTACTCCCGGCCAGTGTGTTCAGGCGTGATCGGCACCGGTCAAGGCTACCCGGGACGCACATCGGCCCGCCGAGGATGTCCTCGGCGGGCCGTGATGCTGGTGGAGCAGGGCTCAGCGGGTCTCGCGGTGCGGGGTGTGCGAGCGGCACTTGAAGCAGAACTTCTTCAGCTCCAAGCGGTCCGGCGTGTTGCGACGGTTCTTGCGCGTGATGTAGTTGCGCTCCTTGCACTCGGTGCATGCGAGCGTGATCTTCGGCCGTACCTCTGCTGCCCTGGCCATGTCTGTGGTGTCCCGTCTGTGGTGTGGTGCTACTTCGTGTCGCCGGTGTGGTAGCGGGGGCGGGATTCGAACCCGCGACCTCACGATTATGAGTCGTGCGCTCTCACCAACTGAGCTACCCCGCCGCGTGGGCCGGAGCCCTGAGCCCCCATGCGGAATCGAACCGCAGACCTTCTCCTTACCATGGAGACGCTCTGCCTACTGAGCTATAGGGGCACGCACCACCGAGCCTCGGCGGCACCGAGGGACAAATGTACACGCCGCCGACCGGCTTGCGCCAATCGGGCGACCACGACCTCGGCGCCGGCAGACCGGGCCCACGTCCGGACGCACTGGGGTGTCTCGACAAGCTCGAGGGGCGTCGATGGGGGACGCCCTGATCAGGCGAGGAGTTCCTGGGCCACGCCGAGCAGATCGTGCGTTCGTTGCGCAGCGGCGACGCGGTCGGCGGATCACATCGACGCTGCGATCGCGACGCTGGTGCCGAGCGAAGCGCTCAGCGCGGGTCGGAATCGCGCCACTCCTGCACATCGGCATCGGTGATCGCCATTCCGGGGACGGCCTCGATCCGCGGGAACCCGTCAACGATGGACACCACTCGGCTGGCGCGATCCACCGACCGCTCCGGGGACTCCGTGATTGCCTCGTGGAGGCGTTGATTGAAGGCGGCGATCGACTCCCCATCGTCGGGCGCGATCGGCTTACCCACCACCATCCTCACGTCGTGTCGCGGACGTCGGGGTCCGTGCTGTTGGGGCGGCCAGGCCTGCCAGGTTCCGCTGATTCGGACCGGCAGGACGGTGAGGCTGCCCCTGGTGGCGAGGATCGCCGCACCGGGGCTGAGGCCGCCACGACTGCCGCCCCCGTTTCGCGACCGCGTTCCCTCCGGGAAGATCAACACCGATGTGCCCTGGTCAAGTAGGTGACCGGTCAGGCCACGGGGTGCCGCCGCTGGCTTGCCGGGCCGTTCGACGGGGAAAGCGTTGAACAGTAGCCGCGGTGCAAGCGGCCGGCGTTTGCGCTGGAAGAAGTGATCTGCCGCGGCCGCGGTAGCGAGGTTCTTGGTGATCTTGGTGGGGAGGTAGCCATGGATCAGGACCGCGTCCCAGTGCGAGCTGTGGTTGGCGATCACGATGATGGGCTGGTCCAGACCGGTGCAGTTGGCCAGGCCAGTGACGCGAATCCGCAGGAACCATCGACTGACCGGCTTCAGGACGGTCCAGCGCAGCATCATACGGACGGCTGCCATGGGGCGGCTGCGGATGAGCGCCTCCCAAGACCTAGCCACGGGAGACCCGCCGCGCCACGGCGATCATGGATCGGAGCGCGGCCAGCGCCGCCGCTTTGTCCCCCGATGACGTGGCCCAGACCAGGCCGGCAGCGACGACAACGTCGATCGCGATCCGGCTGGCCAACTCGGCCTGGGGCGGCTCGACGTCTGGCATGAGCTCGGCGACCCAGGGCTGGTAGGTCTCGGCCCACGCGGTGACGTTGTTCCAGGCTTGGTTGCGTAGTTCCGGGGTGGTCGCCGTCAGCCGGACGACCCGGAACGCTTCATCCAACAGTTCTGTGGACGCTTGCTCCACCCACTGCGCGGCCGTGGCTTCGACGGCGTCCAGCAGCGACCCGCCAGGCCGGGCAACGGCCGCGAAGGCTTCACCAAGACGTTGCGGCGTCCCCAGGTCGTCGCCCAGGCGTAGGACGAGGCCGTGTTTGGTGCCGAAATGGCGGTAGACCGTCATGGGGTCGACCCCGGCCGATGCAGCCACCTGGGCAACGGTGACGTTGGCGTAGCCCTCGGTCTCGAAGAGCGACAGTGCGACACGACGAATCGCTGCATGCGTCGCGCGGGCAGACGGTGCACTCGACTCAGGCATTCACCCATGTTAGTCACTCGCACGCCTCGAGGGCCAGCGACCACGGCCTGACACGACGAAAGCCCCGTCGGCAAGCGATCTGGCTTGCCAACGGGGCCTCCCCCGACTGTGGCAGGTGTTGGATTCGAACCAACGTAGGCTGAGCCGACGGATTTACAGTCCGTTCCCTTTGGCCGCTCGGGCAACCTGCCGTCATACATCGCCGGCCACGTGGACCGACGCGAAGAGCACCTTAGCAAGGGTGGGCGGCTGCGGACCAATCGGTAAGGCCCTACTCGCTGGGCCGGATCACGTTCCTGCCGTACGGTGTGCCCGGGGGTGGCGACGACATGGGTAACGTCGGGGCCACCGGGGGGTGGCGACGACGCGGCAAGGAGAGCAGACATGGCCTCGGAGAATTCCTTCGACGTGGTGAGCAAGTTCGACAAGCAGGAGGTCGACAACGCCTTGAACCAGGCGGCCAAGGAGGTGCGGCAGCGGTTCGACTTCAAGAACACCGGGGCCACCATCGACTGGTCCGGGGAACTGATCGAGCTGGAGGCCAGCACCGAGGAGCGGGTCAAGGCCGTGCTGGACGTGTTCCAGTCCAAGCTCGTCCGCCGTGGCATCAGCCTGAAGGCGTTCGACCCGGGCGAACCACGCAGCTCGGGCAAGGTGTGGAAGATCACCGGCTCGATGGTCGAGGGCATCTCGACGGAGAACGCCAAGAAGATCGCCAAGCTGGTCCGCGACGAAGGACCCAAGGGCGTCAAGGCGCAGATCCAGGGTGACGAACTGCGAATCTCGTCGAAGAAGCGGGACGACCTGCAGGCGGTGCAGAAGTTGATCACCGACGCGGACTACGACTTCGCGGTGCAGTTCACCAACTACCGCTGACGTGCTGCGACTCGCCACGTTCAACGTGAACGGGATCCGGGCGGCCATCCGTCGCGGCTTGGCCACCTGGTTGACGACCAGCAGGCCCGACATCCTTGCCCTGCAAGAGGTTCGCTGCCCGGTCGACGCCCTGCCCGAGGACGCGTTCGGGGGCTACCGGGCTGCCTACCACCCCGGCGACCTGCCCGGTCGCAACGGTGTCGCCGTGCTGACCCGGACCGAACCGGAGGCGATCCGGCTGGGCACCGGCAGCCGAGAGTTCGACCATGAGGGCCGCTACGTCGAGGTCGACCTACCCGGCCTGACGGTCGGTTCGCTGTACCTGCCCAAGGGTGGCACCCCGTACGGCGACGAGGCGCTGGTCGCCAAGTACGAACGGAAGTTGCGGTTCTGCCGCCACTTCGCCCGGTACCTGACGACCGCACGACGGAGGGCCGCCCGGGAGGGCCGGGAGTTCTGCGTGATGGGCGACTGGAACATCGCGCCGACCGCGCAGGACGTGGCGAACGCGCGCACCAAGCACCGCTCCGAGGGCTTCCTGCCCGCCGAACGGGAGTGGATCGACGCCGTGATCGGCCCGCGCCGACTGGTCGACGTGGTCCGACACCTGCGACCCGACGAACAAGGTCCCTACTCGTGGTGGTCGTGGCGCGGCCGCTCCTGGGACTCCGACGCCGGCTGGCGGATCGACCTCCAGCTGGCCACCCCTCGACTCGCTGCGGCAGCTCGGTGTGGAGGCACCGACCGGTCCCCCTCGTACGACCGACGGATCAGCGACCATGCACCCGTGGTCGTGGACTATGAATGGGAATCAACATGATCAACTTCCAACCCCGCCCCGGACACGGCGACCAGGTCCTGTTCGCCCACGATCGGGCCACCGGCCGGATCCGGCTCAACCGGCCGGAGGTGATCAACGCGCTGAACCGTGACATGGTGCTGGCCATCACCGGCCAGCTGAACGACTGGGCGACCGACGACTCGGTGGCCAACGTGGTGATCGACGGTGCGGGAGACCGCGGCCTGTGTGCCGGCGGCGACATCAAGGCCTTGCACAGCGCGATCGTCACCGGGGACCGCGAACCCCTCGGCTTCTGGGCCGACGAGTACGCGATGAACGCCGCACTGGCCAACTACCGCAAGCCGACGGTCGCGTTGATGGACGGCATCGTGATGGGTGGCGGGGTCGGCATCTCCGCGTACGCGTCGATGCGGGTGCTCACCGACCGGTCGGCGGTGGCGATGCCCGAGACCGGGATCGGCTTCTTCCCCGACGTCGGCGTCCGGTTCCTGCTGGCCCGGGCGCCGGGCGAACTCGGCACCCACCTGGCGCTGACCGGCACCACGGTCGGCGCCGGGGATGCGATCGCCGCCGGACTCGGCGACGTCGTCGCCGACGCGAGCGAGATCGCCGACCTGCTGGAGCACCTGGCCGAGGGCGGTTCGCTGAAGGTCCGCACCGGACACGTCCCCGACGCCCCGTCGGCACAGAGCCCATGGCTGGCCGACTGCTACGCCGGTGACGACGCGGGGGCCATCGTGGCCGCGCTCGCCGCCCACTCCGACCCGGCCGCCCACCGGGCCGCCGACGAGATCCGGCAGCGGAGCCCGCTGGCGGTCGCGGTCACCCTGGCCGGGCTGCGCCGGGCCGCCACCATGACCCTGGTCGAGGTGCTCGACTCCGACGCCCACCTGGCCGAACACTTCGCCGGCTCCCCCGACTTCGTCGAGGGCGTCCGGGCGCAGCTGATCGACAAGGACCGCCAGCCGCGATGGCAGCACGCCTCGGTCGACGACGTCACCCCCGACGAGGTCGAGGCGTTCTTCCGCGTCCCGGTACGGATCTGACCTGATCATGGAACTGGCCTGATCATGGAACTCGTCCGGCGGATGCGCGGCTTCGGCACCACCATCTTCGCGGAGATGTCGGAGCGGGCCACCCGCGCCGACGCGATCAACCTCGGTCAGGGGTTCCCCGACACCGACGGTCCGCCGGAGGTGTTGGCGGCCGCGGTCGCCGCGATCAACGCCGGTGCCAACCAGTATCCGCCGGGTCGTGGTGTCCCGGAGCTCCGGGAAGCCGTGGCCGAGCACCAGTTCCGCCACTACGGGCTCACCCACGACCCGGCGACCGAGGTGTTGGTCACCGTCGGCGCGACCGAGGCGATCGCGGCGAGCCTGCTCGCGCTGTGCGAGCCCGGGGACGAGGTGATCGCCCTCGAGCCCACGTACGACTCGTACGCCGCCACGATCGCCCTGGCCGGCGGGGTGCTGGTGCCGGTCCGACTGCAACATCCCGACCATCGGCTCGACCTCGCCGCCCTACGGGCCGCCGTCACCGACCGGACCCGGCTGTTGTTGATCAACTCACCGCACAACCCGACCGGCCGGGTGCTGGACGCCGACGAGCTGGCCGGGATTGCTGCGGTGGCAGCAGAACACGACCTGCTGGTGGTGTCGGACGAGGTGTACGAGCACCTCACCTTCGACGACCACCGACACGTCCCGATCGCCACCCTGCCGGGGATGGCGGCCCGGACGATCACCATCTCCTCGGGCGGCAAGACCTTCTCCACCACCGGCTGGAAGGTCGGCTGGGCGTGCGGACCGGCGGAGTTGATCACCGCGGTGACCACCACCAAGCAGTTCCTGAGCTACACCCACGCCGCCCCGTTCCAGCTCGGGATCGCCACCGGGCTTGGCCTTCGCGACGATCGGCTGGCCGAGATCCGCGACCGGCTGCAGGCCGGTCGTGACCTGTTGCTGGCTGGCCTGGCCGGCGCCGGGCTGACCGCCCGCCCCAGCCAGGGCACCTACTTCCTCACCGTCGACATCGCCGAGATCGGTGAGACCGACTCGTTGGCGTTCTGCCGCGCCTTGCCGGAACGGTGCGGGGTGGCCGCGATCCCGAGTCAGGTGTTCTACGGCGACCCCACCGGGGTGGAGACGTTGGTGCGGTTCGCGTTCTGCAAGCGGCCCGAGGTACTGGCCGCCGGCGCCGAGCGACTGGCCCGGTTGGCACGGCCGTAGGGTGTCGCAGATGACGCACCCACATCTGGATCCACGCCAGCCCCGACACGATGAGAGCCCGGGCACCAACCCGCCGCTGCTGGCGTGGCTTCCCGAGCCCGACCAGACGCAGTTCCGCCTGGTGGTCTCACCCAACCCCGACCTGACGTCCCCCGTCCTCGACGTGACCACCACCGTCCCGATGTTCCTGCCGGAGCACGCCCTGACCCCCGGCCGCTACCACTGGAGCTGGTCCGCCGGTGACCGCCAGGCCGAGACCTTCACCTTCGACCTCACCGACGACGTCGTCGTGCTCGAGGTGCCGCCGGCCGCCGCATGGTTGTCCCGGATGTCGCCCAGCCACCCGCGGATCCACGTCCGCACCGAGGAGCTCCCGCAGCTGCGGGACCGGTTCGCCGACTCCCCACACCGGGAACAGGTCATCGCGTTGGCCGACGCCGCACTCGCCGAGCCGCACCACCTCGACGAACCGCCGTTCCTGCCCGACCGTGAGGTCGACGGCGACGAGGTCTGGTTCGCGGCCTGGCGCAAGGGGGTGTACGACACCCAGGGCTTCGCCCGCGGTGCCCAGCACCTGGCGCTGGCCCACCTCTTCACCGAGGACCGACGGTACGCCCGGGCCGCCTGCGAGCGGATGGATTCGTTGGCCCGTTGGGATCCGGAGGGTTCCACCGAGGTGCACGCCAACTCCGAGAACCACATGGCGACCATCTGGCACACCGCCAAGGTCACCGACTGGGTGTGGCACGAGTTCACCGACGAGGAACGTGCCCGCGTCGTCGACCACTACGCCCACCGGTGCCTGCTGCAGTTCCGTCAGCTCGCCGAGGAGGACGTGTACGGCGTCACCAACTTCGACTCCCACTCGGGACGCAAGATCGTGTTCCTGGCGTTGTGGGCGATCGTGCTCGCCGACGAGGTGCCGGCCGCCCGCGAGTGGCTGGACTGGCTGCGCCCGGTGCTCGCCGGCATCTGGCCGGTGTGGGCCGGCGACGACGGCGCCTGGGCCGAAGGGGTGTCGTACGCGGCCGCGTACGTGGAGATCATGTCGATGCTGGCGACCACGCTGAAGCACCAGGCCGAGGTCGACCTGTACCGCCGCCCGTTCTGGGCCGGTCACGGGCAGTGGCGTCGGTGGGCGTTCCCGCCGTACGCGGAGTGGATGGGCTTCGGCGACGGCACCGACGCCTCGAGTGCCCGCAACTCCAACGCCCACCTGGTCGAACTGATCGCCCGGGAGACCGGTGACGGCAGCGTGATGGCCTACCTGCAGCAGGTGCAGGAGCAGGTGCACCGCGAGCGGGGCGGCACCGAGGACCCGAGTGCCGAGCAGGTGCTGGTCTCGTTGATCACCGAGCTGCCCGAGCCGACGCGACCGACCGACGAGGTGGTGCGCCACTTCCCGTTCGCCGGGTGGGCCGCCGTCCGGTCCCACGTCGACGGCCCGGCCGGCGACGACGTCGCCGTGCTGTTCCGCAGCTCGCCGCTGGGATCGTGGAGCCACTCCCATGCCGACAACAACGACGTGGTGCTGCACGTGGCCGGCCAGGTGATGTTGATGCCGAGCGGCTACTACGACGGCTACGCGACCGACCACCACGCCCACTGGGTGTGGCACACCAAGGCCCACAACTGCGTGACCCTCTCCGACGGCGGACAGTTGATGCGCAGCCGCGCCTCCACCGGGTCGATCGCGAAGCCGTACGTGGACGACAACCTGGTCCATCTGCTCGGCGTCGCCGATGCGTCCTACCCGCAGGCCGACCGGTGCCGCCGCCACGTGATCACGTTCCGCGAGACCGGTGTGGTGCTGTTGCTCGACGACATGGTGCCGTTGGCCGAGAGTGACGTCGCGCTGCAGCACAACCTGCACTCCTACGCCGAGTTCGACCTCGACGACGCCGCCCGCCGGTTCACCCTGCAGCGGGGCCCTGCCACCGTGGTCGGCCAGGTGATGTGGCACCACACCGGCTTCTTCGAACGGTCGGCCGGCTGGTTCCCCGAGCCACTGCCGGAGCGTCGGGGCGATCAGCAGCACCACCTGCGGTTCTCCACCCCGCTGGGCCCGCGGGCGCTGGGCGTGCTGCTGGCGACCGGCACCGCCGACCGGGCTCCGGCCACGATCACCGCCGAGCAGGCCGACGGCCGGGAGTGGGCTCGCTTCGGCTCGGTCGAGGTGAGCACCCCGATCACCCCCGGCGACGAACTCGCGCGGATCACCGTCGGCGGACAGTCGTACACCGTCACACCCGACGGCCTGCACCGCGACTGAGGTGTACGATCGACGCACCGTCACACGGGGTGTCCTGCCGCACTGGTAGGGCTGAGATGAACGTCAGCGTTCGGACCCGACGACCTGAACTCGATCATGCGAGCGGAGGGATCGTGACGGTGTGTCGTACCACGGCACCCCTTGCGCTGGCTCGGAGACCTCCGATGACCACCACCATCACCACGCCCGGCGCCACCGGCACTCCCAGCACTCCCGGGACGACCGGGGCCAGTGCCCGCTGGCGGGAGAAGTACGACCACCTGTTCGAGGCCTTCTGGGAGCACCCGTTCCTGGCCGGCCTGCGCGACGGCACCCTCGCGCCGGAGAAGGTGCTGCACTACGTCGGCCAGGACCACCAGTACCTGACCGCGTTCATGCGGTGCTACGGCCTGGGTGCGGCCGCCTCGCCCGACCGTGACTGGATCGGGTTCTTCACCGACCAGACCAACTTCCTGCTGCACGACGAGACCCACCCCCACCACGTGATGTGCGATGCGGTGGGGGTGTCGTACGCCGAGGCGCAGGTGGAGCGGCTGGCACCGAGCGCGCAGGCCTACGTCAACCACATGATGGCGGCCGCGCACGACTCGTTGGGGGTGCTGATGGCGGCCCTGCTGCCGTGCCCGTGGACCTACATCTGGGCCGGCACCCGACTGCTGGCCGAGGCCCCGCCCGGCCCGGACAACCCGTTCGCCGGCTGGTGGGAGTTCTACGGTTCGCCGGACTGCCAGGGCCTGCTGGACGAGTTCTGCCGGCGGCTCGACGTGCTGGCCGCCGAGGCCGGTCCGGCCGAGCTGGCCCGGATGGAGGCCGCGTTCGAGCTGAGCTGTCACCACGAGACCCGCTTCTGGCAGATGGCGTGGAGCCGCGAGACCTGGTGAGGCGATCCGAGCCGTACGGCCCCGGGCCCGTTCTGGACGGGCCCGGGGCCGTCGGGAGGCCGAACTAGACTGGGCCGAGTTCGCGCGCACCCCGCCAGAGAGGCATTCCATCAACGTGGGCACAACCCAGTCACTCGATCGAGTGGTCATCCGATTCGCCGGCGACTCCGGCGACGGGATGCAGTTGACCGGCGACCGCTTCACCGCCGATTCCGCAACCTTCGGCAACGACATCTCGACCCTGCCGAACTTCCCGGCCGAGATCCGTGCCCCCCAGGGCACCCTGCCGGGCGTCTCGAGCTTCCAGGTCCACTTCGCCAACTACGACATCATGACCCCGGGCGACCGGCCCGATGTGCTGGTGGCGATGAACCCGGCAGCACTCAAGGCCAACATCGCCGACCTGCCGCGCGGTGGCGTGATCATCGCCGACGCGCACGAGTTCACCAAGCGCAACCTGACCAAGGTCGGTTACGACGCCGACCCGTTGACCGACGACAGCCTCGCCGACTACCAGGTCCACCCGCTGGACCTGACCGGCATGACGGTCGAGGCGGTCAAGGAGTTCGGCCTCAACCGCAAGGACGCCTCGCGGGCCAAGAACATGTTCGCGCTCGGCCTGCTGTCGTGGATGTACCACCGGCCCACCGAGGGTACGATCTCGTTCCTGGCGCAGAAGTTCGCCAAGGTCCCGGCGATCCGCGACGCCAACATCACCGCGTTCAAGACCGGCCACGCCTTCGGCGAGACGACCGAGGCGTTCGCGGTCACCTACGAGGTGGCGCCGGCCCCGATGCCGGCCGGCGACTACCGGCAGATCTCCGGCAACGCCGCACTGGCCCTCGGCCTGGTCGCCGCCTCGCAGAAGGCCCGCCTGCCGCTGTTCCTCGGCGCCTACCCGATCACCCCGGCCTCCGACGTGCTGCACGAGCTGAGCAAGCACAAGCGGTTCGGGGTCACCACCTTCCAGGCCGAGGACGAGATCGCCGCCGTCGGTGCCGCACTCGGCGCCAGCTTCGCCGGGCACCTCGGGGTCACCACCTCGTCCGGCCCCGGCATCGCGCTGAAGGCCGAGACCATCGGGCTGGCCGTGATGACCGAGCTGCCGCTGGTGATCTGCGACATCCAGCGCGCCGGACCGTCCACCGGGTTGCCGACCAAGACCGAGCAGTCCGACCTGCTGCAGGTGATGTTCGGCCGCAACGGCGAGGCGCCGATCCCGGTGCTGGCCGCCCAGTCGCCGTCCGACTGCTTCGCGACGGCGATCGAGGCCGTCCGGATCGCGATCAACTACCGGACCCCGGTGATGGTGCTGTCCGACGGCTACCTGGCGAACGGCGCCGAGCCGTGGCGGGTCCCCGACCTGTCCCGGATCGACCCGATCGACCCGGACTTCGCGACCGAGCCGAACGGCACCGACAAGAAGGGCAACCCGGTCTTCCACCCGTACGTGCGTGATCCGAAGACACTGGCCCGACCGTGGGCCATCCCCGGCACGGCGGGCCTGGAGCACCGGATCGGCGGCATCGAGAAGGACGCCGTCACCGGCAACGTGTCGTACGACCCGAACAACCACGAGGAGATGGTCCGGACCCGGCAGCAGAAGGTCGACGGCATCGCCGACGTGCTGCCCGAGCTGTCGGTCGACGACCCGACCGGCGACGCCCGGGTGCTGGTGCTCGGCTGGGGGTCGACGTACGGCCCGATCACCGCCGCGGTCCGCCGCGTCCGCAAGGAGGGGATGGCGGTCGCGCAGACCCACCTGCGTCACCTCAACCCGTTCCCCGCCAACCTCGGCGACGTCCTCCGTTCGTACGAGCGGGTGATCGTCCCCGAGATGAACCTGGGCCAGCTGGCGATGCTGCTGCGGGCCAAATACCTGGTCGACGTCCACAGCTACGCCCGGGTGCGTGGCCTGCCGATCTCGCTGAGCGAGTTGGCCCTCGACCTGCAGACCGAGATCGAATCGCTCCCCGCGAAGGAGGACGTGCGATGACACTCACCAACGACACCGGCACCAACACCGACGCCAACAGTGACACCGACAGGGGCTTCAACAGCCTGAAGGGTGTGCCGCTGTCGATCGAGCCGCTGAACCGCAAGGACTTCACCTCCGACCAGGAGGTCCGGTGGTGCCCCGGCTGTGGCGACTACGCCATCCTGGCCGCCTTCCTGGGCTTCATGCCCGAGCTCGGCATACGCCGCGAGAACTCGGTGATCATCTCCGGCATCGGCTGTGCCGCCCGGTTCCCGTACTACGTCGACAGCTACGGGATGCACTCGATCCACGGTCGTGCCCCGGCGATCGCGACCGGGGTCGCCACCGCCCGCCCCGACCTCGCGGTCTGGGTGGTGACCGGTGACGGTGACGCCCTGTCGATCGGTGGCAACCACCTGATCCACGCCCTGCGGCGCAACGTCAACATCACGATCCTGCTGTTCAACAACCAGATCTACGGGTTGACCAAGGGTCAGTACTCCCCCACCTCCGAGGCGGGCAAGGTGACCAAGTCCACCCCGATGGGTTCGGTCGACGCCCCGTTCAACCCGCTCGCCCTGGCGTTGGGTGCCGAGGCCAGCTTCGTGGCGCGCACCATCGACTCCGACCGCAAGCACCTGACCGAGGTGCTGAAGGAGGCGTCGCGTCACCGTGGGTCGTCGTTCGTCGAGATCTACCAGAACTGCCCGATCTTCAACGACGGTGCGTTCGACGAGTTGAAGGACTCCGAGACCTCCGCCGAGGCGGTGATCCGGTTGCAGCACGGTGAGCCGATCGTGTTCGGCAACGAGGGCCGGCTCGGGGTGCGACGTCACCCCGACACGGGCAGCCTCGAGGTCGTCGAGGTGGCCGAGGTCGGCCGCGACGCGCTGGTCGTCCATGACGCCCACGACCCCGACCCCTCGTACGCCTTCGCGCTCAGCCGGCTCAGCAAGCCGGGCGCGATGACCCGTTCCCCGATCGGGGTGCTGCGTCAGGTCGAGCGGCCCTCGTACGACGACCAGGTCCGCGACCAGCTCGCGACCGCCACCGGCGACTCCGAGCCGGACGAGGCGGAGCTGCAGCAACTGATCCTGGGCAATGACACCTGGACCGTCGCCGGATGACCGGAACCCCGTTCCGGGCCGAATGACCCGCCCCGGCGGGGTCGGCTACGCAGTCCTCGCGTACGGGTCCTGGGGCCTGGTCCCGCTGTTCTGGCCGTTGATCGGGCCGGTCCACAGCGTGGAGGTGCTGGCGCACCGCGTGGTCTGGTCGCTGGTGTTCGCCGTTGTCGGTTGGGGTGCCCTGGCGCTGTGGCGCCGCGGCATCCCTGACGCGGTGGGGCTGAAGTCGCTCCGGCGACCGCGGACCGTCCTGCTGCTGGTGTTGGCCTCGATCGCGATCTCGATCAACTGGGGCGTCTTCATCTTCGCGGTGCAGCAGGGCCGGATGGTGGAGACCGCGCTCGGCTACTACGTCAACCCGATCCTGTCGATCGTGCTGGGCGTGGTGGTGCTGTCGGAGCGGCTGCGCCGGTTGCAGTGGGTCGCGGTCGGGATCGCTGCCCTCGCCGTGGTCGTGCTGACCACCACGTACGGCCGGGTGCCGTGGATCTCGCTGACCCTGGCCGTCAGCTTCGGCTGTTACGGGCTGCTGAAGAAGCGGATCCGGTTGGGTGCGCTGACCTCGCTGCTGGTGGAGTCGGCGGTGCTGACCCCGGTGGCACTGGCATTCCTGGTGGTGCTGGCCCAGTGGCAGCCCCCGGCATTCGACCCGGTGGGCGACCCGCGGACGTCAATTCTGCTGGTCCTGGCGGGTTTGGTGACCCTGTTACCCTTGATATGGTTTTCCGCCGCCGCTGCACGGGTCCCACTGAGCCTGCTCGGGATGTTGCAGTACATCACACCCACCATGCAGTTTCTGGTGGGCGTTCTGATCCTCGCCGAGCCGATGCCCCCGGGTCGCTGGATCGGATTCGCCCTCGTGTGGTTGTCCCTCGTCATCTTGTCGGCTGACGGACTTCGTCGGTGGAAGGGGAACCGCAGGCCACCGGAGTGCGTCCCTCCGGAGGGTCTTGCTGCACGCCGTTGAACCGCGACGTCCGGTATCGTTCGGGCGTTGATGCCACCGGTCTGTCGGACGCAGCAGGACTCAACGACACGTTTGGATCGCCCCGCGGGGGCACACGATGGGAGACAACCATGAGCGGCAACTACCCGGGACAGCCGGGCGGCCCCGGCCCCAACTACGGTGGGCCTCCGCCCGGCCCGCAATTCGGTCCGTCATCCGGCCAGTCGGGTCCGCCCGGAGGATTCGAGGAGCCCCCGATGTCGTCCGGAAGCGCGAACCCGCCGGCCGGCCCCGGCTACGGTGGTCCGCCGGCTTCTGCGGCGAGCGCCTCGGGCCCCGGCTACCAGCAGCAGTACGGCATGAGCCCCACCACCCAGATGGGCCCCGGACCGGCGGGCAGCCAGATGGGCCCCGGCGTTCCGCCCGGCGCGCCGAAGAAGAAGTCGAACGGGCCGATGATCGCGTTGATCTCCTCGATCGCCGCCGTCGTGGTGATCGCCGCCATCGTGGCCGGCGTGGTGCTGAGCCGTGGCGCCGGCGGTTTCGGCGGCGGTGGCCCCACCGAAGCGGTGCAGGGCTACTTCGACGCCATCGTCGCCGGTGACGCCGAAGCCGCACTCGGCTACGCACAGGTCGACCCGACCGACAAGACGTTCCTCACCAACGAGGTGCTGACCAAGTCGAACGAGCTCGCCCCCATCACCAACGTGGTGGTCGCCGAGGTCGACGACGACTACATCTACGAGGTGCCGGTCAGCTTCACCATCGGTGAGCGCAACATCAACGCCAACATCCGCGTCGAGGAGATCGGCAACGACTGGAAGCTCCAGTCGGTCGCCGCCGAGGTCAACATCGAGTACCTGGGCATCAAGCCGACGATCAACGGGGTCGCCGCGACCGCCAATAAGGTCTTCCTGTTCCCGGGCACCTACCAGTTCTCGACCGGCAACGAGTACGTGACCTTCCCGGAGGGCAAGGACGTCATCACCGTCGACCAGCCGAGCCGGTTCTCCTCGTCCTCGATCAGCGAGATGCAGCCCACGCTGACCGAGGAGGGCAGTGCTGCGATGATCGCCGCCGCCAACAAGAGCCTCGACGCCTGCCTCGCCAAGAAGGAGCTCGCCCCCGAGGGCTGCCCCATCCAGGCGCGGCCGAACCTCGAGAACGGTGCCATCAAGCTGGACATGAACTCGTTGAAATTCACCAAGGAGGGTGACCAGTTCGCCGACGCCGAGCCGCGTCTGGAGCGGGAGAATCCGCTCACCGCGACCTTCCGGTACTACCCGAAGATCAAGTACTACGTCACGGGTACCAAGAACGGTAGTGGGGTCTACTTCGACGCTCGCCTCCGTACGACCGACACGAACATCGCGACGATGGACTTCTCCGGCGAGGAGCCGAAGTTCAGCTGGACCTCCTGATCCGCGTCAGTCCCTGACGTCCGACACCTGAATCGGTCACGTCCCCCGATAGATTGGGGGACGTGACCGATTCTCTTTCCACTCCCCGTGTCCAGGACGACCTGTTCCGCCACGTGAACGGCGCTTGGTTGGCCGATGCCGAGATCCCGTCCGACAAGCCGTCCGCCGGGGCCTTCGACGAGCTCCGCGACACCGCGGAGGAAGCCGTACGCGACATCATCACCAGTCTCGGGGATGACGCCGAGGGGCTGGCCGAGATCCAGATCCGCGACCTGTTCGCCAGTTTCTCCGACACCGACCGGATCGAGGCCCTGGGCACCGCGCCCCTGACCGAGCCGCTGGCCGCCGTCGACGCCGTCACCACCCCGGGTGAGCTGTTGCGGCTGACCGGCGAGCTCGGCCGCGACAGCGTGTCCGGGTTGATCGGCTTCGACTCCGAGTCCGACCCGGGCGAGCCGGGCCGGGTGCTGCTGTTCGTGGGCCAGGCCGGGCTCGGCCTGCCGGACGAGGAGTACTACCGCGAGGAGAAGTACGCGACGCTGCGTGACCAGTACGCCGAGCACATCGCCGCCTCGTTCCGGCTCGCCGAGCTTGCCGACGCCGACGCCCAGGCGGCCACCGTGCTGCGGCTGGAGACCGAGATCGCCTCGCACCACTGGGACAAGGTGCGTACCCGTGACATGCAGCAGATGTACAACCTGATGACCGACGCCGAGCTGCGCGAATCCGCCCCGGGGCTGGACTGGGACGCGTTCTGGACCGGCGCCCAACTGCCGGCGACGACGTACGCCGAGGTCGTCAACATGCAGCCGTCGTTCTTCACCGGGATCGGCGAGCTGTTGGTGCCCGAACGGCTCGACGACTGGAAGTCGTGGACCCGTTGGCGGATCGTGTCGTCGCTGTCGCCGTACCTGCCCGAAGCGTTCGTCGACGAGCGGTTCCGGTTCTACGGCACCATCTTGTCGGGGACGCCGAAGCTCAAGGAGCGGTGGAAGCGGGGCGTCGACCTGGTCGAGGGTGCCCTCGGCGAGGCGGTCGGCCAGGTGTACGTGGACCGCCACTTCTCGCCGAACGCCAAGGACCGGATGGACGAGCTGGTCGCCAACCTGATCGCCGCCTACCGGGAGTCGATCAGCCGGCTCGACTGGATGACCGATGCCACCCGGGAGAAGGCGCTCGACAAGCTGTCGAAGTTTCGCCCCAAGATCGGCTTCCCGGTGAAGTGGCGTGACTACTCCGAGCTGGTCATCGACCCGACCGACCTGATCGGGAACGTCCGGCGGGCCAACGCGTTCACCCTGGACTGGCGGATGTCCAAGATCGGGCAGCCGACCGATCTGGACGAGTGGCTGATGACCCCGCAGACGGTGAACGCGTACTACCACCCGCTGCGCAACGAGATCGTCTTCCCGGCCGCGATCCTGCAGCCGCCGTTCTTCGACGAGGACGCCGCGGACGCGGTGAACTACGGCGGCATCGGCGCGGTGATCGGGCACGAGATCGGTCACGGGTTCGACGACCAGGGCTCGACCTGTGACGGCGACGGTCGGCTGGTCAACTGGTGGACCGACGAGGACCGGGCCGCGTTCGAGTCCCGGACCGCCGCGCTGATCGAGCAGTACGGGGCACTCGAACCGGAGCAGACCCCGGGCCACCGGGTCAACGGTGAGCTCACGATCGGCGAGAACATCGGTGACCTGGGCGGGCTCGGGATCGCACTGAAGGCGTACAAGCTGCAGCGTGGTGACGCGGTCACCACCGACGAGCTGGACGAGCTGTTCCGCAGCTGGGCGACCATCTGGCGTTACAAGGCCCGCGACGAGCACACGCTGCGACGGCTCGCCACCGATCCGCACTCGCCGCCGGAGTTCCGCTGCAACCAGGTCGTACGCAACATCGACGACTTCCACACCACGTACGAGGTGGCCGAGGGCGACGAGCTCTGGCTCGCTCCGGAGGACCGGGTCACGATCTGGTGAGGTTACCGGCCGGTCAGGGTTGTTGGTCGACATGTTGTCGCCCACTGGTGCACCGTTCGTAACGTCGTTGTTGCCGTGGGCTGAGTGACTGGGACGTCCCCACAAGGAGCGTCCCCCATGATCAACAACCTTGACCGTCGCCACTTCCTCGGCCTGGCCGGTGCCGGCGCGGGCGTCGGGGCTGCCGTCGGCCTGCCCGCACTCATCGCGACGGCCGGTCCGTTCCGTGAGGACGTGTTCACCCTCGGCGTCGCCTCCGGCGACCCGCTGCCCGACAGCGTGGTGCTGTGGACCCGGTTGGCGCTCGACCCGGTGGCGGTCGACGGCCACGGTGGCATGCCCGACCGCAAGGTCCCGGTGCGGTGGGAGCTCGCGGCCGACGAGTCGTTCGGCCGGATCGTGCGGCGTGGGGTGGAGGTCGCGACGCCCGAGTGGGGTCACTCGGTGCACGTCGAGGTGTTCGGGCTGCAACCTGACCGCGAGTACTGGTACCGGTTCCAGGTCGGCGACCAGCGTTCACCGGTGGGTCGGACCCGGACCGCGCCGTTGCCCGGTGCCGAGTTGAACAGCCTCACCTTCGCCTACACCAGTTGCCAGAGCTATGTCGCCGGCCACTTCACCGCACTCGAGTACCTGGCGGCCGACGACCTGGACCTCGTCGTCCACCTGGGCGACTACATCTACGAGGGACGGGGCGCCGACACCATCGAGAACCGGTCGCACCTGCCGGCGCACGAGACGCAGTCGTTGGCCGACTACCGGATCCGGTACGGGCAGTACAAGTCGGACCCGGCGCTGCAGGCCGGCCACGCCGCGGCACCGTGGATCCTGGTCCCCGACGACCACGAGGTGGAGAACAACTACACGGGGGGCCTGTCGCAGCCCGACTCCGAGCCCGACCAGGACCCGGAGGTGTTCGCCAAGCGGCGCAGCGCCGCCTACCGGGCGAACTACGAGAACCTCCCGCTGCGCCGGGCGTCGATGCCGACCGCGGCCGGGGTGCAGTTCTACCGCCGGCTGCGGTTCGGCCGGCTCGCGGAGTTCTCGATGCTGGACTCGCGGCAGTACCGCGACGTCCACCTCGCGCAGTGCGTGAACGACTGTGAGGAACGCTGGGACCCGGACCGGCAGTACCTGGGGTCCGAGCAGGAGGCGTGGCTGTTCGACGGGCTCGTCGCGTCGACGGCGACCTGGAAGGTGCTGGGCAACCAGCAGATCAGCTTCGACGCCGACAGCGCTGCGGGCCCGGAGGAATCGTACTCGCTCGGCAACTGGATGGGTTTCGCCGCCGCCCGGCAACGGTTGTACGAGTTGATCGGGGGTGTCGACGACGTGGTGTTGATCACCGGTGACGCGCACAAGAACGCTGCCGCGAACCTGCACCTCGACTTCAACGACCTTCGCTCCCCCATCGTCGCGACGGAGTTCCTCGGCACGTCGGTCACCTCCGGTGGAAACGGTCGGGACCTGAGCGACAAGGGGCGGATCTGGCGCGCCGAGAGCCCCCACATCAAGTTCACCAACAGCCAGCGCGGCTACCAGCGGGTCCGGGTGACCCCGCAGACGTGGCAGGTCGAGTACCGCACGCTGCCGTACGTCGACCGTCCCGGCGCGCCGATCTCGACGCGCGCCGTGGCAACGGTGGAGGCCGGCCGGCCCGGCATCGCCGACCTCAGTCAGTGAGCCAGTAGTTCCCCATCACCCCTCGTACCAGGAGTTGATCATGACCATTCCCAACCAGCGTTCAGGTCTGGGCCGTCGCCACTTCCTCGGACTGGCCGGCGCCGGTGCCGGCCTCGTCGCGGTCGGCGCGCCCGCGCTGATCGCCTCGGCCCAGCAGCTGCCGGACCAGCTGTTCACCCTCGGTGTCGCCTCCGGTGATCCGTTGCCCGACGGCGTGGTGCTGTGGACCCGGCTCGCGCCCGAGCCGACCGCGGCCGACGGGCACGGTGGGATGCCGCAGCGCAAGGTGCCGGTGCAGTGGCAGGTGTCGGAGAACGAGTCGTTCACCCGGGTCGTCCGCAGCGGCGCCGAGGTCACCACGCCGGAGTGGGGGCACTCGGTGCACGCGGAGGTGCACGGACTGCAGCCGGACCGCGAGTACTGGTACCGGTTCCGCGCCGGTCGTGAGTTGTCGCCGGTCGGGCGGACCCGGACCGCCCCCGCCCGGGCGACCGACCTGTCGGAGATGGCGTTCGGCTTCGCGAGCTGCTCCAACTTCCCGAACGGGTACTTCACCGCGTACCGCCACATGGCCGCCGACGAGCTGGACCTGATCGTCCACCTGGGCGACTACATCTACGAGGGTGCGGGCGCCAGCACCATCGAGAACCGCTCACACCTGCCGGCAGCCGAGATCTTCTCGCTGGCCGACTACCGGGTGCGCTACTCGCAGTACCACACCGACGTCGACCTGCAGGCTGCCCACGCCTCGGCACCGTGGGTCGTGGTGCCTGATGATCATGAGGTCGAGAACAACTACGCCGACGACATCTCGCAGATCGACGACGAGCCGGACCAGGGCCGGGAGGTGTTCCGGCAGCGTCGCGCGGCCGCCTACCAGGCGTACTGGGAGAACCTGCCGCTCCGACGCTCGTCCATGCCGAAGGGCCCGGACATGCAGCTCTACCGGCGTTTCGACTTCGGTCAGTTGCTGGGCCTGCACATGATCGACACCCGGCAGTACCGCAGTGATCAACTCGAGCGGTGCGTACAGGACTGTGACGGGCGGTGGGATCCGACACGCAGCATGCTCGGTGCCGCCCAGGAGAAGTGGCTGTACGACGGGCTGACGACCTCGACCACGCGGTGGAACGTGCTGGGCAACCAGTTGATCACCTTCGGCCTCGACAACGAGGACGGCCCGGGTGTCTCGTACCCGATGGACAACTGGAACGGGTACGCCGGGGCGCGCCAGTCGCTCTACACCACGGTTGATCAGGGTGGCGTGGAGAACTTCGTGGTGATCACCGGCGATGCCCACCGCAACACCGCTGCAGAACTGAAGCTGGACTTCAAGGATCCGGAGTCCACCACGATCGGCGCCGAGTTCCTCGGGACATCCGTCAGCTCGGGCCGGGACGGCAACCCGCGGGCCGTCTTCGACGAGGACCCCGACAACCTGCACATCAAGTTCGTCAACCGGAGCCGCGGTTACCAGCGGGTCCGGGTGTCGAAGGACCAGTTGCAGGTCGACTTCCGCACGATGCCGTACGTCACCCGCCCCGACGCGCCGATCGCCACGCTGGCGACGGCCACCGTCGAATCGGGTCGCCCCGGCATCGCCGACATCGGCTGAACAGGGCCAACGAGTTCGGCTGAACAGGGTCAACGAGTTCGGCTGAACAGGGTCAAACGAGTTGGGCGGCGTCGGGTGTCGAATCTCGGCGTCGCCCTTCGTGGTGTGGGTGACAGGATTCGTTGCAGGCAGCGAAAGGACTTTTGCTCATGCGCACCCTCATCTACACCGCCTTCGTCTCGCTGGACGGGGTTGTCGACTCCCCCGGCGGCGGGCCGACCGAACCCCACCGCAGTGGCGGGTGGACCTTCACCGACATCGAGTTCGTGCCTGAGGCGTACGAGCTCAAGGGTCGGGAACAGCAAGAGGCCGGCGCCCTGATGTTGGGGCGGGTCAGCTATGACGCCTTCTCCAAGGTGTGGCCGGAGATGGCCGAGTTCGCCGAGTACAAGGTGATGCCGAAGTACGTGGTGTCGACCACGTTGAGCGAGGACGGGCTCGTCGACAACTGGGGCGACATCTCGATCCTGCGCTCGCTGGACGACGTCGCAGCCGCCAAGGAGGGCGACGGTGGGCCCATTATCGTCCACGGCAGCGCGGAGCTGGCCCGCAACCTGGCCGACGCAGACCTGATCGACCGGTACCACCTCCTTGTCTTCCCGGTGATCCTGGGTGCGGGCAAGCGGATGTTCTCCGAGACTGACAAGGCCAAGCAGCCGTTGAAGGTGCTGGAGTCGGAGACCTACTCCAACGGCATCCAGAAGCTGGTGTACGACGTCGTGCGGTGACGGACGCGGCACCTCGACCTGACGGGTTGTCCACAGTTCGGTGGGGTGGGTTGGAGGGTTGTCCACAGGGTTGGGGTTGGTTCGTGGCGGCTGTCCGACCCGGGCTTTAGAATCGTTTACGTGTTCGATTCGAGGGTTTGGGTGACCGGTGAGCCGGGGTCGCGGGGTGGCGATCTGGGGTGTCGGCGTGCGCTCGCGGCCGAGGTCGTCGCGGCGAACACGGCGGTGGTCCATGGTGAGTGTCGGGTGTTGTTGCGGGTTGCGGAGTTGGTCGATCTGTACGCCCCGACCCCCGACCAGCAGGACCGAGCCGGCGGGGCCGCGGCTGCTGCGTCGGATCCGGTCGCGCGGGCATGGTTGGCGGGTGAAGGGATCAGTTCGCCGGGTGGGGAGGGCACCCCGCAGGTGGCGGAGTTCTGCTTCGCCGAGTTGGGCGCGATGCTGGGGATGGCCCGGTATGCGGCGGAGCAGTTGGTCGCTGATGTGTTGGACCTGCGGCACCGGCTCCCGTTGTGTTGGGCCCGGGTGCGGCGGGGTGAGGTCCGGTCGGTGGTGGTGCGCCGGGTCGCGGCGGAGACGCGCTGGTTGAAGCGCCCCAGGTTCTCTGCCGCTCTCATACGGGTTGCGGCTCTCGGGTGAGGGTCGCGTAGTGGGCGGCCTCGAACTCGGCCGGGGTCATGTAGTCGAGGCTACTGTGCAGGCGCCGCTGGTTGTACCAGTCGACCCAGCCGGCGGTGGCGTACTCTACGTCGGCGATCGTCTTGTAGGGACCGTCGTGGAAGACCGTGGTGCGGATGCACTCGGTCTTGAACAGGCCGATGATCGTCTCCATCAGCGCGTTGTCGTAGGCATCGCCGACCGACCCGATCGAGGGGTGGATGCCCTCGAGCGCGAGGTGCTCGGTGTAGTGGATCGCGGTGTACTGTCGGCCGGCATCAGAGTGACAGATCAGCTCTTCGCGGGTGATCGGGGTGCCGTCGCGGCCGCGCTGCCACAACGCGATCCGCAGCGGGGTCATCACCAGGTCGACGTCGCGGACGGTCGCGGCGTGCCAGGCCACGATCTTCTGGGCGAACACATCGACGATGAAGGCGACATAGACCCAGCCGGCCCAGGTGCGGCAGTAGGTGAAGTCGGCGACCCAGACCCGGTTGGGGGCCGGGGCGGTGAAGTCGCGATCCAGCAGGTCCCCGGCGCGATTACCGTTCTTGGCCGGGATCGTGGTGCGCAGCTTCTTGCTGCGGCGGATCCCGCTCAGTTGAAGGCTTCTCATCGCCCGATCGACGCTGCCCGGGGATGCCTCGGGCAGGTGCCGGCGGACCAGCGCGTCATCTTGCGCCGACCGTAGAGGCCCTCGGGAGTCAGCTTGCGTCGGCCGTCGCGCTCATCGATGGTCCAGGCCAGGTCACGAATCTTGTCCTCGACGATCGCGTCAGTGATCGTCTGAGCAGCGATCCTCAGGTGAGCGCGTTTCCAGGCTCGGTAGGTCCGCGCGGCGACCTGGCAGCCCTGCTCACGCAGGACCCGGCAGATCGACTCGACCGCATGGCCTTGCTCGCGCATGGTGTCGATGAATCCCATGATCAGCGGCTGCGGGGGTCGAGCTCCCCCGCGAAGAAAGACGTGGCCGCGCGTAGGATCGCCACGTCCTCACGGAGCCGACGGTTCTCCGCCTTCAGCTTCTTGATCTCTTCGTTTTCCGTCGATGTGAGACCGGGCCGCAGACCCGAGTCGACCTCAGCTTGTCGCACCCAACGGCGAACAGACTCCTTGCCGATGCCGAGCTGCCGAGCCACCGCCTCACAGGCAGCGGTCAGCGACGGATACTCCTGCTGGTGCTCGGCGACCAGCCGGACAGCGCGAGCCTTGAGCTCGCCATCGATCTTCTTGGGCATGGACTGCATCCTTCCAACTCACAAAGATGCGGCATCAAACCTGGGGCGCTTCAGGTTGTCGGTCGAGGCGGCCGGGCTGGTGGATCGGGCGGTCGCTGCGGTGTTGGGGTCGGTGACGATGTATCGGTTGCGGAACCTGTTGGATGCTGAGGTGTTGCGGGCCGACCCGGCCGGCTATGAGGCCCGGGTCCGCGCGGACTGGGGTCAGCGGGTTGCTGGGGTGGGTCGGACGAATCAGTACGGGTTGAAGACGTTGTTCGTGCGGGCCCGGGCGGCGGATGTGGTGTGGTTCGACGCGATGTTGGACCGGATCGCCGACCTTCTGAAACTGGAGGGCGACCCGGCGTCGAAGGACGTGCGCCGGTCGAAAGCACTCGGGGTGTTGGCCCGCCCCGACCAGGCCTTGTTGTTGTTGGCGAAGTACGCCAGCCAGGCCGTTCCCGACGGTCTCACCGACGACGACGGGCCGGCGCCGGCCACCACACCGCCGGACCCGGCCGATGACGACATCCACCCCGAACCGGCCGACCAGGCGACTGCGGACGCCTGTCGAGCTTGGCGAGACGCCGACACCACGGGCCGTGTTGGGGATGACCATGTAGGCGCCCCGGCGGAGCACGACCATGATCAAGATGATCACTGCGAGCGTGGCGAGCATCGCGATGCTGATCATGCCGCCAGCGCGCCAGACGCTTCGGAGCAGCCCGAGCAGCCCGAGCAGCCCGAGCAGGCGGAGCAGGCGGAGCGGCGGGCGTTCGACCCGGCCACGACCGCGGTCCTGGTCGAGGCGTTGGGCCGGATCGACCCGACGAAACTGTTGCCACCGGTGACCTTGTACCTCCACCTCGCGGAGGAAACCCTGACCGCGGGGAACGGGCCGGTCCGTGACGAACACGGCGGGCTGACCAGCTGGCACCGCACCCTGACCGGACTCGCCGGCACCAAGATCATCATCAAGCCCGTCATCGACCCGCGCGAGGCGACCCCGGTCGACGCCTACGAGGTCCCCCGCGCCCTGCGCGAACAGATCCAGCTGCGCCAGCCGGTCGACCAGTCACCCTGGGGCACCCAGACCGACCGGCACCGACTCGACCTGGACCACACCATCGCCTACACCGCCGGCGGGCCGCCCGGGCAGACCAGCCTGGCGAACCTGGCGCCACTGTCGCGGACCGGGCATCGGGTCAAGACCCACGGCGGCTGGCAACTCCGACAACCCGAGCCCGGCGTGATGCTGTGGCGATCACCGTTGGGCCTGCACTACCTCGTCAACCACACCGGAACCCACCCGCTGGGCCACGGCACACTCGCCCACGCCCTCTGGCACGCCGTCGACCCCGACAACCAGAACGCGGCTGATCCCGATGGCCTCAGCTCCACCGTAGGATCAAGGACCTGAGTGGCCCAAGGACCACGACGAGGAACGAGGCACTGGATGACCGAGACACCTGGCGACGCCGACAACGAGAACCCCGAGCGAACGGCGGGAGGGCAACCGATCATTCGGAGCACCGACCGGCGTGACCTCGGCGCACCCGCCATGGTGTCCGAAGAAGTGGAGGCCGCCCGGGAGGCCCACCTGACCAAGCACCTGGGCGAGGAGTTCCACATCCTCCACGAGGTTCTCAGTTCGGGCATCCACCTCGACGTCCACGTGTTCGCGCCCACCGATCGGATCCCCTACTTGACTCTGGTCACCTCGGGCATGTCTGATCTGCCGATGTCCGTGCCGGCAGGACTGGAGTCTCGGTCACGCTTGGAGCTCATGCTGGGCCTGCCGTCTGATTGGCCCGGGCTGAGCCCCGTCGGCCGCGACAACACCGACGACGACACAGCTACAGGCACAGGCACAGGTACCGGCACCAGTGCCGCCGACGGCCAGATCGACCAGGGCCCCTTGGGAGACGAGCGCAACTACTGGCCCATCCGACTCCTCAAGGATCTCGCCCGACTGCCCCACGACTACGCCACCTGGCTGAGCTGGGGACACAGCATCCCCAACGGCGACCCGGCGCAGCCGTACGCCGAGGAAGTGCCCTTCACCGGCGCCATCATCGGCCCACCCCTCGGGTATCCGGTGGAGCTGATGCGCGCCGAAACGGCCCTCGGGCGAATCAACTACCTCGCCGTGCTTCCCGTGACCTCCGCCGAGATGGAGTTCAAGATCAGCTCACCGCAAGGCGCTGACGAACTCATCGACCGGATGGCAGCAGCCAGGGTGACCGCGGTCGTCGATCCGGGGCGCCGGGACCTCAGCTGAGCCCGGTCACAGATCCTGCAGGGCGTCGAGGCGCTCCCCCAACCCCGCGTGGCGGCCCGACCGGTGAGCCAGCGCCACTGCGCCGAGTTGGCTGCTCACCCCGAGCCGCCCCATCAGGGTACGGATCTGGGACCGGACCGTCGGGAGTGAACGTGACCCTTCCATCGCGATCATGAACGCCGGGTGACCATGGATCAGCCCGCCCAGCACTTCGCGCTCACGATGTGTCAACTCCGAAAGGGCATGGAACTCGGCGGCGCGGGCACGGACGCCGGCAACCACCCGTACCGCCGCGTCCCGAGACCGTGCAGCCGGACGGTCGGCGCGCAGCTCCCCTTCGATCCACGCCAACAGCGTCAGGAAGGGTACGTCGCAGTTCAGCACGGTCGCACCGCGCAGTGCATGATGGATCAGCGCTGCCTCACTGCGCAGCGAGCCGACGGCTATCACCCGACCACCACCAGCACCGCCACGACCTGCACCGCCACGACAAGCACCGCCACGACCAGAACCGCCATCACCGCCACCTGCTGACGACTGCGATGTTGCCGGCGGTGACCACGGGCGTCCTTGGTCGTCCTCAACGAGAATGACCGTGGCAACTGATTCACCGGCGCCGGATTCCGACGCCACTGCCCAGCCGTGCTCGATCAGCGCGGCACGCAGTGCCGCGCCCAGTGCCGACCCGGGTGCCCCGGTCACGACCACGACCATCGTTCTGTGCGCGTTCGTAACAGGGCGACACCTGCTGGTGTCGCCGAGCACGAGCCGCTCGACGAGCCACGATGCGGTGCCTCCTGTGACGTCCCGGCATCGGAGAGTGCCGGGCCCGTTGCGCGTCAGGTCAAGGGTCTGCCGGGAAGCGGTGGCAGTGTGACGGGTTCATTCATCCGCCGAGCTGCCGACCGTGTGGGAGTCGCGCTTGAGGAGTCGCGCTCGTGGGAGCCACGCTTGAGGGAGTCGCGCTCGTGGGAGTTGCGTAGGTGGGGGGCATGGGCTGAGTTTCCCATAAGGACTTCTGCTGGCGAACCGCCGGTCCACACGGACATCCGCCCCGACACCGGAGGGCTCGCCGCCCCGAGAGGTCGCGAGTTCATCACTATTGATGAAGAAACATCACCTCCGGAATCACCAGACTTGGCTTCAACGACGTACCGCAACAGCGGGGTCCCCCTCCGAAGGAGAAAGCCATGCATTTCGTCAGAGTCGAGAAGAACGACAACTCGGCACCCACCGAAGCACAACTCACCGAGGCCATGAATGACTGCGGTGGCACCGTCGTCAGCGTGGAGGGCAACAACAGCGCCAGGACGGTTCACTTCACCGGTGACGTCAACCACACCGAGTACGAGAACAAGCTGCAGGAGATCGTCCCCAACGCCCGACGCACGAGCTGGAACTTCGTGTGGGCCGACGGGTTGGGCACGGCCGTGGCCAAGGCTGCCCAACAGGACGTGCTGGACTTCGTCCAGACGGCCCAGCTGCTGAGCGTGGCCGCCGCCGCCTCGGAGAAGTCAGTCCGGATCGAGGTTGCGGCCGACGACCTGGAGAAGCTGAAGCAGGCGAAGTACCGGCTGTGCTTCGCCAAGAAGGTCGGCGATTCCGCCTACAACGTCGTCTGGCAGGCGTACGACAAGTACCTGGCGTCCAACACGTTCAGCTGGACGCCGCAGTACGAGCTCTTCGGCAGCAACACCTTCGAGGAGAACGTCCAGGTCTTCGTGTCCACGAACAAGGTGCGGATCGGCCTGGGTGAGACGGCCGAGCTCAACTCCAGTGGCAACCTCGGCCCTGCCTACACCGGCGGCCCCGCCACCGCGTTCACCATGGTGAACGACTACGGATCGATCCATCCCGGGGTGAACCAGATCTCCACCAGCAGCATGGGGACGACCCAGTCCACCCCGATCTACGTCGCGGAGAACGCGATCGTCGAAGGTTCGACCGTACTCACCCCGGTCGAGAAGGTACTCGTCTGGTTCCAGCAGGACATCCAGACCAGCACCATGTTCAGCTCGGCCCGATCCAAGTCGATCGAAGTCGACCTGACCCAGAAAAACAGTGCCGTCCAGCTCTACTCCAACGGCGCATGGTCGACCCCGGCCTGAGCAGGAAGCCTGGTCGCTCGCCGTCGAGATCGACATGAGCTGGCAGGACACGACCACCCGCCGCTACGAGCAGGGCAGGTGGACCACCCCACGGCCGACGCCGTGACGCACACGACCCGTGATGCCCACAACCGTGATGCCCCACAACCCGTGATGCCCAACGATTGACCCGCCACGGCAGCCGCTCGCCTCACCGCGGGCGGCTGTCGTGGCCACGTTGCCCCCGAAGGAATGATCATCATGACTTTCTCCTTGCCCGTCGGAACCATCTGTCCCTTCGCCGGACAGGTTCTTCCAGTCGTCAGCCCCCAGAACGGCACCTGGCAGGACAGCAGTTGTGCTGCCGAGGTTCCCGCCCCCGCCACCCCCGTACCGGATGTCCCCACCAACCACCTCGAGGACCAGGGCTGGATGCTCTGCAACGGCAGGTGGCTTGGCACCGAGGCCTTCCCGGAACTGTTCGCAGTACTCGGAAACCTCTACGGCACAAGGGATGCCGGCGGATCACCCCAGTTCCGGCTCCCCGACTACCGCGGCGTGTTCCTCCGCGGGTTCGACGGCGGCGCCGGGCTCGACCCGGACGCCGACAGCCGGATCGCGCCGACCGGATCCGGGACCCTCAACGCGGTGGGTTCCTTCCAGTGCGATGCACTGCAGGAGCACACCCACCGCTACGACACGGGGAACCCGGCCGGGGTGTCCCAGCAGGGCCAGGCCAGCAGCATCACGACCACCAACAAGGAGTCCACACCACCGGTGGAACCGGCCCGGGTGTCCAAGCACGAGACCAGGCCCAAGAACATCGCGGTGAACTACATCATCAGGTTCCGCTGAATCCGGAGTCAGGCACCCCAGGCCGACTGCCAGCCCGGCACCTCGGCCGCGGGGCGGCTGGTCGGGCCCGCGTACGCCGCGGAGGGCCGGATCAGTCGTCCGGTCCGCTTCTCCTCCAGGATGTGTGCCGACCAGCCCGCCGTACGGGCGCAGGTGAACATCGAGGTGAACATGTGCGGCGGCACCTCGGCGAAGTCGAGCACGATCGCCGCCCAGAACTCGACGTTGGTCTCCAGCACACGATCGGGCCGACGCTCCCGCAACTCGGCGAGCGCGGCCTGCTCGAGCGCCTCGGCGACCTCGTACCTCGGTGCGGCCAGTTCCTTCGCGGTCCGTCGCAGCACCCGCGCCCGCGGGTCCTCGGCCCGGTAGACGCGGTGACCGAAGCCCATCAGGCGTTCCTTGTTGTCCAGCAGCTGCTTCACGTACGCGCGGGCGTCACCGGTCTGCTCGACCTGCTCGATCATGTGCAGCACCCGTGACGGCGCCCCACCGTGCAGTGGCCCACTCATCGCACCGATCGCACCCGACAACGCGGCTGCCACGTCGGCTCCGGTCGAGGTGATCACCCGAGCGGTGAAGGTGGAGGCGTTCATGCCGTGCTCGGCGGCCGAACTCCAGTACGAGTCGACGGCGCGGACGTGCTTGGGGTCCGGTTCGCCCCGCCACCTGATCATGAACCGTTCGGCGATCGTGGCGCCCTCGTCGACCCGTGCCTGTGGCACCGCCGGCTGGTCGGCACGCGCGGACTGGGCGATGAACGACAACGCGGTCACCGCGGTCCGGGCCAGGTCGGCACGGACCTGGGTGTCGTCGATGTCGTACGACTGCCCGAGACCCCACAGCGGTGCCAGTTGGGCCACCCCGGACTGGGCGTCCACCCGGACGTCACCGGTGCGGACCGGTAGTTCCAGCGGTTCGGCCGGTGGCAGGCCCGGGTCGTAGGAACCGTCGACCAGCAGTCCCCACACGTTCTCGAACGGCACCCGGCCGACGAGTTCGTTGATGTCGACGCCGCGGTAGCGGAGGGCGGAGCCTTCCTTGTCCGGTTCGGCGATCTGGGTCTCGAAGGCGATGACGCCTTCCAGTCCGTGCTGTACCTCGGTCATGGAATCCTCCGGTTCGTAGGTCCGCAGTGGGTCGGCTCAGGACGTTCGGCTCACCACGGTGGTGCACAGTTCGGCCAGCGCATCCCGGGCGGGGATCGCCGGCAGGTCGGCAAGCAGGGTGCGGGTACGTTCGGCGCGTCGGACCACCTCGGCGCGGGCCTGGTCGATCGCCGGGTGCTGGCGCAGCAGCCCGATCGCCCTGGCCAGTACGGCGTCGTCGGACAGGTCGCCGTCCATCAGCGCGAGCAGTTCGGCATCCTCGGGACGGCCCGCCTGCCGGACCAGCAGCGTCGGCAGGGTCGGCACCCGTTCGCGCAGGTCGGTGCCGGGCGCCTTGCCGGTGTCGTCGCTGGTGATGTCGATGATGTCGTCGCTCAGCTGGAAGACGGTGCCGATCTGCTCACCGAACTCCGCCATCGCCTGCTGGGTCGCGGTGTCGGCCCCGGCGACCTTGGCGCCGAGCAGTGCCGAGGTCGAGATCAGCGAGGCGGTCTTGTCGGCCACCACGTCGAGGTGGTGCTGCAGCGGGTCTGCGTCGTCGGCCGGTCCGACGGTCTCGGCGATCTGGCCCTGCACCAGCCGGGCGAAGGTCTCGGCCTGGATCCGTACGGCTTCGGTCCCCAGCTCCGACACGATCGCCGAGGCACGCGCGAACAGGAAGTCCCCGACCATGATCGCGACCGAGTTCTGCCACTTCTGGTGGGCGCTCAACGCCCCGCGCCGCCGGTCGGCATCGTCCATCACGTCGTCGTGGTAGAGGCTCGCGACGTGGGTGAGCTCGACCACGACGGCCGCCTTCACCACGTCCTCGGACTCGTGGTCGGGCCCGAACTGTGAGGCGAGCACGACCAGCATCGGACGGAACCGCTTGCCTCCGGCCGACATGATCCACCGAGCAGCCTCGGTGACCATCGGGGTGGACGCCTCGGCAGCGGCGAAGAGTCGGTCCTCGATGACGTCGAGGCGTGCGCGTACGACGTCCTCGAAGTCCGACCCGAACTGTGCCGCTGCGACCATCGCCCCTCGCCTAGCGGACGAACTCGCCGGCCCGGCCGGCGAGCTCCAGCAGCGGGCCGGGGACGACGCCGGCGCCGAGGGTGACCACCACACCGATCGCCACCGCGATCAGGGTCGGCAGCCCGGCCTCGACGACCTCCGGGCCGTCGGACGGTTCGGAGAAGAACATCGAGACGATGATCCGCAGGTAGAAGAACGCTGTCACCAGCGAGACCACCACGGCCACCACGACGAGCCAGGCGTAGCCGCCACCCCAGGCCGCGGCGAACACGGCCCACTTGCCGATGAAGCCGCTGGTCAGTGGAATGCCGGCGAAGCTGAGCAGCAGGAACCCGAAGACGGCCGCGAGCAGCGGTGACTTCTTGCCCAACCCGGCCCAGCCGGCCAGGCTCGTCACCTCGACGCCCCGCTCGCGGACCATGGTCAGCACGGCGAAGGCGGCGATCGTTGAGACGCCGTAGACCCCCAGGTAGAACAGCACGGCCTGCAGTGAGGTGATGGAACCCTCACCGGCTCCGCTGTTGGCCTGGTGGGCGCCCACGAAGGCGGTCAGGATGAACCCGGCATGGGCGATCGAGGAGTAGGCGAGCATCCGCTTCACGTCGGTCTGCGTGATCGCGAGCAGGCCACCGACCGCCATCGTCAGCACCGCCACCACGGCCATCGCCGGCTGCCAGTCCCAGCGGGCGGAGCCGAGGGCCACGTAGAACACCCGCAGCAGCGCACCGACGGCGGCGATCTTGGTACAGGCCGCCATGAACGCGGTGACCGCGGTGGGGGCGCCGACGTACACGTCCGGGGTCCAGGCGTGGAACGGCACCGCGCCGACCTTGAACAAGAGGCCGACGCCGAGCAGGCCGAGCCCGGCGATCAGCAACCCGGGCGGCTGCTCGGAGTTGCGGACCGCGGTGTTGATCGCCTCGTAGGTGAACGAGCCGGCGAAGCCGTACAGCAACGCGATGCCGTACAGGAAGAAGCCGGACGACAGCGCACCCAGCAGGAAGTACTTCAGCGACGACTCCTGGCTGAGCAGGCGGCGACGACGCGCCATGCCGCACAACAGGTACAGCGGCAGCGAGAGCACCTCGAGCGAGACGAACAGGGTCACCAGGTCGTTCGACGCGGGGAAGATCAACATGCCGGTCAGGGCGAGCATGCCGAGCGGGAACACCTCGGTGTGGGCCGAGCCTGCCTCCAGTGCGTCGGTCTCCGACTGCGTCCCGGGAACCGACGCCACCTGCGGGGCGAACGGGTTGTCGTCGGCGGTCCGCTCGGCGAACAGCAGCAGCGAGAGGCCGCCCAGCACCAGCAGCATCGCCCACATGAAGTGCGTCGGTCCGTCGATCGCGATCGAGCCGACCGCGTCGACGGTACGGGCACCCGAGCCGGCGTTGATGCCGACCATGATCAGCGCCGCGGCGATCGCGACGATCACCAGCAGGCCCTGGCTCAGGAAGCGGGCCCGCTTGGGTACGAAGGCCTCGATGCCGACGCCGATCACGCTGGCGAGGAACACGATCAGGACAGGCGCCAGCAGCACGTAGTCCAACGTGGGGGTGACGATCTCCATCACCGTGCCGAGAGGGCTCATCGCGGCTGCTCCTGCTCATTCGACGGGACGGGGTTCTCGACCCCGACGTGTTGCATGGTCGCTTCCACCGACGGGTTGATCACGTCGAGTGCGGGCTTCGGGAAGAAGCCGAGCACCAGGATCAGCACGACCAGGGGGATCAGGGCGCCCTTCTCGCGCCCGCTGAGGTCCTCGAAGGCGGCGACCGCCGGCTTGACCGGGCCGGTCATCGTCCGCTGGTACATGATCAGGATGTACAGCGCGGCGAGCACCATGCCGAGGACGCCGAACACGGCGAACACCGGGTAGCGGCTGAACGTGCCCGCCAGCACCATGAACTCACTGACGAACGGTGACAGGCCGGGCAGTGCCAGCGAACTCAGCCCGGCGAACAGGGTGAACCCGGCGAGCCAGGGTGCCACCTTCTGCACGCCGCCGAAGTCGCTGATGCCCTGCGATCCGCGGCGGGCGACCAGGTAGCCGACCACCAGGAACAACGCCGTGGTGGAGAAGCCGTGGTTCAGCATGTAGAACGTCGAGCCGGCCTGCGCCTGGGAGGTGAAGGCGAAGATGCCCATCACGATGAAGCCGAAGTGGCTGACCGAGGTGAAGGCGATCAGGCGGTACAAGTCCTTCTGACCGATGGCGGCGATGGCGCCGTACAGCACGCTGATCACCGCCAGCACCAGCACGACCGGGGTGGCCCAGGTGCTCGCCTCCGGGAACAGCCCGAGGCAGAACCGCAACATGCCGAACGTGCCGATCTTGTCGAGCACGCCGACCAGCAACGCCGAGCCACCCGGGGTCGAGTTCTCCGCGGCGTCAGGCAGCCAGGTGTGGAACGGCACCATCGGGGCCTTGATCGCGAAGGCGATCATGAAGCCGATGAACAGCACCCGTCCGGTGGTCTGGTCGATGTCGAGCTGGGTCAGCTCCGACAGCAGGTACGTCGGCTGGCCGGCACCGGCGGACACGGCGTACAGGCCGATCACCGCGGCCAACATGATCAACCCGCCGAACAGCGAGAACAGCAGGAACTTCATCGCCGCGGCCGAGCGCTTGGCACCGCCGAACGCCCCGATGAGGAAGTACATCGGGATCAGCGTGGCCTCGAAGAAGATGTAGAACAGCAGCACGTCGGTGGCCAGGAAGGCGAACAGTGCGAAGCTCTCCAGCACCAGCACGAGGGCGAAGAACGCCTTCGAGCCCCAGCGGCCACCGCCGGCGTAGTCGGCGTCGTCCCACGAGCCGAGCAGCACGACCGGGGTCAGGATGGCGGTCAACAGCACCAGGGTGAGCCCGATCCCGTCGACGCCCACGGCGTAGTGGAAGCCGAGGCTCGGCACCCACGGGACCACCTCGTTGAACTGCATCCCGCCGGCCGGGTCGAACATCACCAGCACGACGACGGCCAGCACCAGTGTCACCAACGACGTCAGCAGACCGACCACTCGGGCCGAGGCGTCACCGGCCAGCAGCAACAGCACGGCGCCGACGAGCGGCACCAGTGCGAGCACGGTGAGAATGGGGAAACCCACGTTCTTCTCCTCCCCTGCCTCAGCCGAGCTGACTCAGGACGAGTACGGCACCGATGACGGCTGCGCCTAGCACCATCAGCAATGCGTACGAGCGGACAAATCCGTTCTGCAACCGTCGACCGATCATCGACAGCCCACTGACCGTCCCGGCGGCGCCGGTGATGGCGCCGTCGATGCCGGACCGGTCGACCACGACGACCCCCTGGGTGAGGCCCTGTCCGGGTCGCATGAAGACGGCCTCGTTGAAGGCGTCACCGAACAGGTCGTTGCGGCCGGCGATGGTGAGCGGGTTGCGGGTCACCGGCGCGGTGACCGGGATGTCGCGACGCGGCCCGAAGACCAGCACCGCGACCAGCACACCGAGCGCGACCACGACCAGGTTGATGATCGCGATCGGGGTGATCGCGAGCAGCGACGGTGCGTGGCCCTCGGCGTGCGCACCACCGACGGCGGGCTCCAGCCAGCCACCGATCCAGTTGTTGAGCAGCAGCCCGCCGGCGGCCGACATCAAACCGAGCACGATCAGCGGGATCGTCATGGTCAGTGGCGACTCGTGCGGGTGGACGTCGTCGGCCCAGCGCTTCTTGCCGAGGAAGGTCATCAACATCATCCGGGTCATGTAGAAGCCGGTGACGCCGGCACCGACCATCGCCAGAATGCCCACCATCAGGTTGTGCTCGAAGGCGGCCTCGATGATGTGGTCCTTGGAGTAGAACCCGGACAGGAACGGGAAGCCGATGATCGCCAGGTAGCCGAGGGCGAAGGTGACGAAGGTGATCGGCATCGCGCGCGCCAGTGCCCCGTACCGCCGCATGTTCACGTCGTCGTTCATCCCGTGCATCACCGAACCGGCACCGAGGAACATGTTGGCCTTGAAGAAGCCGTGGGTGATCAGGTGGAAGATCGCGAACGCGTAGCCGGCCGGGCCGATGCCCGCGGCGAGCATCATGTAGCCGATCTGCGACATGGTCGACCCGGCCAGGGCCTTCTTGATGTCGTCCTTGGCGCAACCGATCCAGGCGCCGGCGAGCAGGGTCAGCGCACCGATGATCACGACCGCGGTGGAGGCGAACTCGGTCTGCCCGTACACCGCGTGGGAGCGGGTGACCAGGTAGACGCCGGCGGTGACCATGGTCGCGGCGTGGATCAGCGCCGAAACCGGGGTCGGGCCCTCCATGGCGTCCAGCAGCCAGGACTGCAGCGGCAGCTGTGCCGACTTGCCGCAGGCACCGAGCAGCAACAGCAGTCCCATCACGGTGGCGGTCGTGGGCTGCAGCTCGGCCGCGCCGGCGTTCACGTCGACGAACGCGGACGACCCGAAGGAGGCCAACATCAACATGATGGCCAGTGCCATGCCCATGTCGCCGACGCGGTTGACCACAAACGCCTTCTTGGCGGCGGTGGCCGCGCTCGGCCGGTCCTGCCAGAAGCCGATCAACAGGTACGAGGCGAGGCCGACGCCCTCCCAGCCGACGAACAGCACCAGGTAGTTGTCGGCGAGCACCAGCAGCAGCATCGCGGCGACGAACAGGTTCAAGAAGGCGAAGAAGCGCCGACGCCGTTCGTCGTGGGCCATGTAGCCGATCGAGTAGACGTGGATCAGCGAGCCGACGCCGGTGATCAACAGCACGAACAGGATGGACAGCTGGTCGACCTGCAGGCCGATCCCGATGCTCCAGTTGCCGCTGCCGAACCATTCGTACAGCGGGACGGCGACACTGCGCTCCTCGGCGGGGGCACCCAGCATGGTCACGAACAGCACGACGCCGAGCGCGAACGACGCGATCGGGGCCAACGTGCCGAGCAGGTGGCCCCAGGCGTCGCCGACGCGGCCGATGAGCAGCAGCACCGCGGCCGAGACCAGCGGGATGACGATCAACAGCCACGCCCACGAGAACACGCCCGTGGCGGCGACCGGCTGGACGGTCTCCAGCAGGGTGGGGGTCAGGTGGTTCACGCTCGCTCCCTCAGAACTTCAACAGACTTGCGTCGTCGACCGAGGCCGAGCGGCGGGTACGGAAGATGGCGATGATGATCGCCAGGCCGACGACCACCTCGGCAGCAGCGACGACCATCACGAAGAACGCGAACACCTGGCCGTCGAGCTGGCCGTGGTGCCGGCTGAACGCGATCAGCGCCAGGTTGGCGGCGTTCAACATCAACTCGACGCACATGAAGGCGACGATCGCGTTGCGGCGCACGGTGAAGCCGACCGCGCCGATGGTGAACAACAGCGCCGACAGGATCAGGTAGTTGTCCGGGCTCACTGCTCGTCCTCCTGGTCGTCGTCGTTGGAGGTGATGGCCCGCAGCGTCTGCTGGGTGGCCTGGCTGAGCTCGCTCGAGTCGAGCACCTGGCCACGGGCCTTGAGCGTCGCCGACACCGAGGTCTCGGCCTGCGTACCGTCGGGCAGCAGCGCCGGGGTGTCGACCGCGTTGTGGCGGGCGAAGACACCCGGCGTCGGCAGCGGACCGGGGTGCTCCCCCTCCTTGGCGTAGCGGCGCATCCGCTCGGCGACCAGCACCTTCTGGGTCTTCTTCTCACCGAGCCGTTCGCGGAACGCCAGCACCATGGCACCCAGCGCCGCAGTGATCAACAGCGCGGAGGTGAGCTCGAAGGCGAAGACGTACCGGTGGAAGATCAACCCGGCCAGGCCCTGCACGTTGCCGCCGTAGGCCCCGTTCGCCTCCTCGAGCCCGATGCTCGGGCTGGTGGCGGCGTTGCCGACCGCGAGGATCAGCAGCGCGGCGAAGGCGAGACCGGCCACGACGGCCAGCGGCCGCTGACCGCGGATGGTCTCGACCATCGAGTCCTTCATGTCGACGCCGACGAGCATGACGACGAACAGGAACAACATCAAGATGGCGCCGGTGTAGACGATGATCTGCACCGCGAACAGGAACGGCGCGTCCAGCGCGGCGTACTGCACGGCGAGGCAGATCATCACCACGGCGAGGCTGAGGGCGGAGTGGACGGGCTTGCGCGAGGCGACCATCGCGATGGCGGCCAGCACCATCACCGGTGCCAGCAACCAGAACGCCACGTCGGCGCCGGTGACCATGGCGATCACGCGTCGTCCCCCTTCTGCTGGGTGGGCGGCTCGTACTTGTCCGCCTTCTGGGTGGGGATGCCGAGGAAGTTCAGCTTGTAGCCCTGGTTGGGAACCGGGTTGGTGGCGGTGCCGACGGCACCCGGGTTCTCCGGCGGCGTCATCTCCGGCAGCCCGAGGAAGTACTGCTGCTCGTCGTCACCCAGCCGGCGCGGGTGGGGCGGCTGTTCCATCCCGGGCAGCAGCGGCGCGAGCAGCCGGTCCTTGTCGTAGATCAGGTCGGCACGGTTGGTGTCGGCCAGCTCGAACTCGTTGGTCATCGTGAGCGCCCGGGTCGGGCAGGCCTCGACGCACAGTCCGCACAGGATGCACCGCAGGTAGTTGATCTGGTAGACGCGGCCGTACCGCTCGCCCGGGGAGTAGCGGTCCTCCTCGGTGTTCGAGGCGCCCTCCACGTAGATCGCGTCGGCCGGGCAGGCCCACGCGCACAGCTCACAGCCGACACACTTCTCCAGCCCGTCGGGCCAGCGGTTCAGCTGGTGCCGGCCGTGGAACCGGGGCGCGGTGACCCGTGCCTTGGCCGGGTACTCCGCGGTGATCGGCTTGCGGAACATCGTGGCGAAGGTGACACCGAACCCCGCCACCGAATCCAGGAATCCCATCAGGACCCACTCTCCTCACGCTTGGGGTCGAGCGACTTGCGCCGGGAGCCGACCGCGACCTTGTCGTCGTCGTCGGCGTCGTCGTCAGCCTTGGCCTTCTCCGACCCGGTGGACTTGACGACCTTGGCCAGCTCGGGCAACTCCTGCCCCGGCATCGGTGGCACCGGATAACCGCCGGCGAACGCGTTGAAGCGTCGCGACTGCTTCCGGGACCGGGCCTTGGCCGCCTCGTCCTCCTCTTCCTGACGTCCGCGGAAGAACACCACCGCGAGGACCGCCACGATGACCAGGCCGACCAGCACCATCGGCAGCGGGGTGACACCCTCCAGGGCGACCAGCCGCATCGAGGCCACGAAGACGATCCACGCCAGCGAGGCCGGGATCAGCACCTTCCAGCCGAGGTGCATCAGCTGGTCGTAGCGGACCCGGGGCAGGGTCCCGCGCAGCCAGATGAACAAGAAGATGCAGGCGCACACCTTGAGGAAGAACCAGAGCAGGCCCCACCAGCCCTGGTCCATGCCCGGGATCAGGTTGAACGGCAACGGTGCCCGGTAGCCACCGAGGAACATGGTGGTGGCCAGCGCCGACACGGTGATCATGTTCATGTACTCGGCCATGAAGAACATGGCGTACTTCATCGAGGTGTACTCGGTGCCGAAGCCGGCGACCAGCTCACCCTCGGCCTCGGGCATGTCGAACGGGGCGCGGTTGGTCTCGCCGACCATCGAGCACAGGTAGATCAGGAACGACGGCAGCAGCGTGACGGCGTACCAGATCGGGATCTCCGGGCCGAAGAACAGCTTCACCGGGGCGGCTTGGGCCTCCACGATCTGCGAGGTCGACATCGAACCGGCGTGCAGGAAGACCGCGACCAGTGCCAGGCCCATCGCGATCTCGTACGAGATCACCTGGGCGGTGGAGCGGATGCCACCGAGCAGCGGGTACGTCGACCCCGACGACCAGCCGGCGAGCACGATGCCGTACGCGCCGACCGCAGCGATCGCGACGATGAACAGCACCGACACCGGGGTGTCGGCGACCTGCAGCTTGGTCTCGCCACCCCACGGCAGTGGCACCGTGCCGGCGAACGGGATCACCGAGAAGGCGGTGATCGCGGGCACCGCGATGATGAACGGGGCCAAGGTGTAGATCAGCTTGTCGGCGGCCTTCGGGGTGATGTCCTCCTTGAACATCAGCTTCATGCCGTCCGACAGTGACTGCAGCGCACCGAGCGGACCGTTCCAGATCGGGCCCCAACGGTGCTGCATCCGACCGACGACCTGCCGCTCGAAGACGATCACGAACAGCGTCAGCACCAGCAACAGCACGAACGCGAAGACGGCCTTGAGCAGCACCAGCCACCACGGGTCGGAGCCGAGCAGGCTCACCTCGAGAGGGTTCACCGCTGGTCCCCTTCCTGGGTCACGGATCGCAGGTCCTCGATCGCACCGGGCGGCGGCTCCTCGGTCCGGCCCGCTCCGGCACGGAGCTCGACCGGGCTGCCGGAGCCGGCGACGAGCACCTCGGTGACCGAGTGGCCGGGCGCATTCGTCGGGAGCCACACCACGCCGTCGACCATGCCGGGCACGACCTCCGCGGGCAACTCCAACTCGCCGTTCGCCGTCGACACCTTGACCAGATCGACACCGACGCCCAGGTCACCGTACGTCCTCGGCGACAGCCGCGCGACCGGACGCCGGGCCGTACCCATCAGGGCGGGCTCGTGGTCGTTGCCGCGGGAGGCGTCGAGCATGGTGCGCCAGGTCGCGAGGGTGACCTCACCGCCGGTCGACCGGCCGCTCGACCCGTCGGCCTGGGTGGTCGGGGCCGCGGCCCGGTTGCCGTCCCAGACGCCGAGCTCGGTCAACTCGCGGGCGGCGGCGGCCGGGGTGCGGACGCCGAGCCGGCTGCCGAAGGCGTCGGCCAGGGCGGCCAGCACCCGCAGGTCGTTCATCGTCGTCTTGTCGGGCAGCACGGCGTCGAACGGACGCTCACGCCCCTCCCAGTTCACGAAGGTGCCGGCCTGCTGCTCCACCGTCGCGATCGGGAACACCACGTCGGCGCGTTCGGTGACGTCGGAGGCGCGGGCCTCCAACGAGACCACGAAGGAGGCGTTCTCCAGGCCCTCCCGCACGGCGTGCGGGTCGGCGAAGTCGCCGGGCTCGACGCCGGCGACGACGAGCGCGAACCGGCCCTCGGCCGCGCGGGCGAGCATCTGCGTCGCGTCCAACCCCGGTCCGGTCGGCAGCGAGTCGACGCCCCAGGTGGTCTGGGTGTCGATCCGGGCCGCCTGGTCGTCGGTGGTGCGGCCACCGGGCAGCAGGTTCGGCAGGCAGCCGGCCTCGACCGCACCGCGGTCGCCGGCCCGACGCGGCACCCAGGCCAGCCGGGCACCGGTCCGCCCGGCCAGCTCGAGCACCGCGGTCAGCGTGCCGGGTGAGGTGGCGGCGCGCTCGCCGACCAGGATCACCGCGTCGCCGTCGAGCACGACCTCGTCGGGCAGGGCGGCCAGTGCGGCCGCCTCGGCGCCGGGACGGGTCGGCACCAAGATGGTGCCGGCCTTGGTGGCGCCGTAGCTGAGGTACGGGGCGACGGTCCAGCTGGGCAGCTTCCGCTTGCGGTTGGCCTTGCGGAGCCGCAGGAAGATCGTGCCGGCCTCGTCCTCGGGCTCCAGGCTCACCAGCAGCACACCGGAGGCGGCCTCCAGGTCGGCGTAGCTGACCCCCAGCCCGGTGCCGGCGACCGCGTGGGCCAGAAACTCGGCCTCCTCGGCCGACGACGGCCGGGATCGGAAGTCGATCGAGTTGGTGCCCAGCACCGTACGGGCGAACTTGCCGTACCCGTACGCGTTCTCCAGGGTCAGTCGACCACCGGTCAGCACGCCGACGTCGGTGCCGGCGCGCTGCAGCCCAGCCACCGCGACGTCGATCGCCTCGGGCCAGGAGGCCGGGCGGAGCACGCCCGGCTCACCGGCGGCCGTCGCGGCCTCGCGGACCAGCGGGGTGGTGAGCCGGTCGTCACCGCGGGTGGAGCGGAACGCGAACCGGTCGCGGTCGGTGATCCACTCCTCGTTGACCGCCGGGTCGTCGCCCGACATCCGCCGCATCACGCGACCACGTCGGTGGTCGACGCGGATCGCGGCGCCACAGGCGTCGTGCTCGCCGACGGCTGGGGTCGACACCAGGTCGAACGGCCGCGAGCGGAACCGGTACTCGGCGCTGGTGAGCGCCCCGACCGGGCAGATCTGGATGGTGTTGCCCGAGAAGTACGACTGGAACGGCTGCCGCTCGTAGATCGCGACCTGCTGCAGCGCGCCACGCTCGGCGAGCGCGATGAACGGGTCACCGGCGATCTGCTCGGAGAACCGGGTGCAGCGGGCGCACAAGATGCAGCGCTCCCGGTCGAGCAGCACCTGGGAGGAGATGTTGAGCGGCTTCGGGTAGGTCCGCTTGACGCCCTCGTAGCGGGTCTCGCCGCGACCGTTCGACATCGCCTGGTTCTGCAGCGGGCACTCGCCGCCCTTGTCGCAGATCGGGCAGTCGAGCGGGTGGTTGATCAGCAGGAACTCCATCTGCCCCCACTGCGCCTTGTCAGCGACCGGGGAGGTGAGCTGGGTGCTGACGTTCATCCCCGGCATCAGCTCGAGGGTGCACGAGGCCTGCGGCTTCGGCATCGGGCGGCCGCGGCCGTCGTCGGTCACCTCGACCATGCACTGCCGGCAGGCGCCGGCCGGGTCGAGCAGCGGGTGGTCGCAGAACCGCGGGATGGCGATGCCCATCGCCTCCGCGGCCCGGATCACCAGCGTCCCCTTGGGCACCGACACCTCGACGCCGTCGATGGTCCCGGTGACCATCTCGACCGCGGGGGTGACCTCGGTGCCCTTCTCCGTCGCCGTCATGCGGGGGCCCCTTCCGTGGCGCGCGTGAACAGGGCGCTCTTCTCGTACGGGAACAGCTCCCACGCGGGCGTGTGGTAGCCGTCCTCGAACTCGGAGCGGAAGTACTTGATGGCCGAGGTCACGGCCGCCACGGCACCGTCGGCGAGGGCACAGAACGAGCGGCCGCCGATGTTCTCCGACAGGTCGAGCAGCTTCTCGATGTCACCTTCGACCCCTTCACCGGCCTCCAGCCGCATCAGGATCTGCACCAGCCACCAGGTGCCCTCACGGCACGGGGTGCACTTGCCGCACGACTCGTGCTTGTAGAACTCGACCCAGCGCAGCGTGGTGCGGACCACCGAGGTGGTCTCGTCGAAGCACTGCAGCGCCTTGGTGCCGAGCATCGAGCCGGCACCGGCCATGCCCTCGTAGTCGAGCGGCAGGTCGAGGTGTTCGTCGGTCAGGATCGGGGTGGACGAGCCGCCCGGGGTCCAGAACTTCAGCTGGTGTCCCTCGCGGATGCCGCCGGACAGCTTCAGCAGTTCCCGCAACGTGATCCCGAGCGGCGCCTCGAACTGCCCGGGACGGTTCACGTGCCCCGACAGCGAGTAGAGGGTCATCCCCTTGGACTTCTCGGTGCCCATCAGGTTGAACCAGTCCTTGCCGTTCTCCACGATGCACGGCACCGAGGCGATCGACTCGACGTTGTTGATCACCGTCGGGGACGCGTACAACCCTGCCACCGCAGGGAACGGGGGACGCAGCCGCGGTTGGCCACGGCGTCCCTCGAGCGAGTCGAGCAGGGCGGTCTCCTCGCCGCAGATGTAGGCCCCGGCGCCGACATGGATGACCAGGTCGAGGTCGACCCCGGTGCCCTGGATGTTGCGGCCCAGGTAGCCGGCGCTGTACGCCTCCCGCACGGCCTGCTGCAGCCGACGGGCCACGTGCAGCACCTCACCGCGGACGTAGATGAACGCGAACTTCGCACCGATCGCGTACGAGGAGATGATCGCACCCTCGACGAGGGTGTGCGGCGAGGCCATCATCAACGGGATGTCCTTGCAGGTCCCCGGCTCGGACTCGTCGGCGTTGATCACCAGGTACGTCGGGTTCGGGTTGTCCTTCGGCACGAAGGACCACTTCATCCCGGTCGGGAAGCCGGCACCGCCACGGCCACGCAGCCCGGCATCCTTCACCAGCGCGGTGATCTCGTCGGGCGTCATCCGCAGCGCCTTGCGCAGCGCGTTGTAGCCGCCGACCCGCTCGTAGTTGGTGAGCTTCCAGGCACGCTCGTCGGCCCAGTTGCGGCTGAGCACCGGTGTCAGGGTGTCCACCGCCGCGGTGGTCACGTTCTCCTCGGTCACTGCCCCTCCCCCTTCGCGTCGGAGTCAGCTTCGGCCGGCGCCGGCACCTCTGGTGCCCGCCAACCCTTTTCGTGGGCGATCTGCAGTCCCAGTTGGGAGGCCGTCCCCGAGGTCGGCCCCTCGTCGGCGCGGCCGTCGGGGAAGCCGGCCAGCACCCGTTCGGCCTCGCGCCAGCTGGAGATCCGGGCGCCGCGGGTTGCGGTGACCTGCTCGCCGGCGCGCAACTTGTCGACGACCTCGCGGGCCGACTCGGGGGTCATCTGGTCGAAGAACTCCCAGTTGACCATCATCACCGGCGCGTAGTCGCAGGCCGCGTTGCACTCGATGTGCTCGAGGGTGATCTTGCCGTCGGCGGTGGTCTCGTCGTTGCCGACGTCCAGGTGGCCCTGCAGGTCGGCGAGGATCTGGTCGCCACCCATCACCGCACACAGGGCGGTGGTGCAGACCCCGACGTGGTGTTCGCCGACCGGCTTGCGCTTGTACATGGTGTAGAACGTCGCCACACCGTTCACGTCGGCGGTGGTGATGTCGAGGACCCGGGCACAGGCCTCGATGCCGGCCGGGGTGACCCGCCCCTCGACACTCTGCACCAGGTGCAGCATCGGCAACAGGGCCGACCGCGGCTGTGGGTAGCGGGCGGCGATCTGCCGCAGCTCCTCGATGGTCTCCTCGCCGATCGCGGTGGTCTGGTCGCCGGTGAAGTCGACGCCGCCGGAGTCGGCGAAGTGGCTCGGGAAGTGGTGGCCCTTGCCACCCTCGGCGTGGGTCTCGGCGACGGCGGTCGCCGGGACCTTCTCCGCGGCCTCGGTGGCCTCCACCTTGGCCTTGGTCACCGCAGCGTCGCTGCGCCGATCGTCCGGGCTCATCGGTCAACCCCTCCCATGACTGGATCAAGGCTCGCCACCGCGACCACGACATCGGCCACCATCGCACCCTCGGTGACGGCCGGCATCGCCTGCAGGTTGGCGAAGCTGGGGTCACGGAAGTGCGCCCGGTACGGCCGGGTGCCGCCGTCGGAGACGACGTGTGCGCCCAGCTCACCCTTCGGCGACTCGACCGGCACGTACGCCTGGCCGGGCGGCACCCGGAAGCCCTCGGTGACGATCTTGAAGTGGTGGATCAGCGCCTCCATCGACTCGCCCATGATGTGGCGGATGTGGTCGTTGGAGTTGCCCATGCCGTCGGGGCCGAGTGCCAGCTGCGCGGGCCACGCGATCTTCGCGTCGTCCACCATCACCGGGTCGCCCTTCATCTTGTCCAGCCGGTCGAGGCACTGCTCGATGATCTTGACCGACTCCCACATCTCCTCGAGCCGGATGATGAACCGCCCGTACGCGTCGGCGTCGGTGTGGGTGATCACGTCGAAGTCGTAGGTCTCGTAGCCGCAGTAGGGCTGCTTCTTGCGCAGGTCCCAGTCGTAGCCGGTGGAACGCAGCGGCGGGCCGGTGATGCCGAGCGCGAGGCAGGTCGACAGGTCCATGTACCCGACGTCGCAGAGCCGCCGCTTGAAGATCGGGTTCTCGTTGCAGAGTGCCGCGTACTCGGGCAGGTGCTTCTTGAGCCACTTCACCAGGTCACGGAGCTGCTCGACGCCGTTGTCCGGCAGGTCCTGGGCGACCCCGCCGGGACGGATGAAGGAGTGGTTCATCCGCAGGCCGGTGATCAGTTCCAGCCCGCCGAGCACCTTCTCGCGCTCCCGGAAGCCGATGGTCATCACGGTCAGCGCGCCGATCTCCATGCCACCGGTGCCGAGGCAGACCAGGTGGGAGGAGATGCGGTTGAGCTCCATCAGCAGCACCCGCATCACGTTCGCCTTCTCCGGGATGCGGTCCTCGATGCCGAGCAGGCGCTCCACGCCGAGGCAGTACGTGGCCTCCTGGAACAGCGGGGTGAGGTAGTCCATCCGGGTGCAGAAGGTCACGCCCTGGGTCCAGGTGCGGAACTCCATGTTCTTCTCGATGCCGGTGTGGAGGTAGCCGATGCCGCAGCGCGACTCGGTGACGGTCTCGCCGTCGATCTCCAGCACCAGCCGGAGCACGCCGTGGGTCGACGGGTGCTGCGGACCCATGTTGACGATGATGCGCTCGTCGAGGTGTTCGGCCTGGGCGTCGACGATCGCGTCCCAGTCCTGCCCGCCGGCGGTGTAGACGCGACCCTCGTGGGCGTCGCTCGCCGGGCCGTACGGATCGTTGTTCGGGTCGACCTCGGTGGCCGGATTGTTCGGTGCAGTCATGTCAGTTGTAGCTCCTCCGCTGATCCGGCGGCGGGATCGTGGCGCCCTTGTACTCGACGTCGATGCCACCGAGCGGGTAGTCCTTGCGTTGCGGGTGCCCGGGCCAGTCGTCGGGCATCAGGATGCGGGTGAGCGCGGGGTGTCCGTCGAAGACGATGCCGAACATGTCCCACGTCTCGCGTTCGTGCCAGTCGGCGGCCGGGTAGGTCGGCACCACCGACGGGATGTGCGGGTCGGCGTCGGCGACGGTCACCTGGAGTCGGATCCGACGGTTGTGGGTCATCGACTGCAGGTGGTAGATCGCGTGCAACTCGTGCCCGGTGTCCTCGGGGAAGTGCACCCCGGAGACACCGGAGAACAGTTCGAACCGCAGGTGGGCGTCGTCGCGGAGCTGCTTGGCGACCGCGACCAGGTGCTCCCGCGGGATGTGCAGGGTCAGCTCGCCCCGGTCCACCACGACGACCAGGTCGCCCAGTGGCGGCACCAGCTCGACGAGCCGGTCGACCACCGTGTCGAACCACGCGGTGTCGCCGTCGCCGTACGGGCGACGCGAGGCACCGGGGAACTGCATCGGGCGGGTGAGGCCGCCGTACCCGGAGGTGTCGCCGGAACCGCGCACCCCGAACATGCCCTTGCGGACCTCGAAGGTACGGCCACCGCCGGCCGGTGGGGCGGCGAGTTCGGCACCGGGGCTGGCCTGGACGCCGTCGCCGACACCGGTGGCCGGCTCGTCCTTCTTGGCCGCCTCGGGCTCCTTCGTGCCCTCGGCTCGGGCCGGCGGCGTCGCGGAGGTCGACTTCTCGTCGACCTCGGCGGCGCTGGCCTTGGCGTCGGCGGCCGTGTCGTGCGTCGGCGCCGAAGTGTCCTCGGAGGTGGCGTCGCCGCGCTCGACACCCTGCGGGTCGGGGTCGACCGGGGTGTCGGGATCGTGGCGGGGCTTGTCACTCATCGCAGCAGGCCCTTCATCTCATGCGTGGGTACGGCTTCGAGTGCGGCCCGCTCGTTGGCCTCGTGGACCTCGGTCTCGTGGACGCCGATGGGCCGGCGCAGCATCATGTTGCGCAGCTTGAAGACCGCGTCGACCAGCATCTCGGGCCGCGGCGGGCAGCCGGGGAGGTACATGTCGACCGGCACGATGTGGTCGACCCCCTGCACGATCGCGTAGTTGTTGAACATGCCGCCCGAGGAGGCGCAGACGCCCATCGCGAGCACGTACTTCGGGCTGGCCATCTGGTCGTAGACCTGCCGCACCACCGGCGCCATCTTCTGGCTCACCCGGCCGGCGACGATCATCAGGTCGGCCTGGCGCGGCGAGGCGCGGAAGACCTCCTGGCCCCAGCGACCCGAGTCGTACGGCGGCGCACCGTACGTCATCATCTCGATGGCGCAGCACGCCAGGCCGAACGATGCCGGCCAGAACGACGACTGCCGCATGTAACCGAAGATGCCCTCAACCGTGGTGAGCATGATCCCACTGGGGATCTTGTCCTCTGCTCCCATCACAGCCTCCCGTCGACGTTGCTGATCAGTCCCATTCCAGTCCCCCGCGGCGCCAGACGTACAGGTACGCCACGAACACCATGACGATGAACAACACCATCTCGACCAGGGCGAAGGCGCCCATCTGGTCGAACGAGACCGCCCATGGGTACAGGAAGACGATCTCGATGTCGAACACGATGAACAACATCGCGGTGATGTAGTACTTGATCGGGAAGCGACCGCCGCCGACGGGCTGGGGCGTCGGGTTGACGCCGCACTCGTACGCGTCGAGGCGGGCCCGGTTGTAGCGTCCCGGGCCCAGCATCGCGTTCACCCCGAGGGTGACCGCCACGAAGCCCGCCGCGATCGCCAGCAGGAAGACGATGCCGAGGTACATGTCGTTCATGGTCGAGGTCCCATCTGGCCTGTCTCTTCGGTGAAGGTGCTCATGCTGCGGGCGCCATCCTGGTGAGCGAGTTGATGATCTTGTCCATCGCATCGCCGTCGCGGCTGTCGGTCAAGTTCGCGAGCAGCTTCAGTACGAACTTCATCAACGTCTTACGAGGTAGACCGTAGCGGGTGCAGAGCTTCATGATCTCGGGACGCCCGATCAGTTTCACGAAGATGCCGCCGAGACGGTAGTAGCCGCCGAGCGAGCCGGCCAGCGAGGACGGGTAGGCGCGCAGCGCGAGCTCGGCCGACTGGGTGCCGATCCCCCGCTGATGGGCCTCCGCGATGGCCTCGGCGGCGTACTCGGCGGCCTCCATCGCGTACGCGATGCCCTCCCCGTTGAACGGGTTGACCATGCCGCCGGCGTCGCCGACGAGAAGCAGCCCGCGGGTGTAGTGCGGCTTGCGGTTGAAGCCCATCGGCAGCGCGGCACCACGGATCGGGACGGTCATGTTCTCGTCGCGGAAGCCCCACTCCTCCGGGGTGTTCAACAGCCAGCGGCGCAGCAGGTCCTTGTAGTCGGTCTTGCCGAACGCGGTGGAGGTGTTGAGCACACCCAGGCCGACGTTGCAGGTGCCGTCACCCATGCCGAAGATCCAGCCGTAGCCGGGCAGCAGGTTGGACTGGCGGGGCTTGCCGTCCCACAGCTCCAGCCACGACTCGAGGTAGTCGTCGTCGTGGCGGGGTGAGGTGTAGTACGTACGGACCGCGACCCCCATCGGTCGGTCGTCCCGCTTGTGCACCCCCATCGCCAGCCCGAGCCGGGCCGAGTTGCCGTCGGCGGCGACGACCAGGGGTGCGGTGAACTCGCGGCCGTCCTTGGACCGGACGCCGATGATGCGGTCGGTCCGGTCGTCGAGGATCGGTTCGGTGACGTGGGTGTCCTCGTACAGCGTGGCGCCGAAGCTGATCGCCTGGCGGGCCAGCAGGTCGTCGAAGTCGGCACGGGGGCGGACCAGCCCGTACGAGGGGAAGTCGGCCAGGTCGGGCCAGTCGAGCTCGAACGGGGTCGTGGTGCCGCCGTAGATGCGGAGACCCTTGTTGCGGAGCCAGCCCGCCTCTTCGGAGGTGTCGATGCCGAGTCGGATCAGGTGGCGGGTCGCGCGCGGGGTCAGCCCGTCGCCGCAGACCTTCTCCCGGGGGAACCGAGACTTCTCCACCAGGGTGACACTCAGCCCACGGCGGGCCAGATGGGCGGCCGCCGTGGAGCCTGCCGGACCGGCTCCGACGACGATGACGTCGGACTCGGTTGGGGCGGTCATGGGTCACTCCTGGGCATCGAGCTCGTGAAAACCTTCACTAACGTCTCGGCAGTCTACGACGTTCCGACCCGCTCGGCCATTCGGGCTCCACCTCACCGCAACCCTTGCCTGACAAGGGATTTATGCAACGTTGGCGCGCTGTAATTGCGCTCACACGGGTGGGTCGGGCAAAGCCGGGAGATCGCGATCGAGGACGGCGTGCAGGTGATCCGCCATCCGTACGCCACCTGGGGGCTGCTCTCCTCTCCAGGCCACGCCGTGCGCCACGTCCCTGCCGTGCAGCGCACCAGTTGGATACACGTAGACGTTGTCCAACTCCTTCTGGTGCTGCAGGTCATCAATGATCCACGACCACGAGTAGTAGGGGTTCGGTGCGAGCTGTTCACCGAACCGGAGATACTGCTGGCCGGGCAGCCGGGTCGCCCTGAGCAACGCCTCGTCGCTCTCTGCGTCGTACCTCGGCCAGATGTGCGCCTCGATCACCGCGAAGGAGTCCGGAGCGGTGACCCAGAACGCTGCGAGTCGCAGTGAGGACCGCAACCGCAGCCCGCCGCGGTGGACGGTCAGATAGCGCACCCCCGCGGTCTCGGACCACATGGAATGTTGGATGTGCTGATGGAGGTCCATGATGGCGTGATCGTCGGCCGAGGCGTCGGGCGGGCGTGGGCCATGGGCAGCGTCGTCCCAGGCGATGATGCCGGACTCGTGGTGCCGCGCATCGCCCGGTCGTGGCGGCCGGGATCCCCAAGGACTACCGAGGTCGGCCGGATCGACGCTCCACACGACATCCGTGCTGACCCAGCCGGCGGAGCGCCATTGCGCCAGGTGCTCGGCCGCGGGCTCGGGAAGTCCGTCCGGGCCGCTGACCAGCCCGACCGTGTCCGCACCCCGCCGAAGAACGACGCAGTAACGTTCGGCGTCGACGATCCAGCACCCCAGCAACGCCCACGTCTCGAACACCCGTTGCGCGGCCAGTTGGTACAACGAGCGATCCAGCTGGTCCAGCGATGTGGGGCCGCACCGCGGCAGCAACCGCTCGACGTCGTCGAGTATCGACATGATGACAGGCCTCCGGCCAAGCTTACGTCAGACTATCCACAGTGAGGTCGACGGGGACGTGTCCGATCCGTGTCACCCGAGTGGCGTCGCCCGAGGCCGCAACGGCAGGATCGCCCCATGAGCACCGCATCGACCGAGCAGAATCCGTACGTCAACGAGCCCGACCCGAACCGCACGGCGGAGGAGAGTGTCCGGCTCTTCGCCGACGACGTGTACGGACGGCCGCCGGCCGAGCACGTGGCGATGAGGTGGCACGAGGTTCGCGAGACCCCGTTGGCCGACGACAGCCTGCGGCGGCAGTTGGTCCTCGAGCTCGCCACAGAGAAGGACAAGCTGGCGATCACCCTGCTGGTCCACCTACCGCCGATCGCCAGCCGCGGGGAGCGTGGCGCCCCGGCGTTCCTGGGGATGAACTTCCGCGGCAACCACACCACCTCCGAGGATCCCGACGTCCTCGACCTGACCGAGCCCGAGGATCCGTCCCACGGCGACCCGTTGTCGTACGACGAACTGAAGGAGCGGTTCGAGATCCCGTTTCCCCGTGGTGCCCAGGCCAACCGGTGGGACTATCCGACGGTCGCGGCCCGCGGGTACGCCAACATCACCTGGAGCTACGTCCAACTCGCGCCCGACACCGCCGACATCTTCGCCCGCGGACCGCACAAGCTGTTCCACGACACCGACACCGACAGTCGTGAACCGTCGGACTGGGGCTCGATCGGCATGTGGGCCTGGACCATGTCGCGCGTCCTGGACGCCCTGGTCGCGGGCATGGTGCCCGAGGTCGACCCGACCACGGTGATCGCGCACGGCCACTCCCGGCTCGGCAAGACCGCCCTGTGGGCCGCAGCCACCGACGAGCGGTTCGCCGCCGCGATCAGCAACAACTCCGGCGCCATGGGTGCGGCCCTGTCCCGGCCAGTCGGCGAGACCCCGACCGTGCTGGCGGAGGTGCGGCCGCACTGGTTCGCGCGTCGGTTCTCCGAGATCGTGCTGGCTGGCGACCCGCTGCCGGTCGACCAGCCCGAACTGATCGCCGCGATCGCACCACGTCCCGTGTACGTGGCGAGTGCCAGCGAGGACACGTGGGCCGACCCGGAGGGTGAGTTCTTGTCGTGGCAGCAGGCCTCGGCCACCTGGGAGGGTGGCGCCGAGGCCACCGCTGGCGAGTTCCCCGAACCCGGCACCGTCCTGCAGCCCGACGGCGCCCCCCTGGGCTACCACCTGCGGCCCGGCCCGCACAGCGTGGAGGCCTTCGACTGGGCGGCATGGCTCGACTGGGCCGACCGCTGGGTGCGACCGGGACACTGAACCGAGGACGAGAGCCTCCGTCGAGCCCGTCGAGGCGCTCGCCTTGCCAAATATTGTGGGATGTCCCTTGACCCATGTCGGCTGATGTTCATAGTGTCGTGTCACAACCCCCGATCGTCTGCTCACGAAGGAGTGACATGCGACGCCGCCAGTTCCTTGCCACCACAGGTCTCGCCACCGCGACCGTCCTGACCGCCACCGCCGGCGACTGGACGACCGCAGCGCACGCGGCCCCCACTGCCGACCCGACCGCAGGCCGGCTCCCGGCCACCGTGGGCCTGATCGACAACCACCACGATCCCCGCACCGGCCCGTTGACCCAGTTCGGCGCGACGTACGGGATGGCTCTCGACTGCCGCTACCGCAGCCTCGGGGTCGACCTCGGGTCCGCGCAGCACGTGACGGCCCTCGAGATCCCCACCAATCGGCCGTCCCACCGGCTCAACCCGCGCGACCTGTCGGTGTGGGCGAGCGACGACAACGCCAGCTGGACCCGTCACGACGCCGAGTTCCTCGATCTGGGCACCACCGTGTGGCTGTTCGGGCTGGACGTGACCGCCCGCTATGTTGCCGTGCACTGCCACCGTGACGGTGAAGGGCCCGACGCGACGATCGTGACCACCACTGTGCAGGAGTCCCTGTTCGCACACGACGTGCAACCCGGCTCCTTCGTCGCCTCGGGCGGCGGCAGTTGGACCAATCGCAGTCGACTGCGGATCCACAATCCCCACGACCAGGCCCTGCGCGACCGCTGTGCGTACCTCCCCCTTGATCAGCTGGGCATCGGTCAGTTGATCCGCGACGGCAAGCTCCGCGAGGACTTGGCCGATCTGCGGTTCGCCGACGAGGACGGTCGGCAGTTGCACGCGTACAACGACGGCGACGGGATCTTCATCCGGGTGCCATCGATCGGCCCGAAGTCGGTGATCATCGCGTACGCCCATGCCGGCAACCCGGTGGCGACCAGTGTGCTCAACGACGCGTACGCATTGCAGGTCGAGTACGGACGCCGCACCTACCGCAGACAGGGCGGGCAGTCCGCCGCCGGACTGAACTTCGGGCTCGAGATCCATCCGGCCCGACTCCCCGACGGGACGCTGATGATCGCCGCGAACACCACGCGGACCGGCGGCATCCACGCCCGGTACAGCTTCGACGACGGTCGCACCTGGACCCTGCCCGAGCCGATGATCCCGCCGTCGAACCCCGATGTCGCCCTGGACCGGGCGGGTGGCTTCCTGGTCGATCCCGACACCGGGGTCCTCACCGCCGTGTTCTACGCCACCGGGGTGTCGAGCGGTCCCGACTGGACCGACCCGGAGCAACACCTGTGCCAGTTGTGGATCGCGCAGGCTGATCACTACGTCGATCGGCGGCCGGTGTTCGGCACCCCGCGACGGCAGCTGCTCACCAACCACCTCACCGGTCAGGACGTCGCCTGGAACATCACCTACAGCGATCCGATCAAGACCAGCAGCGGCGCGTACGTGGTGCCGGTCCCCCACATCTACCTACCGGACGGCCAGTTCGCCGAGGCGATCCTGCGGTCGACCGACGGTGGTCTCACCTGGACCCAGAGTGACACCCCGTTGACCATGGAGGTGGAGGGCTTCGAGGGCGGCATCAGCGAGTCGGCGATCGCCGAGCTCTCCGACGGTCGCCTCATGATCATCGCCCGGCAGCAGTCCGGCGCCAAGTACCACTTCGCGGTCAGTTACTCCGACGACGACGGCGTCACCTGGACACCGGTGGTCGACAGCAGTGTGCTGGCCACCAACACCTGTCCCAGCTTCCTGTGGCGGCCCGATGACAGCCTGCTGCTGAGCTGGTCGGGCCACAATGCGCTGGGCCAGGCGAGCTACTGGCGCAACAACCTCACGGTCGCCCGGACCACCGACGACGGACAGCGGTACCGCCACCACCAGGACCTGACCGGGGCGACCAGCCTGTCGCGGCCGGGCTGGTTCAGCGGCAATGAACGCGTCACCATGATCGAATCGTTCATGGCCGCGGCCGGGGAGTCGGACCTGCTGGTGGGGTGGGCCGACGTCCGAGCGGGCACCGGCAGCACCTTGCTGGTCGAGGACATCGACCGCTACGTGCAGGACAGCCACGGCGCCCTGGACGTGTTGAACCACTACTCCACCGCGGGGGTGGCGAACGGCTCCGAGCTGGCGCAGTCACGGTGGTGGCGTACCACCAAGGCAGGGTCGCTCACCCTGGTCGACGGGCCGCGCGACGGAGTGCGAGCCGTACGGCTGGATTCAGCCGGGGTGACCGTCCCGATCGGTGCATCACGGTTGTTCCCGGGTACCCGCAAGGCGATGGTCCGCTGTCGGATCCGGGTCGGTGACACCACCGCCGGGCTCCGGATCGCTGTCCAGGAAGGGTTCTCGACCGTCGACACCCCGACCGGCGGGGCCAATGCGTACGGCACCGTCACACTGCTCGAGGTGCAGCCCGACCACGCGGTGTTCACCACCACCGAGGACGTGTTCGACGCGGTGCCGCTCGGCGGCTGGCTAGCCGAAGACACCGATCCGGCCACCGGTGAGCTGCACTTCGGCGAGGTGGGTGGTGTGGCTTTCGACTACGGTGGCCGTAGTATCGGTCTGGACCTGCTGCAGCCGCGAACCCTGGACGGGCTGGTGATCACCGGCAGCTCCGACTTCAACGCGTCCGGTGTCACCCGCGTCGAACCGGGCGACCTGCGGGTCTGGATCGCCGAGACCAATGGGGACTGGGTGGAACAGGGCGGTTGGAGCGGCACCAAGGACGGGCTGACGTTCACCCTCCACGGTCCCGAGGTGACGACCCGGTATGTCAAGATCAGCCAGCCGTACACCGACACCGCGTTCAGCCTGGCCGGCTACATGCAGGACTTCATCCAGGTGCTCCCGGACCGCCCCGACATCGAGCATCCGCAGGACTTCGGGCCGTTGCCGGTCCCGACCAGCCTCGTCGCGGGACAGTGGCACACCCTGCAGTTCGACGCCGACCTGGACGCGGGCACCGTGGTGATCTCGGTCGACGGCACGGTGGTGGCGGAGCAGGCTCCGCTACGGCACGCGGAGACGATCACCCACTTCATGTTGCTGGGCGGCAAGGGCGGCACGACGGAGGTGGAGATCGCCGAGCTGTTGGTGCAGGACCTCAGCCTCGGGGTGTCGACGGTCAACCGGCTCGGCCGCCCCGGACACGCGTGATCACGTCGGCGCGCCGGATCAGGTGGTCGTGCTGATCCGGCGGATCCGGAGTCGGGTGAGGCAGTTCGTGTCGTGCACCGCCGAGCCGGCGCAGTAGGCCAGCAGCAGGGCGTCCGGCAGTTCGTGGATCGCGGTGTAGCAGTATCCCGAGTCCGGATCGTCCTCCAACACGATCTGGTCCGTCCACTCGGTCGCCTGTCCGTCGCCGATGGCCAGCACCAGCGGAGTGCGCCCGTCGTTCCAGCCGGACGGTGGCCGGTACTGCCCCGGCCCGGCGGCAACCGGGTTCCAGACTGCCACCAGCCGCCCCGATGACAGTCGCTTCACCGACAACGGCGATCGCGGCGAACTGAACACGGACGGCCGCGGCACCGACCAGGTCTCGCCGCCGTCGCGGCTGGACATCTCCCACTGGGACCCCTGATCGGTCCGTGCCCACCCCCACAACGTGCCGTCGGCCAACTCGACCACCCCGGGCTCCTGCATCCCTGACCTGCTGTCGCCGTACGGCAGCACCGACGGCCGTGACTCGTGCCAGGTCTCGCCGAGGTCGTCGGAGAAGGAGAAGTACGTCGTCGCCCACGAGTCGAACGACGGCTCCGGCCCGACATCTCGGGCACGGTGGAAGGCGGCCGGCACCACGAGTCGACCCGATGACAGTTGGATCACTCGGTCGTTGTTGGTGACGTGGTATCCGATCGCCGGGATGCAGCAGCGCCCCTCACTCCAGCTGCGACCCTCGTCATCGGAGATCCGCATGATCAACCGCATGTCGTGGAATCCCTTGCGACGCAGGTGGAACAGCGCGAGTCGCCCGTCCTGCAGTCTCAGCAGTGACACGCTCATCACGTTGATCGCGTCGTCGTCGTGGCGGCTCAGCACCAGCTCCGGTTCGGACCAGGTCACACCGCCGTCGGAAGAACGGATGGCCACCAGGTCGGCGCCCGCGTTGTCATGGAAGGAGCCGTCGTCGAACCGTGACCAGACGAACAGCACCGTCCCGTCGGCCAGCGTGGCGAAGGCGCCCTCGCTGTGTCGGGCGAACCCGTCGCCGGGTGCAAGATCGACAGCGATGGCATCCACCTTGGGACCACTCATGTGATCACCCTTCCTTGGTCATCTCGAACAGGACGGCCTCACGGCAGCGACACCATTCACGCCATGATCAACTCCACCGCGGTGATCCGCGGGGTGGCGACGCTGTTGGTGGCGCCCAGGGCGAGACGGTACTGGACGAACTCGCCCACCGGCACGCCCCCGCCGACCGGCACCCACGGGGCATCGACGAGCCCGGCCTCGGTGTCGGCGGTCCGGATCGTTCCGGTCACCCACGTCTTGGGCGGCACCTTGCCCTCCCAGCGCAGCTCGGTGCACGTGCCGCCACCACTGGTCCGCAGCACCCGGGAGGTGAAGTACTCCTCGGGGCCGCGGTCGTAGACGTTGCCGAAGTCCTGGTGGCTCAGCCCGTGTGGGCCACCGGTCGGCAGGTCGACCCGGTTCGACTCCGTGAAGCCGTTGGGGCCGTTGAACCAGACGTAGGAGTCGCCGGGATGGTTGCCGTACGTCTTGTGGTTGGCGATCGCCATATCGACCCAACCGTCCTCGTCGAAGTCGGCGAGCAGCACCCCGCAGGCGGAGTGGTGGAACAACCGCGTGATCCGGTGCGGATGGAACTCACCGTCCGGCCCGCCCCAGTAGACGTAGGTGTCGAGGTCGCGGTGCTGATGACCGTGGTAGTTGGTGGCGACGATGTCGAGGTGGCCGTCGTTGTTGAGGTCGGCGACACCGACGTCGACCGGGAATGAGCCTGGCAACTGGGTGCGACGGTCGTTGGCGAAACCGTCGGGCCCACCCCAGTAGACGTAGACGAAGGTGCGGTAGTCGTCGTGCGGGTCGTCGCCCTTGAAGCCGCCGACCACCAGGTCGAGCCAACCGTCCCCGTCGAGGTCGGCGATCCGCGAGGACACGGTGGTACCACTCGGCAGCACCGTGGCACGGTCGGCGCTGAAGCCGTCCGGGCCACCCCACAGGATGATCACCCCGCCCCCGCTCGGCCCGAGCTCGGGGATCACCAGGTCGAGCCAGCCGTCCCGGTCGAGGTCGGCGATCGACATGTAGCGGGGCTGGTTGTAGGTGACCCCGTCGATGATCAACTCGATCCGGCGAGGCTCCCCGAAGCCGTCCGGGCCACCGGGGAAGATCAACACCTCGCTGTTCGACCAACCACAACCGACCAGGTCGAGGTAGCCGTTCCGGTCGAGGTCGGCGAACACTCCGGACATGTTGTGGGTGGTCGGCAGTTCGACCCGCCGTTCGTCCGGGAACTCGTCACCGGAGCGGTAGTAGACGAACGAGCCGAAGTCATGCTCCAGCCAGTTCTCGTTCGAGTTGGCGACATAGACGTCCGGCGCCCCCGAGTCGGTCAGGTCGACGAACTTCAGCTCAGTCGCCGCCCACCCGCGGAAGGCGAGTCGCCGGTCGGCCGAGTAGCCGTCCGGGCCACCCAGGTAGACGTGGGTGTCGACGTCCCCGTGGATGGTGTTGCTCAGGTGGTTGACGAAGACCGGCTTCGGCAACCCGTCCTTCGGCCCGCGCACCAGCAGCACGTCGAGTGCACAGTGCGTCGTCAGGCGCCGCGGCTCGGCCGCCGGCCCCTCGGGCGTACCGGGGAACACCAGCGACTCGGTGGTGTAGGAGTCGTGGACGTGGTCCTGGCAGATGATCACGTCGCCACGGCCGTTGCCGTCGAGGTCGGCGATCACCACGTCGTTGGCCGACCGGGTCACCACGGTGGACGGCTCGTCGGCGAAACCGCCGCCGGGGAGTCCCGCGTACCGCAGTGAGTGTTCCTGCTCCGCACCGGCGGGCTGCCGGGCCGCGAGCACCAGGTCCTCGACGCCGGTGCCAGTCGTGTCGCCGATGGCGGCACTCATCACCGGACCGGTCTCCAGCCGGAGACCGACCGCCGGCTCACGGTCCGCGCCGACCCCGACCAACAGCGTGGTTTCCCGTGGACACAGGAAGATGTGGGGTCGCCCCTCGTACCGGACGATCTTGAGCCGACTCACCGTCGGGGTCTTGTAGACGAACAGCCCCGTGGCGCCGAGACTGTCGACGGTGCCGCCGGCCGCACCCATCGCCGCAGCGTCGAGCCGGGTGTTGATCTCGTGGTTGCCGGTCAGCTCGACGTCGAGTTGGGTGAATCGCTCCGGGTCGACACCGCCGTCGCCGCCCCAGTGGATCCGCACACTGCTGTCGGGTGCCCGTACGACCAGGTCGTCGCAGCCGTCGCCGTCGAGGTCGGCCACCACCATCGACTCGATCGGGCTCGGCAGGGTCAGGTCGCGCCACCGGCGGGAGGCGAAGCCCTGCTCGTCCTGTTCGAAGATCCGCAGCCGTTCCCGGCTCACGAACACGATCGCCGGCTTCGCCCCCGGGGCGAACCGGCCGATCACGACGTCCTTGCTCGACGGCGCCCACAACTGCAGCATCCGCTTGTGGCTCCAGCCGTCCGGTCCGCCGAAGTAGACCTGGGCGTACACCTCGTTGGTGGCACCGTCGAACTGGTTGGCGATGACGATGTCGTCGAAGCCGTCCCCGGTCAGGTCGCCACTGGCGCCGGCGAAGGCACCCCGGGTGTCGAGCTCAAGCCGCTCGTCCCCGTTCAGCGCATCGAGGTAGACGTAGGCCGGCAGCGACACGCCGTCGTCGTGGGAGTTGGCAAACGGGATGTCGACGTAGCCGCTCCCGGCGAGGCTGGCGTACGCGATCCGCTGCAGTACCCCGGCCCGGGAGACGTAGATGTTCTGGCCGGCGTTGCCGAGGGTGCCAGCGGCGAAGTCGGCGAACGAGCCATCCCGCAGGGTGTTCGTCGTCGAAGAGGTGGATGACACGGAGTGACTCCTGAGCCCATCGTTGTGACTGTAGGTTGTGGGACAATCTGATGATCGGGTGGTCGGCAGGCGATGTCAACCCATCCGGACGTGGATCTCGCAGGATTGTCGGACGTGCTACGTACGACGAAGGTGTACGTTTGGGACCGTGCCAGCGAACCCTGTCGAGGAGCGCTCCTACCGACGGCCCTCGCCGCCGTCGGTGGAGGAACTGCTCAAGGCCTACATCATCGACCACGGCTTCGGGCCGGGCGACCGGCTGCCCACCGAGGCCACATTCTGCGAGAAGTTGGGCGTCTCCCGCAACGCCATCCGCGAGGCGATGAGGT